>CAVXWQ010000013.1:0-130155 GCA_963765445.1 uncultured Actinomycetota bacterium
GTGCGCCAGCGAGGCCGACGACGAAGATGGCCGCATCGCCAACGCGATCGGTGCCAGGCCAGGCGCTTGCGAAGGTGTCCATTCGAGGCCAACGGGCCCTAGTCAGTCGCAGCCATTCCAACTACAGGTGTGGGGCTAGCCGTGAGCAGCAACGATATTGAAAATCCGGAGATCCCCAAGTGGGATCCCGGCGTGACCAAGCGCGTGGTCGGACTGTTCCGGTTGATTGTTAAATGGTATTTCCGGTCGGAAGTGTGCGGCCTGGACCTGTTGCCGCCCGGTGGGGTTTTGGTAGTGGCGAATCATTCCGGTGGCTTTCTCCCGATGGATCCGCCGGTGTTCGCTGTCGACTTTTACGATACGTTCGGTTACGACCGGCCGATCTACTTCCTTACCCACGACATCATGTTGGTCGGCCCGACCGCCGAGCTGTTGCGGCGCATCGGCGCCATCCACGCCAACCGTGACAACGCCGCGACGGCGTTGCGCGCCGGGGCCGTGGTCATGGTCTTCCCGGGCGGTGACTATGAAGCCTATCGGCCGACCTGGTCTAGGAACGTCGTGGACTTCTGCGGCCGCACCGGATACGCCCGGACGGCCATCGACGCCGGGGTTGCGATCGTGCCGGTGGTGTTCATCGGCGGCCAGGAGAACCAGCTGTACCTGTCTCGCGGCACCTTGCTGGCGCGAGCCCTTCGGCTGAACAAGCTGCTCAGGTCGGAGATCCTCCCAATCACGTTCGGCTTCCCGTTCGGGCTGAGCCTCGTGGGTCCGCCCAATATGCCGCTGCCCACCAAGATCGTCGCCCGGGTGCTCGCACCGATCGACATCGTCGCACAGTTCGGTGAGCATCCCGACGTCGATGAAGTCGACGCACACGTGCGCCGCGTCATGCAGAAGGGGCTCGACGAGCTGGCCGCCAAACGCCGCTTCCCGATCCTCGGCTGACCGCTGGGGGCAGTCCATTCTCTGACGTAATGGCCCCTGAGCCCGTCTACCGGACGACTAGCCGAAACTACCCGACCGGCAAGTTCGATACGTTGGGCGCCGTCGACGTCGTCAACGGTGGCGCAGACATGACCGTCACGATTTCCTGCCACGCCACGTCACCAAGCACACCCAACAGCGCGCCCGGCCGCGGGGATATCTCCGCGGGGGCGATGGAGCGTGCCACGGCTATCGATATTGCCACTCTGCAGCTTGGTGATTCACACCCCTAGCGCCTCACACGTTCAACACCAGAGCTTCACACAACCGGCTGTCTCACAAACGACCTTGAGCTCAGCCGGTCAGTGCATCGGTTGGATCAGGTTAGCCGCTCGTTAGCCCCAGAAGATTGGGTCGGCTCGTTCGTCGAGGTAGTCGAGTAGGTCCTGGACTCTGGGGCTGGGGTCCAGACGGTCGTAGCGGTGGTATTTCAGATTCCGGTCACGCCAGTAGAGCGTCCATAGTCCGGTGGACTTGGTGTAGTGCAGCCGGGCGACCGGGAATCTGGTCCAGTCGGGGCCGAAGTCCTCCCGCCAGGGCGGTCGGCATTCGCAAATGGTCAGATGTCTTGGGGCGACGTCGCATTCGACGCGGATCTCGTCGCGAATGTGGTCGGGGACCTGACCGGCGCACCAGCGGTGCACGCGGGCGACGTCGAGCTTGGGAAGTCCACCGGCGGCCACCTAGTCATGATCGCAGCCGCGAACCGCTCCGACTAGGCAGGCCCAAGCAGCATCGGTTTCGGCTCGGCAGCACCGAACGCCTGCCGGGGTGGCCCAGCCGAGCACTCGGCGCGGGCGCTGGTTGAGTTTCGCAGCGATTGCATCGAGCTGGTCCTGGGTGAGCGTAGCCAGGTCGGCGTTCCTGTGCAGATATTGCCGCAGCAATCGGTTCGTGTTCTCGTTGGTGCCGCGCTGCCATGGGTGGTGCGGGTCGCAGAAGAACACTGGCAGTGCCAGCGCCGTCGTGATTACCGAGTGCTGCGCCATCTCGCTGCCGCGGTCCCAGGTCAACGAACGCCGCAGGTATGCGGGCAGCCGAGCCATGTGGTCGATCAGCGCGCGGGCCACCGCGTCGGCCTTGTTGCCGTCGGGCAGCGCGACGACCATCGCGAAGCGCGTGGAGCGGTCAACGAGGGTGGCAACCGCCGATGGGCGCGCTCCAAATACAAGATCACCCTCCCAATGCCTGGCCACCTGCCGGGTGTCGGCATCGGTCGGCCGCTCGCGGATGGAGACCATATTCCGGATCTGGCCGCGACCGTGTGAACGCTTCTTTCCGCGCGGCCGTCGGATCGAACGGTCGCTTCGCAGGCAGTGGAACATACTGGCGTCAAACACTTTCCGCGACGGCATATACAGGTCGCGATAGATCGATTCATGGGAGATCTGCATCGCCGCATCACCGCCAAACTCCCGCCCCAGCCACTGGGCGATCTGCTGTGGTGACCAGTCGTCGTCCAGCTTGTCGGCCACCACACCACGTAGCTCCGGGTGGGTCGCGAGCTTGCTTGGTTTCGGGCGCCGCGCCCGCTCGAATGCCGCCGCGTCGGCGACCAGTGCCCGATAGGCGTGGCGCCCACCATTGCGGGCGATCTCCCGCGAAACCGTCGACGACGGTCGGTCGATCCACCGTGCGATCGCCCGTGCCGACAGGCCGGCCGCGATCCCGCGGGAGATCTCCTCACGCTCAGCCAGGCTCAGTTGATTGGCTCTGCGCTGCCGTGGGATTGGCGGGATGCCGCCCCATTGACGCAGGTATCGCCGGATCCGGGGCAGCGTCTCGCCCAGCGTGCGTTCCATCTCGCGGATCGCATCTCCGCGCCGCCACATTGCCCAGATCAGATTCTGCTGTTCGACGCTAAACCCCACAGGACTCACATCAACCTCCATCGACACATCATCGGACTGCGTTGATGCGCTGACTGGTTGAGCTCACAACCACATACGAGACACCCGCCGAGCCGGCTGGGTCCGTGGCGTTCTCCGAGGTCGGGGTGTCTCATATGTTCGTCTCGGAAATGCCCGGCCCCGAAAACAGCGTTGGAAGCCTTTATGGGACGAGGGATTTCAGAGACGGCCGTGACCACCGGTACTCGGGTGGGCTACACCCGAGTAAGTACCGTCGCCCAAACCCTCGACCAACAGAACGAGGCCCTAGAGGCCGCCGGGGTGGCGAAAGTCTTCAGCGACACGATGTCCGGGGCGCGTGATGACCGGCCGGGCCTGGCGGCTCTCATCGATTACGTGCGCCCTGGCGACACCTTGGTGGTCTGGAAGCTCGACCGGCTGGGCCGCACCATGATCCACATCCTGCAGACCGTCCAAGAGCTGAGCAAGCGGGGAGTGACTCTGGTGTCGATCACCGACGGGATCGACTCCGAGGGATCCTGACGGCTTGACACTGAAGCGCAGGAGTTGGCCGCTCGCGGGTCACAGTGGGGCCCGCCTAACTGGCGGCGTCGGCGCAGGTGTGCTCATCGGGGAGCAGGGGCCGAATCGCGATCTCCCAGAGCGTATTCCCTGAACGCCACGGCGCGTTTCGGGTGATCCCAGCCGCTGCGGCTTCCACGGCTTGGCGCTCGGCGTCGGTCGCGACGAGGCATCGGGCCGACGGAACGGGCCAGTCTATCGGCGTGCCGACCGTGGCCAGATCGCCGAGCGGCCACGTCGCCGCAGGCGTTGCTGCAGAGGCCGCTGCCGGTCCGAGCACGAAGACCGCCAGCCCCGTCGGGGTGTACGTGCGTGGTGCGCCGACACCGCCGATGCCCTCTGGGTGCTCGAGCACGTCGATGAAGTGCGAAACGCGCTCGCGTGCCGCGACGGTGGCGGCGTCGAGGTCGGCGACGGGATACCCCAGTGCGCGCACCAGCACGTCGTGCCGCCTGCCTTGGGCGACGACCACAATGCGGGTGTTGACGGCATCGAAAATTTTAGGGGTGCCGTAGTCCGGCGACTCGGCGAGGAGTCCCGCATCGCTCGCCTCGGCGAGCAGGTTCTGAAGGGCTGCCTCGGGGATTCGGCGTTCCTCTAATGCGACGAGCGCCGACGTGTCGGCTCCCCTTGCCAGCTGCCGAAGGTAGCGGCCGTCCCCCGAGATCCAGACCCGTGGCAGCGAGTCACCGACCCGCACGACGGGCGGCGCGAGTCCGCCCCCGCTCGAGACCTCGATCACCACCTCGTCGGAGGCGCCTGAGAATTGGGTCGATCGTCCGCTCGCCGTGTCATTTTGGTCCTTGTTTTCGGTATGGGAGCAGCCCGCGATCACGACAACGAAGACGGCCAACATCGCGACCAGTGCTGCCCGTGGCCGGTTCGCGAGGTGGAGGGCACGCTTGAAAGCAGCACCCGCTGCGAGACCACAGACTCGATTCATCGGCGTCTGCCCTCCCCGTTCTACTCGATCCCCGCCGAGCTCAAGCTAGTACAGAGAACCGACAGGATTGGATGAAAACGGCTGTCCTGCCGGTCCCGAACGGTCTGGGTGTGGGCAGTTACTGCTTGTCGGGGCCACCGTAGCGACCTGGGTAATCGCGATGCGGCGGATCGCCTTATTGAGCTGATGGGTCATCCCCCTAGCGGGCTGCCGAGCCTTCATAGCGATCGCCTCTTGCCAAGAGCCAGGTGTGCACAGGAACAAATCAAGCGCACGGTCTGAATTCCCGCGCTATCTTCCACCGTAAGGGAGTAATTAGCGGGGAGGTTAATTGTGGTTGGCTTAGTCTCTGGCGGCATCACATCAGCAGCGCGACTGGTGGCATGCGTAGGCGTGACTTTGGTAGGGTTTGGACTCTTGACCGCCCCGCACGCATTAGCCGACGTCGGGTGGGTGTCCGCCGCTTGGTCGCCAGATGAGGATCATGTCCACTTCCGGTGGGGCTATATCACCCCATACACCGCTGACGTTGAGGCCCTCAATGACTGTCGGGCAACTGGCGGCGAGGAATGCCGCATCCTCGCTTCAGGCGGTCCCTGCATTGCGGTTTTCGATGACGACATTCATGCCCACTGGGGTATGGGCGATACGCGAGATGAGGCTATCGCTGCTGCGGCGGCAAAAGTCGATCCAGGAACCGCTCATCTAACTGGTGTCCACTGCTATTGGGAGTGAAATGGATAGCACCGCCTAAGTCGTCGTGGACGTCGTATGCCGAGAACGGTCCGATTCCCGCGCCCGAAAACCCACCTACAGCTTCGGCGCTTCCGAACGGACGATCGGGGGTGGGAAGTCGTCGCGACGGCAGCATATTCCCGGCGTGATTGCCCGGGGTCCAAAGGCCCTTGTCGGGAATCTGTCGGCGCACCCGATGTCGGCATCGTCCATATTGGCCAGCCGAAGGTGGAATGACGATCGTCAGCCAGACACCGGGTAGCGCCATGATGGCCACCGCGTGGTGGTCGCACCTACTGACGAGCGAGGCCACCACAACGGTGACTACGCCCGGCCCTCACCCCGACTCGACATCGTGTTTCACGGCCAGCCCGGAAGCGGCATGAATTCTAAAGGTCAGACTCGTCGATCGTGTCAGCCATGGCGTCGGGTGAGATAGCTCGGTATGGCCATCTTCGACCAGCAACTGACGGGCCGTCTCAAGCCAAAGCGGCAGGGTGCAGACCCCGACCATCTACACCCCGTGGTAGGTAGGAGAGATTTCTGGTGACAGGTCGCAGGATGTCCTACCGTCGCCTTATCGGTCTGGTTTCGATGCTGACTGTGGTATTGGCTCTCATGGCTGGGGCCGTGGCGTTTTCTCCGGCGAGCTACGCCTGCGACCCCGGCAGCTATTACGACCCATCGCACCAGATCTGCCAGCCGTACGTGCCCGCCAACCCGCAGCCCGGCTATCCGCAGACCTGTTCCGGCGGCTACTACGACCCGGAACACACATCTGCCAGGGGTACCCGCCTGCGTACCCACCGCCGCTTTACCCCTACGGGTAGAGGAGACACCGTGATCACAACCGACTGGCGGGGCCGCGCCACCTGCGGCGGCGAAATGCCCGAAATGTACTTCCACTCCTGATGGCTCGCTACCGAGCGCAATTGAGACAGGCGTCGGGGCTGACCGTCAGCACGCCGTGTCCTGGCCTTCCGTTATCTCAAATGTTCGTCTCAGGAACTAATCTCGGGTGATTGAGCCCAGCGGCGAGTCGGTCGATGTTGCAGGTTGTTTCAGCGGGTATTTGGTGCTGACCTGTTCTCAACTGGTCGACGGTCGGGATCTCGTGGAACGGACCCACGGCCAGGTCATCAGTGCCCACACGGTGAGGATGAGTGTGGCCGCAGTCAGGAGGTACACCGGCCACGGACCTAGCACGTCTAACAGGCTTGGGGTGCGGGGTTTTCCGTTGAGGAAGCCGTAGTCGGTCCCGGCGATGTGGTTGAACGTGAAGGTGACTGCTGCCCAGGCCAGGGTGACCATCACCGCGATGCGGTAGCTGCGCCAACTGGGCCGGGTTCTGCGGCCCCAGGTCAGGTAGATGGCCGCCCAGACGACGAGCAGATGAATGGACCAGAAGCCGAGGAACCGGTAGTCGGGGAAATCCGGGCCGGTCAGCACCGGGGAGATCAACGCCTGTGTGCTCAGCACGAGGCCCCAATAGTAGGTGAGGGCGAACGCCCAGTGTCGTTGTGACCACAAGGCGTAGGCCGCAGCGCCGGTGGCGAGATCGGTCAGGTTCAGCGGTACCGACCCGTAGATGGTGGGTGGGATCAGTGAGTAGATCAGGACCGCGCCGTATATCGCGGCAGTCAGCACGCCAAGGATGCGACCAAGGCGACGGCCCCGCGATTCGGTCTGCCTGCGCCCGATCCAGACCAGAAGCACACTGCCCATCGCGAACACCGCGATGACCGCCCAGTGCGACGGGCCGTACATCGTGAACTGCCGTTGGGCCAAGTACAGCTCCGTCAACTCCCCGTCCAAGAATCTCCTCACTAGCGGTCACCCAGATGAGGTCGGCATTACCCTGCGTGCGTCATGCTGACAGAGAAACCGTCAGAGGTGCACATAGCAGCGGAGAGAAACCATGTCGGACAGGGAGATCTCCACCGGAGACCTGCTCGACACTTTGGCCGCCCTCGACCCGATACAGCGGCACGAGGTGGCCGAGGCGTTGCGGAAGATAGCGGAGACCTTCGCCGAGATGTCCGACGGCAAGACGGCGACCTGGTCGGTACAGAAGACCAAGCCGTGGTCCTCCCACACGTTGGCCGCCCTGAGGCGTTCCTCGGCCTGGTGTGTCTTGTGCTTCTGCAGCATGGCCACGACTGCCGGCGACAACGGCACCGTGCGCCGTGAGCGCTCCGTCTTCGGAGTAGACGTCACCAACCTCTTCCCCACCCGGGCGATGGTCGCCGCGACCCTCAGCGTTCCCGCCTTGAGGTCGAGGTGCTCCCAGCGCAACGCCAGCGCTTCGCCTCGGCGTAGTCCGGTGCTCGCGATGAGGACTAGCGCAGGGTGGTACCGCATACCCTCCGCTGCTTTCAGGACCTTGGCGGCATCGGCCGCTGACAGGTGCCTGGTCAGCTGACAGGTGCCTGGTCTCCTGGCGCTCGATGCCCGGCCGCTTCACCGCGGCGGCGGGATTCCTGGCCAGCAACCCGTCGCGCACAGCTCCGTCGAGTGCGAGTCGTAGTACTCCGAAGGTGCTGCGGATCGTCGAGTCGGACGGCGCCCGCACTTCGTCGTCGCCTCTGATCTTTGTCTGGCTCCTCATCGCCAGGATCAGCGCCTCGACGTCGGACGGGCGGAGCTTGTCGAGGGTGATCGAACCGAATGGCGCTGGCTCCAGGTGCTTGCGGGCGAGATCGGCGTACTGCGCCTTGGTGGACTCGGCCCGGCTGGAAGCTGCCAGCGTCGTGGCACGCCAGTGCGCCAGCCATGACGCAACGGTCTGTTTGGCATCCACCACGGGGCACCGTCGTCGATACGCTTGCGGGCCTCTTTCAGCCTGGCCCGGACGCTGGTAGCTGTCGGCCCGTAGAAAGACTGTCGCTTGTGCTGGCCGGTGGCCGGATCGACATGGGTGATCCTCGCCTCCCATGTGCCATTTGCCCGCTGGGAGACGTTGCCCTCACCGTTGGCTCGCTTGCCCATGAGCGGAAGGGTACGCCCGCTGGTTGGCGTACGGGTTGGCGTACAGCTGGTCACCTCTGCAGAAAAGGCGGCCCGGGATTTTCTCCGAAACCGCCTCTCACCTGCCAGTTCTCTTGTCGGGCTGACAGGATTTGAACCTGCGACCACTTGACCCCCAGTCAAATAAAGGGGACTCGCTGGCCTCCGCTGAAACACGTAACCCACTGTGCCCCAACAGAATACGGGGCCAGCGAGCGTGAGCGAATACCCACGAAAATGACCCTGGTTTGGGTCAACGTGTGGGTCAAACTAGCAAACATCGCCCGAGAGCCACCATCAGCGTTTGCTGGTCACAGCCCGAGGGTGCCCGACAGGCCGTTAATCGCTGCCCTGGTGGTCTGGTCGGACGTGTGCCCGTAGATGTCGCCCGTGATGCTGATCGAGGAGTGCCCGAGCAGGTCGGCGACGGCCTTGATGTGGACGCCGGCCTCCAGCCACGCCACCGCTGCGCTGTGCCGAAGGGTGTGGACGCCGACATCCTCGATGCCCGCCTTCTGCGCCGCGGTCTCGATGGTCCGCAGGATGTTGCGCGGTTCGACCGGCGTGCCGAACTCCGTCGTGAACACCAGGCCGGAATCTGTCCACCGGTCCCCCGCGTGCAGACGGTCCGCTGCCTGGTTCGCCTTGACCGTCTTCAGCATCGTCACCGTCGCCGGCGACAGCGGGACCGTGCGCCGCGATCGTGCCGTCTTCGGTTCCGAGATCACCAGTGTGCCGGCAGTACGGGACAGGGTGGACGCCACCCTCAGTGACCCGTCGGCGAAGTTGATGTGCTCCCAGCGCAGTGCAAGTGCCTCGCCGCGACGAAGGCCGGTCGCCGCGATCAGTACCAACACCGGCTTGTAGCGCAGGCCGTCGGCCGCCGCCAGCACCGCCTGGACTTGGCCGGCGTCGAGGTAGCGGGCTTCCTGACGCGCAACCCGTGGCCGCGGTGTGCGGACGGCAGCATTGTCAGCGATCAGGTTGTCGAGTTTCGCGTCGGCGAGGACGGCACGCAGCACGGCGTACACCGAGCGCACCGTGGAGTCGGACAGCCCCTTGGCGCGCAGGCCGACCAGCAGGCCATCGATGCTGGACTTGCGGAGCTTGTCCAGCGGTGTGGCACCAAGTGCCCCGGCGCACAGATGCTTCCGCGCCAGTGTCCGGTACCACTGCTTGGTGGACTCCTTGCGCGGCGACGCTTCCAGCGCGGTCGCCGACCAGTGCTCGACCCAGTCCGCGAGCCGCACGGCCGAATCCTGCACGGGAGCTTCGACTTTGATTCGGTCGCGTGCCTTGTCGAGCTTGTCCCGAACCGCCTCGTCGGTGGCCCCGTAGAACGAAGCCGATCGACGCCGGCCGGTGGACGGGTCGATGTACGACAGCCGTGCCTCCCAACGCCCGTCGGCCCGCTGCCGCACCGATCCCTCGCCGCCGGCCCGCTTGCTCATAACGCCACCTTCCCTTGCGTCGTCGCCGGCAACAGTCCCTGCGCGCGTGCCAGCTGGATGTAGCGGCCCGCGGTGCGTTCGCTCACCCCGAAAGACCTGGCGACCGCCGAGTTGCGTCCTCCATCCCCCGCCTGGCGATAGGTCTGAGCGACCAACTGCAGCAACTCCGGTGTGACCTTGCGTCGCAACTCCGCGCGGGCCTCCTGGACACCTTCGCGGTTTCTCCGCCGGGTCGCTTCAGGCTGGGGCCAGCCCCGCTTCCAGCCGCCCTTGCCGTCGGGGACGAAGGTCGCCGCGGCAAGCACATCCTCCACCAGGGCCTCAAACCCGGACGCCGTGTCTTTGACGTCTGTCGCGCGGCATCCTCGTCCGTCCGCGTTCTCCTCGGTCAAGTCCACGCTCAGCTTCACCATGGTGACCACCGGCAGGCCGTCAACCACCTCGATGGCCAACTCCAGGGCCGGACTCCCCGGTGCGGCCGGCCGTTCATACGACACCAGCCGCGGGATGCCCCGGTCACCCACCGGGACGGGCTTGCCGTCGAACCCGACCATGCCGCCCTCTCTCAACACCACTACGAACACTCCACCCTCCAGCTATGCCAGCGGATTTCCCGCTAGTGACATAGTCAATGCTCTGCTAGCCATGCCACGTTTGTCAACACCTCCTCACGAACACGAGAGGGGGTGGAGAACAGAACGGAGTGGAAGACAATGGGTAGCAACGACATTGACAGGCTGGTCTCGCTGGTCGAGACCCGCCACCGCTTGGGTGACATCGGAAACACGATGTTGTACGAGCTGGTCAACCGCGGCGAGTTGGTGAAGGTCAACATCGGCCGGCGCAGTTTCATCACGTCGAAAAGCCTTGCGGCGTATGTGGATCGGGTCAGCGAGGGTGCTTCGGTATGAGAAACGGAATTATCGGCACGCCCGAAACCGGATCGCCACCTGACGGGAGCGGGAGGGCGATCGAGATCGCTGATCGCCCCGCCCGCATCGTTACCCCGCCAAAGAGCTCCGACACGTCGCATCTTACGACGATTCGTCGGCGCAAGTCGGTGGGCAGGGGCTCGGGCATCGCGTGCCTCGATGGCGTGTGCATCGACTGCACGTGTGGTCTCGCGTGGCCGATCGAGGAGGCCGACGATGGCGAGTAAGACGACGACACCGCCGGACCCTCACTCCAACGGTGAGGCCCCGCCGGCGGCCGACTACGACCCGTTCAATCCTGAGGCGATGCGCGTCGATTGCGGTCTCGACGCCGATGTGGCGCCGGTCCTCACGATGGTGCCGGTCCGGAAGCCGAAGCGGACGGAGTGGTTCCGCCGGCATCCCGACTACGTCGTTGACACGGCGATCGTCGAGCGGGACACCGGGATGGACAAGGAGTCCTATCTCGTCATGCCGGCGGTGGCCCACCTGGTCGCGTCGGAGCTCAGGCCGGTGCGGTTGTTCGTCGTGATGAACAGGGTCGGCACCACCATCCTGTGGCCCATCAAGCTCGCCCGCGGCGACAACGACCACATCCATCGGATTGCCGACACCGCGCTCATGGCCGCGGAGCAGGCACTGAGCTTGTGGACGAAGATGGTCTGGTCTTCCGACCTGGGCGCGTACGAGATGTTCAGGGCCAAGGGCGATCTGGGCGAGCCCGATTGGCTGGACACCTCGTTCAGGGACCTGATCGAGATCGGGTTCCGCGGGAAGGTGATCGACTCCCCCGACCATCCGGTGATCCGGGAGCTCGAGGGCGACCTGTGAGGGGCGAAAGCCGGCCGCGGCCGGAAACCCTCGAGCAGGCCGTGCACTGGGAGAAGACGAAGGGTCGGTACCTCCGCGCCGGCCTGTGTCACAAGTGCTCGGCGCAGGCTGCGTACGGCCATCAGCGCGGCGCGGGTGGGTGGTGCAACATCCACCCGCCCTGCCCGGGCTGTGCTGGCATCGTCGAGATGTTCGCCCACGAGACGCCTAACCCGCTCTGGCGGTCGGTGTCTAGGAAGCGGATTTAGGGTGGCACAGCACCTTCCCGCGGTGGTGACACCGCACCAGTCCCGGGTGCCCGTAGGAAGGGCTCTCAGGCCCCCCTACGGGTACCTCGGGCTTCCCTTCGATCAGGTGTGGGCCCTCGACTTCGAGTTTGTCTCGGAGTCGGGGGCCCTCCCCCAACCGGTTTGCATGGTGGCGAAGGAGCTCGGCTCGGGTCGGGAGATCAGGCTGTGGCAGGACGAGTTCGGTACCAAGCCGCCCTTCCCGATCAACGACGACACGCTGTTCGTCGCGTTCTACAGCTCCGCCGAGTGGGGCTGTTTCCTGCAGCTCGACTGGGCGTTGCCCACCAGAATCTTGGACCTGTACGCCGAGTTTCGGAACGCCACCAACGGGATCGCGCTGCCGGCCGGCCGCGGCCTGCTCGGTTGCCTGTCCCATTACGGCATCCCGAGCATCACCTCCGAGCAAAAGCGCGACGCCCGAGAGCTGGTGATGCGCGGCGGCCCGTGGACCGCGGACGAGCGCGAATCGACCCTCGACTACTGCGCGACCGACGTCATCCCGATGGGGGCTCTGCTCGAGCGGATGCTGCCCAGGATCATGGCTCACCCCCAGGGTCTCGGGCAGGCATTGATGCGTGGCCGCTACATGGCCGCGGTGGCTCGGATGGAGCGCGCCGGCGTGCCGATCGACACCGAGATGCTCGAGCGACTCCGGGCGAACTGGGCCCGGATCAAGACCGAGCTGATCGCGGCGGTTGACCAGGACTACCACGTCTACGAAGGCACCACGTTCAAGGCCGGCCGGTTCGCCGCCTACCTCGCCGAGCACAAGATCGACTGGCCGAGGACGCCGGCCGGCCGGCTGTCGCTCGAGCAGGACACTTTCCGGGACGCCGCCAAGCGTCACCCGCAGCTGTACCCGCTGGCCGAGCTCAGACATTCGCTCGCCAGCTTGCGCTTGGAGAAGCTGGCGGTCGGGCCCGACGGCCGGAACCGCACGATGCTGAGCCCGTTCGGTGCGTCAACCGGGCGGAACACGCCCAGTAACAACAAGTTCGTCTACGGCCCCAGCGTGTGGATGCGCGGCTTGATCCGGCCGCCGGCAGGCCGCGCCTTGGCATATATGCGATTGGCAGTCGCAGGAGATCGCGATCAGCGCGGCACTGTCTGGCGATCGCGCGCTGCTGGACGCGGTGCAGTCGGGTGACCCGTACATGACGTTCGCGACGATGGCCGGCCTGGCCCCGGCCGGCGCGACCAAGGCGACGCACAAGACGGTCAGGGACCTCTGCAAGACCGCATTGTTGGGCACCTCCTACGGGATGCAGGCACCGAGCCTTGCACTGAGGACCGGGCTGTCGGAGATCGAAGCTCGAGACCTGCTGCGCCGGCTGGCGCGCACCTTCCCGGTGTTCACCGCATGGGCCGAGCGGGCCGTCAACACCGCCCAGCTGACCGGACACATGTCGTCGGTGTTCGGCTGGACCTTGTGGACCGGGCAGCGGAAATCGACTGCGCTGCGCAACTTCCCGTGCCAGTCCAACGGCGCGGAGATGCTGAGGTTGGCCTGCTGCCTGGCCAGTGAGCGTGGCGTCGAGGTGGTTGCACCAGTGCATGACGCGCTGATGATCGAGGCACCCATCGGGTCGATCGACGACGCCGTGGCGGCCACCAGGGCGGCGATGGCAGAAGCGTCACGAGTTGTGCTGGGCGGATTGGAGATTGGCACCGACGTCGAGATCATCCGGCACCCCGGCCGGTACGCCGACCCCCGCGGCGCGGTGATGTGGGCCCGGGTCATGGAGCTTCTGGGGGAGGGACTCGGGGGGGTCGAGGGCCTCGAGGGGGTCCATTAAATACCTAACCCCCGGTGGGTCAATTCTCAAGAGATTAGAGGAGCAGGAAATCGTGTCAAGACCTTTCTTGGAAATCTCACCAACGTCTAATGAAAGTGGTTCCGGTGCAACAGGTTCGGGACACAACACAGACCCCCGGCGATCGAGCCGGGTAAGGGAAGAGAAGCATAACGAATGGAGTGTGGAATGACAGAGAACACCGGGCAGATGCCCGACATGTATCGGGACATGGGGCTCAGTGAGCCGGTCTGGCTCGGGCTTCGGCCGGATGAGCGCGAGTTCTGCCACGAGGCCGCGGATGGCGCGCAGCCGCCGGCCGGGATCACCAAGACGGCCTGGCTCGGGCTCTCGTTGGAGATGCGGCGTGCGCTGCGTTCGTGTGAGGAGAAGCAGGCGCGTGCCGCGGCAGACAAGGACGCCGTGGCCGCGGAGGCTGCCGCCGAGAACGCCAGTGAGGCGTTGCAGAATCTCGACGGGGACTGGACGTTCGTGCGCCACCCCGGGTCGGCCGTGCGGGCCCTGGTCGAGTACGCGGAGGACTTCGGCTGCGGCGATGACGTCCTCGGCCCGCTCAACGTCTACCTGGAGGCTCTGGGTGCGCTGGCCGACACCGAGAACGCGGCCGCGGACGCGGTGCAGAAGTTGGTCGATCGGGCCGGCCTCGACGTCGCGGCCTACTGCACCTAGTCGGCGCCGGGCCGGGCGTGGCAACCCAGCTGCGCCCGGCCCACCCCAAAACCGAAAGGACTTGTGTTCATGTTGGAACTCTGCCCATGCGGCAATGAGCTGGAGAGGTGGATCGACGACGCGATCGGCATCTGCACGCACTGCCGGTCCGAGGCCCACAAGAAGGCCCGCAAGCCGCCGCGGTGCAAGCCCACCATCACCGATGTCCCACTCCCGGGCCTCGAGGAGTGGGGCGCGTGAGCGGCGGCCGCCGGCCGTGGATTCGACCGCGACGTCGACACCGGTGACCCCGCGGCCGCTGCGGGGAAACAGGGCCCGTTAACCATACGGCTCTCAACACGATTCGAGAGGAAAGTCGCGGCGCACGACTTGCGAAAAAACAAGCACGACAACGTAAGTCACAGCAAGCGGCATTAGAATTCTGGTAGAGACAAACGCAGTCCTCGAGTATGCCGAGCCGAAAGGGCCTAATCCATGTCAGAAGTCAACACCGCGTTCCCGTACCGTCCGGGCTACGTTCGCGCCGAACGCGCTGGCGACTACGAGCCCAGCAGCGTCACCGCACGCGCGATCACCACAGACGGCAGTGTCGTCACGCAGGCTCACGCCGCAATCGTCCACGCCAAAAACGAATTCCAGAAGCACATCAACACGGTTGAGCGCAACCGCGACCATTACTCAGACGAGGGATTCCGCGCGCAGGTCGCTGGGTTCGCCGGCACCGACGCCGCCAAGGCAGTCGACGCGGCTGTCTTGCAGGTGCGGGAGCGTGCCGACGCAGCCGCCGCGCATGTCGACAAGGTGCGCCGTGACCTGTCACCCCGCGGCGATCTCCCCGCCGAGATGCGGGCAGGCAGGCATTGGAACAGAACACAGCGCATCCTCGATAACACCGACAACGCCAAGCTTCTCGGTGCCGCGCAGAACCTCATCACCACAGCCGACCAGGTCGAGCTTGGCGTGTTGCTGGAAGAGCTGCCTGCCTACATCGAATCACGCGGCCAGGCGACCGATTGGTTCGACTCCGCCATCGGGCAGGCGGTGCCGGAATACGGTGCAGCCCAAACGCTGCTCACTAAAGCACAGCAGGCGCGCACCATCGTCGAGCGCAACGCAAATGCGCTCCGTCGGGGCTTCACTGAAGGCAGACCGCCCGCAGTGCTGGTCGAGCCTGGCGGGTATGACCCCGACAGGTAGGCGGCAAGAGATGGATAAGGACAACCTCTCTGGCGACCGTGTGCATGCCCCGCGGGTGACGCGATCACCAGTGATATTTCAGCCGGGCTGTTCGAGGCTGGCGCGGGCCTGGTTGATCTGGTCGAAGGCGTAGGTCGCTACGGCGGCAGGGGTCATGGTTTTACCGGCGCGGGCGAAGGATTCGTAGGTGTCTTCGCCGAGGACGTCGCGCAGGTGGGTGATCGTGGTGGTGATCGCTGGGAAGCCCGCCGTGCTGAGGGGATCGACGGCGAAACCGGCGATGACAGCCGCCGGTTCGTAGCGTCCGAGCCGGTCCAGCAGGGCAGTCAGGACAGTTAGGGGGACGCCGAGATGGCCGGTATTGCCTGCGTCGTTGAAGTGGCGGATAGCTACACTGGCGTGGTCGAGCGCGGCCAGTGTGTCGCCTTGCGTGGCTTCGAGTGTGGACAGGGCGGCGGCCAGGCTTGCTTCATTCCAGAGGTTGCCACTGTCCCCAGCGAGCGCCATCCCCCGACGGAGGGCCTCCCGTGCTGCGGTGGGATCGGCGTCGCGGAAGGCAAACCCGTAAGCGAAAAGCGCGGATGAGAGCACAAACGGGTTGCGGGTGGCTTCCGCTGCGTCGATCAGACCCTCGGTGGCGGTCATCGCCTCACTAACAGCACCGGCGACCATCAGCGCCACGACAAGTTGAGTTTGGGTCACTGCGTGAGTGTCGCGACCCCGTGCCAGCTGGGCGCGGCACCACTCGACGGCCCGTTCGGGCTGCCCGATAAGTAGATATGAATTGCCGAGCACGCCCTCGCCGCCGAACGGCAGCTCGTAGTACCGGCCGCTGCCGAGAAGCGTCTGACCCGCGTCGCTGTACCCGACAGCCGCCTCGATCCGTCCGACGAAGAAGCACTGCGACGCCATCTCGTACAGGGCCGCGAGCCGGGGATGGTCGACGGACGCGGGCAGGTTCGATCAGCTCTTCGGCCCAGGCTATCGGCTCGTAGTTTCCGACCTGATTGCCCAGGATCGTCCCGTAGATCGCAATAGGAGCAGCCACGTCGAGGTCGCCATGATCGGTGGCCCACCGAAAGGCCGTGCGCAGGTTGGCCAGTTCGGCCCGTGAACCATTCGTAGGCTTCGCGCTGTCGGGGGCTGTCCCACAGCGCCAGGATGGAGGCTTCTTTTCCGGCGAAGTAGCGAGCATGCGCGGCGCGCGCCTCGTCGGACACACCACTGGCGGCGAGTTGCTCCTCGGCGAACTGGCGGATCGTCTCCAGCATTGAAAACCGGGTCCGTCCCGATGACCGATCGGCCACCAGCAGCGACTTGCGCACCAGAGCGTCGAGCAGATCGAGGATGGCATACTCGTCGAGATCGTGGTTGGATTCCGCTAACGCGCAGGCGCTTTGGGCGTCGAAGCCGCCCGCGAAGACCGAGCACCGGTCCAGCAGGGACTTCTCCCGTCGTCATCCAGCAGGTCATAGGACCACGCCACCGCGTGGCGCAGCGTTTGGTGCCGCTCGAGTCCACGTCGTGATCCGACCAGCAGTCGGAAGCGGTGATCAAGACGATCTCGCACTTCACCGGCGGTCATCGACGCCATACGCGAAGCCGCCAGTTCGATGGCCAAGGGAATCCCATCCAGGCGTTGACAAATCTCGGTGACTGCAGCGGCCTCTTCGTCCTCGCCGATCGCGAAGCCCGGCGCAATCTCGTGAGCGCGTTCGACGAACAGGGTCACCGCCGCCGAGTTGATTCCCGCGGCGTCCAGCGCAGGGACCGGCCATACTTGTTCCCGGGCAACTCCCAACCCTTCCCGGCTGGTGGCCAACACCTTCACGGTCGCCGACTGGTTGAAGATGGCTTCGACCAAAGCGGCCGTCGCATCGAGCAGGTGCTCGCAGTTGTCGAACACCAGCAGCCGCGACCGGCCTTCCAAGGCGGCGGCCACCGACTCGCTGACGCTCTTGCCCGGTTGCTGGGTGATGCCGAGCACGGCTGCTACCGCGTCGGGGACCGCGGCCGGGTCTGTCACGGCGGCCAGTTCCAAGAGCCAAACCCCGTCGGGGAATTCGTCGACGAGACGCGCCGCGACCTCCAGCGCCAGGCGGGTCTTGCCGACTCCGCCCACCCCGGTCAACGTCACCAGCCGATGCGTGCGCAGCGCGGCCTCGACCTCGGCCAGCTCGGACTCGCGCCCGATAAGGCTCGTGGTCGCGGGCGCGCAGGTTCCCCGACGCCCGATCTAGGGTTCGCAGCGGCGGGAAACTCCGTCACGCAGGCCGGGGGCGCGGACCTGGAACACCTCGGCACTGGTCGGGTGATGTCCCGCAGCCGCCGCGGTCCCAGGTCCACCAGGTCGACCCCGCGCAGCAGACCTGCCGTCTGGCCGTCGAGCAGGATCTGCCCGCCGTGACCGGCGGCCATCACCCGGGCCGCCCGGTTGAGCACCGCCCCGAAGTAGTCCGACCCCCGCAGCTCGGCCTCCCCGGTCGCGATCCCCATCCGCACCGGCAATTCCAGTGCCTGCTGCGCGGCGACCGCCGCATCGACCGCAGCCTTCGGCGAGGCGAACGACGGCGCAGACCCCGTCACCGGTGTGCTTGAACACCCGGCCCCCTGGGCCTCGATCGCCTCGCGCAGAACGTCGTCGTGGTCGGCCAGTGCGGCCCGCATCACCTCCGGGTCGGCCTCCCACCGCCGGGTCGACCCTTCGATGTCGGTGAACAAGAACGTGGCAAGCCCCGAGGGCATCGCGCGACCAACAGTGTCTCTCATGGGGTTTCATCGCCTTGCGGGAGTTGGGCGCGGGCCTGGTCGATCTGGTCGTAGGCGTAGGCCACCATGGCGGCGGTGGTCATCGTCGGCACCGTGCGGGCGAGCGATTCGTAGGTCTGGTCGCCGAGGACGTCGCGTAGGTGGCTGATCGCTACGGTGATTTCGGGAATGCCGCCGTGCTGAACGGATCGACGGCGAACCCGGCGATGATCGCCGCCGGTTCGTAGCGTCCGAGCCGGTCGAACAGGACGGCGAGGACAGCTAGGGGGACGCCGATATGGCCGGTATTGCCCGCGTCGTGGTAAGTGGCGGATAGCCAGCGTAGACGTAGTCGAGCGCGTCCAGGGTGTCGCCGTGGACAGCCTCGAGCGGCGACAGAGCGGTCGCCAAGCTTGACTTCGTTAGGCGGTTGCTACTGTCCTGAGCGATCACCAGGCCCCGACGCAGGGCCTCCCGTGCGCGGCAGGATCGGCGGCGCGGAAGGCAAAGCCGTAAGCGAAAAGTGCGAGGGAGAGGACATACGGGTTGTCGGGTTGCTTCGGCGGCCTCGATCAGACCCTCGGTGGCGGTCATCGCCTCGTCGCCAGAACCGGCGACGGTCAGTGCCATGACCAGTTGCGTCTGGGTCTGGGCATGAGTGTCGCGACCGCGTGCGAACTGGGTGCGGCACCACTCGACAGACCGTTCGGGCTGCCCGATGAATAGATATGAACCGCCAAGCACGCCTTCCCCACCGAACGGCAGCTCGTAGTCCCGGCCGCTGCCGAGACAGCGTCCGACCCGGCGTCGCTATACCCGACAGCCGCCTCGATCCGTCCAACGAAGAAGCACGGCGACGCCATCACGTAGAGGGCACGCCAAGCCGGGGATGGTCGGCTGCGCCGGCAGGTTCGATCAGCTCTTCGGCCCAGCCGATCGGCTCGTAGTTGTTCGACCATGAAAGCCCAGGAACGCCGCGTAAGTCGGCGATGGCAGCCGCGGTGTCGAGGTCGCTCATGGTCGGCGGCCCACCGAAAAGCCGCCCGCAGGTTGGGCAGTTCGACCGTGAACCAGTCGTAGGCCTCCCGCTGGCGGGGGCTGTCCCACAGGGCCATGATGTCGGCTTCCCGCCCGGCGAAGTAGCGGGCGTGCGCAGTGCGGGCCTCGGTGGCCTCGCCGCTGGCGACGAGTTGCTCCTCGGCGAACTCGCGGATCGTCTCCAGCATGGAATACCTTGTCCGGCCTGATGACCGGTCGGCGACCAGCAGTGACTTACGAACCAGGGCATCGAGCAGATCGAGGGTCGCGAACTCATCGTCTGAGCCACTGACCGCGCAGGCACCCGCGAGGTCGAACCCACCGGCGAACACCGAACACCGGTTCAGCAGGGCCTTCTCCGCGTCGCCGAGTAGGTCATAGGACCATGCCACCGCGTGGCGAAGAGTGTGATGGCGGGCCAGCCCACGTCGTGACCCGACCAGCAGTCGGAACCGCTGATCGAGGCGATCATGCACCTCGATCGGCGTCATCGACGCCATCCGCGAGGCCGCCAACTCGATGGCCAAGGGAATCCCGTCGAGGCGGCGGCAGATGTCGACGACCGCCTCGGCCTCGTCAGGAGTGGCCAGGGAGAAGCGCGGGGCCACACCCTGGGCGCGTTCGACAAACAGAGTGACTGCCGCAGAGTCGATTCCGCCGCTGTGGTCCAGCGAAGACACCGGCCACACCTGCTCGTCGGCGACACCCAGTCCTTCGCGGCTCGTGGCCAGAATCCGCACCGTCGACGAGGCGGCCAGGATCAACTCGATCAGGTCCGCTGCCGCATCGAGCACATGCTCGCAGTTATCGAACACCAACAACCGCACCCTGCCCTCCAGCGCGGCGGCCACCGACTCACTCACGGTCTTGCCGGGCTGCTGGGTGATGCCCAGCACCGCTGCTACCGCGTCAGGCACTGCGACCGGATCGCTCACCGTGGCCAGTTCGAAAAGCCACACCCCGTCCGGGAAGCTGTCGGCAACCCGGCCAGCGACCTCGAGGGCCAACCGGGTCTTGCCCACCCCGCCCGGACCGGTCAGCGTCACCAACCGATGGGCCTTCAGGGCAGCGGCGACCTCGTCGAGTTCCGTATCGCGTCCGATCAGGCTGGTGGTCGGGACCCGCAGGTTGCCACTGCTGTCGATCCTGGGTGGCCAGCGGCGGGAACTCGGTGCGCAGGCCCGGGGCGCGAACCTGGAAAACCTGGACGGGTTCGGTGATGTCCCGCAGCCGCCGTGGTCCCAGGTCGACCAGGTCCGACCCCGCGCAGCAGACCCGCCGTCAGGCCGTCGAGCAGGATCTGCCCGCCGTGACCGGCGGCCATCACCCGGGCCGCCCGGTTGAGCACCGCACCGAAGTAGTCCGACCCCCGCAGCTCGGCCTCCCCGGTCGAAATCCCCATCCGCACCGGCAATTCCAGTGCCTGCTGGGCGGTGACCGCAGCATCGACCGCCGCCCTGGGTGAGGTGAAGACGGCGCAGACCCCGTCGCCGGTGTGCTTGAACACCAGGCCCCCGTGGGCCTCGATCGCCGTCGCGTAACACCTCGTCGTGGTCGGCCAGTGCTGCCCGCATCACCTCCGGGTCGGCCTCCCACCGCCGGGTCGAACCCTCGATGTCGGTGAACAGGAACGTGACGACCCCCGAGGGCAGGGCCCCGGCCCGGCACCGCCGTTCATGGCATCTCCTCGGCCCACTTCATGTGGCCCTCAAAGCCCAAGTCGTTCGCCATGTTCCGGTAGCGATCCCGATAGTCGCGGTAGGTGACGTCGTCACCCTGAGCCTGTGCCAGCAGCGTCCGCAGCCGCAGAAGCCCAGATGTCGCGAATCGCCAGATCATCGTCGGCCGGCGCGGCCGCCAACCGCTCCATCGCCGCCTCGGCGTCGGCTATGTCGCTCTCGGTCCCGCGTTCTAACAGAGTCTCCACCAGAACGCCTGTCGTAAGAATGCCGTGTGTGAGCAACTGTCCTCGACGGACATGGTCGATCGACCGCTGGGCGCATCTGCGGTATCGCTGCGTCGCCGATCGCCGTGCCGAGCCATCTCACGCGCGATATACACATTGACCAGCGGTAAGTCGCACAGGTTATGTCCCTGGCGCAGACATACCTCTCCGACCTCCGCCAAGAGCATCTGCCCGCGCTGACGCACCGCAGCCGTTGGGCGATGCACCTGCACAACGCCCAGCGCAATCTGGGCGAAGGCCAGTGCAAGGTCATCACCGGATCGTTCGGCAACCTGCAAAGCGCCCTCAATCTCGCGTACCGCGGATTCGTCTGGGCGCAGCACGCCCATCGGTATCTCCGGCACATACGCATAGCAGACGACGGCTGCATAGGACAGCGGGTCGGCGCTACGGGCGATAGCCCGGCATTGCTTCAGGTCCTCTGCCCATCCGACAAGACCCAGCGAAAATCGGCACCAAGCCCGACATACAAAGGCGGCCGCCAACGGAGAACCGAAGACGACGCTGCCCATCGAGGAGTCATCGTCAGCCAAGTCAATAACGCGCTGTGAGAAGCGCAGCGCCTCAGACATACTCACCACCTTGGCACTTGGCGTACAGCAGTGTGGCGGATAGCCCCACCGTCAGGGTTGGATCGTCGATCGACTCGACGAGCGCCATGGTCTCCGATGCAAGCTGCGACGCCTCGCGTAGCGGGCCTGATGTACGTAACTGGCCACCAACCCCGCCATCCCGATGGCCAGCGACGCCTTGTCGCCGGCGGCGGCGCACAACTGGCGCAATTCGTCGAGGAGTTGTCCTGCGACCTGCTGACGGGCTCGATAAGCGCTGCCGCACAACGACGCCCGCGGCGCAATGCGCATGGCGGTCCGGTCGGGGTCCTCGGTGGGTAGCGCGTCGGCGATCTTTTGCGCGCGCTCCCAACTCAAGCGTGCAGCCGTGATATCGCGATTGGTCGCCCACGCAGCAGCTCGCATATGCCAGCCGAAGGCGGCGTGCAGGTCCCCGGCGGCCTCCAGGTGTTCGGCGATCAGGGCAGCGTTCTCGTCTGCCGAGGCGGGGTCACGCACTTCGATCGCTGCGGCCAGCCTTCGGTGCAGTTCGGCGCGATCGGATTTCAGTTGGGATTCGTAGGCGACGGTGCGGATCAAAGGGTGGTGGAACACGTACTCGGGGTGTCGGGTGAAGGTGACCTGGTCGAGGAACTGGCCCGTCACCAGGTCCGTCCAGGGCAGGATCGATCCCCAGCGTTTCCATCAGGTCTCGGCTGAACTTCGCGCCGATGACTGCTGCCGCGCTCAGGGTGCGTTTGGCGGCCGGGTCGAGACGGTCGATGCGGGCGGCGATGGTGGCCTGCACGGTGGCGGGCAGGCTGACCTCGGCCACATCGGCCGTCGAGACATAGCCGCCTGCTTGTCCTTGCAGCACATCGCGCTCGGCGAGGTCGCGCACCATCTCCTGAGCGAAAAATGGGTTCCCGGCGGACCTTTCGACAATCAGCGGCCAGCAGTGCCGCCGAGGGGTCCGGGCCGACCAGTTCGCCGACCAGTGTCGTGGTCTCTGGATCGCTCAGCGGGGCCAGGGCAATGGTCTGGGCACCCTGCACCTGGCTGAGCGCGCCTGGATACTCGGGGCGGTAGGTGATCAGCACCAGCGAGGGGGTCTGCGGGATCACGGTGAAGAAGTCGGCCAGCATCGACTCGCTGACCTCATCAATCCAGTGGGCGTCCTCGATGACGTAGACCGCCGGGGACTCTCGGGCCAGCGAGACGGTGTTGACCAGAGCGGTCAACCGCCGCCGCCGGGCATCCGGATCAATCTTGGGCAACTCGACCTCGGGATCACGCGATGCCCAGCAAGGTCCTCGAAGAGCAGTACGTCTTCGGGATCGGCGTCAGAATCCAGCCCCCGCAACAGGGTCCGGGCCTGCTCGGGGTCAAGATGCTCGACGCCGGTGGCTGCCCGCAGCAGCCGTGCCACGGCGTGGAAGGGCACCTGGGTGGTGTGGGATTCGCAGTAGGCCGAGAACACCTCGACGCCCCGGGCTGCGGCCAGTGCGGTGACCTCGCGCACCAGGCGGCTCTTGCCGATCCCGGGGAACCCACCACGGTCACCACCGCACCGTGGCCCTCGATGGCACGCTGCAACAGGCCCTCGACGGCGGCCATCTCCCAACGCCGACCCACCAGAGCCGACTCAGCCCTGCGACAGGATGGTCCGCGTTCAGACACACCTAACAGCCGCTCGGGCGACGACCGGCTGCTCGTGCACCCTTGATCTGGACCAGTTCAGGGTCACCGAGACTGGCGACGGTCTCGACCAGCCGGGCGGTGGAGGCACTGAGCATCACCCCGCCCGGTGGGGCCACCGACTCCATCCGCTGGGCCAGGCCGACCTGTTCGCCGATCGCGGTGTACCCGGCATCGCCCGAGCCGATCTCCCCGGCGATCACCTGCCCGGAGTTCAGCCCGATCCGTAGCTGAAGCTCCACACCATCCCGGTGGCTGAACCTCATCGGCCAGATCGCTGATGGCACTGTGGATGTCCAGGGCGGCCCGGCACGCCCGCAGCGGCGTGGTCCTCCAGGGCGACGGGGGCACCGAAGACGGCCATGATCCCGTCGCCGGTGAACTTGTCCAGGGTGCCGCCGTAGCGGCCCACGACCGCCGCTGCCCGGTCGAGGAGTCCGGCCATGATCTCGCGCAGCCGCTCCGCCCCGACAGCCTTCGCGATGTCCATCGAATGCACCACATCGGCGAACAAGACGGTCACCTGCTTGTACTCGGCCACCCGGGGCGAGGCGGTGGTCGCCGACCCGCACTCATCACAGAACTTGGCGTTCAGACGCAGTTCGGTGCCACACGTCGCGCACGCTACGACTGCGCCCATCAGACCTTCCCCGGCTGGTCCGGAGTGCCCTCGGCCTAAGGATAGGGTTCCCCGGCCGCTGTAGCCCGATAACTGAAAACGCCACCCCAGACCGGGCGGCCAGGGGGACCCCATCCCCACCCCTAAAGCATCCGCGGCCAGGTCTGCCAATCTCCCTGGTTGCATGCAGAATTCGCCTCCGTATGCGCGCACGAGAGGGCGGCGGGCATACCCTTACAGCATGACGAAAGCCCATACGCCGCAGGCAAAGGCGGTGCTCGATGCCCTCAACGAGGAGCTCGAGCACTACGGGAAAGTTCAGCACCGAGACCTGCAGTGGTCGGCGGCCGAGGAGATCACGCTGGAGCTGATCGCCGGCACGATCGATCGCCGCGTCGAGGTCGCCAGGCTGTACGACCGGGAGACCGACCCGAAGAACATCTGCATGCTGTCGTGCGAGCTGCGGCAGCTCGACGGCACGGTGGTGCGGATGCTCAAGCAGGTGAACGCCGAGCCGCCGGCACCGATGAACCAGACCCAGCGGAAGAACCAGCACGCGGCGAACGTGCGGTGGGAGCGGGAGCGGGCCCGCAATGGCGCGTGACGTCGGCGGCCGCGGCACCGGGGTGGTGATCGCCGGCGCATACGTGCACCTGGTCAACAAGGAGTCGCAGCACCGCGGCCCGGACCCGAGGACGGTGATGTACGTCAGCCCGGCCGACGTCGTCACCCAGGTGATCGCGAACCGCGCGCCGTCCGCCCTGCAGCGCAAGCTCGACGCCGGCGAGCCGGTGGTGGTTCCGGGTTGGCGTCTGCCCGGCGGCCGCGGCCTACGACTCGAGCACCTGCAGCTGTGCGGGCGCGCCGCGGTTCGGGTCTACCCGGACGATCGGGTCGAGCTGACCGCGGACAATATCGACACAACGATGTAGGCCGTTCGGGGCCGCGGCGCGCTGGCCTACTGCGGGAGCCGGGCCGCCGAGCTAGCAAACAAATTCCGGTGCTGTTCCAAAGCTGGTTTGGGTCAAACGTGTGGGTCAAGGGCCCAGAAACGACAAAATCAGAGGATGAAAACACCCTCTGACCTGCGTCGGGCTGACAGGATTTGAACCTGCGACCACTTGACCCCCAGTCAAGTGCGCTACCAAGCTGCGCCACAGCCCGCGGCACTGCCGGGATCGCCGGCAGCAGATCGAAAGCCTACCGCAGGCCCGGTCGCGCACCCGAATCTGGGCGGCGGTGTCTCCGATCACCCGTGCAGCCATCGGGGCGGGCATTCACAGTCGCTCAAAAGGAGCGATCTGCCCTCCGGGCAGGGAGGTGAGTTCTGGCAGGCCGAGGTGGGCGAATCCGGGTCGACCGCATCGCCACCCGAGGCCTGTCACCCACTCAGGCGGAAGAGCAAGGTTCTCCTCGATCGTTGCCGGGACGCAGGCTCCCGACTGATCCATGGTCAACCCGGGTGCGCACTGGTCGGCCAAGGCCGTAACGGGCGAGATTACAGTGGCGAAAACGGTTGCCAGGCTTGCGAATAGCAGAGTGATCCCGCTGCGGACACCGACGTGCATCAGCCGCGACTGGTACCGGGGCAGACTGCGGGCAGCAGTCCGATAGCCGTCGACATGGCTGCCTGATTCTGACAAGCATTGATCCCCGAGTCCGGCACCGTCGACTCGGGTGCCGCCTGACTGGCGCCAGCCGAATTCTGCCCGCCGGCCGAGCACGGCGGAGGCTGGATAACCGCGTTGAAAGCAGTCAGCCACTGCGGTGTCAGCCGAAACGCCGCCTAGTGAGCCAATCGCGATCGCAAACGGGGCTGCTGCGAGAACCGCCAACCACCAACGCTGCAACATCGGGCTGCGAACCAGATGACGCAGCCGGTCGGGATTCTCGGGCAGCTTGATGTCGGGCGTCATTTCGAGCTCCCCTTCGAACTCCACGTAAAGCCGGCGCTCGGATCTTCGCTGATCGGCAATACCGCCGTCCCGGTTTCCGGCCAGTCGCGGGAGGTTTCTCAGAGATGTCGGCGCGGCCGTCTCACACCGTCAGCAGCCGGTACAGCCCGATCAGCCCGACCACCACGATCACCGCCCGCAGCGCATTCGGCGACAGCCGCCGCCCGTAGTGCGCGCCCAGCCAGCCACCGACCAGTGACCCAGCCGCGATCAGCCCCGCCGCGGTCCAGCTGACCCGGTCGAACGCCACCACCGTGTACGCCACCGCCGCGACGATGTTCACCAGCAGCGACAGCAGGTTCTTCGCGGCGTTCATCCGCTGCACGTCCTCGGGCAGCAGCGCCCCCATCACGCCGATCAGCAGGATGCCCTGCGCCGCGGTGAAGTACCCGCCGTACACCCCGACCGCGAACGTCCCGGCCACCAGCGCCGCCATCCGCCTCGGCGACACGTGCTCGGCCGACCGGCCCGCCAGCTCCGCCCGCCGACGCGCATACGCCTGAATTCGCGGGCCGATCACCACCAGGACCAGGGCCGCCACCAGCAGCACCGGCACGATCTGGATGAACACCTTCTCCGGCAGGTGCAGCAGCAGGAACGCCCCGATGGCCGCCCCGGTCAGCGACGCCGGAATCTGCCAGCGCAGCCGATCCCACTGACCCTTGAGCTCCGCCCGATACCCCCACGTCCCCGACACCCCGCCGGCCACCAGACCGATCGCGTTCGACATCGTCGCCGTCACCGGCGGATATCCCAGCGCCACCAAGCGTCGGGAACGTGATCAGCGTGCCCGACCCGACCAGAGAGTTGATCGCGCCGGCCCCCATACCGGCCAGCGCGATCAAGATCATGTGGGCAACGGACACTCCGACAACCCTAATCGGGTCAGCCGCTCAGCCACGCGTCACCCCGGCAGGCCACAGCGACGTCACCCGAAAGCTGTTTGCGCGCAACCGGTTCCCGTAGGGTCCGACTCATGAGCGACATCCCGACCACCGACGAGGCCCTCGCCAACCTCACCATGCCCCTGCTCGACGCGATGATGACCCAGCGCGCCATCCGCCGCGTCAAGCCCGATCCCGTCGATGACGCCGTCGTGCTGAAGTGCATCGAACTGGCCCTGCGAGCCCCCACCGGATCGAACGGCCAGAACTGGGAGTTCATCGTCGTCAAGGACCAGCGCGTCAAAGACCAGTTCGCCAAGCGATACCGCCAGGCGTGGTCCCTCTACGGCGCCATCGCCAGGCGGGTGGCCGCCGGCGACGAGGCCTCGGAGAAGATGCTGCGCGCCGGGCAATGGCAGATCGACCATTTCGAAGAGATACCGGTCTTGGTCGTGCCGTGCCTGCGCGGCGGGATGCGCCCGCCCTACATGCCGTCGCCGTTCGTGGCCGAGTCGTCGTACTTCGGGTCGATCTACCCCAGCGTGCAGAACCTGTTGCTCGCCGCCCGGGCGATGGGCCTCGGCGCCTCGCTGATCACCCTGCCGCTGTGGAGCGTGACCTCGGCGCGCAAGATCCTTCACCTACCGCTGACGGTCACACCCGGTCTGCATCGTCCCGCTCGGCTGGCCGAAGGGACGCTACGGACCGACCACCCGCAAGCCGGTCGAGGACGTGGTGCACCTCGACGAGTACGGAAAGCGGGCCTGGCTCAATCCCTGAGCGTGAGCTCAGCGGCCGCCGTGGCCCCCGCCACCGCCGCCACCGCCGCCACCTTCGCCGTGATAGCCAGGGTTGTCGTGCGGGACGGCGTTGAAGCCGGGCTCGGCCACCTCCGCCTCGGTCAGCTGGTCGCTGACATCGGGAATGACCGCCGGCGCGCAGTCCATCGAGAAGCTGTCCTCGGTATCGGTCTCCGAGCACGCCAGCACTCGCGGCCCGGGAGCCGACGGGGTGGCCGCGAACACCGCGACGGCGGGCCCCAGCGGCAATCACCGCACCGGCCACCACATAAGCCAGTCGCCTGGCACCGATAGACACTGTCGTCATGACAGCCCCCTTCCGATTCGTCACTGGCAACTTACTGCGGAAAAGCCACGAAGCCCGCAACCCCGAACTAGCGCGGCTTGAGTTTGCGCTTCTCGCGCACCCGCACGTTGATCCGGATGGGCGTGCCCTCGAAACCGAACGTCTCGCGCAGCCGGCGCTCCAGGAACCGCCGGTAGCCCGCCTCCAGGAAACCACTGGTGAACAGCACGAACGTCGGCGGTCGCGCGGTGGCCTGGGTCGCGAACAGGATGCGGGGCTGCTTGCCGCCGCGCACCGGCGGCGGGGTGGCCGCCACCACTTCCTTGAGCCAGGAGTTCAGCTGCCCGGTGGAGATCCGCTTGTCCCACGACTCGAGCGCGGTCTCCATCGCCGGCACCAACTTCTGCACGGCGCGGCCGGTCTTGGCCGAGATGTTCACCCGCGGCGCCCACGGCAGCTGGTTCAACTGCAGATCGATCTCGCGGTCCAGCAGGAAGCGCCGGTCCTCGTCGACCAGATCCCACTTGTTGAACGCCAGCACCAGCGCCCGGCCCGCCTCGATCACCATCGACAGCACCCGCTGGTCCTGCTCGGTGAGCGGCTGGGAGGCGTCGATCAACACCACCACCACCTCGGCGGCGTCGATCGCGCTGTGGGTGCGCACCGAGGCGTAGAACTCATGCCCGCTGGCCTGGCCGACCTTGCGCCGCAACCCGGCGGTGTCGACGAAACGCCAAGTCCTGCCGCCCAATTCGATCAGCGAGTCCACCGGGTCGACGGTCGTGCCGGCGACGTCGTGCACCACCGACCGCTCGGCGCCGGCCAGCCGGTTGAGCAGTGAGCTCTTGCCCACGTTGGGCTTTGCCCACCAGCGCCACCCGTCGCGGTCCCCCGGTGCCGGTCGCGACCTCGGAGGCCTCGGGCAGCGCGGCGACCACCTCGTCGAGCAGGTCGGCCACCCCGCGTCCGTGCATCGCGCTGATCGGGTGCGGCTCGCCGAGACCCAGCGACCACAGCGCCGCCGCGTCGGACTCGCCCTTCTCGTTGTCAACCTTGTTGGCCGCCAAGAACACCGGCTTGCCGGAGCGCCGCAGGATCCGCGCGGCCGCCTCGTCGCCCGAGGTGGCGCCCACCTGGGCGTCGACGACGAAGATGACGGCATCGGCGGTCTGCATCGCCACCGACGCCTGTTCGGCGACCAGCTGCTGCAACCCTTGGCGTCGGGTTCCCACCCGCCGGTGTCCTGCACGACGAACCGGCGTCCCGTCCAGGACGCGTCGTAGGACACCCGGTCCCGGGTCACCCCGGGCAGGTCCTGCACCACCGCTTCGCGCCGGCCCAGAATCCGGTTCACCAGAGTCGACTTGCCGACGTTGGGCCTGCCGATGATCGCCACCACCGGCGGCGGCGCATAGGCCTCACCGGTCTCGCCGTCGAACCCGTCTTCGCCGAACTCCCATTCGCTTTCGTCGGACCACGTGCCGTCCTCGGTCATCGCACCGCCCCGCTTCGCTGCTCGACCAGTTCGACCAGTCGGGTGACCACCTGGTTCTGGGTCATGTCGCTGGTGTCGACGATCAACGCATCCTCTGCCGGTCGAAGCGGAGACACCGGGCGCGTCGAGTCCAGGTGGTCGCGGCGGCGCACGTCGGCCAGGACGGTCTCGTAGTCGTCGGGCAGCCCCGCCGCCACGTTCTGGTCGTTGCGGCGGCGCGCCCGCGTCTCGGCCGTCGCGGTGAGGAAGATCTTCACGTCGGCGTCGGGCAACACCACGGTGCCGATGTCACGGCCTTCGACCACGACACTGTCTGCGCCCGAGGCCAATTCGCGCTGCAGCGCCACCAGCCGCTCCCGTACCGCAGGCACCGCCGAGACCGCCGAGACCGCACGGGTCACCGCGTCACCGCGGATCTCCGCCGAAACATCCTCGCCGCCAAGGTAAGCGCGGTCCACATCGGGATCGTGGCCCACCGACAGCGGCACGTCGCAGGCGTCGGCGATCGCGGCCGGGTCGGTCAGATCCACGTTCGCGCGCAGCATGGCCAGCGTGACGATCCGGTACATCGCCCCGGTGTCGAGATAGCGGGCACCCAGCGCACGCGCCAATCCCCTTGACACCGATGGACTTTCCCGTGCCGGCCGGTCCGTCGACCGCGACCACCACGCCGCTCACAGCCCGACCGCCTTGTACAACTCGCCGACTTCCTTGCGGGTCAGCACCCGGATGCTGCCCGGCCGCTGGTCGCCCAGCGTCACCCCGCCGATGTCGGTGCGGACCAGCTCCTCGACCGGGAAACCGACCTCGGCCAGCAGGCGGCGCACGATCCGTTTGCGTCCCTCGTGCAGCGTCACCCGCACCAGCGTCCTACCGGGGACGGCGTCGACCACCGCGAAGTCGTCGAGTTTGGCCGGCCCGTCGTCGAGTTCGACACCGGCGCGCAGGGTCTTGCCCAAACCCCTTGGCACCGAACCGGTTACCGTCGCCAGATACGTCTTGGGCACCTCGAACGACGGGTGCATCAGCCGGTGAGCCAGGTCGCCGTCGTTGGTCAGCAGCAGCAGTCCCTCGGTGTCGGAGTCGAGCCGACCGACGTGAAAGAGATTCTTGTTGCCGCGCACCCGGTGCTCGACCAGATCGCCGATGCAGGGCCGGCCCCGGTCGTCGGACATCGTCGACTGCATGCCCTTGGGCTTGTTCACCGCCAGGTACACCATCGAGTCGTCGAGGATGATCCGGCTGCCGTCGACCCGGATGTCGGCGTTGTCGGGGTCGACCCTGGTGCCCATCTCGGTGACGACGTGCCCGTCGACCTCGACGCGGCCGTCGAGGATCATCCGCTCGGCCACCCGTCGCGAGGCGATTCCGGCCTGCGACAACACCTTCTGCAGCCGTACCCCTTCGGTGTCAGCCATCGGTGTCCACATCGAAGGCGATGTGCTGTGCGCCGGAAGGCCCGCCGCCGAGCTTGGCGAAACGCGGCTCGCTGTCCAGGGTTTCGGTCAGGTCGTCGATCACGTCGACGTCGGGCAGCAGCGGGGCGATGTCGGGCAGGTCGGTCAGCGACGACAGCCCCAGGCGCTCCAGGAACAGCTCGGTGGTGGCGAACGTCGTGGCTCCGGAGTCCTCGTCGGTGCCGGCCTCGGTGATCAGCCCGCGGGCCACCAGCGTGCGGATCACCGCGTCGACGTTGACCCCGCGCACCGCACTGACCCGCGCGCGGGTCACCGGCTGCCGGTAGGCCACCACCGCCAGGGTCTCCAGCGCCGCGCGGGTCAGCTTGGAGCGCGACCCGTCGAGCAACAGCCGCTCGACGTAGGGGGCGTACTGGGCGCGGGTGTACATCCGCCAGCCGCCGCCGGCCTCGCGCAGGTCGATCCCGCTGTCGCGGGCGCGCAACTCCTCGGCCATCTCCTCGAGCTTCGCGGAGATGCGATACACCGGTTGTTCGGTGACCGTCGCCAGCGTCTGGGCGGTCACCGGGGTGTCCACGACCAGCAGCAGCGCCTCGAGCACCCGGGTGAGATCGTCGTCGTCCAACTCGGCGTTGGCGACGTCGATACCGAGGTCGAGATCGGATACTTCGTCGGTCATGGCTAGCTCTGCTCTTCTTCCCACTCGGATCTGACCAGCTCTTCGTTCACCAGCCGGTCCCCGGTCCACGAAATTTGGAGCACACCAAGCGGTTCTGACTGCTCGAATGCTACCGCCCTGGCCCGATACAGTTCGAGCAGCGCCAGGAAGCGCCCGACGATCTGCATCGGTTCGTGGCAGTCGGCGACCAGATCCCGGAACGAGGCCCACTGGCCCACGCCGCGGCGCTCGAGCATCTCCAGCATCAGCTCGGCCTGCTCGGGCACCGACACCTGCGGGGTGTGCAGGTGCTCGGTACCGACCACCGGCACCGGCCGGGGGGTGAACACCGACGCCGCGATCTGGGCGAAGCTGTGGGCGTCCACACCCAGCATGACCTCGGGCAACAGGTCTTCGTAGCGGTCTTCCAGCGCCACCGCCCGCGGATAGCTGCGCAGCGCGGCGGCCTCCAGCTCGGCGAACATCTCGGCGACGTGCTTGAACGCCCGGTACTGCAGCAGCCGCGCGAACAACAGGTCGCGCACCTCGAGCAGGGCCAGGTCCTCCTCGTCGTGGACCTCGCCCGCGGGCAGCAGCCGGGCCGCCTTGAGGTCCAGCAGTGTGGCGGCAATCACCAGGAACGCGGTGGTCTCGTCGAGTTCGAGCTTCGGGCCGATCGCCTTGGTGTAGGCGATGAACTCGTCGGTCACCTGGTGCAGCGCGACCTCGGTGACGTCGAGGCGGTGCCCGAAGATCAGCTGCAGCAGCAGGTCGAACGGGCCCTCGAAGTTGGTCAGCCGGACGTGGAAGCCGCCCTTCTCGGGCGGTGCCTCGGCCGTCACTTGCCGAAGCGGTCGATGACCTCGCGGGCCAGCGATCGGTATGCCTGTGCGCCAAGCGATTTCGGCGCCCACGAGGTGATGGGCTCGCCGGCGACACTGGTCTCGGGGAAGCGGACGGTGCGGGTGATGACGGTGTCGAACACCAGGTCGCCGAACCGCTCGATCACGCGGGCCATCACCTCGCGGGCGTTGACCGTGCGGGTGTCGAACCGGGTGATCAGGATGCCGCTGATCGACAGCCGCGGGTTGAGCCGGTCGCGGACCTTGTCGACGGTGTCGGTCAGCAGAGCCAGCCCGCGCAGCGAGAAGTACTCGCATTCGGTCGGGATGATCACGCCGTCCGAGCAGGCCAGCGCGTTGACGGTCAGCAGGCCCAGCGACGGCTGGCAGTCGATGAGGATGTAGTCGTAGCGGTCGATCACCGGGTACAACGCCCGCGCCAGCGTCTGCTCGCGGCCCACCTCGTTGACCAGCTGGATCTCCGCGGCCGACAGGTCGATGTTGCTGGGCACCAGGTCCAGGCCGGGCACCCGGGTGTGGATCAGCACGTCGTCGATGCTGACCCGCGGCTCGATCATCAGGTTGTGCACGGTCGAGGCCAGCTCGTAGTGCGGCACACCCAGGCCCGCCGACAGCGCGCCCTGCGGGTCGAGGTCCACCAGCAGCACCCGGCGGCCGTACTCGGCCAGCGCGGCGCCCAGGTTGATCGTCGAGGTGGTCTTGCCGACGCCGCCCTTCTGGTTGCACATCGAGATGACCTTGGCGGGCCCGTGCGAGGTCAACGGCTGCGGTTCGGGGATGGTGCGGGGCGGACGGCCGGTGAGACCGATCGGTGCGTGGTCTGCCTCGTCGGTCACGCCCGGGCCCCCCGGATCAGGCAAGTCGGCGGCGTGAACATCCGCGCAAGTGTATCCATGTGTCCTGGCCGCGAGAGCCATACCGGCGACATCATGCCCTCGGGTGCGCCCCCGCCCACACTTCGCGCAGCGCGTGCACGGTGACCAGGGTGTAGATCTGCGTGGTGGTCACCGAGGCGTGGCCCAGCAGCTCCTGGACCACGCGGACGTCGGCGCCGCCGTCGAGCAGGTGGGTGGCGAACGAGTGGCGCAGCGTGTGCGGCGAGACCCCCGAGGTGATGCCGGCCCGCTCGGCCGCGTCCTGCAGCACCTGCCAGGCGCTCTGCCGCGAAAGCCGGCCGCCGCGGGCGTTGAGGAAGATCGCTCCCCCTGGGGCAGGAGCGGAGCGACCCGGGGAGGATCCGAGGCCACGTCCGCGGCGGGCGAGGTCGGGACGTCCGCGGACCAGGTAGGCGTCTAGAGCCGCGATGGCCGGGCGGCCGACCGGCACCAGCCGCTGCTTGCCGCCCTTGCCGCGCAGCAGCACCGAGCGGGCCTGGGTGTCGATGTCGTCGACGTCGAGGCCGACGGCCTCGGAGATCCGCGCGCCGGTGGAGTACAGCAGTTCGAGCAGTGCCCGGTTGCGCAGCGTCAGGGGTCCGTCGGACGGGGCGTCGCCGCCGGCGCCGTCGAGCAGCGCGAGGACCTCGTCGAGGGTCAGGCTCTTGGGCAGCCGCCGGCTCGGTGTCGGCGGCTTGACCGCGCGGGCCACGTCGACGTCGATGACGCCCTCGGCGGCGGCGAAGCGGTGCAGCCCGCGCACCGCGATCAGCGCCCGTGCCGCCGACACCGCCGACAGCGGCACGACACCGTTCTCGGGGTCGCCTTGGCGCAGCGCGACCAGGAAGTCGCTGACGTCGGTCTCGGTGACGTTGCGCAGATCGTCGATGCCCCGCGAGGTCAGGTGCTCGGCGTAGCGCCGCAGATCCCGCCGGTACGAGCTGATGGTGTTGGCGGCCACGCCCCGCTCGATGGTCAGGTGGTCGAGATAGCCCTGCAGCTGGTCGTCCAGTGCGGACCTAGAACGTGGTCATGACCGGTCCCGCTTGGCGAAGGCGCTCGGCCGGTCGCGCCACGGCGCATCCACCGGCCGCGTCGGAGTTCGCTCCGACGACCGCAGCGTGCGCGGCCAGAACACCAAGGGCGGCAACGGCATTGACGATCTCACCGGCCATCACCTGCTCGGCGGCCTGCTCGAGGTCGACCCAGTGCACCGTCAGGTCCGCCTCTTCGTGCTCGGCCTCCGGGCGTTCCACGTGGCTCAGCCCGCCGGCCAGATAGACCCGCACCGACTCGTCGGTGAAGCCCGGTGAGGACGCGGCGTCGACCAGCACGCTCCAGTGCTCGGCCACCACCCCGGTCTCCTCGCGCAGTTCCCGCGCCGCCGCGATCGCGGGGTCCTCCCCCGGTTCGTCGAGCAGTCCGGCCGGCAGCTCCCAGAGCCGACGCCCCAGCGGATGGCGGTACTGGTAGACCATCGCCACCCGGCGGCTCTCGTCGACCGCGGCGACGGCGACCGCACCGAAGTGCTCGACGACCTCCCGGGTGGCGGTGCTGCCGCCGGGCATCCGGACCTGGTCGGCGCGCAACGCGAGAATGCTTCCGCGATAGACGGTTTCAGAGGAGACGGTGTCGAAGTCGTGGTCAGCCACGAGCCACCTGTTGCGGGACGTGTCCCGGCAGCGGCTGTGCGGCGTCGTTGTCCGCGGATGTTCCCTGCCGTTGGGGTGCTGCTCGGGGATCTCCACCGGCAGTCGCTCGGCCGCCTTGAACTCGATCGCCGCGCCGATGAACGCGTCGAACAGCGGATGCGGGCGGGTCGGCCTGCTCTTGAGCTCCGGATGGGCCTGGGTGCCCACCAGGAACGGGTGGACCTCGCGCGGGTACTCGACGAACTCCACCAGGTGGCCGTCGGGTGAGGTGCCGGAGAACCGCAGACCGCTTTCGGCGATCCGGTCGCGGTACTCGTTGTTCACCTCGTAGCGGTGGCGGTGCCGCTCGGAGATATGGGTGGACTGATACGCCTCGGCCACAATGGATCCCGGCTCCAGCGTCGCCGGGTACGCACCCAGTCGCATGGTGCCGCCCAGGTCGGCCTCCCCGGCCACGGCGTCGCGCTGGTCGGCCATCGTCGAGATCACCGGATCCGGTGTGCCGGGATCGAATTCGGCCGAGTTCGCGTCGGTCAGCCCGACCGAGCGGGCCGCCTCGATCACGATGCACTGCAGCCCGAGGCACAGGCCCAGCACCGGCAGGCCGCGATGGCGCGCGTAGCGGATGGCGCCGATCTTGCCCTCGATGCCGCGGATGCCGAACCCGCCGGGGATCAGCACGCCGTGCACGTCGTCGAGGACCGCGGCCGCGCCGCTGTCGCTCTCGCAGTCGTCGGAGGCGACCCAGCGCATCTCCACCTTGGCGCGGTGGGCGAAACCGCCGGCGCGCAGCGCCTCGGCCACCGACAGGTAGGCATCCGACAGGTCGACGTACTTGCCCACCAACGCGATTCGCACGGTTTCGTGTGGGCTCGTGCACCCGGCGCAGCAGGTCGTTCCACTGCGTCCAGTCGACGTCGCGGAACGGCAGGGCCAGCCGGCGCACCACGTAGGCGTCGAGTTCCTCGCGGTGCAGCACCTTCGGGATGTCGTAGATCGACGGCGCATCCGGTGTGGAGATCACACCGTCGATGTCGACGTCGCACATCAGCGCGATCTTGTTCTTCAGCGGCTCGGGCACGTCCCGGTCGCAGCGCAGGATCAGCGCGTCCGGGCGAGATGCCGATGCTGCGCAGCGCGGCCACCGAGTGCTGGGTGGGCTTGGTCTTGAGCTCCCCGGACGGCGCCAGGAACGGCACCAGCGACACGTGCAGGAAGAAGCAGTTCTCCCGGCCCACCTCGTGGCGGACCTGGCGGGCGGCCTCCAGGAACGGCAGCGACTCGATGTCGCCGACCGTGCCGCCGACCTCGGTGATCACCACGTCCGGGCGGTTGCCGTCGGCGTCGGGCTCGGCCATGGCCATGATCCGGCGCTTGATCTCGTCGGTGATGTGCGGGATGACCTGGACGGTGTCGCCGAGGTACTCGCCGCGCCGCTCCTTGGCGATCACGGTCGAATACACCTGACCGGTGGTCACATTGGCCCACCCGGACAGGTTGCGGTCCAGGAAGCGCTCGTAGTGGCCGACGTCGAGATCGGTTTCGGCGCCGTCCTCGGTGACGAAGACCTCGCCGTGCTGGAACGGGTTCATGGTGCCCGGGTCGACGTTGAGGTAGGGGTCGAGCTTCTGCATGGTCACCTGCAGGCCGCGTGCGGTGAGCAGCTGGCCGAGGCTGCTGGCGGTGAGGCCCTTGCCGAGTGAGGACACCACGCCACCCGTCACGAAGAGGTGCTTGGTGGCGGTTTGTGGGTGCTTGCGCAATGGTGGCAAGAGCAACCTCCGTGACGACGGCGCAGGGCTTGGTTTTCCAGGCCGGAACCTAGTTGGGGCCTGCCGACCCACGGAAATTCACCCTAACACCGACGCCGACAAGCCGTCGCTAACACGCCCGTGCGCTGTGCGTGCTACCCCTGGGTTACTGAGGAACGGTGATCGACGTCGCGCCGGGGCCGATGCCGAACTGCCCGGAGCGGGCGCCGCCGATCAGGTTCTGCAGGGCCAGCACGGTGGTGATCCGGCCGGACTCGGCGCCGATGTCGTCGACGGTGGTCACCGTGGCCGCCATGCCGGCATCGGCCCTGGTCACCGCCACCGCGGAGGTTCCGGTGGCCGAGCCGTCGCGGCCGGCCAGCACGGTGCCCGAGCCGTGCGGGGCCAGGCCGGCGGCGAACCGCGCCACCGTCGAGCCCTGGTTGCCCGCGGTGTCGCCCAGCGCCCCGCCGGTGACGACGACGGCGGTGTCGGCCGCGCCGATGTGGTCACCGTCATAGGTCAGGAAGCCGGTGTCGCGCAGCGCGGCCAGCACGGTGTCGCGCTGAGGGTCGTCGGCCGGTTTGATCTCGGGATTGCGGTTGATCAGCAGCGCGATGCCCAGCAGATCGCCGGCCTGCGAGCCCTGGTCGACCAGCGTGGTGCTCAGCTGTGCCCCGGCCGGCAGGATCGGCGAGTTGACCACCGAGCGCAGCTTCTCCGCCGAGTTGGCGTCGACGAACTCCTGGGTCAGTGCCACGGTTCCGGACACGGTGCCGCCGGACTGGCCGATGATCCGGCTCATCGCATCGACGTCGTCGTTGTCGGCGTCGGGCGTGCGGAACAGCACCACCGACTTGCCCGCCAGCGCGTCCCGCACGATGCGGCCCGACATCTGGGTGTCGAACTGGTCTGCGGCACCGAGCTTTTCGTTCAGCGCGTTGCGCTGGTCGGTCAGCGCGGTGATCTGCTTGTTCAGATCCTGCTTCTCGCTACGCAGCCCGGACAGCAGGGTGTCGGACAGCACGCCGGAACCCAGGACCACGCCGAGCGCCAGCGCGAGGAACACCGCTGCCAGCGAGATGGCATGGTGGCGCAGCGATATCACGCTATGTCACCCAACTCTGAATCCACAGCGAGAAGCGGGTCCAGTAGTTCGCGACCCAGTCGACGACCACCGTGTCCCCTCGGGAGACCCACAGCGCGGCGACGATGGCGAACAGCACCGCGAGGACGAGCATCGCGATCGCCCCGCCGGAGATGTGGTTGCGGTACAGCGTGGCAACGGCTTTGGCGTCGACGAGCTTCTCGCCGACCTTGAGCCGGGTCAGGAACGTCGACGGGTTGCTCTGCTGGCGCGAGCGGTCGAAGAACTCCTCGATGCTGGCCGGGTGCCCGACCGTCACGATCAGCGAGGCACCGTGATGGTCGACGAGCAGCAGCGCGAGGTCGGCGGCCGAGCCCGCGGCCGGGAACGTCATCGCCCCGATGCCGAGATCCTGAATACGCTCCAGGCCGCTGGCATGTCCGTCGGCGTCGGCGGGCAGCACCACCTGGGCGCCGCACTTGAGCACCTCGGCGCTCATCTGGTCGGGGTTGCCCACGATCAACTGCGGCTTGTAGCCGCACTTTTCCAACGTGTCCGCGCCGGCTCCGACGCCGACGAGCACCGGCTGGTACTCCTTGATGAACGGCTTGAGCGCCTTGAGGTCGTCCTCGGCGCCGGGCCCGTCGGAGACCACCACCACGTGGCGGCGGTAGACGTCGACGTCGATGTCGGGGATGCCGACGCCGTCGATCAGCAGCGGGCTCTCGCTGCGGATGAACTCGATCGTGTTGCCGGCGAACGCTTCCAGATGCGCGACCAGACCGGTCTTGGCATCGTGCATGAGGTCGGCGATTTCCTCGTCGCTGCGTTCGACACCGTGGACCAGCCGGCGATCACCGGCATACACGCCACCGTTGTGCAGGCGGATCTTGGCGCCGTCCTTGATCTTCTTGAAGACCTCGGGGCCGGCGCTGTCGAGGAGCGCGATGTTGTTGGCCACCAGCACCTCGGGGCCCAGGTTGGGGTAGCGCCCGGAGATCGACGGTGAGGCGTTGACCACGCCGGCGACGCGGGCGTCGACCAGTGCGTCGGCGGTCATGCCGGTCCAGGTCGAGGATGTCGATGACGACGATGTCGCCCGGGCCGATACGGCGCAGCAGGCGATCGATGTCGCGGTCGACGCGGGCGGTGCCCGTCACTCCCGGCCGTGCACTGGTGTTACGAGAGAGAAGTGCTGACATCTTCATGGGGCGATTCTGTCGGCGGGACCGCGGATATCCGCGGAGGCGCGCCGTAACATCCAGCCCCACAAGTCACATTCTGTCACAGGAGCAACACGATTAGGACGCGGCCCGGTCGTCCTGTGCGGCCGCCAGCAGTTCCCGGGCGTGGGCGCGGCCGGTGTCGGACTCCCCCAGCCCGGCCAGCATCCTGGCCAGCTCGGCCACCCGCTGCTCGGTGTCCAGCCGACGCACGTCGCTGGCGCCGTCGCGGCCCGACTCGACGACCAGATGGATGTCGGCGTAGGCGGCCACCTGCGGCAGGTGGGTGACCACGATGACCTGATGCGTGCGGGCCAGCCGCGCCAGCCGCCGGCCGATCTGCACCGCCGCGCGCCCGCCCACGCCGGCGTCGACTTCGTCGAACACCATCGTGGTGCCCTCGGCCGAGGCGGCCAGCACGACCTCCAGCGCCAGCATCACCCGGGACAGCTCGCCGCCGGATGCGCTCTTGTTCAGCGGCAGCACGTCGGTGCCGCGGTGCGCGGTGAAGCCGAACTCGACCAGGTCGATTCCCTCGGCCGCCGGCGTGGACCGACTCGCCCGACGGCAGCCGCAGCGGCGCAGTGTCGTCGTCGCGGGCCGGCATCAGCGACACCGCGACGGTGAAGTCGGCGTCGGCCATCGCCAGCCCGGCCAGCTCGGCGGTCACCGCCTTCGCCAGTCCCTTGGCGGCCTTGGTCCTGGCCTTGGACAGCTCCAGGCCGACGGTCGCGACCTGCTGGCCCAGCTCGTCGACGCGGCGCGCCAGCCCGGACAGCGCCTCCTCGGAGACGTCGAGTTGAGCCAGCCGCTGCCGCGACTCGGCCGCCCACCTCAGCACCCCGTCGACGTCGGCGGCGTACTTGCGGGTGAGGCTGCGCAGCTCGGCCTGACGGGACAGCTTGGTCTCCAGCGCGCTGGCGTCGGTGGGCAGCTCGCCCAGGAAGTTGCCGAGCTCGCGGGCGGCGTCGCCGACGACGGTCAGGACATCGGTCAGCTGGCGGGCCAGGGCGGTCAGCACCGCGTCGTCGGTGGACTGCAGCAGTGCGATGGCCCGGCCGATGGTGTCGATGGCCGACTGCGGCCGGCCTTCGGAAACCTCGTCCACCGCCGCCGACAGCGCGGCGCGGGCACCGGCGGCGGCCTCGCGCAGCGCGTCGAGTTCGGACAGCCGGCGGATGTCGGCCACCAACGCCTCGTCCTCGCCCGGCGAGGGGTCGACACCGTCGATCTCGGTCAGCGCGAACTTCAGCCGGTCGGCCTCCTGCGCCAGCTCGCGGGCGCGGTTGGTCCGGTCGACCAGATCGCGCCGGGCCACCTGCCACTCGTCGCGCACCTTCTTGTAGCGCTCGAGTTTGGCCTCCACCGACGCGAAGCGGTCGAGCGCGGCGCGCTGCTCGTCGGGGCGCATCAGCCGCAGCTGGTCGTTCTGGCCGTGCAGGGTCAGCAGCCCGGTGGTGAACGTGGTCAGCGACCGGGCCGGCACGCTGCGCCCACCGAGGTAGGCCCGCGACGGGCCGTCGCGGCTCACCGAGCGCAGCGCGATGATGGTGCCGTCGTCATCGCGGTCGGCGCCCGAGGAGTCCAGGATCTCGTCGATCTGCGCCGCGGTGGCCGGGTCGAGTTCGTCGGTGGTGAACCGGCCTTCGACGACGGCGCGCGCCGGAGCCCGAGCGCACCCGGGTGGCGTCGGCGCGCGCCCCGCCGAGCAGGTGCAGCCCGGTGACCACCATGGTCTTGCCGGTGCCGGTCTCCCCGGTCAGCACGGTCAGTCCCTTGTCGAACTCCGCGGTCGCGGCGCTGATCGCACCCAGTGACTCGATTCGGATCTCGGCCAGCATCGCCGGCTACTGCCCTCGCCAGCCGGTGACCGGCAGGCGGAACTTACGCACCAGCCGGTCGGTGAACGGCGCGCTGTCCAGCCGCACCCATTTCAGCGGGGTGCTGCACTTGGTGACCTCCAGGCGGCCACCGGCGGGCAGTCGCATCTCGCGGCGCCCGTCGCACAGCACCAGCGCGTCGTGGCTGTCGGCGTCGATCTCGATGGCGATCGTCGCGTGCGGGCTGGTGACCATCGGGCGCGCGAACAGCGCGTGAGCGTTGTTGGGCACCACCAGGATTGCCTCCAGGTCGGGCCAGACCACCGGCCCGCCCGCCGAGAACGCATAGGCGGTGGAGCCGGTCGGGCTCGACACCAGCACACCGTCGCACCCGAATGCCGAGACCGGCCGGCCGTCGATCTCGAGGACGACTTCGATGACGCCGAGTCGCGTGCCCTTCTCCAGGCTGGCCTCGTTGAGCGCCCATCCGCGCGACACCACCTGCGCCGTCCACGCGGACGGCGATGTCCAGCGTCATGCGCTCCTCGACCCGGTAGGTGCGGGAGATGACGTGGTCGAGGACGGCGTCGATGGCTTCAGCCTCGGCCTCGGCCAGAAAGCCGATGCGCCCGAGGTTGACGCCGAGCACCGGGATCTCGGCGTTGCGCGCCAGTTCGGCTGCCCGCAGAAAGGTTCCGTCGCCGCCGAGCACCAGCACCAGTTCGCAGCCCTCGGCGGCGCGTTCGTCGGCGTCGACCACCTCGATGTCGACACCCAGGGTCTTCATGTCGCGGGGGTCCAGGTGCACTGAACCGCGGTCGACGGCCTCGGCGGAGAGCACCCGCAGCCCGATACCGTTGTCGCCCAACACTTTCTCGACCCGGCGCGCGGTATCGGTGGCCTCGTCGCGGCCGGTGTGGACGACGAGCAGGATCACCCGCTCAGAGCTCATTGCGGTCCTTCCGCGACGGCGCGGCGCACCGCGGCGTCAAGTTCGTCACCGTGTAGCGCACGCTCGGTGGTGGCGCGCAGCCGGAGAAAGTATTCGACGTTGCCCGACGGCCCGGGCAGAGGGCTGGCCGTGACATCGACAGTCTGCCAGCCCAGCGCTTCGGCCCGACCGGCGACCGCCAGCACCGCGGTGGCGCGCAACTGCGGATCGGACACCACGCCTCCGGAACCGACCTGATCCCGGCCGACCTCGAATTGCGGCTTCACCATGGGAACGATATCGGCGCCGGCATTGGCGCACGCAGTCAGCGCGGGAAGCACGGTGGCCAGGGAGATGAACGACAGGTCGGCCACCACCACGTCGACCTGCCCGCCGATGGCCTCGGGGGTCAGGTCGCGCACGTTGGTCCGCTCGATGACCCGCACCCGGTCATCGGAGCGCAGCGACCAGGCGAGCTGTCCGTATCCGACGTCGACGGCGACCACCTCGGCGGCGCCGCGGTCCAGCAGCACCTCGGTGAAGCCGCCGGTGGAGGCGCCGGCGTCCAGGCAGCGGCGGCCGGCCACCTCGATACCGAAGGCGTCGAGTGCGCCGATGAGTTTGTGGGCTCCGCGGGAGACCCAGGTCTTCTCGCCGCTGCCCTCGACGGTCAGGTTGGCGGTGACCGCCACCGCGGTGGCGGGCTTGACGGCCGGCATGCCGTCGATGCTGACCCGTCCGGCGCCGATCAGCTCCGCGGCCTGCTGGCGCGAGCGCGCCAGGCCGCGACGGACCAGCTCTGCGTCAACCCGGGCGCGCCGCGTCACGCTGACCTCAGCCCTTCTCCACCGATTCCAGCGCATTGACCAGGATCTGGTGCGCTTCCTCGAGCCGACGGCCGACGGCGTCGATATCGACACCGTCGACGTCGGGACTGTCCGGGTCGACACTCGGCAGCTGGGCCAGCACAGCGTCGACGTCGGCGCGGATCTGTTCAGGGTCGGTGTTCATCTCACCGTTCACGCTAGCCGATCCGGGGGCGTCAGCACCGACCAGCGCTCCAGCGCGGCGCGGGCGGCGTCGTCACCGGCGAGGACCTTGATCGGCCGCCCGTCGGGCGCCGCGTCCCATACCGCGCGAGCGGTGGCGCGGACCGCCGACAGCCCGTCGTCACCGGGGTCGGCTCCCGGTCGCGGTGACGGTCACCGCACCGTCTCCGACCTCGACGTGCCAGGCCGGGTGCGCGGCGACGGCGAGGGTGTCGGCGTCGGCGTGCAGGTCGCGCAGGTCGGCCCCGATGAAGGTTGGCCGCTGCGCAGGGCAGGCGTGGACCGCGTCGGCGGCGTTGTTGACCCCGGTCAGCACCATCAGGCTGGGCAGGTCCGCGGCGTTGGCGCCTTCGATGTCGGTGTCGAGGCGGTCCCCGACCACCAGCGGGCTGTGGAATGTGCCGCGGGCCAACGCATCTCGCATCAAAGCCGGCGCCGGCTTGCCTGCGACCTGCGGCTCGGCGTCGGTGGCGGCCTTGAGTGCGGCCACCATGGCGCCGTTGCCGGGCAGCAGCCCGCGTTCGGTCGGCAGGGTGCGGTCGACGTTGGCGGCGACCCACAGCGCGCCGGCCCGGATGGCCAGTGCCGCCTCGGCGAGGATGGGCCAACCGGTGGTGGTCGAATGCCCCTGCACCACCGCGACCGGCTCGTCGGAGAACAGCCGCACCGGCGTCAGCCCGGCGGTGGCCACCTCCGCGGCCAGCGCGTCGGTGCCGACCACGAGCACCTTCGCCCCGGCGGGCAGTTGCTGCGCCAGCAGCCCCGCGGCGCTCTGGGCGCTGGTCACCACGTCGTCGGCGGTGGCGGTGAAACCCAGCTCCCGAAGGTGCTCCGCCACCTCCTCGGCGGCGCGGGAGGCATTGTTGGTGACGAACAGCTTGCGGGTGTCGGCCCGGTCGAGCGAGTCGATGGCGCCCTCAGTCGGCTCATGGCCGCGGAAAACGGTGCCGTCGAGGTCGAGCAGCAGGCAATCATGTTGCTGCGCAAGGGTTGTCACGTCAGGCAAGCTCGCCGACCCGATCTTCGGCGTCGGTGACACCGTCGATGTCGGCGGCAGCGGCATGGATGAACCACTGCAGTGCGTCGTCGTCGCGGCCGAGCGCCAACAACGTCTCGGCGTAGGCGTAGAACAGCCGCGCCGCGGTCGCTCCGGTACGCGACGGGTCGGGCTGCGGGCTGGCGAGCAGGGCAAGCGCCTGCTCGAGCTGGCCGAGGTCCGCCCGCGCGCCGGCGGCCACGATCCGCATCTCGTCGGCGTCGTCACCGGTGAGGTCGGCGGCCTCGGGGCTGCGCGCCAGTTCGATGGCCCGCTCGGGCCGGCCGACGCCGCGTTCGCAGTCGGCGATCAACGGCAGAAGCTGCGACTTGCTGCCCATCCGGCGTGCGGCCCGGAACTCCGAGAGCGCCTGGGCCCAGTCACCGCACTGGTAGGCGGCGATGCCGACGGCTTCGCGCACCGCGGCGATGCGGCCGGAGCGGGCCCGGGCGGCTTGGGCGTGGGCCAGCGCGGTCTCCGGATCGTCGTCGAGCAGTTCGCCGGCGGCGACCAGGTGGCGGGCCACCGTGTCGGCGGTGGCGCGGTCCAAAGTTGAGAGCTCACCGCGGATTTCGGGTGCGAGCTGTTTGGCCTCGATGTTCGCGGGGATGGGCGGCCCGCTCGGGCGGCTGTCCTGGTCGGCGTCGGACTGGTGTTGCGGCTGGGCCTGACGAGCGCGTCCCGGACCCGATCGATGGGGCGCATTCGCCCCTCGACGATCACGACCGGAGGTGCCGGCCCCAGCCGGACGGCGCGACGGACGTCCGCCGGAATTACCTTGCCTGTCGTCGACCACCTGTAAAGGATACGGGCAGCGTCGAGAAAGCGACAATTCGGGCTATTCGTCAATTGGCAGAATGCAATTCGATGCAGAAATGCCTGAGCCCCCCAATGTTAATTGGGGGGCTCAGGTCTTAAATTGTGTTCGGCGGTGTCCTACTTTTCCACCCGGGTTGGGTAGTATCATCGGCGCTGGCAGGCTTAGCTTCCGGGTTCGGGATGGGTCCGGGCGTTTCCCTGCCGCTATGGCCGCCGTAACTCTTGTCCACACTGTGTGGTGTGGGAGTGTGTTTGGTGGTGGGGTGCAGAGGTCTGTCTGCTGTGGAGTTGTGGTTGCGAGGCAATGTTTCCTGTTCACCATTTTGTTTGTTGGTGTTTTGGGTGTTGTTGTAAGTTTTCGGCCGGTTAGTGCCAGTTCCCTGCAACCATTGCTGGTCTTCTAGGTCTGGTCTATCGATCCCGTGTTCTGCGGGGGGCCTTATCCCACTTAATGGGTGAGAAGCCTGGTCTTGGAGAAGGTTTCCCGCTTAGATGCTTTCAGCGGTTATCCTGTCCGAACGTGGCTATCCAGCGGTGCCCCTGGTGGGACAACTGGTGGACCAGAGGTTCGTCCGTCCCGGTCCTCTCGTACTAGGGACAGGTTTCCTCAAGCTTCTGACGCGCGCGGCGGATAGAGACCGAACTGTCTCACGACGTTCTAAACCCAGCTCGCGTGCCGCTTTAATGGGCGAACAGCCCAACCCTTGGGACCTGCTCCAGCCCCAGGATGCGACGAGCCGACATCGAGGTGCCAAACCATCCCGTCGATATGGACTCTTGGGGAAGATCAGCCTGTTATCCCCGGGGTACCTTTTATCCGTTGAGCGACACCCCTTCCACTCGGGGGTGCCGGATCACTAGTCCCGACTTTCGTCCCTGCTTGACATGTACGTCTCGCAGTCAAGCTCCCTTGTGCACTTGCACTCAACACCTGATTGCCGTCCAGGTTGAGGGAACCTTTGGGCGCCTCCGTTACTTTTTAGGAGGCAACCGCCCCAGTTAAACTACCCACCAGGCACTGTCCCTGAACCGGATATACGGTTCGAAGTTAGAAGTCCAATACGATCAGAGTGGTATTTCAACAACGACTCCACCCACACTGGCGTGTGAGTTTCACAGTCTCCCACCTATCCTACACAAACCGTATCGAACGCCAATACCAAGCTATAGTGAAGGTCCCGGGGTCTTTTCGTCCTGCCGCGCGTAACGAGCATCTTTACTCGTAGTGCAATTTCGCCGAGTCTATGGTTGAGACAGTTGAGAAGTCGTTACGCCATTCGTGCAGGTCGGAACTTACCCGACAAGGAATTTCGCTACCTTAGGATGGTTATAGTTACCACCGCCGTTTACTGGGGCTTAAATTCTCCGCTTCACCCCGAGGGGTTAACGGGTCCTCTTAACCTTCCAGCACCGGGCAGGCGTCAGTCCGTATACATCGTCTTGCGACTTCGCACGGACCTGTGTTTTTAGTAAACAGTCGCTTCTCACTGGTTTGTGCCACCCCCCACCGCTGCCGGCCGCGAGGGCCATGACGGTAAGGGGTCCCCCTTCTCCCGAAGTTACGGGGGTATTTTGCCGAGTTCCTTAACCATAGTTCACTCGTACGCCTTGGTATTCTCTACCTGACCACCTGTGTCGGTTTGGGGTACGGGCCGTGTGTGTGCTCGCTAGAGGCTTTTCTCGGCAGCTGAGGATCACCGAATTCGCCTCACTCGGCTATGCATCACCTCTCAGGACATATGACATCCGGATTTGCCTAGATGTCGTCCCTACGGGCTTGCCCCAGTATTACCACTGACTGGTACGGCTACCTTCCTGCGTCACCCCATCGCTTGACTACTACCAAAGAAGGTCCCACGCAGCCGGTACACGCCTTTCCCCGAAGGGATCGGTCTAGCACCATTTTGGGTGGTTAGTACCTCTGATTCATCAGGGGCGCCCACACACGGGTACGGGAATATCAACCCGTTGTCCATCGACTACGCCTGTCGGCCTCGCCTTAGGTCCCGACTCACCCTGGGCGGACTGGCCTGGCCCAGGAACCCTTGGTCTTTCGGCGGGCAAGGTTCTCACTTGCCTTATCGCTACTCATGCCTGCATTCTCACTCCCACACCCTCCACCACTGGATCACTCCGTGGCTTCACCGGATGCAGGACGCTCCCCTACCCAACGACACGAGGTCGTTGCCGCGGCTTCGGCGGTGTGCTTGAGCCCCGCTACATTATCGGCGCACAATCACTTGACCAGTGAGCTATTACGCACTCTTTCAAGGGTGGCTGCTTCTAAGCCAACCTCCTGGTTGTCTTTGCGACTGCACATCCTTTTCCACTTAGCACACGCTTAGGGGCCTTAGCCGGCGATCTGGGCTGTTTCCCTCTCGACGTACGGAGCTTATCCCCCGCCGTCTCACTGCTGCGTTCTTAGACTGACCGGCATTCGGAGTTTGGCTGACGTCAGTAACCCTGTGGGGCCCATCGGCCATCCAGTAGCTCTACCTCCGGTAAGAAACACGCAACGCTGCACCTAAATGCATTTCGGGGAGAACCAGCTATCACGGAGTTTGATTGGCCTTTCACCCCTACCCACAACTCATCCCCTCAGTCTTCAACCTAAGTGGGTTCGGGCCTCCACGCGGTCTTACCCGCGCTTCACCCTGGCCATGGGTAGATCACTCCGCTTCGGGTCCAGAACACACCACTACACCACACACTGTTGTGTGGATACGCCCTATTCAGACTCGCTTTCGCTACGGCTACCCCACTCGGGTTAACCTCGCGACATGTCCCTGACTCGCAGGCTCATTCTTCAAAAGGCACGCCATCACCCCACGACAAAGTCGAAGGCTCTGACGGATTGTAGGCACACGGTTTCAGGTACTCTTTCACTCCCCTCCCGGGGTACTTTTCACCATTCCCTCACGGTACTAATCCGCTATCGGTCACTGGGAAGTATTCAGGCTTACCGGGTGGTCCCGGCAGATTCACAGCAGATTTCACGGGCCCGCTGCTACTCGGGAACCCATCCACAGCAGAGAACATGTTTTCACCTACGGGGCTCTCACCCACTACGGCAGACCATCCCAGGCCACTTCGATTAACACATTCTTTTCTCACTGCTGCTCAGACCGGCAGATCTGAGAAGACAGGCCCCACAACACCGCACACACAACCCCTGCCGGGTATCACATGCACACGGTTTAGCCATCCTCCGCTTTCGCTCGCCACTACTCACGGAATCACTATTTGTTTTCTCTTCCTACGGGTACTGAGATGTTTCACTTCCCCGCGTTCCCCCCCGCCACCTATGTATTCAGTGACGGGTGACACGACATCACTCGTGCCGGGTTTCCCCATTCGGACATCCTCGGATCAACGCTCGGTTGACAGCTCCCCGAGGCTTATCGCAGCCTCCTACGTCCTTCATCGGCTCCCAGTGCCAAGGCATCCACCATGCGCCCTTAAACACTTACAACACAAAATACCAAAAATGAGATTAGGAAAAATTGCACATCAACACACACAAACCAACACCAACCCCCCAACAGGGAGCCGGCGCCACATTCGTGCGTGCTAGATGCTCGCAACCACTATCCACAAATCAAACACCACACCCCACCACCAAAGTGGAGCGACAACACACCACACCCCTTCCGGGATGCAACACCACCCCCGGTTCCCCAACCAACAGGGCGAAGAGGTGACGGGCTTGTTGTCTCAAAGCCCAATAGTGTGTTCAGTGACTTCATCCCCGAAAGGCGACGACTGTTTGTTGTGTGCACCAGAACCTGAAACCCACTACAGGCCAGGCCCATCCAACGAATCGCTGCACTCACCGAACCCCCACACGATGTGGGCGGGGCGCAGTCTCGTGGTGCTCCTTAGAAAGGAGGTGATCCAGCCGCACCTTCCGGTACGGCTACCTTGTTACGACTTCGTCCCAATCGCCGATCCCACCTTCGACCGCTCCCTCCCTTACGGGTTAGGCCACGGGCTTCGGGTGTTACCGACTTTCATGACGTGACGGGCGGTGTGTACAAGGCCCGGGAACGTATTCACCGCAGCGTTGCTGATCTGCGATTACTAGCGACTCCGACTTCACGGGGTCGAGTTGCAGACCCCGATCCGAACTGAGACCGGCTTTAAAAGGATTCGCTCCACCTCACGGCATCGCAGCCCTTTGTACCGGCCATTGTAGCATGTGTGAAGCCCTGGACATAAGGGGCATGATGACTTGACGTCATCCCCACCTTCCTCCGAGTTGACCCCGGCAGTCTCTCACGAGTCCCCACCATTACGTGCTGGCAACATGAGACAAGGGTTGCGCTCGTTGCGGGACTTAACCCAACATCTCACGACACGAGCTGACGACAGCCATGCACCACCTGCACACAGGCCACAAGGGAACCGACATCTCTGCCGGCGTCCTGTGCATGTCAAACCCAGGTAAGGTTCTTCGCGTTGCATCGAATTAATCCACATGCTCCGCCGCTTGTGCGGGCCCCCGTCAATTTCTTTGAGTTTTAGCCTTGCGGCCGTACTCCCCAGGCGGGGTACTTAATGCGTTAGCTACGGCACGGATCCCAAGGAAGGAAACCCACACCTAGTACCCACCGTTTACGGCGTGGACTACCAGGGTATCTAATCCTGTTCGCTCCCCACGCTTTCGCTCCTCAGCGTCAGTTACTGCCCAGAGACCCGCCTTCGCCACCGGTGTTCCTCCTGATATCTGCGCATTCCACCGCTACACCAGGAATTCCAGTCTCCCCTGCAGTACTCCAGTCTGCCCGTATCGCCCGCACGCCCACAATTGAGTTGTGAGTTTTCACGAACAACGCGACAAACCACCTACGAGCTCTTTACGCCCAGTAATTCCGGACAACGCTCGCACCCTACGTATTACCGCGGCTGCTGGCACGTAGTTGGCCGGTGCTTCTTCTCCAGGTACCGTCACTTGCGCTTCGTCCCTAGTGAAAGAGGTTTACAACCCGAAGGCCGTCATCCCTCACGCGGCGTCGCTGCATCAGGCTTGCGCCCATTGTGCAATATTCCCCACTGCTGCCTCCCGTAGGAGTCTGGGCCGTATCTCAGTCCCAGTGTGGCCGGACACCCTCTCAGGCCGGCTACCCGTCGTCGCCTTGGTAGGCCATCACCCCACCAACAAGCTGATAGGCCGCGGGCCCATCCCACACCGCAAAAGCTTTCCCCCACCAGGCCATGCGACCAGCAGGGTGTATTCGGTATTAGACCCAGTTTCCCAGGCTTATCCCAAAGTGCAGGGCAGATCACCCACGTGTTACTCACCCGTTCGCCACTCGTGTACCCCGAAGGGCCTTACCGTTCGACTTGCATGTGTTAAGCACGCCGCCAGCGTTCGTCCTGAGCCAGAATCAAACTCTCCAAACAAAAACAACCCAACCAAAGAGCCAGGTGAATTCGAATCAGAAAAATCTGACCAAGCACCAGAAAAATATCTGGCAAATGATAAAACAAACCACACCCCACAACAGGAAGACGGGGAGTCCCCCACAAGGCATGGCCAAAAAACAACAAACAAAAACCACCAAACACACTATTGAGTTCTCAAACAACACACCCGACATCCCTGTCCGGCCGCGCAACCAACCCCGCGGCATTCGCCGCGTGCTAGTAGTGCGGACAGTTGGAACCTCCCGAAATCCGGGAACATTCCCTGAGGGATGTCGTCGCGCTCAGCGGGCGGACCGCGTCGCAACGACTTGATCAAGTTACGTCAGTGCTAACGCGGAGTCAAATCCCCTGCTAGAAGCGGGATCTGACGCAGCTTCGACAGTTATTCAACGCGCTGCACCCCGGCAATATTCCGCTTTCCGCGCCGCAGGACCAGCCAGCGGCCGTGCAGGAAGTGGGACGCACTCGCCACCCAGTCCTCGCTGTCGACCTTGAGGTTGTTGACCGACACGCCACCCTCGGCGATCGTGCGCTTGGCCTCTTTCTTGCTCGCGGACAGCCCGGTCGCGACCAGCAGGTCGACGATGCCGTCCGGCCCACCCGGCTCGAGCCGGGCCACCGAGGTCTCCTGCAGCGCGGCGGCCAGCGTGGCCTCGTCGAGCCGCGCGAGCTCACCGCGGCCGAACAGGGCCTGCGAGGCGTGCTCCACCGCTTCGGTGGCGGACTCGCCGTGCACCAATGTGGTGAGCTCGCGGGCCAGCCGGCGCTGGGCCGCCCGCTCGTGCGGGCGTTCGGCGGTGGCGACCTCCAGCTCGGCGAGTTCGTCGGCCGACAAGAAGGTGAACCAGCGCAGATACCGGATCACGTCGGCGTCGGCGGTGTTCACGAAGTACTGGTACCAGGCGTACGGACTGGTCATCTCGGGGTCCAGCCACAGGCTGCCGCCGCCGGTCGACTTGCCGAACTTGGTGCCGTCGGCAGATGTGACCAACGGCACGGTCAACGCGTGCACCGCTGCCCCGAGCTTCTGGCGGACCAGGCGCACGCCGGCGATGATGTTGCCCCACTGATCGGACCCGCCGATCTGCAGCGCGCAGCCGTACCGCTGATGCAGCTCCACATAGTCGTTGGCCTGCAGCAGCATGTAACTGAACTCGGTATAGGAGATGCCCTCGCCGTCGAGCCGGCGCCGGATGGTGTCGCGGTCGAGCATGACGTTGACCGAGAAGTGCTTGCCCACATCGCGCAGGAACTCGATGGCGCCCAGCTGCGAGGTCCAGCTCAGGTTGTTCTCGACGACCGCACCGGTCGGTGAGTCGCCGAAGTCGACGAAGCGCTCCAGCTGGCCGCGGATGCGTTCGGACCACTGGGCCACCGTGTCGGCGGTGTTCATCGTCCGCTCGCCGGTGTCTCGGGGATCGCCGATCAACCCGGTCGCTCCGCCGGCCAGCACGATCGGCCGATGCCCGGCCCGCTGGAATCGCTGCAATGTGAGCAACGGCACCAGATTTCCGGCATGCAGGCTCGGCGCCGTGGGGTCGAATCCCGCGTAGACCGTCATCGGGGGCTGCGCCGCCGCGGCGGCGAGCGCGTCGATGTCGGTGGACTGCGCGATCAGTCCGCGCCAGCCCAACTCGTCGAGGATCGTCGTGCTCATGGGTTGATCTTCCCGTATGGGGTCGGCTCAGTCGCTCGCGCCCGGACTTGGGGCGCGCGCGGACTGCGCCGGTAGGCCGAGACCTCGGGGCGCCCGGTGAGCCAGAACCGCCACGGGCGATCGGCGGCCTGGCTGACGCCGACCCGCGGTCCGCGGCTGTCCGGGCCGGGCTCGCCGAGTTGGACGGTGACCGGCGAGGCGGTGTCGAAGACGTCCACCCCGTTGTCGCCCATCTCGATGGCCAGCGCCGAGCACAGGTTGCCCGGCCCGCGGGCCAGCGCCACCGGCCGCACGGCCGGACCGCGCCGCACCTGGGCCGCGTCGAGACCGGACTCGATGGCCGCCGCCCGCAGTAGTACCGCCGCGGCCGTGCCGTCCGGCCCGCACGAGACGTTGGCGCACACATGGATCCCATGACTGCGATAGGTATAGAGGCGCCCGGCCGGACCGAACATCACCGCGTTGCGTGCGCTGCGGCCCCGATAGGAATGCGCGGCGGCATCCGGCCACGGCCCGTCCGGCGGCCCGCCGTAGGCCTCGACCTCGACGATCAGCGCGCTGACGCCCCGGCAGCTGAGCACACCGCCGAGCAGCAGCCGCGCGGCCGAGACCGGGTCGGTGTCGAGCAGCTCGGCGGTCACGTGAGGCGATTCTGCCCGTAGTCGTTGACAGACCCGCACCCGGGCGCGCAGTATTCATCCAATGATGAGTTCATCGGACGATGAATTATTGGCAGCACGCTGCCGACGGCGCTGTTCACGCCCGCCATCTGCGGGTGATCCGAGGCAAGCAGGTCGCCCTGCACGACTTCTCCGTCGACATCGCCCGGGGCACGATCACCGGACTGCTCGGGCCGTCGGGCTGCGGCAAGACGACGCTGATGCGCTGCGTCGTGGGCACCCAGATCGTGGCCTCCGGGACGGTGACCGTCCTCGGGCATCCGGCCGGCTCCCCCGCACTGCGCCGCCGGGTGGGTTACGTCACCCAGGACCCGACCATCTACAACGACCTGCGCGTCATCGACAACGTGCGGTACTTCGCCGCCCTGTACGGGGTGAACGCCGGCGCAGCCGACGAGGCCGTCGACGGGGTCGGATTACGCGACCATGCCGGCGCCTACTGCGGCAACCTGTCCGGCGGCCAGCGCGCCCGGGTGTCGCTGGCCTGCGCGCTGGTCTGCCAGCCCGACCTGCTGGTGCTCGACGAGCCGACCGTCGGACTCGACCCGGTATTGCGCGCCGACCTGTGGGCACAGTTCGACGGCCTGGCCCGCCGGGGCACGACGCTGCTGGTGTCCAGCCACGTCATGGACGAAGCCGATCACTGCGGCGACCTGTTGCTCATGCGCGAGGGCCGACTGCTGGCCCACACCACACCCGCCCGTCTACGAGAGGACACCGGATGCACGTCACTGGAGGAAGCGTTCCTGTCCATCATCCGGCGCACCACCGCAGCGTCAGCAGGCTGAGCCCGCGCGCCTACCTGGCGACGACCACGCGCATCCTGCGCCAGCTGCGCGCCGATCACCGCAGTGTCGCAATGATTCTCGTCGTTCCCAGCGCGGTGATCACGCTGATGTACTTCATGTTCTCCGACATCCCCAGCCGTCCGGGCATGGTGTCGCCGTTCCACACCGCCTGCCTGATCCTGCTCGGACTGTTCCCGCTGTTCGTGATGTTCCTCATCACCTCGATCACCATGCAGCGCGAACGGGCCTCCGGAACCCTCGAGCGGATCCTGACCACCCCGCTGCGCCGGCTGGACCTGCTGGGCGCCTACGGCACCGCGTTCTCCATTGCCGCTGCAGCCCAGGCGATCCTGGCGTGTGTCGTGTCGTTCTGGCTGCTCGGTTTCGACACCAAGGGCAGCCCGTTCTGGGTGTTCGTGATCGCGGTGATCAACGCCGTCCTGGGTGTTGGCCTGGGCCTGCTGGCAAGTGCGTTCGCGCGCACCGAGTTCCAGGCCGTTCAGTTCATGCCCGTCGTCATCGTCCCGCAACTCCTGCTTGCGGGCATCATCGTCCCGCGGGCTCAACTGCCGACCTGGCTGGAGTGGATCAGCAACGCCATGCCGGCCAGCTACGCGCTCGAGGCGCTACAGCAGGTCAGCGCGCACGCCGAGCTGACCGCCGTCGCCGTCCGCGACATGGTCGTGGTCCTCGCCTTCGCGGTCGTCGCCATGGCGCTGGCGGCCGCCACGCTGCGGCGGCGCACTCCGTGAGACGCCCCGGCCGCCCGCCCGGCGTATCGGACACCAGGGACAGGATCCTGGCCAGCGCGCGAGAACTGTTCGCCCACAACGGAATCGATCGGACCTCGATTCGCGCGATCGCGGCGGCGGCCGGCGTGGACTCGGCGTTGGTGCACCACTACTTCGGGACCAAGCAGCAGTTGTTCGCCGCGGCCATCAACCTGCCCATCGACCCCATGGCCGTGCTCGGCCCGCTCCGCGAGGTGCCCGTCGACGAGCTCGGCCTGGCGCTGCCGTCGCTGCTGTTGCCGCTGTGGGATTCCGAGATGGGCGCCGCGCTGGTCGCCACGCTGCGCTCGATGCTGGCCGGCTCCGACATCAGCCTGGTCAGGTCGTTCCTGCAGGAGGTGATCACCGCCGAGGTCGCCCCGCGGGTGGACAACCCGCCCGGCAGCGGGCGCATCCGGGTGCAGTTCGTCGCCTCCCAGCTCGTCGGCGTGGTGATGGCCCGCTACATCATCAAGCTGGAGCCGTTCGCGTCGATGCCGCCGCAGCAGATCGCCAAGACCATCGCGCCCAACCTGCAGCACTACCTGACCGGCGAGCTGCCCACCCCATCTGAGGCTGCCGCCCCCTAAGCGGCGTCATGCATGGTCCTCAATCCACGTCCCGGTGAAGAGCAGCATCGCGGAAGTCGCTTCGACCATCTGGCGACACATGAGACTTTCAATCTTGCCACCCACCAATGGGACTTTTACTTCAACCGTTGCAGTGCAATCGAGGTGGGAGTCGATCTGGGCCGGTGCTAACACAACCGTGCCGCGACCCGAACCCAGTGCGCCGCGCGCCGTGGTGCTGACCTCGCCGCGAACGCGATCACGACCGATCAGGCTCCACGTTTCGCTTTGCACGACTTTTAGATCACCGGGATAGAGCTTTGCGAACGGCCCAGGAAGCCAATCCTGGCGCAGGTCTTGAACGATGACCACATGCACGGAGCCATCGTTGCCGATGGTCAGTGAGTCCAGCTTGCCACTGCCGCGGAAGGCCGCCAGCCGTGCCAGCCAGTAATCCTGCTCGGAGAACGCCGAGTGAATCTGTTCGACGCTGACCGAGGATTCGACCGAGAATTCAAATGATCGTGGCATAGCGGCAGGCTATCGCTGGCGGCCCCCTCAGGCGGCCCCCTTCGGTCACGTTTGGCGGCACCGCATGAGCACAGGCTTCCGAGCGGCGCGACAAGACCGGACGGCACGTGCGCCGAGGGATCGGGCCCGCTTCTGGCCTCCGGTTTGCTTAGAGATCGTTCTGCCATGAGCACCGCCGGTTGGACTGCTGGGGGCTGGTGTTGCGGCGGTTGGCTCGACGGCCATCACACGACCGTGCGCGAAATCCAAGATTCGCCACTCCTCTGCGACGGTAATCCGCTACGCTCGCTTTCAACTAAGCACTCCACACCTGGAATGGTCAGCGGTGGCCAGATGAGGGAATTTCCCTCCCTGCCTTCCTGATTCGAAGGCAGGCTTGGTATCCACTCTGCATATTCGCGAACCGAACTGACAGGGGATGAATGGCGGTGATGTTCCCCGGTAATCATTTCGGCCGCACATCACTTGCCCGATATCTCGCCACGATGGACTCCGAGTTAGCCCGCGTGGAGGACGACAGCGGCGCGGTACGCATTCCCACCCGCCGCTCAGGCCTGGGGCGCGGCCAGGACTGCTAATGCGCTGGCCGAGAAACAGACCCTCGTCGCCCCCGTCGGACACGACGAGCACAGCGACTCGGCCCGTTGGTGTCTTCCAATCACTAGGCGATCTCGTGGTCCGGTGGCCATGGCTTGTGATCGGGTTCTGGGTTGCTCTGGCCGTCGTTCTGCCGCCCCTGTTCCCCAAGCTGGCAGACGTAACCCAGAAGCAGCCGATCTCTCCCCTGCCGGCCAACTCACCGGCGATGGTCTCGAACCGGGAGATGGCCAAGGCATTTCCCAAGTCCGGTACCGAAGACAACGTGCTCTTGGTGCTGATGACCAACGACAAGGGTCTGGGGCCGGCCGACGAGCAGGTCTACCGAAAGCTGGTCGACAGTCTGCACCGGGATAGTCAAGACGTCGTGATGGTGCAGGATTTCGTCACCACACCCCAACTGCGGGAGACGCTCAGCAGTAAGGATGGCAAAGCCTGGATCCTGCCGGTCGGCCTCGTAGGCGATGTGGCCTCACCGGTGGCGAACGCCGCCTACACGCGTGTTGCCGATATGGTCAAACACACGGTTGCGGGAACGGCGGTGACCGCGAACCTGACCGGAACGGCGGCCACCGTCGCCGATGTCATTGGTGTCAGCGTGCGCGATCAGGTGCGGATCGAGGCGGCGATCGTCACCTTGCTGCTCGTGATCCTGCTGATCATCTACCGAAATCCAGTCACCATGTTGCTGCCTTTGATCACCATAGGTGTTTCTCTGGCTATCGCGCAGACTGTACTTGCCGGACTTTCTTCATTCGGCCTCGCTGTTTCCAACCAGACCCTGGTTTTTCTCAGCGGGATGATCGCCGGTGCGGGCACGGATTACGCCGTCTTTCTGATCAGCCGCTACCACGACTACCTGCGGCAGGGCGCGGACTCAGATCAAGCAGTGAAGAAGGCGCTCAATTCAATCGGCAAAGTGATTGCCGCATCCGCGGCGACAGTCGGCGTCACATTCCTCGGGATGACCTTCACCCGACTCGAGTTGTTTTCGACCACCGGCCCGGCCTTGGCAGTTGGGATCGGCGTGGCCTTTGTCGCCGCGGTGACACTGCTGCCGGCCATCATTGTGCTCACCGGGCGCCGTAGGTGGATCAGGCCGCGACGTGAACTAACCACTCGTTTTTGGCGTCGATCTGGAATACGCATTGTGCGCCGGCCCAAAGCGAATCTAATCGCCAGCTTGATCGTGTTGCTCGCCCTGGCCGGTTGTGTCGGCGTGGTCCGCTACAACTACGACGACCGCAAAGCTCTGCCCGCATCCGTCGACAGCGCTCTCGGATACACCGCGATGGATCGACATTTCTCGTTGAGCTCGATGATTCCCCAATACCTGTTCATCCAATCGCCACGCGACTTGAGGACACCAAAAGCACTTGCCGACATGGAACAGATGGCACAGCGAATCAGCCAACTGCCCGGAATCAAGGCAATTCGGGGGGTAACCAGGCCCAACGGGGACCCGCTGGAAGCCGCCAGCACGACGCATCAGGCCGGCGAGATAGGCAAACGGCTAGACGACGCATCTGGACTCATCAAAGACCGCAACACCGACCTCGACCGACTGGCCTCGGGCTCCGCACAGTTGGCCGACGGGCTCAAGACACTCCGCGACCAGATCACCAAGCTCATGTCCGGATTCGGCAGCGTCATCAGTGCCCTTCAGACCGTCCAGAACCAGTTCGGCGGGAACACGACGTTCGGCCAGTTGGGCGACGCCGACCGCCTCATCGACGGCATACGTTCGCTCGGCGACACGCTGCAGAAGACTTTTGGCAACTTGACCGACAACACCGAGTGGGTCGATCCAGTAGTGATCGCACTCGATGGCAGCCCGTACTGCGACGCGACTCCGGATTGCGCCGCCGCACGTGACCAGTTCCGCCAACTCCAAACCGCCCGGAACGACGGCACCCTCGAAAAGCTCGCGGGTCAACTGCAGTCGACTGGGCCACTGTCGAATCTGTCGCAGACGGTGAGCAAGCTATCCCAATCGATGAAGTCACTCACCCGCTCGATGAGCACTATGGGCGCACTGGGGATGGCCGGGCCCGGCGGCGGCCAGTCCCCACTGGACAACATGCAAAAAGGACTCGACTCCCTCGCCGATGGAGGCCGGCAGGTGGCCGACGGTGTCCAAGAACTCGTGGACCAAACCAAACGCATGGGCGCAGACCTCGGCAATGCATCCGAGTTCTTGCTGGCAATGAAGAATGACGCGGCAACGCCATCCATGGCGGGGTTCTATATTCCTCCACAGGTGTTGACGTCGGACGATTTCAAGAAAGCTGCGACCTACTTCGTGTCGGCCGACGGGCATGCGGTCAGATACCTCATAGAAACGGAATTCAGTCCGTTCAGCACCGCCGCAATGGATGCAGTCAATTCGGTTACGAATACAGCACGGGGGGCACAACCGAATACCGTACTGTCCGATGCCTCGATATCCATGAACGGGTACTCCGCTACCCTCCGGGATGCGCGCGACTACTACAATCACGATATTCGGTTGATCATAGTGTTAACCATTATCGTGGTATTTCTCATCTTGATCGCGCTGCTGCGAGCGATAGTTGCGCCCTTGTACCTGATCGGTTCGGTAATCATTTCGTATCTGGCGGCGCTTGGAATCGGAGTCGTCATGTTCCAATTCATTCTCGGCCAGGAATTACATTGGAGCGTTCCCGGGCTGGCGTTCATCATATTGGTCGCAATGGGCGCGGATTATAATATGCTGCTCATTTCCAGAATCCGTGACGAGTCTCCGCGGGGCATCCGTTCCGGTGTCATCCGCACCGTGGGTTCCACCGGCGGTGTCATCACTGCGGCAGGCCTCATCTTCGCAGCCTCGATGTTCGGTCTGCTGTTCGCCAGCATCACCACCAACGTCCAGATCGGATTCGTTGTCGGAACCGGGATCCTGCTGGACACCTTCCTCGTCCGTACCGTCACGGTGCCGGCGGCGGCGGTACTGGTAGGGCGGGCCAACTGGTGGCCGTCACGATGGCGGCAGCGGCCGGCGTCCTCTGCCGTGAACGCGGCACAACCACCCGCGTCCGATCTCCAGCAAACGACACCGACCTGACCGGTCTCCGGGTCAGTCGGTGAGGAACAAGAGGAATGAGTTGTGACGATTCCTGAGGGACAGCAGCCGCGCGACCCGGTGAGTGGTCACAGGGACAAGGTGGACTTCACCGGCGTGCGGTGGGGATCGGTCGAGTGGACGAATCTCTGCCTGCTGTACCTCCGCGCGTGCGAGAGTCGACTGCCGCAGCCGATTCTTGGTGACGACTACGCCGCACGGGACGTCGCGCGGATCGACTACGACTTCGCGCGAATCCATCGAGTCGTCCATCCCGCGATCAATCAGTACATGGTGGCATTGCGCAGCGTGCAGTTCGACGCCTTCATCACCGAATATCTGAAGGACCATCGGCCTGCAGCCGTGCTGCATCTGGGTTGTGGGTTACACAGTCGCGCGTTCCGCATCGCGGCGCCGGAGGGCGTGCAGTGGTTCGACGTCGACCTGCCCAATGTCATTGCGTTGCGCCGACAGTTGTGTTCCGAATCCGACACCTATCGGATGGTGGGGTCATCGGTGACCGATCGCGGCTGGATCAATGAGCTACCCGCGGGCGGTCCCGTCCTGATCGTCGCGGAAGGCCTTCTGATGTATTTGACCCCCGCAGAGTTAACCGAACTGTTACACCGATTGATCGACCGTTTCGACAGCGGAGAACTGCTCGCTGATTTCTTGTCGGAATGGGGCCCACGGCTCTCCACGATCTTCACGTCCGGACTAATCAAATGGGGTACACGCGACGGTCGCGAGATCACGCGCTGGAACGCCCGGCTGCGCCTCATCCAGGACAGCCCCATCATCGCCGGGTTCGACAGAATTTCGTCCACACCGCAACGATTGCTGTACCGCATGCAGTACGGCATACCGGCGATTCGGAACTACGATCGGATCTTCCGATTCACGTTCTGACAGCGGTCGGGGGTCTGGACGAGCTGGCGCTGCGACGAAGAGGCTCATGCACTCGAACGGCGCAGAAGACTGGTCTCAAGAGGGCAGCTGCCGTACGACGCCGAATCGGCGTCGTCGTGTCACCCCACCCGCTGTCAACGGTCCCGATCATCCTTGCCGAAACCCGGACCAACGACGTGGACAGCAGTACTATTTGCATTGAGTCACCGTCCTGCGCCGGAGTTCTGAGTTCCACTAGACCTTTGGGGACCCGATGAGCATTAATCCGTTCGACGACGACAATGGCAGCTTTTTCGTGTTGGTGAATGACGAGGAGCAGCACAGTCTTTGGCCGACCTTCTCCGATGTGCCGGCGGGGTGGCGAGTGGTGTACGGCGAAGCAGACCGCGCCGCGTGCCTGGACTACATCGAACAGAAGTGGACCGATATTCGGCCGAGGAGTCTGCGCGAGCGACTGGCCGGGGCGGGGCCGGATAATTGAACGTGCGATTTGGGTGCGGCCTGATCGAGCGTGACGATCCAGTCGGATTAGAACACGCTTGAGGAACCGAGAGCGGCTGTGGACAACATCGGTGTCACCCCCATTGCCGTCATCGGCATGGCCTGTCGGCTTCCCGGGGGAGTCGACTCTCCCGAGCGACTGTGGGAGGCCTTGCTTCGCGGCGACGACCTGATCACTGAGATTCCGCTCGACCGATGGGACGCCGACGAGTACTACGATCCCCAGCCGGGGGTGCCGGGTCGGTCGATCACGAAGTGGGGCGGGTTCCTCGACGACATCGCCGGCTTCGACTATGAGTTCTTCGGCATCAGCGAACGCGAGGCTACCGCGATCGATCCCCAGCACCGGTTGCTGCTCGAAACGTCCTGGGAGGCTATGGAACACGCCGGGCTCACGCGGGAGACTCTGACCGACTCGCGGACCGGTGTGTTCGTCGGCTTGACACACGGCGACTACCAACTGCTGGCGGCCGATGCGCACGCCGTGGAGGGGCCGTATGGCTTCACCGGCAGCAGCTTCAGCCTGGCGTCCGGGCGGATCGCCTACGCCCTCGGACTCCACGGTCCCGCGCTGACAGTGGACACCGCATGCTCGTCTGGTTTGACCGCGGTGCACCTGGCCTGTCACAGCCTGATCGACGGTGAAAGCGAACTAGCCCTGGCCGGAGGCGCCACCGTGATGCTGGATCCGCGCAAGTTCGTCGCGGGGTCGGCGGAGGGCATGCTGTCGCCCACCGGACGATGCCATGCGTTCGATGTCGCGGCGGACGGGTTCGTGTCCTCCGAAGGCTGCGTCGTGGTGTTGCTCAAACGTCTGTCCGACGCGCTGCGCGACAGTGATCGGGTCATGGCCGTCATTCGCGGCACTGCCGCCAACCAAGACGGCCGCACCGTGAACATCGCCACACCATCGGTCACGGCGCAGACCGCGGTGTACAGGGCAGCATTGGCCGCCGCGGGCGTCGACGCCCGCAGCATCGGCATGGTCGAGGCGCACGGCCCCGGCACCCCCGTTGGGGACCCGATCGAATACGCCAGCCTGGCCAACGTCTATGGCACCGACGGCCCCTGCGCGCTGGCCACGCTGAAAACCAATTTCGGGCACGCCCAGTCCGCCGCCGGAGCATTGGGGCTGATGAAGGCGGTTCTGGCCGTGCAACACGGCGTGATTCCGCCGAATCTTCACTTCACTCGGCTGCCCGATGAAATGGCCCGGAGTCGATACCAAGCTCTTTGTGCCACAGGAGATCACACCATGGCCCACCAACGGCCACCATTCCCGTAGGGCGGCGGCGTCGTCGTACGGACTGTCCGGAACCAACGTGCATGCCATCGTGGAGCAGGCACCGGAGCACGCTACCGAAGCCCTTGCGCGCGAAGATGTCCCCGTCGAAACGCCTATCCCGGAACCGCTGATTTTCCCACTGTCGTCCAGCTCAGCCGACGAACTGCGTCGCACTGCCGGCCGGCTGGCCGACTGGGTGAGCACACACCAGGATGTGGCGTTACCAGATCTGGCCTACACCCTGGCGCGTCGGCGCGCGCACCGCCCAGTCCGCATCGCGGTCATTTCAGGCAGCCGGACTGAGCTCACCGATGCCTTGCACGAGGTCGCCGACGGCGACACTCCGTATCAGGCCGCGGTTGGGCAGGACGACCGCGGACCGGTGTGGGTGTTCTCCGGACAGGGTTCGCAGTGGGCTCGGATGGGTGCCGAGTTGCTGGCGACCGAACCGGCGTTCGCAGCCGCCGTCGCGGCGGCTCGAGCCACTGATCGTGCGCGAGTCCGGCTTCTCGGTCACCGAAGCGATGACCGGGCCGCAGCTCGTGACCGCCATCGACCGGGTCCAGCCGACCCTGTTCACCATGCAGATCGCGCTGGCCGCCACCATGCGCTCCTACGGGGTGCGGCCGGGCGCGGTCATCGGGCATTCACTCGGCGAGGCCGCCGCAGCCGTCGTCGCCGGCGCCCTGTCGCTCGAAGACGGGGTGCGCGTCATCTGCCGGCGCTCGCGGCTGATGTCCCGCATCGCCGGCGCCGGCGCCATGGCGTCAGTGGAACTACCCGCCCAGCAAGTGCTTTCGGAGCTGATCACCCGCGGCGTCAATGACGCCGTGGTCGCGGTCGTGGCCTCGCCGCAGTCCACCGTGATCGGCGGTGCCACCCAGACCGTTCGCGATCTGGTCGCCGCCTGGGAGCGGCGTGATGTGATGGCGCGCGAGATCGCCGTCGATGTGGCCTCCCACTCGCCGCAGGTCGATCCGATCCTCGACGAGTTGTACGACGCGCTCGCCGAGCTGCGTCCGATGTCACCGGAGATCCCATACTTCTCGGCCACCCAGTACGACCCGCGCGACGAGCCGCTGTGCGATGCGGGTTACTGGGTGGACAATCTGCGCCAGATGGTGCGGTTCGCCCCGGCGGTGCAAGCTGCCCTGGAGGATGGCTACCGGGTCTTCGCCGAGTTGTCGCCCCACCCACTGCTCACGCATGCGGTCGAGCAGACCGCGCGCAGTCTCGACATGTCGCTGGCAGCTCTGGCCGGTATGCGCCGCGACCAAGCGCTGCCATACGGGCTGCGCGGGTTTGTGGCAGATCTGCACAGCGCGGGCGCCGCAGTGGACTTCTCCGTGCTCTACCCGGATGGGAAGCTGGTGGACGCACCGCTGCCAACCTGGACTCGCCGTCGGCTCTTGTTCACCCGCGGCGCTCAGGAATCGCCGACACATGGTGGTTGCACCGTTTCGGTACATCCGCTGTTGGGCGAGCACGTGCGCCTGCCGGAGGAACCGGAACGCCACGTCTGGCAGTCCGAGGTCGGCACCGCCGCCCAGCCATGGCTAGGCGATCATCAGATTCGCGATGTGGCAGTGCTTCCGGGAGCCGCCTACTGCGAGATGGCGCTGGCGGCCGCGCGTGCTGTGCTCGGCGAGGCTTCTGAGATCCGCGACATCCGCTTCGAGCAGGCGCTACTGCTGGACGAGCAGACCACGGTCGGCGCCTCGGCCGTAGTGTCATCGCCGGGCGTCGCCGACTTCGCCGTGGAAACCAATCACGGGGGCGAACACGCGCGGCAGGCTGCCGGAGTCCTCCACGCCGCGGACGAAGAGCAGCCTCCTGCGCACGACATGTCCGCACTGCTGGCCGCACACCCGGGCCGTGAGAACGGCACCGAGGTGCGCAAACGGCTGGAACACCGTGGTGTGCATTACGGTCCGGCTTTCGCCGGCCTCGCCGCGGTGCACACCGGCGAGGGGGCAGCCGACACCGTGCTGGTCGAGGTCGCGTTACCCCGTCAGATCCGCTCGCAACAAGATGCTTACCGCATCCACCCGGCGCTGCTGGATGCCTGTTTTCAGTCCGTCGCGGCTCATCCAGCGGTCCAGGCCCTCGGCGAAGATGTGCTGGCGTTGCCGTTGGGCATCCGTCGACTCCGCGCCTACGGTATGGCCCGCACTGCCCGCTATTGCTACACGCGGGTGACGAAGGCCGATACGTCCGGGGTCGAGGCCGACCTCGATGTGCTCGACGAGCACGGAGCGGTGCTGGTCACAGTGAGGGGCCTGAGATTGGGCACCGGCGCAACCGAGAACGGCAACAACGATCGGGTGCTGGCCACCCGGCTGCTGACCATCGAATGGCGGCAACGGGAAGTGCCCGAGGTGGAACGCACCGACGCCGGAGCCTGGCTGCTGATCGACACCGCCACCACCGACGCGGTCGCCACCTCGTTGACCGACGCGTTGAGAAGCCATGGCGCGCAAGCCACCACCATGAGCTGGCCGCCGCACGCCGACCACGACCGCACCGCGGACCAGCTCGGAACTCACCTGCGGGCCGGTGGTTTCACCGGTCTGGTGATACTCACTGGACCGGAGAGCCGCGACACCGACGACCGCAGCCCGCTTCTGGGCCGCGAGTCTGTGCAGCATCTGGTGCGGATCATCCGCGAACTGCCGGAGATCCCCGGCGAGCTCCCCCGCTTGTATGTCGTCACGCGTAACGCCCAAACCGTAGTGGCCAGTGACGTGGCCAATCTGGAGCAGGCTGGACTGCGGGGCCTGATGCGGGTGGTTGGAATCGAACATCCGCACTTGCGCGCCAGCCAGATCGACGTGGACGACGCCACCGATGCCGAGCAGCTGGCCCAGCAACTGCTCAGCGGGTCGGAGGAGGACGAAACGGCTTGGCGAGACGGCGCTTGGTATGTGGCGCGCTTGTCCCCCACTCCGCTTCGCCCAGAGGAGCGACATACCGCCGTAAACGACCATGAGCGCGACGGGATGCGTCTGCAGATCCGGACTCCCGGCGATCTGGAGTCGATGGAACTCGTTGCCTGCGAACGTGTTCCGCCGGGCCCAGGCCAGATCGAGGTTGCGGTCTGCGCGTCCAGCATAAACTTCGCCGACGTGCTGATCGCGTTTGGCCGCTACCCGGCATTCGACGGGCAGCTGCCGCAACTGGGGACCGACTTCGCCGGAGTGGTGACCGCGGTAGGACCAGACGTCACCGACCACGCGGTGGGCGATCATGTCGGGGGTCTGTGCGCCGACGGCTGCTGGGCCACGTTCATCACGTGCGACGCGCGCCGGGCCGTCACCCTGCCTGCAGGTCTGGCCGACGAACAGGCGGCCGCGGTGACCACCGCGCACGCCACCGCCTGGTACGGCCTGCATGACCTGGCCCGCATCAGGAGCGGGGACAAGGTGTTGATTCACTCCGCGACCGGGGGCGTGGGACAGGCGGCCATCGCCATCGCCCGCGCCGCGGGAGCCGAGATCTTCGCCACCGCCGGCAGTGAGCAACGGCGGCAGTTGTTGCGCGACATGGGTATCGAGCACGTCTACGACTCGCGCAGCCTGGAGTTCGCCGATCGGATACCCGCGGATACCGACGGGTACGGCGTCGACATCGTGCTCAACTCGGTCTCCGGCGCCGCTCAGCGCGCTGGACTCGAATTACTGGCGCTCGGTGGACGATTCGTCGAGATCGGCAAGCGGGACATCTACGGCGACACCCGGTTGGGTCTTTTCCCGTTCCGCCGCAACCTCGCGTTCTACGCCGTCGATCTGGGGTTGCTGGCCTACAGCCACCCCGACCGGCTACGCGACGTGTTGAGCACGGTCTACCAAGCCACCGCGGACGGTCACTGCCGGTGCCGCAGAGCACGCACTACCCGCTTGCCGATGCCGCCACGGCGATCCGGCTGATGAGTGGGGCCCAACACAGCGGCAAACTCGTTCTCGATGTTCCGCATACCGGCAGGTGTCGTGTCGTGGTGCCGCCGGCACAGGCCAGCGTCTACCGCCGCGACGGCGCCTACATCATCACCGGCGGACTTGGCGGCCTGGGGTTGTTCCTGGCCGAGAAGATGGCGTCGGCCGGCTGCGGGCGCATCGTGCTCTGCTCGCGCTCCCACCCAACGCCCGAGGCGCTGCAGACGATCGATCTCATCCGCGCGATCGGCACCGACGTCATGGTGGAGTGCGGCGACATCGCCAATGCCGGCACGGCGCAGCGCCTGGTATCCACAGCTACCGCCACCGGCCTTCCCGTGCGGGGGGTGCTGCATGCGGCGGCGGTGGTCGAGGATGCCACTCTGGCCAGTATCACCGACGAGATCGTCGAGCATGACTGGGCACCAAAGGTTTTCGGGGCATGGAACCTGCACACCGCCACCGCCGGGCAGCCGCTGGACTGGTTCTGCTCATTCTCGTCGGCGGCCGCGATGGTCGGTTCGCCCGGGCAGGGTGCCTACGCCGCGGCCAACAGCTGGCTGGACGCCTTCACTCACTGGCGGCGGGCCCGGGGCCTCCCGGCTACCGCGATCGCCTGGGGCGCCTGGGCCCAGATCGGCCGGGCAACCGCCCTCGCGGAGAGCTCCGGCGTCGCCATCACTCCCGACGAGGGCGCGTATGCGCTCGAAGCGCTGCTGCGCCACGACCGCGTGTACACGGGTTATGCGCCGATCACGGGTAGCGCGTGGTTGACCGTCTTCGCCGAGCGCAGCCCCTTCGCCGAGGCTTTCCGGTCCAGTGCGCAAAATGCCACGGGTACAAGCAAGCTGCGAGCCGAGCTCGACGAGCTGCCCCCGGAAGAGTGGCCACCCCGACTGCGGCGCCTGATCTCCGATGACGTCAGTCTGATCCTGCGTCGCAGCGTCGATCCCGACCGGCCGCTCTCCGGGTACGGCCTGGACTCACTCGGTGCCCTGGAATTACGTACCCGCATAGAGTCCGAAACGGGGGTTCGCGTCTCGTCCACCGACATGACCACCATCACCATTCGCGGTTTGGCGGAGCTGCTGTGCAGACAGCTGGCGCCCCAGATGCCGGCTGACATCGGGGGGCGGTCAGATGGACCTTGATGAGCGGGCCCTTCCGCTGACGCGCGGGCAACTGGACATCTGGCTTGCGCAGCAAACGGGTCGTTTCGGCACCCAGTGGCAACTGGGTCTCTTCGTGAAGATCGAGGGCCCGGTCCAGCGTAATCCGCTCAAGTGGGCGATCCGCCGGGTGATGCAGGAGGCCGAATCGGCCAGGGCCGCTTTCTTCGAGGAGAACGGCCAGGTCTTCCAACACGCGGTCGATTACCCGGACATCGAGCTCGACTACCACGACCTGAGCCGCTCGAAGCATCCCGCGCAGGAAGCCTTCGAGATCGCGTCATCGATCCAACGCACTCCGATGCCGTTCTCCGGTCCGCTGTTCAAGTTCGCATTGTTCAAAACAGGACCCGCGGAGTTCTACTGGTTCACCTGCTGCCATCACATCATCGCCGACGGATCGGGCCTTGCGCTGGTTGGCCATCGGATCGCCGCTGTCTACTCCGCGGTGGTTTCCGGGTCACCCATTCCTCCTGCCTTCTTCGGCTCGTTGAAGGACTTGATCGGCATCGAGCTCGAATACGAGTCGTCGGCCGATTATCTTGCGGATCAGGACTACTGGACGAATAACCTGCCCTCTGAAAGCGGACCGGGCTACTGGTTACCCGAGGGCGCGGACGAGCGCGATCCGCATTTGCCCTCTTCGCCGGTTCAATTGGACCCTGCGGTCCTTCGCCGAGTTCACGAGTTGTCGGACGCATGGAACGTGCCACGATCGTCGGTGATCACTGCGGCGTGCGCGCTGTTGGTACATGGCTGGTGCGCTGAGGACTCAGAGGTGGTGCTCGACTTCCCGGTCAGCAGGCGAGTACGGCTGGAGTCGAAGACACTGCCGGGGATGGTCTCCGGGATTGTTCCACTGGTATTGAACGTTTCCCCGGGAGCTACAGTCGCCGACTTCTGCGAGCATGTTGGCACTCGAATACGAGAAGCGTTGCAACATCAGCGGTATCCGGTGCAAGCCCTAGAGCGCAAAGCCTACTCCCGTGACCCGGGGCAGCCCACCGACAGGGTGAACGTCAATTTCATCCCGTCGACATTCGCCTTGGACTTCGGTGGCGTCAAGGCTTCCGCCACGTACACCAGTTCTGGTCAGGTGAGCGGCTTCGGGTTGTTCTTCGCCGGCGTCGGTGATGACCTCTTTCTCAGTACCGCGGGTGCGGGCCAGCCATTCTCGAGTTTCGACGTGGCGGATTTGGCGGAACGCTTGCAGCGGGTGTTGATGGCGATGGCTGCCGATCCGAGGCGGCGGCTCTCGTCGATCGATCCCTTCGATGGCGGTGAGCGGGCGAGCTGGATGAGTGGGGCAATCGGGCGGTGTTGGCCGTGCCGATGGTGCCGGTGTCGATTCCGGAGGTGTTCGGCGCGCAGGTCGCGCGGGCTCCTGGCGCGGTGGCGGTGAGCTTCGAGGGCCGTTCGCTGTCGTATCGCGAACTCGATGAGGCTTCGAACCGGTTGGCGCACTTGCTGTCTGGCTACGGCGCTGGGCCCGGGCAGTGTGTGGCGCTGCTGTTCACCCGGTCCGCCGAGGCGATCGTGGCGATCCTGGCGGTGTTGAAGACGGGGGCGGCGTACCTGCCGATCGACCCTGCGCACCCGCCGGCCCGAATCCAGTTCATGATCACCGATTCGGCGCCGATCGCCGCGATCACCACCCCCGCACTCGCCGACCGTTTTCACGGTTGCGATCTGCCGATCATCGATGTCAACGACCCCGCCGTCGACACCGACCCAGCACCCCGTTGCCCACGCCGGCACCCGATGACGTGGCCCACATCATCTACACCTCGGGCACCACCGGCGTTCCCAAAGGCGTCGCCGTCACCCAGTACAACGTGGTCCAATTGTTCGAATCACTCGACATCGGCGTGGATCTGGCACCACATCAGGTGTGGACACAGTTCCACTCCTACGCCTTCGACTTCTCGGTGTGGGAGATCTGGGGTGCGCTGCTGCACGGCGGGCGGCTGGTCGTGGTACCCGAGTCGGTGGCGCGCTCCCCCGATGACTTCCACGCCCTGCTGGTACGCGAACAGGTCACGGTGCTCACCCAAACCCCCTCTGCGGTCCGGGCATTGTCGCCGGACGGCTTGGAGTCGGCCGCACTGGTGATCGGCGCCGAAGCCTGCCCGGCCGAGATGGTCGACCAGTGGGCACCTGGACGGGTGATGGTCAACGTCTACGGCCCCACCGAAACCACCATGTGGGTGTCCAAGAGTGCGCCTTTGGCGGCCGGATCGGGGGCGCCGCCGATCGGTGCGCCGGTACCGAGCGCAGCATTGTTCGTGCTCGACGAGTGGTTGCGGCCGGTGGCGGCCGGCGTCGTCGGCGAGTTGTACATCGCGGGCCGCGGCGTCGGGGTCGGCTATTGGCGCCGGCCCGGGCTGAGCGCGTCCCGCTTCCTGGCGTGCCCGTTCGGAAACCCGGAGCGCGGATGTATCGCACCGGCGACCTGGTGCGCTGGCGCCCCGACGGACAACTGCAATATTTGGGGCGCGCTGATGAGCAGGTCAAGATCCGCGGCTACCGCATCGAACTCGGCGAAATCCAAACCGCACTCGCCCGGCTGGACGGGGTGCATCAGGCGGTGGTGATCGCCCGCGAAGACCAGCCCGGCGACAAACGCCTCATCGGCTACATCACCGGAACCGCAGACCCCGCCGCTATACGTAACCAGCTGGCCGACCGACTCCCGCCCTACATGGTGCCGGCCGCCGTCGTCGTCCTCGACGCACTGCCGGTGACGGTCAACGGCAAACTCGACACCCGCGCCCTACCGGCACCCGAATACACCGGGGGCGATCACTACCGCGCCCCGACCACCCCCACCGAAGAAATCCTGGCCGGCATCTACACCCAGGTCCTCGGCCTCGAACGCGTCGGCATCGACGACTCGTTCTTCGACCTCGGCGGCGATTCGTTGTTGGCGATGCGTCTGATCGCCGCGATCAACAGCGGCCTGGGGGTCGACCTGTCGGTGCGCACCTTGTTCGACGCCCCCACGGTCGCGAAGCTGGCGCCCCGGATCGGTGCGCAGGAAACCGGTCGGCGTGAACCGCTGGTGGCGCGTGAGCGGCCCGCGGTGATTCCGTTGTCGTTCGCCCAGAGCCGGTTGTGGTTCCTGGATCAGTTGCAGGGGCCCTCGCCGGTGTACAACATGGCGGTGGCATTGCGACTCCACGGCCCGCTTGACGCGGGAGCGTTGTACGCGGCGCTGGCCGATGTGGTGGCCCGGCACGAGAGCATGCGCACACTGATCGCCGCGCCGGAGGGGATACCCCAGCAGCTTGTCGTTCCGGCCGAGTGGGCCGAGTTCGGTTGGGATGTCACGGATGCCGCCGGATGGTCGGCGGCCCGACTTGACGAGGCCATCGGAGCGGTGGCGGGTCACTCGTTTGACCTGAGTACCGAGATCCCATTGCGGGCGAAGCTTTTCCGTGTCGCCGACGACGAGCACGTGCTGGCGGGCGTGGTGCACCACATCGCCGCCGACGGCTGGTCGATCACCCCGCTGGTGGCCGATCTCGGTGTCGCCTACGCCGACCGCTGCGAAGGCCGAGTCCCTGGCTGGGCTGAATTGCCGGTGCAGTACATCGATTACACGTTGTGGCAGCGCGCCCAGTTCGGTGACCTGGCCGATCAGGACAGCCCGATCGCCGCGCAGTTGGCCTACTGGAAGGAGGCGCTGACCGGGATGCCCGAGCGGCTGGCGCTGCCCACCGATCGGCCCTACCCGCCGGTGGCCGATCAACGCGGCGCGAGTGTGACGGTTCAGTGGCCAGCGCAGTTGCAGCAGCGGGTGCGTGAGGTGGCCCGCGAGCACAACGCGACCAGCTTCATGGTGATCCAGGCCGCCCTGGCGGTGCTGCTGTCCAAGATCAGCGCGAGTTCTGATGTGGCGGTGGGGTTCCCGATCGCCGGACGCCGCGACCCCGCACTCGACGATCTGGTCGGGTTCTTCGTCAACACGCTGGTGTTGCGGGTCGACCTAGGCGGCGATCCCAGTCTTGCCGACCTGCTTGCCCAGGTGCGACAGCGCAGCCTGGCCGCCTTTGAGCACCAGGACGTGCCGTTCGAGGTGCTCGTCGAGCGGCTCAACCCGACCCGGTCGCTGACCCATCACCCCCTGGTCCAGGTGATGTTGGCCTGGCAGAACCTGCCCGGACACGACGCCACCGATCTCGCTGCCGGGCTGACGTTGGGTGATCTGCAGGTCACCCAGCTGCCGATCGGCACCCACACCGCGCGGATGGACTTGTCGTTCTCCCTGGCCGAACAATTCACCGACGCCGGTGAGCCCGCCGGCATCGGCGGGACAGTCGAATTCCGCACCGACGTGTTCGACACCGCCGGCATCAAAACCCTGATCGAGCGGTTGCAGCGGGTGTTGGCGGCGATGACCACGAATCCCACACGGCAATGTCGTCGATCGATGTGCTCGAGGCCGGTGAACACACCCGCCTCGATGAGGTCGGCAACCGCGCCACGTTGACCCGGCCGGCCACGCCGGTGTCGATTCCGGTGGTGTTCGCCGCGCAGGTGGCACGCACGCCTGACGCGGTCGCAGTGACCTTCGAGGGCCGTTCACTGTCGTATCGGGAACTCGATGAGGCCTCGAACCGGTTGGCGCACATGCTGTCTGGTCACGGCGCTGGGCCCGGACAGTGCGTGGCGCTGCTGTTCACCCGGTCCGCCGAAGCGATCGTGGCGATGCTGGCGGTGTTGAAGACCGGGGCGGCGTACCTGGCGATCGACCCCGCACTACCCGCCGGCCCGAATCCAGTTCATGATCACCGATGCGACGCCGATCGCCGCGGTCACCACCACTGGGCTGGCCGACCGACTCGACGGCTGCGACGTGTCGGTCATCGACGTCAACGACCCCGCCATCGACACCCACCCCGGCACCGCAGTGCCGACGCCAGCCCCGGACGATATCGCGTACCTGATCTACACCTCGGGCACCACCGGCACCCCGAAGGGCGTGGCCATCAGCCACCACAACCTGGCGCACCTGGTGGCATCCAGCCCCACATCGGCCGGATTGCACCATCAGGTGTGGACCCAGTGCCACTCCTATGCTTTCGACTTCTCGGTGTGGGAGATCTGGGGTGCGCTGTTGCACGGCGGCCGGCTGGTCGTCGTCCCCGAAGACATCGCAAGTTCCCCCGATGACTTCCACGCCCTGCTGGTACGCGAACAGGTCACGGTCCTCACCCAAACCCCATCCGCGGTCCACCGCAATGTCTCCGCAGGGGCTGGGGTCCGTGGCGCTGCTGCTCGGCGGGGAGGCCTGCCCCGCCGAGACGGTCGACCAGTGGGCACCCGGACGGGTGATGGTCAACGCCTACGGCCCCACCGAGATCACCGTCTACGCCTCGATGAGCGCACCGCTGAGCGAAGGGTCGGGCGCCGCTCCGATCGGCGCGCCCGTCTCAACCGTCGCACTGTTCGTCCTCGACGAATGGCTACGCCCGGTACCCACCGGGGTGGTCGGCGAACTGTATGTCGCGGGCCGCGGTGTGGGCGTTGGATATTGGCGCCGGAGCGGCCTGACCGCGACCCGATTCCTGGCATGCCCTTTCGGCGAACCCGGAGCCCGGATGTACCGCACCGGCGACCTGGTCCGCTGGCGCCCCGACGGGCAACTGCAATACCTCGGCCGCGCCGACGAACAGGTCAAGATCCGCGGCTACCGCATCGAACTCGGCGAAATCCAAACCGCACTGGCCGCACTCGACGGCATCGACCAGGCCGTCGTCATCGCCCGCGAAGACCAGCCCGGCGACAAACGCCTCATCGGCTACATCACCGGAACCGCAGACCCCGCCGCTATACGTAACCAGCTGGCCGACCGACTCCCGCCCTACATGGTGCCCGCCGCCGTCGTCGTCCTCGACGCGCTGCCGGTGACGGTCAACGGCAAACTCGACACCCGCGCCCTGCCGGCGCCCGAATACACGGGGGGCCAGCACTACCGCGCCCCGACCGACGCGGTCGAGGAGATCCTGGCCGGGATCTATGCCCAGGTCCTCGGCCTCGACCGCGTCGGCATCGACGACTCCTTCTTCGACCTCGGCGGCGACAGCATCCTGTCGATGCAAGTGGTCGCCCGCGCCCGCGGAGCCGGCCTGACGTGCCGCCCACGCGACATCTTCGTCGAGCAGACCGTCGCCCGGCTGGCCCAAGTCGCCGGAGTCGCCGACGCAAAAGTCGGTCCGGCGGACGAGGGTGTCGGGACGGTGATGGCGACTCCGATCATGCGTTGGCTGCACGACGTGGACGGTCCGGTCGATCAGTTCAACCAGACGGTAGCGGTGCAAGCCCCGGCTGGAGTCACCCCCACCGATGTGGTTGTGGTGCTGCAGGCCCTTCTGGATCGGCATGCCATGCTGCGGCTACATGTGAATGACGATGGCGCCGGGGACTGGTCGTTACACGTGCCCGACGCCGGTACGGTCGACGCCGCCGACTGCTTGCACACCGTCGACGTGCTCTCCGATGAGGCGTTGGCAGCGGCCCGATCCCGGTTGAACCCGGCCAACGGGATGATGCTCAGCGCGCTGTGGGTGCGCACACCGGGCAGCTGGCACTGATGATCCACCATCTGGCCGTCGACGCGGTGTCCTGGCGCATCCTGTTGGAGGACCTCAATATCGCCTGGGCCCAACACCACAGCGGACAACCAGTGGCATTGCCGGCCGCGGGGACGTCGTTCCGACGTGGGCATCCCGACTGGCCGAACACGCGCGATCTCGACAGTCGTGGAGTGCGCCGACAAGTGGAGGCGGGTGGCGGCCATCCCGGCCGCGCTACCGGCACCCCGACCCGAGCTCGACACCTACGCGAGTGCCGGACCTGTCACCGACACTGGATGTCGCGACCACCCGCCTGCTGCTCGGCGAGGTACCCGCGGCGTTTCACGCCGGCGTGCAAGACATCTTGCTGATCGCGTTCGGCCTGGCGTGCACGGAATTCTTGGGTGACCAACACACCCCGATCGGCATCGATGTCGAAGGCCACGGCCGCAACGAAGAACTCGCCCCCGACGTCGACCTGTCCCGCACTGTGGGCTGGTTCACCACCAAATACCCCGTGGCACTGACCGTCGGCGGACTGCGCTGGACACAAGTAACCGCCGGCGACCCGGCACTCGGCCCGGTCATCAAGGACGCCAAAGAACAACTCCGCGCCCTGCCCGACGGTTTGACCTACGGTCTGCTGCGCTACCTCAACACCGACGTCGACCTGGCCGGGTCGGACCCGGCGATCGGATTCAACTATCTGGGACGACTCGGCGCCGGCGCCGCCGACATGTCCGATGCGCTGTGGCACATCAGCCAAGACGGCTTCTCGGTCACCGCCGCCGCCACTGCGGTCCCAATGCCGCTGGGGCACACCGTGGAACTCAACGCCGCCACCATCGACACCCAGGCCGGCCCCACCCTGAACGCCACCTGGACGTGGGCTCCATCGGCACTCGACCGCGACCAGATCAGCCGTCTGAGCCAACTGTGGTTCGACGCCCTGGCCGGCATCTGCGCCCATGTCGCCTCGGGCGGCGGCGGACTGACCCCGTCCGACATCGCCCCCGCCCACCTCAGCCAACAGCAGATCGACGAACTGACGCAGCACTACCGGATCGCCGACGTCCTACCACTGACCCCGATGCAACAGGGACTTCTCTTCCACGCCAACGCCACACGGGCAACCATGACGACGTGTATGCGGTGCAGCTCGACATCACCATGACCGGCCCGCTGGACCCGGACCGCCTGCGCGACGCCGTGCAGGCGGTGGTCAATCGCCACCCCAACCTCGCCGCCCGTTTCAGCCAGCAATTCGAGCAGCCGATACAGATCATTCCCGCCAACCCCGAAATCCCTTGGCAGTATCTACGATTGGACTCCGAGGAGCAGATCCAGCAGGTGTGCGCGGCCGAGCGCGCCGCGGTCTGTGACCTCGACCATCCGCCGGCCTTCCGGGTGGCGTTGATCCGCACCGCACCAGAGCGGCACCGGATCGTGCTGACGAATCACCACATCGTGCTCGACGGCTGGTCGCTGCCGATCCTGGCGCGGGAGATATTCGCCGGCTATTACGGACACCGGCTACCGGCGGCCGGGTCGTTCCGCCGCTTCGTCACCTGGCTGGCCGAGCGAGACCTCGAGGCCGCCCAGGCGGCCTGGCGTGAGGTGCTGGCCGACTTCGACACGCCCACCCTGGTCGGCCCACCGGGCCGGTTGGGGCTCGGCGCCCGAGGCAGTGAAACCGACCGGGTGCCCGCCGAGACGACGCGGGCCCTCAACGCGCTGGCCCGTTCCTGCCACACCACCGTCAGCACGGTGCTGCAGGCCGCGTGGGTGCAGACGCTGATGTCGTTGACCGGCCGCCACGATGTCGTGTTCGGCACCGCGGTATCCGGGCGGCCCACCGACGTGCCCGGCGCGGAATCCATGGTGGGACTGTTGATCAACACGGTGCCGGTGCGGGCGCGCGTCACGGCGGCCACCACCATCGCGGATCTGCTCGACCAGCTGCAGAGCGCCCACAACCACACACTCGAACACCAGCACCTGGCGCTCACCGAGATCCACCGCGCCACCGGCCACGAGCAACTGTTCGACACCCTGTTCGTCTACGAGAACTACCCCCTCGACACCGCCGCATTGTTCGGTGCCAACGGGTTGGCCATCGCCGACATCATCACCCGCGACTACAACCACTACCCGCTGGCGATGGTGGCCATACCGGGCGACGAACTGGGCCTGCGCATCGAATTCGACACCGACGTGTTCGACCCCGCCAGTATCGAAAGGCTCACCGAGCGGTTCAAACGGGTGTTGGTGGCCATGACCGGCGATACGGGGCGGGAATCATGACGACCGACGCGACGCGGCGGTTGTTGTCGATCGATCTGCTCGACGAAGATGAGCGCGCCGACCTGGATGAGTGGGGCAATCGGGCGGTGTTGACCCTGCCGACGGCGCCGGTGTCGATTCCGGTGGTGTTCGCCGCGCAGGTCGGCGCGCACCCCCGACGCGGTCGCGGTGACCTTCGAGGGCCGTTCACTGTCGTATCGGGAACTCGATGAGGCGTCGAACCGGTTGGCGCACTTGCTGTCTGGCCACGGCGCTGGGCCCGGGCAGTGTGTGGCGCTGCTGTTCACCCGGTCCGCCGAGGCGATCGTGGCGATCCTGGCGGTGTTGAAGACGGGGGCGGCGTACCTGCCGATCGACCCCGCGCACCCGCCGGCCCGAATCCAGTTCATGATCACCGATTCGGCGCCGATCGCCGCGATCACCACCGCCGAACTGGCTGAGCGGCTCGACGGGTGCGACTGTCGGTAATCGATGTCCACGACCCCGTCGTTGACACCAGCCCGGCACCCCGTTGCCGGCGCCCGCCCGGACGATATCGCCCACATCATCTACACCTCGGGCACCACCGGCGTTCCCAAAGGCGTCGCCGTCACCCAGTACAACGTCGTCCAATTGTTCGAATCACTCGACATCGGCGTGGATCTGGCACCACATCAGGTGTGGACACAGTTCCACTCCTACGCCTTCGACTTCTCGGTGTGGGAGATCTGGGGTGCGCTGTTGCACGGCGGCCGGCTGGTCGTGGTGCCCGAGTCGGTGGCGCGTTCCCCCGATGACTTCCACGCCCTGCTGGTAGGCGAACAGGTCACGGTGCTCACCCAAACCCCCTCTGCGGTTCGGGCATTGTCGCCGGACGGCTTGGAGTCGGCCGCACTGGTGATCGGCGCCGAAGCCTGCCCGGCCGAGATGGTCGACCAGTGGGCACCCGGACGGGTGATGGTCAACGTCTACGGCCCCACCGAAACCACCATGTGGGTCTCCAAGAGTGCGCCTTTGGCGGCCGGATCGGGGGCGCCGCCGATCGGTGCGCCGGTACCGAGCGCAGCATTGTTCGTGCTCGACGAGTGGTTGCGGCCGGTGGCGGCCGGCGTCGTCGGCGAGTTGTACATCGCGGGCCGCGGCGTCGGGGTCGGCTATGGCGCCGGCCCGGGCTGAGCGCGTCTCGCTTCATGGCGTGCCCGTTCGGGAGCCCGGAGCGCGGATGTATCGCACCGGCGACCTGGTGCGCTGGCGCCCCGACGGACAACTGCAATACCTGGGGCGCGCTGATGAGCAGGTCAAGATCCGCGGCTACCGCATCGAACTCGGCGAAATCCAAACCGCACTAGCCCGGCTGGACGGGGTGCATCAGGCGGTGGTGATCGCCCGCGAAGACCAGCCCGGCAACAAACGCCTCATCGGCTACATCACCGGAACCGCAGACCCCGCCGCTATACGCAACCAGCTGGCCGACCGACTCCCGCCCTACATGGTCCCCGCCGCCGTCGTGGTCCTCGACACCCTGCCGATGACGGTCAACGGCAAACTCGACACCCGCGCCCTGCCCGCACCCGAATACACCGGGGGCCATCACTACCGCGCCCCGACCACCCCTACCGAAGAAATCCTGGCCGGCATCTACACCCAGGTCCTCGGTCTCGAACGCGTCGGCATCGACGACTCGTTCTTCGACCTCGGCGGGGAATCGTTGTTGGCGATGCGCCTGATCGCCGCGATCAAAGCTGGCTTGGGCACCAACTCTCGTTGCGCGCTTGTTCGACGCGCCCACGGTGGCCCAGTTGGCGCGCCGCCTCGGTACGCTGATGGAGGGCGTGAGCCATTGGTGGCCGTAGAGCGACCCGCGGTGATCCCGCTGTCGTTCGCCCAGAGTCGGTTGTGGTTCATCGACCAGTTGCAGGGGCCCTCGGCGGTCTACAACTTGGCGGTGGCCCTGCAACTGCGCGGGCGCCTCGATGCCGACGCGCTGGCGGCTGCGCTCGCCGACGTGGTGAGCCGCCACGAAATCCTGCGCACCGTGATTGCCGCGCCCGAGGGGATCCCACAGCAGCGTGTCGTTTCCACCGAACTAGTCGACTTGAGTTGGGATGTCATTGATGCCGCCGGATGGTCGGCGAGCCGGCTCGGCGAGGCAATTGATGAAGCCGCGCGTCACGCGTTTGACTTGTCAACCGAGATCCCTTTGCGGGGACGTCTTTTCCGCGTCGCGGATGACGAGCACGTGCTGGTCGGCGTGGTGCACCATATCGCCGCCGACGGCTGGTCGGTCACTCCCCTGATGCGTGACCTGGGCGAGGCGTATGCCAGCCGGTGCGCACGGCAGGCTCCGAGCTGGGCCGAATTGCCCGTGCAGTACATCGATTACACGCTCTGGCAACGTGCACAGTTCGGCGATCTCGACGACCACGAGAGTCCGATCGCCACGCAGCTTGCCTACTGGAAGGACGCGCTGGCCGGGATGCCCGAACGCCTGCAGCTGCCCACCGATCGGCCGTATCCGCCTGTCGCCGATCAGCAAGGCGCCAGCGTGGCGGTGCACTGGCCCGCGGCGTTGCAGCAGCGGGTACGTGCGGTCGCCGCCGAGCACAATGCGACTAGTTTCATGGTCGTTCAGGCCGCGTTGGCGGTGCTGTTGTCACGGCTGAGCGCCAGTTCCGATGTAGCGGTCGGGTTCCCGATCGCCGGGCGTAGCGATCCGGTACTCGATGAGCTGGTCGGGTTCTTCGTCAACACCCTGGTGCTGCGGGTCGAGGTGGGCGGCGATCCCACCGTCGGCGAGCTGCTGGCCCAGGTCAGACAGCGCAGCCTCGCGGGCTACGAACACCAGGACGTACCGTTCGAATTGCTCGTCGAGCGGCTCAATCCCACCCGGTCTCTCACTCACCACCCGCTGGTTCAGGTGTTGTTGGCGTGGCAGAACCTCTCCGGACACGGCGACAACGACGCCGCCGCCGGGCTCGCGCTGGGTGATCTGCAGGTCACCCAGATACCGATCAACACCCACACCGCTCGGATGGATCTGACGTTCTCGTTGTCGGAACATTTCACCGATGAGGGGCAGCCCGCCGGCATCGGCGGAGCCGTGGAGTTCCGCACCGACGTGTTCGACGCGGACAGCATCCACGCGCTGATCAAGCGATTCGAGCGGGTGTTGGCGGCGATGACCGCCGACCCCACAACGCCGGTTGTCGTCGATCGATGTGCTCGACACCGAAGAACACACCCAACTGGAGCAGATCGGCAACCTGGCGGTGTTGACCGCACCAGCCCTGGCGCCGGTGTCGGTTCCGGAGTTGTTCGCCGAACACGCCGCACGCGCCCGGCGCGGTCGCGGTGACCTTCGCGGGCCACTCATTGTCGTACCGGGAACTCGATGAGGCCACGAACCGGTTGGCGCACATGCTGGCCGGCCACGGCGCGGGTCCGGGTGCGCGTGTAGCGCTGCTGTTGGACCGCTCAGAGCAGGCCGTCGTGGCGATGCTGGCGGTGCTCAAGACGGTGCGGCCTATGTGGCGATCGATCCGGCGCTGCCCGATGCCCGGATCGCGTTCATGCTCGCCGACGCCGCACCGATCGCGGTCATCACGACTGCCGGGCTGAGCGGGCGCCTGAACGAATATGACCTCATGGTGATCGATCTCGACGATGCCGCCATGGACAGTCAACCCAGCACCGACCGTCGGCAGCCGCACCCCGATGACATCGCCTACCTGATCTACACCTCCGGCACCACCGGTACCCCGAAAGGTGTGGCGGTCACGCATCAGAACCTGGCCCATCTGGCGGCGTCAACTCCCGCAACCTTGCCCGCCGAGCAGGTGTGGACCCAGTGCCACTCGTATGCCTTCGACTTCTCGGTGTGGGAGATCTGGGGTGCGCTGCTCGGTGGCGGCCGCCTAGTCGTCGTTCCCGAGGACGTGGCGGGCTCGCCGCCGGACTTACAGGCCCTGCTCGTGCGCGAACAGGTCAATGTGCTCAGCCAAACCCCCACGGCGGTGGCCGCTCTCTCACCGGAAGGTTTGGGTCGGTGGCGGTGCTGCTCGGCGGGGAGGCCTGCCCCGCGGAAGTGGTGGATCGGTGGGCCCCCGGGCGGGTGGTGATCAATGCCTATGGTCCCACCGAGATCACCGTCTACGCCTCAATGAGCGCACCCCTGATACCAGGGTCGGGGGCGGCGCCGATCGGCGCACCGGTCTCAACCGCGGCAGCATTGGTACTCGACCAATGGCTGCGACCGGTGCCCCCCGGGGTCGTCGGCGAGTTGTACATCGCCGGCCGCGGCGTCGGCATCGGATACCTCGGCCGCCCAGGGTTGACCGGATCACGGTTCGTCGCGTGCCCGTTCGGCGGGCCCGGGGCCCGCATGTATCGGACCGGCGACCTGGTGCGCTGGCGCGCCGACGGGCAACTGCAGTACCTCGGGCGTGCGGACCAACAGGTCAAGATCCGCGGCTACCGGATCGAACTCGGCGAAGTCCAAACCGCACTGGCGCACTCGAGGGAGTCGACCAGGCCGTCGTGATCGCCCGGGAGGACCACCCCGGCACCAAACGTCTCGTCGCTACATCACCGGAACAGCAAACCCCAACACGGCACTAGCCAACTGGCCCAGCGACTACCCGCCTACATGGTCCCGCCGCCGTCGTCGCCCTCGACACCCTGCCGCTGACGGTCAACGGCAAACTCGACACCCGAGCTCTACCCCACGGGCACCATCCCACCAACCAGTACCGTGCCCACGACGCCGTCGAAGAAATCCTGGCCACCATCTACGCCCAGGTCCTCGGCCTCGAACGCGTCGGCGTCGACGATCCTTCTTCGACCTCGGCGGCGACAGCATCCCCTCGATGCAGGTGGTCGCCCGGGCTCGCGGCGCCGGGTCGACGTGCCGCCCCCGCGATATTTTCGCGAGAGACGGTGGCCCGCCTCGCCCGGGTCGCCGGGGAGGCCGACAGCATCTGGGCCTGGTCGATGAGGGGGTCCGGCGGGTCGGGCCATCCCGATCATGCGCGGCCTGCACATCGTCGACGGTGAGGTCGATCCAGCTTCAATCAGACGATGGTGGTGCAGGCACCGGCCGGCGTCACCGAGGCCAGCGTGGTCGTCGTACTGCAGGCCCTGCTGGATCGGCATGCCATGCTGCGACTTGCCGCCGACGCGCACGACGGCGCTTGGTCACTACATGCCCCTGAGCCGGGGGCCGTCGATGCTGCCGGTTGCCTGCAATCCGTGGACCTGGTTTCCGACGAAGTGCTGGTGGCGGCACGGTCGCGGCTGAACCCGGCAGCCGGGGTGATGCTCACGCGGTGTGGGTGATCTCCACCGGCCAGCTCGCGCTGATAGTTCACCACCTGGCCGTCGACGCAGTGTCCTGGCGCATCCTGTTGGAGGACCTGAACATCGCCTGGGCCCAACACCACAACGGACAACAGGTGACGTTGCCGGTCAGCGGAACATCATTCGCGGCCTGGGCATCACTGCTGAGCGACCAGGCGAAGACCCCAGCGGTCGAGGGTCAGGCCGACACCTGGAGACACGTGCTGTCCACTCCGGCGGCGCTGCCCGCACCCCAACCCGAGCTGGACACCTACGCCAACGCCGGACACCTCACGACAGCCCTGGACGCGGAGATCACCCGCCACCTGCTCGGCGAGGTACCCGCCGCGTTCCACACCGGGATCGGCGACATCCTGTTGATCGCGTTCGGCTTGGCGTGCAGGGAGTTCTTGAACACCGGCGACTCCGCTATCGGCATCGACGTCGAAGGCCATGGTCGCGACGAGGAGCTGGCGTCCGATCTCAATCTGTCGCGCACCGTGGGGTGGTTCACCACCAAATACCCTGTGGCACTGAACATCGGCGGATTACGTTGGGCGCAAGTCAAAGCCGGCGACGCCGCGCTCGGTACCGTCATCAAAGACGCCAAGGAACAACTGCGCGCCCTGCCTGACGGCATGACCTACGGGCTGCTGCGCTATCTCAATTCCGACGTCGACCTCGACGGGCCCGACCCGACGATCGGATTCAACTATCTGGGTCGCATGGTGGGTCCGACCGCTGACATATCCACAGACCTGTGGCGGCCCAGCCCCGACGGCAGGTCTCTCACCGAGGCAGCCACGGCCGTGCCAATGCCACTGGGCCATACAGTGGAACTGACCGCCGCCACGGTCGACACCGGCACCGGCCCTACTCTGAACGTCACCTGGATCTGGGCGCAGTCGGCACTCGGCCACGAGCAGATCGGCTGGCTGAGTCAACTCTGGTTCGACGCCCTGGCCGGCATCTGCGCCCACGTCGCATCCGGCGGCGGCGGACTGACCCCCTCCGACATCGCCCCTGCCCGACTCACCCAGCAGCAGATCGACGAACTTCAACAGCACCACCGTATCGCCGATGTCCTGCCGCTGACGCCGCTTCAACACGGACTGCTGTTCCACGCCAACAGCGCTGCGGGCGTTGATGACTCGGACAACGTGAGCGATCTGTATGCGATGCAGCTCGGCACCACCATCACCGGACCACTTGACCCCGTCCGTCTGCGCGAGGCGGTGCAGACCACGGTCAACCGCCACCCCAACCTTGCCGCCCGGTTCAGCGACCGACACGACCACCCCATCCAGATCATCCCCGCCGATCCCGAAATCGCCTGGCAGTATCTGGAGTTGGACTCCGAGGAGCAGATCCGGCAGCTCAGTGCCGCAGAGCGCGCCGCAGTCTGCGACCTCGCCAACCCGCCGGCGTTCCGAACGGCGTTGATCCGCACCGCGCCAGATCGGCACCGAATCGTACTCACCAATCACCACATCGTGCTCGACGGATGGTCGCTGCCGATCCTGCTCCAGGAGATATTCGCAAGCTACTACGGGCATCGGCTGCCTCCGCCAGTGTCGTATCGTCGCTTCGTCACCTGGCTGGCAGCTCGCGACGTCGAGGCTGCCCGCACGGCATGGCGGGAGGTCTTGACCGGTTTCGATGCCCCCACCCTCGTCGGCCCGCCCGGCCGGCTCCGGCTAGGGCCACGAGGCACTGACCTACGCCTGCTGCCCGAACAAACCACGCAGGCTCTCAGCGACTTGGCACGCTCGCACCACACCACCGTCAACACCGTGCTGCAGGCCGCGTGGGCGCAGACGCTGATGTGGCAGACCGGCCAGCACGACGTCGTCTTCGGCACCGCGGTCTCGGGACGGCCCACGGACGTGCCCGGCGCGGAAACCATTGTGGGCCTCCTCATCAACACCGTGCCCGTACGCGCACACATCACCCCGGCGAGCACCACCACAGACCTTCTCGACCAGCTGCACAGCGCCCACAACCACACACTCGAACACCAGCACCTGGCGCTCACCGAGATCCACCGCACCACCGGCCACGAGCAGCTGTTCGACACCCTGTTCGTCTACGAGAATTACCCGTTGGACACCGCCGCGCTGTCAGGCACCGACGAGTTGGCCATCACCGACATCATCGCCCGCGAATCCAATCACTACCCGCTGACATTGCAGGCCATGCCGGGCACCGAGTTGGGCCTGCGCCTCGAGTTCGACACCAGCGTGTTCGACACCGCCACCGTCGGGGCAATGGCCGAGCGGTTGCAGCGGGTGTTGGTGGCGATGACTGCCGACCCGGGGCAGCGGTTGTCCTCGATCGATGTGCTCAACGCCGGGGAACATGCCCGGCTTGAGGAGATCGGCAACCGGGCGACGTTGACCCAGCCCGCGACGCCGGTGTCGATTTCGGAGTTGTTCGCCGCCCAGGTGTCACGCACTCCCGAGGCGGTGGCGCTGGTGTGCGGTGAGCGTTCAACGACGTACCACGAGCTCGATGAGGTTGCTAACCAGTTGGCACATCTGCTGGTCGCACACGGTGCTGGGCCGGGACAGATTGTGGCGCTGCTGTTCTCCCGTTCTGCTGAGGCGATTGTGGCGATTGTGGCGGTGCTCAAGACCGGAGCAGCGTATATGCCGATCGACCCGGCGCACCCGCCGAACCGGATCAAGTTCATGACCGAAGACTCTGCTCCGATCGTCGCGATCACCACCGCCGGACTGGCCGACTTGTTCGACGGATGCGATCTGCCGGTCATTGATGTCAACGACCCCGCGGTGGACACCCAATTGAGCACCCCGTTGCCCTCGCCGGCACCGGATGACATCGCCCATGTCATTTACACCTCGGGTACCACCGGTGTTCCCAAAGGTGTGGCGGTCAACCATTACAACGTGGTTCAGCTTTTCGACTCACTCGGCTCACTCGACTCCGGATTCGAGCTGACGCCGCAGCAGGTGTGGACGCAATTTCACTCCTACGCCTTCGATTTCTCGGTGTGGGAGATATGGGGCGCGTTGTTGCATGGTGGGCGACTGGTGGTGGTGCCCGAGTCGGCGGCGGGGTCTCCCAATGACTTCCACGCCTTGCTCGTCCGCGAACACGTCAGCGTGCTGAGTCAAACCCCCTCTGCCATAAGGGGGTCGTCGCCGGAGGTCTCGGGCTCCGCGGCCTTGGTGATCGGCGCCGAGGCCTGCCCGGCCGAGATGGTGGACCGGCGGGCGCCGGGCCGGCTGATGATGAACGTGTACGGACCCACCGAAACGACGATGTGGGCCTCAAACAGCGCGGCGCTGGTGGCGGGGCCGGGTGCGCCGCCGATCGGCTCGCCGGTGGCGGGCGCGGCCTATTTCGTTCTGGACGCGCGGTTGCGGCCGGCGGCGCACGGCGTGGTCGGGGAGCGAGAGGCCGGTCGCGGTGTCAGCGTCGGGTATTGGCACCGGAACGGGTTGACTGCGTCGCGATTCGTGGCCTGCCCGTTCGGGTTGCCCGGGGCGCGCATGTATCGCACCGGCGACCTGGTGCGGTGGCGAACCGACGGCAGCTGGAGTATCTGGGGCGCGCTGATGAGCAGGTCAAGATCCGCGGGTATCGCATCGAGCTCGCGAAATCCAGTTGGCACTAGGCGACCTGAACGGGGTGGATCAGGCAGCCGTCGTCGTCCGCGAGGACCGCCCGGCGACAAGCGGCTGGTCGGCGATGTCACCGAATCGCAGACGGGCGCAGCGGACCCGGCTGGGGCACGCACCACGCTGGCGGACCGGTTACCGCCGTATATGCCGCCAACCGCAGTGGTCGTCGTGGAAGCCCTGCCGATGACGGTCAACGGCAAACTCGACACCCGCGCCCTACCCCCACCCGAATACACCGGGGCCCGGCACTACCGCGCCCCGACCACCCCCACCGAGAGATCCTGGCCGACATCTACGCTCAGGTCCTCGGGCTGGAACGGGTAGGGATCGACACACCTTCTTCGACCTCGGCGGCGACAGCATCCTCGCGATGCGCCTGGTAGCCGCGATCAACACGGGCCTGGACGTCGACCTTTCCGTTCGCGCCTTGTTCGACGCCCCCACTGTCGCCCAGTTGGCGCCCGCATCGGCGAACACGCGCGTCGGCACGTGCCGTTGGTGGCTGTCGAGCGGCCCGCGGTGGTTCCGTTGTCGTTCGCCCAGAGTCGGTTGTGGTTCGTCGACCAGTTGCAGGGGCCCTCGCCGGTGTACAACATGGCGGTTGCACTGCGGCTGCGCGGCAGGCTCGACGCGGACGCGATGGCCGCAGCTGAGCCGACGTGGTGGGCCGTCACGAAACCCTCCGCACTCTGATCATCGCTCCTGGCGGAGTACCGCAGCAGCTGGCGATTCCTCGACCGCGCCGACTTCGGCTGGGATGTCGTCGATGCCGCCGGATGGCCGGCAACCCGGCCGAGTGAGGCCGTCGAACAGGCGGAACGCCACTCATTCGATCTCGCGGGCGAGATCCCCTTGCGGGCCACTCTTTTCCGCGTCACCGATGACGAACACGTGCTGGTCGGCGTAGTTCACCACATCGCCGCCGACGGCTGGTCGATCACCCCGCTCGTGGCGGATTCTCGGCGGCCTATGACAGCCGGCGCGCCGGGCATGCGCCGGCCTGGTCCGAACTGCCGGTGCAGTACGTCGACTACACGCTCTGGCAGCGCGCGCAGTTCGGCGATCTTCGCGATGGCGAAAGCCAGATCTCCGCACAGCTGGCGTACTGGCGATGCCCTGGCCGGGATGCCCGAGCGGCTGCAGTTGCTGACCGATCGGCCCTATCCGCCTGCCGCTGATCAGCGGGGCGCCAGCGTGAGAGTGGACTGGCCGGTGGAGTTGCAGCAGCGGATGCGCGACCTGGCCCGCCAGCACAACGCCACCACCTTCATGGTGATGCAAGCCGCCGGGGCGGTGCTACTGTCCAGGATCAGCGCCAGTTCCGATGTGGCCGTGGGTTTCCCGATTGCGGACGTAAAGATCCTGCAATCGACGGACTCGTGGGCTTCTTCGTCGATACGCTGGTGTTGCGCGTCGATGTCTCCGGTGACCCCACCGCATCTGAGCTATTGAGTCAGGTGCGACGGCGCAGCCTCTCCGCCTATGAACATCAGGATGTGCCCTTCGAGGTCCTCGTGGAGCGGCTCATTCCCACCGGAGCCTGAACCATCACCCACTCGTCCAGGCGATGTTGGCCTGGCAGAACCGACCTGAACACGTCGGCCAGGATCCCGAAGCGGCGTTTGCGATGGGCGACCTCCAGGTCACCCAGCTGCCGTGGATACCCACATCGTCGCATGGACTTGTCCTTCTCGTTGGCAGAACAGTTCACCGAGAACGGTGAAGCCGCCGGGATCCGCGGGTCGGTGGAGTTCCGCACCGATGTGTTCGACACCGGCAGCATTGAAAGACTTCTCGGGCGGTTGCAGCGAGTGCTGGACGCACTGGCCTCCGATCCGCTGGCACGGGTCTCGTCGATCGACGTGCTTGACGAAGGTGAGCTCACCCAACTCGATGACATCGGCAACCGTGCGGCGTTGACCGCGTCGCAGGCGGCGTCTGCGTCGGTTCCGGAGTTGTTCGCCGAGAACGTGGCACGTACCCCGGACGCGGTGGCCGTCACTTTCGACGGCCGGTCGCAGACCTACCGCGAGCTCGATGAGGCCGCCAACCGATTGGCGCACTTGCTGTCTGATCAAGGTGCAGGTCCCGGTACGACAGTCGCGTTGTTGCTGGAACGGTCAGCCGACGCGGTCGTGGCGATGCTGGCGTTACTCAAGACCGGCGCCACCTACCTGGCGATCGACCCCGCGCTGCCCGAAGCGCGGATCCAGTTCATGCTTACCGACGCCGAGCCGATCGCGGCCGTCACCGCCACCGCGCTGCGGGCGCGGCTGGACGGATATGGCCTCGTGGTCATCGATATCGCCGATCCCGCCGTGGATAGTATGCCCAGCAGCGCCCCGCCGGCTCCGAGCCCAGGCGACATCGCCTACCTGATCTACACCTCGGGTACCACTGGTACGCCCAAAGGCGTTGCCGTCACTCATCAGAACCTGGCTGATCTGGCTGCGTCCACACCCGCGGCCCTGCCGGCGGAGCAGGTGTGGACCCAGTGCCACTCCTACGCGTTTGACTTCTCGGTGTGGGAGATCTGGGCCGCGCTCAACTCGGTGGCGGACGCCTGGTTATCGTGCCTGAGGACGTCGCCGGCTCCCCGTCAGATTTCCACGACCTGCTCGTGCACGAACGCGTCAATGTCCTCACCCAAACCCCTTCGGCGGTAACCGCACTCAACCCCGAGGGTTTGGAATCGGTGGCGGTGCTTCTTGGCGGAGAGGCCTGCCCCGCCGAGGTGGTGGACCGCTGGGTGCCCGGCCGAGTGGTGATCAACGCCTACGGGCCCACCGAGATCACCGTTTACGCCTCGATGAGCGCGCCACTCGCACCAGGGTCAGGTGCCGCACCGATCGGTGCGCCGGTGGTGACGCAGGCGGCGTTCGTCCTCGACGAATGGCTTCGGCCCGTCCCGCCGGGCGTGGTCGGCGAACTGTATGTCGCCGGCCGCGGCGTCGGTGTCGGGTACATCGGCCGTACCGGATTGACCGGTTCGCGGTTCATCGCCTGCCCGTTCGGCGAACCCGGAGCCCGGATGTACCGCACCGGCGACCTGGTCTGCTGGCGCACAGACGGACAACTGCAATACCTTGGACGCGCCGACGAACAGGTCAAGATCCGCGGCTACCGCATCGAACTCGGCGAAATCCAGACCGTGCTCGTCGCCCTCGACGGAGTAGAGCAGGCCGCCGTCACCGCACGCGAAGATCAACCCGGCACCACACGCCTCGTCGGATATGTCACCGGGACAGTCGATCCCGCCGCCGCACGCACCCGACTCGCCGAGTTGCTACCGACCTACATGGTGCCTGCGGCCATCGTGGTGCTCGACGCGTTGCCCCTGACCGTCAACGGCAAACTCGACACCCGCGCGCTACCCACACCCGAATACCAGAGCCGCGATCAGTACCGCGCCCCTGCCGACGCTGTCGAGGAAATCCTGGCAGGCATCTACGCCCAGGTCCTCGGCCTCGAGCGCGTCGGTGTCGACGACTCCTTCTTCGATCTCGGCGGAGACAGCATCCTCTCGATGCAGGTGGTCGCGCAGGCGCGGGCCGCCGGTCTGACGTGTCGCCCGCGCGACGTCTTCGTCGAGCAGACCGTGGCCCGGTTGGCCCGGGTGGCCGGAGTGGGTGGCGCGGTATCCGGACCCGTCGACGAGGGCATCGGCGATGTGGTGGCCACCCCGATCATGCGCTGGCTGCACACCGTCGAAGGCCCGACCGACCAGTTCAACCAGACTGTCGTCGTCCAGGCCCCCGCCGGGACCACCCCAACTGACGTCATCGTCGTGCTGCAGGCCCTGCTGGATCGGCACGGAATGCTGCGGGCGAACGCCGATGGCTTGTCTCTGCATGTGCCCGATACCGGGGCGATCGACGCGCACGGCTGCATGCACGTCGTCGACGAATTGTCCGAGGAGGCATACGTTTCGGCGCGGTCGCGGTTGAACCCCGCCGCGGGGACGATGCTGAGCGCGCTGTGGGCGGTCCAGAGCGGGCAGCTGGCACTGATCGTCCACCATCTCGTGATCGATGCGGTGTCATGGCGGATTCTGCTCGAAGACCTCAACATCGCCTCGGCGCAACACCACAACGGCCTGGACGTCGCACTGCCCGACACGGGCACGTCGTTCCAGCGGTGGGCCTCGCTGCTGGCCGAACACGCGCACACCCCGGCGGTCGTCGAGCAGGTCGACACCTGGAGACATATCGCGGCCACCCCGCCCGCACTGTCCCCACCGCAGCCCGAGCGGGACACTTACGCCAGTGCCGGGACCCTCACCGCGTCGCTGGATGCCGAGACCACCCGTCAGCTGCTCAGCGAGGTCCCCGCGGCGTTCCACGCCGGAATCAACGACATCCTGTTGATCGCTCTTGCCCTGGCGTGCAGCGAATTCCTGAGCACGAATGACTCTCCGATCGGCATCGACGTCGAGGGCCACGGCCGCGACGAGGAACTCTTCCCCGGCATCGACCTGTCGCGGACCGTCGGGTGGTTCACCACCAAATATCCGGTGGCACTGACCGTCGGTGGACTGCACTGGTCTCAGGTGGTCGCCGGCGACGCCGCCCTCGGACCCGTCATCAAACATGCGAAGGAACAACTGCGCGCCCTGCCCAACGCCCTGACCTACGGGTTGCTGCGTTACCTCAACCCCAACACAGACCTGACCGCGCCCGACCCGTCGATCGGGTTCAACTACCTCGGACGGCTCGGGGCCGAGACAGCCGAATTATCCGCTGAGCTATGGCGTCCCAGCCAAGACGGCCTCTCGGCCGCCGCCACCGCGATACCGATGTCGCTGGGCCACACCGTGGAACTCAACGCCGCCACCATCGACACCGAAACCGGCCCGCAGCTGAACGCCACCTGGACGTGGGCCCCGTCGATTGTGGATCGGGATCAGATCAGCCGCCTCGGCCAGCGGTGGTTCGACGCCCTGGCGGGCATCTGCACCCACGTCGCACACGGCGGGGGCGGGCTGACCCCGTCCGACATCGCGCCTGCCCTGTTGAGCCAACAGCAGATCGACGACCTCCACCAGCAGCACCGCATCGCCGACATCCTGCCGCTGACCCCGCTCCAGCAGGGGCTGCTCTTCCATGCGAACGCCGGCCAAGGTTCCGGTGATCTGTATGCAATGCAGCTCGACATCATCATCGCCGGACCGCTGGAACCCGACGGCTGCGCGATGCGGTGCACACCGTGGCCGGCCGCCACCCCAACCTGTCCGCGAAGTTCATTGACCAGTACGACCGGCCGGTGCAGATCATTACCGCCGACCCCGCCGTGGCGTGGCAGTACACGCAGCTGGAGTCTGAAGAGCAGATCCAGCAAGTGTGCGTGGCCGAACGCGCCGCGGTCTGCGACCTCGGCAACCCGCCGGCATTCAGGGTGGCCTTCATCCGCACCGCACCCGAGCAGCACCGCATTGTGCTGACCAACCATCACATCGTGCTCGACGGCTGGTCGCTGCCGAAACTGCTGCAGGAAGTCTTCGCAAGCTATTTCGGGCATCGACTGCCTGCCGCAGTGCCCTATCGCCGCTTCGTCGAATGGTTGGCCGATCGCGATGTCGAGGCGGCACATGCGGCGTGGCGGGACGTACTCGCCGGTTTCGACACCCCCACCCTGGTCGGCCCGCCGAACCGGGTGAGGCTCGGGCCACGCGGTTCGATGTCTCATCGAGTTCCTGAAGATCTTTCGCAGGCCCTTGGGGAGCTGGCACGCTCGCACCACACCACCGTCAACACCGTGCTGCAGGCCGCGTGGGCGCAGACGCTGATGTGGCAGACCGGCCAGCACGACGTCGTCTTCGGCACCGCGGTCTCGGGACGGCCCACCGACGTGCCCGGCGCGGAAACCATTGTGGGCCTCCTCATCAACACCGTGCCCGTACGCGCACACATCAACCCGGCCAGTACCACCGCCGACTTACTCGCACAACTGCACGGCGATCTCAACCACACCATCGAACACCAACACCTGGCGCTCAACGAGATCCACCGAGCCGTGGGCCAGGACCAACTGTTTGACACCCTGTTCGTATTCGAGAACTACCCGCTCGACACCGGTTCACTGGCAGACAGCGGCGAGTTGGCCATCACCGAGTTCGCCGGCCGGGAATCCAACCACTACCCGTTGACCCTGCAGGCTATGCCGGGCGCTGAACTGGGCTTGCGTTTCGAGTTCGACACGGATGTGTTCGAGGTGGACAGCATCCGAGCGCTGATCACGCGATTCGAGCGGGTGTTGGTGGCGATGACCGCCGACCCAACGGCGCCGCTGTCGTCGGTTGAGGTACTCGATGACGGTGAGCGCGCCCGGCTCGACGAGCTCGGTAACCAGGCGGTGTTGGCCGCACCGGCCCCGCCGGCGGTGTCGGTGCCGGAGTTGTTCGCCGGACAGGTGGCCCGCAGACCGGACGCGGTGGCGGTCACCTTTCGGGGGATTGCGCTGACCTACCGTGATCTGGATGCGGCCGCGAACCGGTTGGGCCACTTGCTGTCCGGCCATGGTGCGGGCCCGGGTGCGACGGTGGCACTGCTGCTGGATCGCTCAGCGCAGGCCGTCGGGGCGATGCTGGCGGTTCTCAAAACCGGCGCGGCCTATCTCGCGATCGACCCCGCGCTGCCCGACACCCGCATCGGATTCCTGCTCACCGACGCCACACCGATCGCGGTCATCACCACCGCCGCACTACAGCCACGCCTGGACCGATACGACCTCACAGTCATCGATGTCGACGACCCAGCCATCGACGACCAACCCGCGACCGCACTGCCGGCACCCTCCCCCGACGAGATCGCCTACCTGATCTACACCTCGGGCACCACCGGAACCCCCAAAGGCGTTGCCGTCACCCATCACAACCTGACCCACCTCGTGGAGTCCACACCAGCCGCCCTGCCCGCCGAGCAAGTGTGGACCCAATGCCACTCCTATGCCTTCGACTTCTCGGTCTGGGAGATCTGGGCCGCCCTGCTCGGCGGCGCCCGCCTGGTCATCGTCACCCCGGAAGTCGCGAGCTCACCACCTGATTTCCACGCCCTAATCCTGCGCGAACACGTCAACGTCCTCACCCAAACCCCCTCCGCGATCACGGCACTCAATCCCGAGGGCCTCGAATCGGTGGCACTGCTTCTCGGTGGTGAAGCCTGCCCCGCCGACATCGTCGACCGGTGGGCCCCCGGACGGGTGGTGATCAACGCCTACGGCCCCACCGAAATCACCGTCTACGCCTCAATGAGCGCACCCCTGACACCCCAGTCAGGCCCCGCACCCATCGGCGCACCGGTCTCGACCACCGCGGTGTTCGTCCTCGACGAATGGCTACGCCCCGTACCCGCAGGCGTCGCCGGCGAACTCTACGTCGCGGGGGACGGCGTGGCCATGGGATACCTCGGCCGTACCGCCCTGACCGGAACACGCTTCGTTGCCTGCCCGTTCGGTAGGCCCGGGGACCGGATGTACCGCACCGGCGACCTGGTCCGCTGGCGCCCCGACGGACAACTGCACTACCTCGGACGCGCCGACCAACAAGTCAAGATCCGCGGCTACCGGATCGAACTCGGTGAAATCCACACCGCACTGGCCGCCCTCGAGGGCGTCGACCAGGCCGTCGTCATCGCCCGCGAAGACCAGCCAGACACCAAACGCCTCATCGGATACGTCACCGGCACCGTCGATCCCACCACCGCCCGCACCCAACTCGCCGAACGACTCCCCGCCTACATGGTCCCCGCCGCAATCGTCGTCCTCGATGCCCTACCCCTGACCGTCAACGGCAAACTCGACACCCGCGCGCTACCCACACCCGAATACCACGACGGCCTGCAATACCGCGCCCCCACCAACGCCCTCGAAGAAATCCTCACAAGCATCTACGCCCAAGTCCTCGGACTCCAACAAGTCGGCATCGACGACTCCTTCTTCGACCTCGGCGGAGACAGCATCCTCGCGATGCGCCTCATCGCCGCGATCAACGCCGATCTGGACACCGACCTGACGGTGCGCACGCTGTTCGACTCCCCCACGATCGCCCAGCTCGCCCCTCACGTCGAAACACGCACCGGCCGAGGCGATCCCCTGGTACCTGTCGAGCGACCGACAACAATACCGCTGTCCTTCGCCCAGAGCCGACTCTGGTTCCTTGATCGGTTCGTCGGCGGAGTGGTGACCTACAACATGCCGACGGTGTTCGGGATCGCCGGACCTCTCGATGTCGAGGCATTGGGCTCCGCGATCGACGACGTCATCGACCGCCACGAATCGCTGCGCACGATCTTCCCCGACATCGACGGAGTTCCCTACCAACAGGTGGTGCCCGCCGGGGCGGGGATGTGGCGGCGCGGAGATCCGATCGTCCGGTCGATGTCCGAGCAGGATGCGGCCGCTGAACTCATCGCGTTGGCGGGCTATCGGTTCGATCTGTCGGCGGAGATCCCGATCCGCGCGCAGATCTATTCGACGGGGCCCGAGAAGCATCTGGTCGGAATCGTGGTGCACCACATCGCCGCTGACGGTTGGTCGATCGCGCCGCTGGTGCGTGACCTGGGCGTCGCCTATGCCTCTCGGACCGGGGGCCAGCCGCCGGACTGGGCCGAATTGCCAGTCCAGTATGTCGATTACACACTGTGGCAGCGCGCGCGGTTCGGTGATCTCGAGGACAGCGAAAGCCCGATCGCTGCGCAGCTGGCCTACTGGCAGGATGCCCTGGCCGGGATGCCCGAACGGCTGCAGCTGCCGACTGATCGGCCATATCCGGCAGTCGCCGATTACCGCGGCGACACCGTGGCGATCGAGTGGCCGGCCGAGCTGCAGCAGCGGCTGCACGAGGTGGCCCACAAGCACAACGCCACCAGCTTCATGGTCATCCAGGCCGCCCTGGCCATCCTACTGTCCAGGATCAGCACGAGCGATGATGTGGCAGTGGGCTTCCCGATCGCCGGACGCAATGACCCCGCGCTCGACGACCTGGTGGGTTTCTTCGTCAACACGCTCGTGTTGCGGGTCGACCTGGCAGGCGATCCGTCCATCGCCGAACTGCTGGCTCAGGTCAGGCAACGAAGCCTGGCGGCCTACGAGCACCAGGACGTGCCCTTCGAGGTGCTGGTGGAGCGGCTCAACCCCACCCGGTCGCTGACCCATCAACCGCTGATCCAGGTGATGTTGGCCTGGCAGAACTTCGCCGGACCGGACAACACCGACCCCGCCGCCGGACTGGCTATGGGTGATCTGCAGGTCACACAGATGGGTGCCGACACCCACACGGCGCGGATGGACCTGTTGTTCAACCTGGCCGACCGCTTCGACGCGGCGGGTGAGCGGGCCGGGATCTGCGGTGTGGTGGAGTTCCGCACCGATGTGTTCGACGCGGACAGCATCCACACGTTGGTCGAGCGGTTCGAGCGGGTGCTGGAGGCCGTGACGGCCGATCCGCAGGCACGGCTGTCCTCGGTAGATGTACTCGACGCCGGTGAACACACCCGTCTGGACCAGTGGGGCAACCGGGCGGCATTGAGCGCACCTGCGCCTGCCTCGGTCTCGATTCCGGCGAGGTGGGCCGCCCAGGTGGCACTCACCCCAGGTTCACTCGCGCTCACCTTCCAGGGGAAATCGCTGACCTATCGCGAAGTCGAGGAGTCCTCGAATCGTTTGGCGCACTTGCTGGTTGAACACGGCGCGGGGCCCGGCAATTGCGTGGCATTGCTTTTCAGCCGGTCCGCGGAGGCCATCGTCGCGATTCTGGCGGTGCTCAAGACCGGCGCGGCATACCTGCCGATCGACCCGTCGGCGCCCGCGGCCCGGATGGATTTCATGCTGGCCGATGCCGCACCGATCGCCGCGGTGACCACCGGGGGCTTGCGGTCCCGGCTGGACGGACTCGACCTGCCGATCGTCGACTTCCACGACCCGCGCATCCACGACCACCCGAGCACCGGTCTGCAAGCGCCCGCCCCCGACGACATCGCCTACTTCATCTACACCTCGGGTACTACCGGGCAGCCCAAGGGTGTTGCGATCACACACCACAACGTGATCCAGTTGCTGGAGTCGCTGGATGCCGATGTGCTGCGCGGGGGTGTGTGGACGCAGTGCCATTCCCTGGCGTTCGACGTCTCCGTGTGTGAGATGTGGGGCGCATTGCTCAGCGGCGGGCGCCTGGTCGTGGTGTCCGAATCGGTCGCCCGCTCGCCCGAGGAATTCCACGCCCTGCTGGTGGCCGAACACGTCACGGTCTTGAGCCGCACTCCGTCGGCCTTCTACGCACTGCAGACAGCCGACGCGCTGAAACCCGAATTGGGACAACAGCTCCAGCTGGACGCCGTGCTGTTCGCCGGCGAAGCGCTGGAACCACGGCGTTTGCGAACGTGGTTGCGTCACCACCCGGGATCGCCGCGCCTGATCAACCTCTACGGGACGACCGAGACGACGGTGCACGCCTCGTTCGGCGACATCGTCGAGTCCGACGTCGGCAGCAATGCCAGCCCGGTCGGAGTTCCCCTCGCCAACCTCGCTTTCTTCGTGTTGGACAGGTGGCTGCGGCCGGTACCTGCGGGTGTGGTCGGCGAGTTGTATGTGGCCGGTCATGCTGTGGGCGTTGGATATTGGCGCCGGGCCAGGTTGACCGCCAGCCGCTTCGTCGCCTGCCCATTCGCGGATTCAGGTGCGCGAATGTACCGCACGGGCGACCTGGTGAGCTGGAGCGCCGGCGGGCAGCTGCAGTACATCGGCCGGGTAGACGACCAGGTCAAGGTCCGCGGGTACCGTATCGAGCTGGGCGAGATCGAGAACGCCTTGCTGAGCTGCCCGCAGGTCACCCAGGCCGTCGCCACCGTGCACGACAACGACACCGACGCAAGCCTCGTCGCCTACGTCACCCTTGACGACGCTGCCGCCACCGATGACGACGACGTCGTCGAACAGTGGCAGCAGATCTATGACGACCTCTACGCCCCAGAGGCCGGGCTCCCCGAGTTCGGCATGGATTTCCGCGGTTGGAACAGCAGCTACACCGACTCCCCGATACCGATCGGCGAGATGCAGGAGTGGCGCTCGGCCACCGTCGATCAGATCATCGCCCTTCAGCCGCGACGAGTGCTGGAAATCGGCGTGGGCAACGGCTTGCTGTTGTCCCAGATCGCCCCGCACTGTGAACGCTATGTCGCCACCGACATGTCGGCGGCGGCGATCGACGGCATCGCCCGTTCGCTGGACCAGTTACAGATCCCGTGGCGTGGCCGGGTCCAGCTGCTGAACCAGCCCGCGCACATCACCGACGGGCTGCCGCACGAAAACTTCGACACCATCGTGCTCAACTCGATCGTCCAGTACTTCCCCAGCAGGAGTTATCTGGCCGACGTCCTGAACAGCGCCGTGGACCTTCTGGCACCCGGCGGGACGCTGTTCATCGGTGACGTCCGCAACCTCACCCTGCAGCGCGCGTTCCACACCGCGGTCGCCCGCGCCCGCACCGCGACCACCGACACCGCCGAGATCCGGGAACGGGTCCACCGGGCGTTGGTCAGCGAAGCCGAATTGGTCTTGGCCCCGGAATTTTTCACCGCCTGGTCCAGCGACCACCCTGCGCTGACCGGAGTCGATATCCGGGTCAAGCGCGGATCAGCCGACAACGAACTCACCCGGTATCGCTACGACGTCGTCATCCACAAGGCGCCGACGGCGGCCCGCTCCCTGGCCTCCACGCCCACCTGGCCATGGGATGGATTGACGGGCATGAGCGGACTCGGTTCCGAATTGACCTCACAACGCCCCGTCGCTGTGCGCGTCGCCGACATCCCCCGTGCCGGACTGGTCACAGACGTCGAGATCGAACTCGCTTTGGCCGCAGGAGCAGAGCTGGATGACGCGCTCACCCAAGCCGCCGACATTCCCGAGGCCCTCAGCCCCGAAGACCTGCATCGCCTGGGTGAATCCCTCGGCTACCGGGTCGCTGTCACCTGGGGTACCCGACCGGGCACCCTGGATGCCGTCTTCGTCAGAGCTGACGATCCGGCACCGTTGACCGACGTCTATCTGCCCGCCACGGGGGCACGTCAACGCACCGGCCACGCGAACACACCCCGCACCAACACCATGATCAGCGCGCTGCGTCAGCGGTTGAGCGAGCGGTTGCCCGACTACATGGTGCCGGCGCACATCGTGGCACTCGAGGAATTTCCGTTGACCTCTTCAGGCAAGCTCGACCGTAAGGCGCTGCCCCAACCGGTGCTCACCGCCACTGCATTCGAGGCGCCGCAGACTCCGACGGAAGAGATCATCGCCGGCATCTACGCCCAAGTGCTGGGCGTGGAGCGCGTCGGGGTCAACGACTCGTTCTTCGACCTCGGCGGTGATTCGCTCTCCGCCATGCGGGCGGTCGCCGCGATCAACACCGCATTGGATGCCCACCTTGCGGTGCGCACCGTGTTCTACGCGCCGTCCGTACGGACTCTCGGCCAGCAGTTGGGCAGACCCGACCATGCGGTGGAAATCGTCCCCCTCGAGGTCTTCCAGGAGGGTCCGGGGGTTCCCCTGTGCTGTGTTCACGACGGGTTCGGCCTCAGTTGGTCGTATCGGACGCTCGGTACCTACTTGGATTGCCCAATCGTCGGCATCAATCAAGTCCCGCAGGACGACGGTGCGGAGCCTGCATCGATTCGTGCCATGGCCGAAAGCTATGCAGACCGCCTCCAAGCTGTCTATCCCACAGGCCCTTACAACATTCTCGGCTGGTCTTTCGGTGGAGTCGTGGCCCACGCGCTGGCCGTCGAGCTTCGCCGCCGAGGATGTGAAGTCCAACACCTGGTGCTCCTGGACCCCGCATTCAGCGTCAGCGTGATCGCCGACGCGGCCAGCAGGACACTGGATGAAAGTCGGATCCTCGAACACCTCTTGCGCGCCAACCGGGTGGAGATTCCGGCATCGTCGGGCCCCTTCACCTACGAGCGGGCAGAAGAGATCATCCGGCAACGAGGTGCGGTGGATTTTCCGCTGCCGCCCAAAGAGTTGGTGGAACTGATGGTTCGCAGTGTCAATGCCAACCAGAAACATCTCCGGCAATACGTGCCTGGTGTGTTCGATGGCGATATGGTCGTCTTCTCCGCGGCGCAGAGTGGAATTGCGAATGATGCTGCGCCGACATTGGTTTCCCGGCTGGGAGGACTCCGAACTCGGATCGCCGCCGGATTCCGATTGCGGAAATGGCGCCATCATGTCGCCGGCGAGCTGTCGGCCTATTCCGTCGACTGCGCGCATCACGACATGCTCAACACCGCATCCCTGCGGCTATACGGCGTCCAGCTCAAGCATTCATTGGAGTAAGCGCTCGAACCCGCCGTCTCGATACAGTTCCACGCAGGCCGCGCGCCTGACTTTGCCGCTTGTAGTGATCGGAATCGAGCCTGGCGCAACCAGTACGACGTCCCGGGCACCCAAGCCGTGTGAGTTGGCTATCGCCGAGGTGACCTGTTCGCGGATGTTACGCAAGGTTTCGCTGACCTCGTCGGCCGACTCACCTCGTGCTTTGGCTTCGACGATCACAATGAGTTCTTCGGTGGACTCATCCGCGACGGCAATCGCCGCGGCCCGGCCTCTCGAAAACTCCTGCACGGTGGCCTCGATGTCGTCGGGGTAGTGGTTGCGCCCGCGCACTATCAAGAGGTCCTTGATACGGCCGACGATGAACAGCTCACCTTCCGAGAAGAAGCCGAGGTCTCCTGTTCTCAGCCAACCATCTTCGGGTGTTCCCGGCGAAGGAGCGTTCAGAGTTGCGGCGAAGGTCTGCTCCGTCTCGGTTGGCCTGAACCAGTAGCCTGCACTGACGTTTTCGCCGTGCACCCAGATCTCGCCGACTTCTTCCGCAGGCGTCTCGGTCGCGGTTTCGGGATCGACGATCCGCACCATCGGTGACCGCGGCCTGCCATAGCTCGCCAACGGCGTACCGGTCTCACATCGCTCGGCGTGGCCAGTAGCCAGTTTCCCGGGCTCGAAACGAACGAAATCAGGCGGTGCGCCAGGTGCGTTGGTGGCCACGAACACTGTTGCCTCTGCCAAACCATACGAAGGGCGGATCGCCGACTCAGGAAAGTTGAAGGGCGCGAAGCGCTCAGTGAACCGCTTTATGGTGGCGGGGTTCACCCGCTCGGCGCCGCAATTGATGAACGACACGTCCCCGAGGTCAAGCCCGGCCATGTCCGCATCAGACGTACGCGCGGCCGCGAGTGTGAAAGCGAAATTCGGTGCGGCCGAAAGGACCTGCGGATTGCCTGCCAGCATCTGCATCCACCGGGCAGGTCGCTGCAGGAAGGCTATCGGAGTGGTGATCACTGAGGGCCAGCCGCCGAGGATGCCGGTGCACACACCACACACCAAGCCCATGTCGTGATAGAACGGCAGCCACGACACGGTGGTTTTGGGCATCGGGAAGTCCGCGACATAATTCGAGACCATCTGTTCCCAGTTGGCCAACAAATTGCGATGCGACACCATGACCCCGGCCGGCGTCCGGGTCGACCCGGATGTGTACTGCAGATACGCGATCTCAGGTTGGTTATGTCGCCGCACCCTCGAGGATGTGCGGGCGTCCAGGTTGAGCGAATCGACTTCGATGACCGAGGGAGCGGGATTGTCTCCCCACGGTTGAGTATAGGGAACGACGCTCTCGACGACCGCGGTTGTCGTGAGAATCGCAGCAGGCGAGGCGTCCCGCAGCACTGCTGTGACGCGCTCATCGTGAACGCCGAGCGACGGAACCGAAAGCGGAACGGCAATGCGTCCGGCTTCCAGAGCCCCCAGGAATGCAACAACGTAGTCGAGCCCTTGCGGCGCCAATATGACAGCCCGATCACCGGTCGATCCGCAGGCGTCTAGTTCGAGCGCCACGTTCAGCACGCGCCTGTACAACTGCGCCCACGTCAGGCTTTCGGCACAGCCTTCCCAGTCTTGCTCGTAATCGATGAATGTGAACGCCGTGTGATTGGGCTGCAAGCTCGCGCGATCACGCAGGACGACGGAAATGGAAGACTCAATCATGGACAAGCCCATCTCCCAGCTGGCTCTGGCAATTCATCGAGTTTAGGGCAATGCGCATCCACAGCGCGCTGGCTTTCACGCCCCGACGGTGCTGGCCGTACTGCCTTGTGTCCGTTACCAACCTAGCGAAGGCGGGTCTGGATTCTGGAGGGGCGGATGTCGACGCGCGATCGTGGACCTCACTGTCGACCATTCCCCGGACGGTACTACTGCCCGGCGCTGGCCATGAGGCGCTCGTGTTCATCGGCTCCCACGTCGACGGCCTCGTCGACCAGCAACACCGGGATGCCGTCCTCGATGCGGTAGGCCTTGTGCAGGCGCGGGTTGTAGAGCACACCGTCGACCAGCAGCAGCGGACCCCGGTCAGCCGGGCACACCAGGATGCTCAGGAGCTTGTCGTCGAGCACGGCGCCCCTACGGCGTGATGACCGTCGCGGGCGGGGCGGCCGGCACCGGCGCACCACCAATGACAGGATTGCCGTCGCTGGGCATCTGGCCGGCGCCCATGACGGCGTTGTTGGGGTTCTTGGCCGCCTGAGCCTGCTGCAGCAGATCGGACTGCGCCTTGATCTTCGACTGGTAGGCCAGCGTGTCGTTCAGCGCGTCGATCAACGGCTTCTGGTTGGGCCGGTAGTTCAGCGCCTGGATGATCGCGGCGACGTTGGCCTTCGACGGCTTGAATCCCGCGGCGCGGTACTTCATCACCTGCTTGATCAGGTTCGACAGCTGGCCGCCGCCGGCGCCCATGTCGTACTCGTTGTCGATGAACGCCAGCAGTTCGTCGGCGCTCTTGAACTGCGGCACGCCGGAATCAGAGGCGGCTGCCGTGGTCGGGGTCGCCGGCGAGGTGGTTCCCGGATCGGCCAGCGCGACCGACGAGCCGAACCCGGCCAGCAGACCAGCCGTCACGGCACCGACCACCGCGATCTTGACGCTGCGATGGCGGTGAATCCGTGTCTGCGATGTCATGCATTTCCTCCGACGCGTGGGCACTCCGACCTACCGGCGAGCCTAACAGTGCGGCCCGACCTGGGCAGAAGCTCAGCTCTGGGCACCCGCCAGCGCAGCTCGAACCGCAGCCGTCAACCGCTTGTACTTTCCCGTATCGGCGTCCAGGTACCAGCTGTTACGCGACGGCTTGGGCACCCCGGCGGCCCGCAGCGCCGACACCGTCGGCCGGTAGGTGGCGCTCAACGGCAGGCTCGGCACCACGTGGATGACGTCCGGTGCGAGGCCGAACGGCATCGCGGCCACCGCCTCGCTGAGATCGGCGACGGTGACAGTCAGCCCCGGACGCAGGGTGATGGCGGTGACGGCCAGCGTTCCCTGCGGGCCCTTGACGCCGTACGTCGCGGCCAGGTCCACCCCCGGGATGCGGCTGATCGCCTCGGTGATGGGCTCGGGGAACACCACGCCGCGCGGCGGTGCGGATCAGCATGTTGCGGTTGCCGAGCAGCCAGAAGTCGCCGTCGGGGTCGCGCCGGAAGACGTATTCGGTCGAGATCCAGGTGTCACCGGGGGCGAACACCCCGCGCTTGACCGAGGCGGTCGGGTCGATCGGTCCCCACGGGCGGGCGAGCAGCAGCCCGGCCTGGTTGGGCTCGGCGACCTGGACGAAGCCGCGGTCGTCCTCCAGGATCAGGTCCTCGTCGGGGTCGTAGGCGGCCAGTTCCACCACGCCGCCGCCGGGCAGCGGCCGGCCCTTGCTGCCGACCTTGGCGCCGGCCACGTTCGCGAGCACCGCCTGACCGTCGGTGGTGGCGAAGAACTCCACGATGTTGGCCGGCTGTGAAGGTGTCGACGACGCGCTGCCACAGGCCGGTCGGCATACCCGAGCCGATGAACAGCCGGACCGCGTGGTTGCGGTGCAGTGCGAAGGCGGGATCGTCGATCACCTCGCGCAGCATCGCCCAGGTGTAGGACACGACGGTCACGCCGTACTGGCGGAGCTCGGCGACGAACCGCTCGGGCTGCAGTCCGCGCGACAGCGCGATCCGGGCGCCGCCGACGACGGCCCCGCCCAGGCTGACCAGCAGCCCGGACTGGTGATGCAGCGGAGTCAGGCAGTAGACCGTGTCGCTGCGGTCGAGGGCGGCGGCCGAGGCCGTTCCGAACGCCGACAGCGCCCAGCGGTAGTTGGTGATCTGCTTGGGCACCAACTCCCCGCCGATCGTGCTGAAGGCGACGAACGCGAGGTCACGCGCGAAGCCGGGGTTCGGCCGGTACCACCCCGGCAACGACACGGCGTCGGGGTCGATCTTCTCCATGTCGATGACGCCGCTGTCGGCGGGCACGTTGAGGTCGCGGGTCTCGCCGCCGCCGAGGACGAGGATCTGCACCGGAAGCTTGCGGGCAGCCTCCAGGTTGCCCGGATCGGTGATCACCTCGGTGACACCGCCGAGCCGGACGGCCTCGTCGAGGTCGGCGTCCGGGGGCATCAGCACCGCGACGGCGCCGAGTCGCGACAGCGCGGCGATGGCCACCAGCGCCGAGGGCCGGGTGTCCATCAGCACGCCGACCCGGACGCCCTGGCGCACCCCGACCCGGATCAGGCCGCGCACCACGTTGTTGATGCGGCGGTTGACCCCCTCGTAGGTGTGCACCCGACCGTCGAAGAGCAGGAACTCGCCCTGCGGCGCGCGCTCGGCCTGCTCATCGATGATGCGCGCCAACGAGATTCGGGTGTGGTCGTTGATCTGGCCGAGGCGGACCAGGCGCGGCAGGGTGCGCGCCGTCTCGATGGCGAGTGTCCGCATCGACTTGTTGGCGGTGACCACCGCGTCGGCCGCCCCGCGCACCAGCGACGCCGCCAGGCCCGACGCCTCGGCGACGCCGTGCATGATCCGCGAGCTGAGCGCGACACCGGACTCCTCCGGCTCGGCCGTACTGTCCGGCATCGGCACGATGCTGGCCGGGCGCGGGTCCTCGCCCGAGAGCCACAGGACCCAGTCGGCCACCGTCGGCCAGGTGGTCGTGGCGGCCTTGGAACCGACGACCAGGCCGAAGTGCCCGGCCCGGATCATCACCTCGTACACCTCGGCACTCGGCGCGGCCCGCTTGATGCCGCGCACCGACGCCGGCTGGCCGATGTCGTCGACCTCGCCGACGAACGCCAGCACCGGGCAGGTGATGTCGGACAGCGTCACCAGCTGGCCGTTGATCGCGAAGCCGCCCGTCATCATCCGGTTGTGCGCGATGAACTGCTTGAGCAGTTCGGCGACCGCCGGACCCGACCAGGCGATCCAGCCCTCGCTGTCCAGGAAGCGGCGCTGCTGCTCGCGCGGCAGCAGGGCCTCGCGGTCGTGGAGCTGGCGCACGAAGTCGATGCGGGCCTTGGCGGTCTTGAGCGGGTCGAGCATCTGGAAGCCGGTGCGGGCCATCCAGCCGGTGATGTCGATCCGGTTGAACACGTGGTCGGCCACGAAGTCGGCGGCGACCGCGCCGAAGTTGGCGGGGATGCCCATCGGCAGCGCGGCCAGGGTGTCCACCGGTGAGCCGAACGCGATGATGCTGGCGATGTCCTTGCTGCGCCGGTAGGCGGCGGTCTGGTAGGCGAACATGCCGCCCTGGGAGTAGCCGGCGAGGTGGACGTCCTGGCCGGTGGTCTCCTTGACCACGCTCGATGGCCTCGTCGAGGGCGACGATGTGGTCGGTGAGGGTGCGTTCCATGCCGCCCTCGACCTCGTCGGGCGAGCCGAAGTCGATCACCCACGGGTCGACCCCCGCCGCGTGCAGGATGCCGACCGCACCGTCCTCCTGGGTGACGTCCCACATGTTCGCCGACATCATCATCGGATGGACCATCAGCACCGGTGGTCCGGCCGGCGGCTGCCCGGGCCGGGTGTCCGGCGGGAAGTAGCGCCGGAGCTTGTACATCGGCGTGCTCTCGACGATCTGGAACGGTCGACGGCACCACGCCGGTCTCGAGGCCGCCCCAGCGCAGCACCTCGAAGCCGTTCTGGGCTGTCGCCATCAGGCGCTCGACCGGCCTGGTCAGCGCCGACAAGTTCAAGTCCACAACTGCTCCCCTGTCCGACATCTGTGCTGCGTACGGCCCCCGACAGCCTGCACATCATGGCACAGAGCCGCCTGACCCGCCTGCCGCTTTGGCACCCGCAGGCCGGCCCACCGATAGGGTCGTCCCGGTGGCACACCTGCTGGGGGCCGAAGCCCTTCACCTCGAGTATCCGACTCAGGTGGTCTTCGACTCGGTGACCGTCGGCGTCAACGAGGGCGCCCGCATCGGCATCGTCGGCCGCAACGGCGACGGAAAGTCCAGCCTGCTCGGCATGCTCACCGGCCGCATCACCCCGGACTCCGGCCGGGTGACCCGCCGCGGCGGCCTGCGCGTCGCGGCGATGGACCAGTCCGACACCCTCGACCCGGCCGCGACCGTCGGCGCCGCCATCGTCGGGGACATGGCCGATCACGAGTGGGCCGGCGACCCCCGGGCTCGCGACGTCGTTGCCGGCCTGGTGGCCGACCTGCCGTGGGGCGCCGAGATCGGCACCCTGTCCGGCGGTCAGCGCCGTCGCGTCCAGCTGGCCGCACTGCTGGTCGGCGACTGGGACGTGATCGGCCTCGACGAGCCCACCAACCACCTCGACGTCGAGGGCATCACCTGGCTGGCCGGACACCTGCGGCAGCGGTGGGCGCGCAACACCGGCGGCCTGCTGGTGGTCACCCACGACCGCTGGTTTCTCGACGAGGTGATGACGACGACGTGGGAAGTGCACGACGGAATCGTCGAGCCCTTCGACGGCGGCTACGCGGCCTACGTGCTGCAGCGCGTCGAGCGGGACCGCCAGGCCGCCGCGGCCGAGGCCAAGCGGCAGAACCTGATGCGCAAGGAGCTGGCCTGGCTGCGGCGGGGCGCGCCGGCGCGGACCTCGAAGCCGAAATTCCGCATCGACGCCGCCAACCAGCTGATCGAGGACGTGCCGCCGCTGCGCAACCCGGTCGAGCTGGCCAAGCTGGCGACCGCGCGGTTGGGCAAGGACGTCATCGACCTGCTCGACGTGTCGGTGTCCTACGACGGACGACCGGTTCTGCGCGACGTCGAGTGGCTGATCGCACCCGGCGAGCGCACCGGAATCGTCGGCGCCAACGGTGCCGGGAAATCCACCCTGCTCGGCCTGATCGCCGGCACCGTGACACCGGACTCCGGACGGGTCAAGCGCGGCAAGACCGTTCGGCTGGCGACGCTGGACCAGCAGTCCGAGGATCTCGACGAGATCGCCGACGAACGGGTGCGCGAGGTGATCGGCCGACTGCAGACCACCTACCAGGTCGACGGCCGCGACCTGACGCCCGCGCAGCTACTCGAGCGGCTGGGCTTCGCCACCGAACACCTCTCCGCGCGGGTCGGCGAGCTGTCGGGTGGTCAGCGCCGCCGGCTGCAGCTGATGCTGACCCTGCTGGCCGAGCCCAACGTGCTGGTGCTCGACGAGCCGACCAACGACGTCGACATCGACATGCTCTCGGCCACCGAGGATCTGCTCGACTCGTGGCCGGGCACTCTGATCGTCGTCTCCCACGACCGGTATCTGCTCGAGCGGGTCACCGACCAGCAGTACGCCGATCCTCGACGGCCATCTTCGCCATCTGCCCGGCGGCATCGACGAGTACCTGCGGATCGTCGCGCGCCGGCAGGCTGACGCCGGCGCCGGACCGGCCGTCCGAGCCCGTTGCGCGAGAAGCGTTGTCGGGCGCGGAGTTACGCAACGTCGAGAAAGAGATCGCGGCTCTGGACCGGGCGTTGGTGAAGCTCACCGAAAAGGTCAACGCCAAGCACGTCGAACTGGCCGAGCACGACCAGTCCGACCACGTCGGGATCGCCCGGCTCACTCGGGAGTTACGCGGGCTCGAAGACGAGGTGGCCGACAAGGAGAGCCGCTGGCTGGAGCTGTCGGAGCTGATCGAGTAACTCAGCGGCGCAGGCGGAGACGCAACCGGTCGGCGGTCTCGCGCACGACGGCGAGCTGGCTTGGCGACCTGAACCGGCGCGGTGCCGCCGCGGGCGTCGCGGGACGACACCGATCCGTCCACGGTCAGCACGTCGCGAACATCGGGGGTCAGCGCGTCGCTGATCTGGGCCAGTTCGGCGTCGGTCAGCTCGTCGAGGCCGACGCCGCGGGCCTCGGCCGCGCGGACCGCCGCCCCGGCCGCCTCGTGGGCGACGCGGAACGCAACCCCGCGGCGCACCAGCCATTCGGCGACGTCGGTGGCCAGCGTGTAGCCCGCCGGTGCGAGCGCGGCCATCCGCTCGGTGTCGAAGGTCAGCGTGGCGACCAGGCCGGCCATCGCGGGCAGCACCAGCTCCAGCTGTGCGACCGAGTCGAACACCGGCTCCTTGTCCTCCTGCAGATCCCGGTTGTAGGCCAGCGGCTGGGCTTTGAGCGTGGCCAGCAGACCGGTCAGGTTGCCGATCAGCCTGCCCGACTTGCCGCGGGCCAGTTCGGCGATGTCGGGGTTCTTCTTCTGCGGCATGATCGAGCTGCCGGTCGACCACGCGTCGTGCAGGGTGACGTAGCCGAATTCGGTTGTGCTCCAGATGATCACGTCCTCGGCGAGCCGGGACAGGTCGACGGCGATCATGGCGAGCACGAAGGCCGCCTCGGCGGCGAAGTCGCGCGAGGCGGTCGCGTCGATCGAATTGTCAGCTGCCGCAGCGAATCCCAGCTCCTCGGCGATCGCGTCCGGATCCAGGCCCAGCGACGAGCCGGCCAGCGCCCCCGAACCGTACGGCGAGACCGCGGTGCGCCGGTCGAAGTCGACGATGCGGTCCACGTCGCGCAGCAGCGGGTGGGCGTGGGCCAGCAGGTGGTGGGCCAGCAGCACCGGCTGCGCTGCCTGCAGATGGGTCTTGCCCGGCATGATCGCGGTCGGGTGAGCCGCCGCCTGGGTGGCCAGCGCCGAGACGACGTCCAGCGCGCCGGCGGCGACGCGGCCCATCGCGTCGCGCAGCCACATCCGGAACAGCGTGGCCACCTGGTCGTTGCGGGACCGCCCGGCCCGCAGCCGGCCGCCGAGGTCGGCGCCCACCCGGTCGATCAGCCCGCGCTCGAGCGCGCCGTGCACGTCCTCGTCGGTGACCAGCGGTGTGAAGCTGCCGTCGGCGACGTCGTCGCCCAGGCTGTCCAGCCCGGCCAGCAGGCCGTCGCGCTGGTCGTCGGTCAGCAGCCCGGCCCGGTGCAGCACCTTGGCGTGCGCCTTGGACGCCGCGACGTCATAGGGCGCCAGCACCCAGTCGAAGTGGGTGGACTTGCTCAGCGCCGCCAGCGCGGGCGCCGGCCCGTCGGCGAAGCGCCCACCCCACAGCGAGCCCTCGTTGCGTGCTCACGTCTGATTGCCCGCCAGGTCCCGCCGGGCGGCGATCTTCGACGACAGGCCGTGCACGTGGACGAAGCCCTTGGCCGCCGACTGGTCGAAGGTGTCCCCCTCGTCGTAGGTGGCCAGGTTGAAGTCGTACAGCGACTCGGGGCTGCGCCGGCCGTTGACGGCGATGTGCCCGCCGTGCAGCACCAGCCGGATCTCGCCGGTGACCTTCTCCTGGGTCTTGGCGACGAACGTCTCCAGCGCGGTCTTCAGCGGCGAGAACCACAGCCCGTCGTAGACCAGCTCGCCCCAGCGCTGGTCGGTCAGGCGCTTGAACCGGCCGAGGTCGCGCTCCAGGGTGACGTGTTCGAGCTCGGTGTGCGCGGTGATCAGCACCATCGCACCCGGTGCTTCGTAGATCTCCCGGCTCTTGATGCCGACGAGGCGGTCCTCCACCACGTCGAGGCGTCCGACGCCCTGCGCGCCGGCGCGGCGGTTGAGTTCGACGATCGCCTCCAGCACCGTGACCGGGCTGCCGTCGATGGAGACCGGCACGCCCTTGTCGAAGCCGACGATCACCTCGTCGGGGGTGTTCCAGTTGATCGTCGGGTCTTCGGTGTAGTCGTAGACGTCCTTGGTGGGGGCGTTCCAAAGGTGTTCCAGGAAGCCGGTTTCCACCGCGCGGCCCCACACGTTCTGGTCGATGGAGAACGGTGAGCGCTTGCTGACGTTGATCGGGATCGCGTTCTCCTCGGCGAACGCGATGGCCTTCTCCCGGGTCCAGGCGTAGTCGCGGACCGGGGCCAGCACCTCCAGATCCGGTGCCAGCGAGGCGAATCCGACCTCGAAGCGAACCTGGTCGTTACCCTTGCCGGTGCAGCCGTGGGCGACGATGCCGCCGCCGTACTCGCGGGCCGCGTCCACCAGGTGCTTGACGATCAGCGGGCGGCTCAGCGCCGACACCAGCGGATAGCGGTCCATGTAGAGGGCGTTGGACTGGATGGCCGGCAGGCAGTACTCGTCGGCGAACTCGTCGCGGGCATCGACCACGACCGCCTCGACCGCACCGCACTCCAGGGCACGCTGGCGGACGACCTCCATGTCCTCCCCGCCCTGACCCAGGTCGATGGCCACGGCCACGACCTCACGGCCGGTCTCCTTGCCGATCCAGCTGATGGCCACCGAGGTGTCCAGACCGCCGGAATACGCCAAGATGACGCGCTCGGACATGAAGTGTCTCCTTTGTTTTCGGCTCTATCGGATGTTCTCGAACATGGTGGCCAGTTCCGCGCCGGTCTTCGGCTCGCGGGCCACCACCAGGATGGTGTCGTCGCCGGCGATGGTGCCGACGACGTCGGGCATCGCGGCCCGGTCGATGGCGCTGGCCAGGTAGTGCGCCGCGCCGGGCGGGGTGCGCAGCACCGCGAGGTTGCCGCTGGCGTCGGTGGACACCAGCAGCTCGCCGAGCAGCCGCGAGACGCGCTCGGTGCCGCCGGACACGCCGCGCACCGGGCTGCCGTCCTCGGGGACGACGTAGACGCCGACACCGCCGTCGGCGCCGCGCAGCTTCACCGCCCCGAGCTCCTCGAGGTCACGCGACAGGGTCGCCTGGGTGACGTCGATACCCTCGTCGGCCAGCAGTGCGGCCAGCTCGCTTTGGCTGTGCACCGACCGCGACGACAGGATCGCCACGATCCGGGACTGCCTGCCCGCGCGGTTGGTGCTGACTTCGGTGGTCATCGTGTCTCTCTTCGCGCAAGCGGCTCATCGCTGCTCCAGCAGCCACACCAGCAGCGCCTTCTGGGCGTGCAGCCGGTTCTCGGCCTCGTCCCACACCGCACTGTGCGGGCCGTCGATCACCTCGTCGGTGATCTCGAAGCCGCGGTGCGCCGGAAGGCAGTGCAGGACAACCGCTTCGGAGTCGGCCCTGGCCAGCAGCTCGGCGTTGACCTGGAACGGCTGGAACGGGCCGACCCGGTCCAGGCCGTCGTTCTCCTGGCCCATCGACGTCCAGGTGTCGGTGACCAGGACGTCGGCGCCGGTGGCCGCGGCGGCCGGGTCGGAGGTGAGCGTCACCCCGGCGCCGGTCTGCTCGGCGCGCTTCTCGGCGGCGGCCACGAACTGCGGGTCGGGCTCGAATCCGGCGGGGGCGGCGATCGTGACGTGCACACCGGCGGTGACACCGCCCAGCATCAGCGAGTGGGCCATGTTGTTGGCGCCGTCGCCGAAGTAGGTCATCCGCAGGCCGTTGAGCGACCCCTTGCGTTCGGTGAGGGTCTGCAGGTCGGCCAGGACCTGGCACGGGTGGAAGTCGTCGGACAGCGCGTTGACGACCGGGAGCGGTGGAGGCGGATGCCATGGCGGTCAACCGATCCTGGGCGAAGGTGCGCCACACGATCGCGTCGACGTAGCGCGAGAGCACCCGTCCGGTGTCCTCCAGCGTCTCCTCCCGGCCCAGCTGGGTGGCGCGGCCGTCGACCACCACGGCGTGCCCGCCCAGTTGGGCGATGCCGATCTCGAAGGAGAACCGGGTGCGGGTGGAGTTCTTGTCGAAGATCACCGCCACCCCGCGCGGACCCTCCAGCGGGCGCCGGCTCAGCGGCTCCTTCTTGAGCGTCGGCGGCGAGCGCGAGGACTTCGGCCTGCTCGGCCGGAGTCAGGTCGTCGTCACGCAGGAAATGCCGAACGGTGCTCATGATTCTGCCCTTTCGACGGCTTTGTCGAGGATGTCGGGCAGCGCAGCGAGGAAGCTGTCGATCTGCGCCTCGGTGATCACCAGCGGCGGCGCCAGCCGGATCACGTCGGGCGCGGCGGCGTTGACCAGGAATCCGGCTTCGCGGGCGGCGGTCTCGACGACCTTGCCCTGCGGTGCGGTCAGCACCACGCCGCGCAGCAGGCCGCGTCCGCGGACGTGGTCGACCAGCGGGTGGCCCAGCGACTCGATGCCGTGGCTGAGCGTCTTGCCCAGCACGTCGGCTCGTTTCACCAGATCGTCGTCGGCCAGCACCCGCAACACCGCCAGCGCCGCGGCGGTGCACACCGGGTTGCCGCCGAAGGTGCTGCCGTGCAGTCCCGGCGTCATCAGGTCGGCGGCCGGGCCGATCGCCAGGCAGGCCCCGATCGGCAGCCCGCCGCCAAGACCCTTGGCCAGCGTGACCACGTCGGGCGTGATGCCGTCGTGCTGGTGGGCGAAGAACGCTCCGGTGCGGCCGACCCCGGTCTGCACCTCGTCGAGCACCAGCAGCGCGCCGTGGCGGCTGGTGATCTCGCGGGCGGCGGCCAGATAGCCGGCCGGCGGGACGACCACGCCGCCCTCCCCCATGATCGGCTCGAGGAACACCGCGGCCGTGTCGTCGCCGACCGCGGCGGCCAGCGCCTCGACGTCGCCGTAGGGAACGTGGGTGACGTATCCCGGAAGCGGTTCGAACGGCGCCTGTTTGGCGGGCTGGCCGGTGAGCGCCAGCGCGCCCATGGTGCGGCCGTGGAAGGCGTTCTCGGCGGCGACGATCTTGGTGCGGCCGGTCAGCCGGGTCAGCTTGAAGGCGACCTCGTTGGCCTCGGCCCCGGAGTTGCAGAAGAACACCCGGGCGGGCACGTCGGCGCCGAGGTGGTCGACGAGGGCTTCGGCCAGCGCGATACCCGGCTCGGTGGCGTACAGGTTCGAGGTGTGGCCCAGCGTGTTCAGCTGGGTGGTGACGGCCTCGATGACCGCCGGATGGCGGTGTCCCAGAACGTTGACCGCGATGCCGGCGAGCAGGTCGAGGTAGGTCTTGCCGTCGACGTCGGTGACCACCGCACCGTCACCGCTGGCCAGCGCCACCGGCGGGGTGCCGTAGTTGTTCATCATGACCGATTGCCATCGCTGCTCCAGCGATGTGTCACGGCGATCACCTTCGTTCCCGGTTCCCTCGTCGGTGAACAGTTCGACCAGCACGCAGTGCTCGACGCGGCCGTCGACCACGTGGGCGCTGGGCACGCCGCCCTCCACGGCCCGCAGGCAGGCCTCGATCTTGGGCACCATGCCGGATTCCAGGCCCGGCAGCAGCTGCGTCAAGGTGGCGGTGTCGATCTCGCTGACCAGCGAGTCGCGGTCGGGCCAGCGGGTGTAGAGGCCCTCGACGTCGGTGAGCATCAGCAGCTTCTCGGCGCCGAGCGCCTCGGCCAGTGCGGCGGCGGCGGTGTCGGCGTTGATGTTGTGCACCACCCCGTCGACGTCGGGCGCGATGGTCGAGACCACCGGAATGCGTCCTGCGGCAATGAGATCCAGCACCGACGGCGGTGTTGACCTGGTCGACGTCGCCGACCAGGCCGATGTCGGTGGCCACCCCGTCGACGATGACGCTGCGCCGCACCGCGGTGAACAACTGGGCGTCCTCGCCGGTGAGGCCGACCGCGTACGGGCCGTGGGCGTTGATCAGGTTCACCAGCTCGCGGCCGACCTGCCCGAACAGCACCATCCGCGCGACGTCGAGCACCTCCGGTGTGGTGACCCGGAAGCCACCCTTGAAATCGCCTGCGATGCCGAGCTTCTTGAGCATGGCGCTGATCTGCGGGCCGCCGCCGTGCACCACGACGGGATGGATGCCGACGTTGCGCAGGAACACCATGTCGGCGGCGAACGCGGCCTTGAGCGCGTCGTCGGTCATCGCGTTGCCGCCGTACTTGACCACCACGATCTTGCCGTGCAACGCCTTGAGCCACGGCAGGGCTTCGGCGAGGACGGCCGCCTTGGTGTTGGTGGTGGCGGTCATGAGCTGTAGGCCGAGTTCTCTTCGACGTAGGCGTGCGACAGGTCGGTGGTGCGGATGGTGGCCTGCGCGTCGCCGAGGTTGAGGTCGACGGTGACCTCGACGTCCTGGCCCGACAGGTCGACGTCGCGCGCGCCGGGAGCACCGGCCCCGTCGACGCAGACCGGGAAGCCGTTGAACGACACCGTGATCCGCTCGTGCTCGATGGTGAACGGCACCATGCCGACGGCGGCCAGCACCCGGCCCCAGTTCGGGTCGGAGCCGAACAGCGCGGTCTTGACCAGGCTGTCGCGGGCGATCACCCGGGCCGCGACGACGGCGTCGTCCTCGCTCGGCGCGCCGGTGACGGTGATGGCGATGCGCTTGGTCACGCCCTCGGCGTCGGCCTGCAGCTGCGCGCACAGGTCGTCGCAGACCCGCAGGACCGCGTCGTCGAGTTCGTCCTGACTGGGCGGGATCTCGCTGGCGCCGGAGGCCAGCAGCAGCACGGTGTCGTTGGTCGAGCAGCTGCCGTCGACGTCGAGGCGGTCGAAGGTCGTTCGCGGTGGCGCGGCGCAGCGCGGTGTCGAGTGCGGCGGCGTCGGCGACGGCGTCGGTGGTCAGCACCACCAGCATGGTGGCCAGCGACGGGGCGAGCATGCCCGCGCCCTTGGCCATGCCGCCGACGGTCCAGTTCTGTCCGGAGCCCGGCGAGTGATGCAGCGCAACCTGTTTCGGCACGGTGTCGGTGGTCATGATGGCCCGTGCGGCTTCCTCGCCGCCGGTGAGCCCGCCGCTGAGTTCGTGCACGATCTCGGTGACGCCGGCCAGCACCTTGTCCATCGGCAGCCGGTCGCCGATCAGGCCGGTCGAGCAGACCGCGACCTCGATGGGTCCGGTCTCGGTGCCCCAGTCGGACAGGGCGGCGGCGACGGCCTCGGCGGTGGCGTGGGTGTCCTGGAAGCCCTGCGACCCGGTGCAGGCGTTGGCGCCGCCGGAGTTCAGCAGCACCGCGCGCAGCCGGCCGGTGGTCAGCACCTGCTGGCTCCACAGCACCGGCGCGGCCTTGACCTGGTTGCGGGTGAACACCCCGGCGGCCCCGTAGTCGGGACCCTCGTTGAACACCAGCGCGAGGTCCAGCGCCCCGGACTTCTTGATGCCCGCGGCGATTCCGGTGGCACGGAACCCGGCCGGCGCGGTGACGCCCTGGGTGCGCAGCAGTTTGGTCGTTCGCCGCCATCCCGGTCGCTCCGCTCCTGCTCCGGGAGCGTCACGGCGCCACTCCCACGGTCGTCAGCCCTTCGGTCTCCGGCCAGCCCAGCGCGAGGTTCATCGACTGCACCGCGGCACCGGCCGTTCCCTTCACCAGGTTGTCGATGGCGCACACGGCGACGAGCACACCGGCGTCGGCGTCGACGGCCACGGCCAGTTGCGCGGCGTTGCTGCCGATCACCGAGCCGGTGCGGGGCAGCTGGCCCTCCGGCAGCAGATGGATGAACGGTTCTGCGTCGTAGGCCTTTTCGTAGGCCGCACGGATCTCCGACAGCGAAGCGTCGGTGCGCGCGGTGCAGGTGGCCAGGATTCCCCGCGATGTCGGGATCAGCACCGGGGTGAACGAGACCGTCACCGGCCGGTCGGTGACAGCACGCAGCCCCTGCGCGATCTCGGGGGTGTGCCGGTGCGCGCCGGCGATGTTGTAGGCCCGCGCCGAACCGATGACCTCCGAGCCCAGCAGGTCGACCTTCGCGGCCCGGCCCGCCCCCGAGGTGCCGCTGACCGCGACCACGGTGACGGCCGGCTCGACGAGGTCCTCGGCGACGGCGGGCAGCAGCGCCAGCAGCGCGGCGGTGGGATAGCAGCCGGGCACCGCGACCCGGTTGGCGCCGCGCAGCCGGTCCCGGCCGCCGGGCAGTTCGGGCAGCCCGTAGGGCCAGCTGCCGGCGTGCGCCGAGCCGTAGAACCGCTCCCAGTCCGCGGCATCGGTGAGCCGGAAGTCCGCGCCGCAGTCGATGATGAGTGTGTTCTCGCCGAGCTGCTCGGCCAGCGCGGCCGAGTTGCCGTGCGGCAGCGCCAGGAACACCACGTCGTGGCCGGCGAGGATGTCGAGGTCGGTGGGCTCGAGGACCCGCTGCGCCAGCGGCAGCAGATGCGGGTGGTGTTCGACCAGCTGGGTGCCGGTGCTGGCGGCGGCGGTCAGCGCACCGATGGTCAGCCGGCCGTCGGCGTAGGCGGGGTGGCCGAGCAGCAGGCGCAGGATCTCACCGCCGGCATATCCGCTGGCACCGGCAACAGCGACCGAAGTCATGCAGCGATTCTGCATGTTTATGCACTCGGTTGCAAATTCATTCCAGCCGCCAGCGCCGAGATCGACGAAATGTCGCGATCCACTCGCAAAAGCGCAGCCAAACGTCGGTTTCGGCGCAGGGAACGGGGTCAGGCGCGCAGGGCCGCGCCGACGCGCTCGGCGGCGGCTGCCACCGCGGCGTCGCGGGCGGCGCTGGCCTCGTCCTCGGTCAGCGTGCGATCCGGCGCGCGGAAGCGCAGCGCCAGGGTCAGCGACTTGCGGCCCTCGCCGATCTGCGGGCCGGTGTAGACGTCGAACAGCGCGACGTCCTCGAGCAACTCACCCGCGCCGTCGCGCACGGCGTCGACCACGGCCTGAGCCGCCACATCGGCCGCAACCACCAGGCTGACGTCCTGGAACACCGCCGGGAACGGCGAGACCCGCGGCGCGGGCAAGCGTGTCGGCGAGAGGCACCGCGTCGAGGTCGAGCTCCACCGCGCAGGTGCCCTTCGGCAGCCCGGATCGTTCGACCACCGCAGGGTGCAGCTGGCCGGCGTGTCCGACGACGCGCCCGTCGACAATGACTTCGGCGCAGCGGCCCGGATGCCACGGCAGGTGCTGGGCGGCCCGCAACGTCACGTCCACGCCACTGGCGCGGGCGATGATCCGCACCGCCTCGAACGCGTCGGCGGCCTCCACCGGCCGGCCGGGCCCCCAGGGCCCGCGCGGCTCCCGCAGCCCGGTCAGCACCGCACCCACATGCACCGGCTGATGCGGCAGGGAGGCGTTCAGCGCGGCGATCTCGCCGTCGGTCGGCCTGCGATGGGTCGGGATCAGCTCGACCGCGCGCGCCTCCCCGCTCGGCCGCACCACCTGGGCGATCGAGAACAGCGCGACGTCGGCGAAACCGCGGGAAACGTTGCGGGACAACGCTTCCAGCAGCGCCGGCAGCAGCGTGGTGGCCAGGTGCGGCCGCTCGGCCTCCAGCGGATTGAGCACCGCGGTGGTGGCGCGGCGCGGGTCGTCGGCGGCCAGGCCCCACTGGTCGAAGACGCCGGCGGGCAGGAACGGTGTCGGCAGCACCTCGACGTAGCCCGACAGCGCCAGCGACTTGCCGATCGCGCGGCGCCGCTTCTGCCCGGGCGTCAGGCCGCGGCCGGCGGGCGCGGTGGGCAGGACCGACGGGATCTTGTCGAGCCCCTCCAGCCGCAGCACCTCCTCGACCAGGTCGGCGGGCTGCACCAGGTCGGGCCGCCAACTCGGCGGGGTGACGACGAGGATCGCCGGATCGGCGCCGTCCTCGTCGACGCGCGCGCCGATCTGGGTCAGCCGGTTCACGGCGGCGCCGGGCTCGTACTCGACCCCGGCCATCCGGTCGGGCAGGTCGAATCGCATCCGCACCGGGGCGGGCGACCAGTCCTCGCGCGGCGGGTCACCACGCCAGTCGGTCAGGCGCGGCTGCGACGGTTCCGCCGGCGATCTCGGCCAGCAGCGCCGCGCAGCGGTCGAGTGCGGCCACCGAGACGGCGGGGTCCACCGAACGCTCGTAGCGCCGGCCGGCCTCGCTGACCAGATGCAGCCGCCGCACGGTGCGGGACACCGCGGCCGGATCCCACACCGCGGCCTCCAGCAGGATGTCGGTGGAGTTGTCGTCGATCTCGGTGGTGCCCGCGCCCATCACGCCGCCGATGGCCGCGGTGGCCACGTCGTCGACGATGAGCACGTCACCCGGGTCGAGCTTGCGCTCGATGTCGTCGAGGGTGACCACGGTCTCCCCCGGTTCGGCGAACCGCACCGCGAAGTCGCCGTGGATGCGGCTGCTGTCGTGGGCGTGCATCGGATGGCCGAGTTCGAGCATCACGTAGTTGGTGACGTCGACCGCCGGTGAGATCGGCCGGATGCCGGACAGCATCAGCCGGCGGCGCAACCACCACGGCGACAACGCTTTCGGGTCGATTCCGGTGACCGGGCGCAGCGCGAACCGGCTGACACCGGTTCCCGGTTCGATGGTCACCCCCAGTGCCGGGCCCTCGACGGGCAGCGGCGGCACGTCGGCGGGGTCGACGTAGTCCAGGTCGTAGGCGCAGGCGATCTCACGGGCGATGCCGCGCACCGACATGCAGTAGCCGCGGTCCGGAGTGATCGCGAGGTCGAACACCACGTCGTCGAGTCCGAGTACGGCGGCGCCGTCCTCACCCGGTTCGGCGGTGCCCGCGGGCAGCACCAGGATCCCGGAATGGTCGGCACCCAAACCCAATTCGGCCGCCGAGCAGATCATGCCGTCCGACAGCCGGCCGTAGGTCTTGCGGCTGGCGATGTGGAAGCCACCCGGCAGCGTGGTTCCCGGCAGCGCGACCACCACCAGATCGCCCACCGCGAAGTTCGTTGCGCCGCAGACGATGTCGCGGTCCTCGGCCTCGCCGACATCGACCTTGCAGGCCCGGATCGGCTTCTTGAACTCGGTGAGCTCCTCGATGGCGCTGACGCGCCCGACGGTCAGCGGGCCGTCGACCGGCCCCAGGGTGATGATGTCCTCGACCTCGTGGCCGACCCGGATCAGGGCCTGCTCCAAGTCGTGCGGCTCGACGTCCCAGCCCGGGGCGCCGCGCTGGACGACCTCGCGCAGCCAGCTGTAGGGAAGGCGCATCAGACCCCGACCCCGAACGGCAACGAGAACCGGACGTCGCCCTCGACCATGTCGCGCATGTCGGGAATCCCGTTGCGGAACTGCAGGGTGCGTTCCAAGCCCATCCCGAACGCGAAGCCCGAGTAGACCTCCGGGTCGATTCCGGCCGCGCGCAACACGTTCGGGTTGACCATTCCGCAGCCACCCCACTCGACCCAGCCGGGGCCGCCCTTCTTGTTCGGGAACCAGATGTCGACCTCGGCCGACGGCTCGGTGAACGGAAAGAAGTGCGGGCGCATGCGGGTTCGCGCGGTCGGCCCGAACTCCGAGCGCGCGAAGGCGTCCAGGGTGCCGCGCAGATGCGCCATCGTCAGGCCCCGGTCGACCGCGAGGCCCTCGACCTGATGGAACACCGGGGTGTGGGTCGAGTCGAGTTCGTCGGTGCGGAACGTGCGCCCGATCGAGACGATGTACACCGGCAGCTCACGGTCCAGCAGCGTGCGCACCTGCACCGGCGAGGTGTGGGTGCGCAGCAGCTGACGCGATCCTTCCGGCGCGATGTGGAAGGTGTCGGACTCGCTGCGGGCCGGGTGGTCCGGCGGGAAGTTCAGCGCGTCGAAGTTGAACTGTTCGGTCTCGACCTCGGGGCCCTCGGCCAGCTCCCAGCCCATCGCGACGAAGGTGTCGGCGATGTGTTCGGCCAGGATCGTGATCGGGTGGCGCGCGCCGACCGGCTGACGGGTCGAGGGCAGCGTGACGTCGACGGCTTCGGCCACCAGAACGGCCGCGTCGCGCTCGGCCCGCAGTTCCGCCAGGCGCTCGTCGTAGCTGTGCTGCGCCTCGCCGCGGGCCTCGTTGACCCGCTTGCCGGCGTCGGCCCGGTCGGCCTTGGGCAGCGTGGCCAGGGCCTGGCGGGCCAGCGCCAGCGGGGCGCGGTCGCCGAGGTGGTCGGTCTTGGCGCGGGCCAGCGCGTCGAGGTCGGCGGCCGCCGCGAACGCATGCCGGGCCGCGCTGACTGCCGTGGTCAGCGACTCCTGCGAGAGCAGATCTTCGGGGTGCTCGGCCACGCGGCGAGAGTCTCCTTAGCTGGCCTGGCTGGTTGCGGCACGGGCGTGACGCAAGTGCCGATCATAGGTGATGCCAGAATGACGCCTCGCGGGCATTTCGCCGCGCCGTGCGCTGATCGGGGATGGCAGATGACGAGGATTCTCATCATTGCGTTGGTGTGGCTGGTGGCCGTCGGGCTCGGGTTGCTCGCCGTCGTGACGCACGCGGCGTGGTGGGTGCCGGCCGTGATCGTCGCCGCCCTGGCCGCGCTGGGTACCTGGGACGTGCTGCAGACCAAGCACACGATCCTGCGGGCCTACCCGATACTCGGCCACGCCCGCTTCCTGGCCGAGCTGGTGCGTCCGGAGATCCGGCAGTACTTCGTGGAGTCGAACACCGAGGCCGCCCCGTACGACCGGGACACCCGCGACATGGTCTACGAGCGCGCCAAGGGCATGAAGGGCGACGGGCCGTTCGGCACCGAACGCAACGTCTACGCGCTCGGCTACGAGTTCCTGCGGCACTCCCTGCGCGCCCGGGCGGCCACCGATGTGAGCCCCAAGGTGCGGCTGGGCGGACCGGACTGTGCGGCTCCCTACGACATCGCACTGCTCAACGTCTCGGCGATGAGCTTCGGTGCGCTGTCGGCCAATGCGATCGAAGCCCTCAACGGCGGCGCGGCCATCGGCGGTTTCGCCCATGACACCGGCGAGGGCGCGATCAGCCCGTATCACCTCAAGCACGGTGGCGACCTGATCTGGGAGATCGGCTCGGGATACTTCGGCTGCCGCGACGCCGACGGCCACTTCGACGCGGCCAAGTTCGAGGAGAAGGCCGCGCTGCCGTCGGTGAAGGCGATCTCGATCAAGTTGTCGCAGGGCGCCAAGCCAGGACTCGGCGGGGTGCTGCCCGGCGCGAAGGTGACCGCCGAGATCGCCGCCACCCGAGGGGTGCCGCAGGGCCAGACCGTGGTGTCTCCGCCCGCGCACACCGCGTTTCACACCCCGCTGGAGTTCATGCATTTCATCGCGACGCTGCGCAGCCTGTCCGGCGGCAAACCGGTCGGGTTCAAGCTGTGCGTGGGAGCCCGCACCGAGTTCCTGTCGATCTGCAAGGCGATGCTGGCCACCGGCATCACCCCGGACTTCGTCATCGTCGACGGCGCCGAAGGCGGTACCGGGGCCGCGCCGCTGGAGTTCGAGGACCACGTCGGCATGCCGCTCACCGAGGGCCTGATGATGGTGCACAACTGCCTGGTGGGCATCGGGCTGCGCGGCCACATCAAGATCGGCGCATCGGGCAAGGTGGCCACCGGCGTCGACATCGTCAGCCGCATCTGTCAGGGCGCGGACTTCACGCTGGCCGCGCGGGCGATGATGTTCGCCGTCGGCTGCATCCAGGCGATGAAGTGCCACACCAACAGGTGCCCCACCGGCGTGGCCACCCAGAACCCGGGACTGGCGCGGGCCCTCTACGTTCCGGACAAGATCGAGCGGGTCGCCAACTTCCAGCGTGCGACGGTGGCCAGCGCCGCCCAGATCGTCGCCTCGATGGGACTCGACGGATTCCACCAACTGCAGCCCTCGATGCTCAACCGCCGCATCGAGGGTCAGCGCACCCGCACCTACGCCGAGATCTACGACTGGCTGATGCCCTGTGAGCTGCTGGAGGACCCGCCCGACTCGTGGCTGTCCGACTGGATCGAGGCCAGCGCCGAGGAGTTCCGCTAAACCGCCGGCTCGAGTACCGGCACGGCTGCCGCGTCGAGGACGCGGCGCATCCTGCGCCAGCGGGCCACACCGTGCGCCACCAGAGCGCCGGTGATGCCCAGGGTCGAGGTGACCATCAGCGACAGCGGGGTGTAGGCCATGATCATGTAGCCGAACGACACGGCCACCGCCAGCAGCGCGTATCGCGCGTGTGTCCAGTGCGCGGGGCGCCCGAACCGGGTGCCGGCCACCATCCCGATCACCAGCGCGATCGCATGCCCGACGTTGGTGAAGTCGCCTTGGGAGGTCGCGGCCGAACCGATCGCCACGGCCAACCACCAGCCGGTCCACGCCGCCCGCCAGGGCCGCGGGATCGCCGCGGTCAGGGTGCCCAGCACGGCTACCGCGCCGTAGCTCATGCCGACATCGGTGACGTTGACGATCGACATCGACAGCAGGCCCACGCCCACCGCCGCGGCCAGCCCGGCGGCGACCAGCAGGGTGGCGCCGATGTGCCCGACGACGAACGCCACCACCAGCCGGTGGCTGCGCCACAGCAGTTCGGCCAGGGCCAGCAGAGCCACCAGGCCGGGCAGCCACACGTAGATCGGGCCGGCTTCGTTGACGAAGGCGCTGCCGACCAGCGTGCCGATCCGCCCGGCGCCGAGGTTGTGCAGATTGGTACTCGCGTGCCGGATGACCTGGTCGCGGACGTGCGGGCCGAGCAGCAGCAGCGCCGTCGCCACCGCGACCAGTGCCGCGGTGTAGCCGAGGGTGACCCGAACGCGGCCCAGCCGCGTCAACGCCGTGAGAAACATCGCCCTCTACTATGCCTGCACGTCGAGGTCGTCCGGTTCGTCCTCGGCTGGGAGGTCCCTGCGGGTCCTGAGCCGGTACATCGCCAGATCGGTCGGCACCCCGTTGGCCCGGTGACCGAAAACCTGGCGCCGTGACGCGCTTGACCGTCACGCCCAGCGCCGCCAGTTCCTCCTCGGGAATCCCCTCGAGCGTCTTCTCCGAGACGATCAGCCCGCCACGGGTGGCGCGTTCCATCACCCGGGCGGCGATGTTGACGTCGACCCCGAGCCAGTCCGACCCGATGCGCTGGGGCCTGCCGGTGTGAATCCCCGCCCGCATCCGCGGGGTATACCCGTCCACCTCGACGTTTCGGACCGCCTCGCGGGCCGCCATGGTGGCGCGGACGGCGGTGGCCGGATCCCGGAAGACCGCCATCATCCCGTCGCCCATGCGCTTGACGATCTGACCGCCGGCGTCCAGCAGCGGCGGCTCGGCCGCCTGCGCGACGCGGCGCAGCAGCCGCAGCGTGGCGTCGTCGCCGGCCTGCAGCGCCCAGCTGGAGAAGCCGACGAGGTCGGTGAAGACCAGCGTCACCTCCGGGTTGGCCGGGCGCCCGGACACCCGTTCGGTGAGCGCCTGCCAGACCTGAAGTGTGGCCAAACTCACTTCCCGGGTGGCGACATCGCGCTCGGGCAGCAGCCGGTCGGTGGCGCGGGCAACCGCTCGCGGTCCGCCCTCGCCCAGCGGCCGACAGCGGGTCGCCGAAGTCGGGGTCGCCCGGCAGCGCTTTGCGGGCGCGGCGGATCAAGGCGACGATTCCGGGGTTGTGGTTGGTGTTGTGCAGCCAGGCCGCCGGACCGCGCCCGGTTTGGTCCTCCACCGGCTCGACGTCCACAAGATCAGCCTAGGGAACGCTTTTCGGCGCGGCCAACCACTGTGACCCGGCCAACGTATCGCTTCGCCAAACGAGTGGTCACAGCTTCGTCGCCGTCATAGACAACGCCTGTTGTCAGCCCTATCGTCAGACGATGAGGTCGACGACGACCGCGACATCCGCCGAGCCGACTCCATTGTTCGACCCGGTGGTGCGGGAGAAGGCCGGCATGCGGTGGACACCCGGCGACGAGGTGTTGCTGCGGCTGTTCGGCAAGGCGGTGGAAGTGGCGTTCTGGGCGGTTCCCGACGAGATCCGGCTGCACCCGCGGGCGTTGTCGGCCTACCGGCGCGCCTCCGGCCGCACCCCGGCCGACGCGCCGCTGGTCGAGGCGCCCGGGTTCACGGCACCTCCCGCGAGATCGCCGCGGACTGCCGATGCACTATGTCCCCAGACACAAGAGCCTCGTCGCGCGCGCCGGGTCTCTGGTGCACACGACGTTCTCACTCGCCGGACGGCGGCCCGCCCGAGGACGTTCCACCGCCGCCTGAACCGGAGATTCCATGATCGAATGGTCCGACGTCGACCTCGCCGTGCGTGACGCCGTCCGCGAGTTCGTCGACAAGGAGGTGCGGCCCCACGTCGACGCGCTCGAGAGCGGCGACATGGAGCCCTACCCGATCGTCCGAAAGTTGTTCGCCACCTTCGGGATTGCCGAGATGGCCCGCGAGTCGCTGACCAAGCGGCTGGCGCGGATGCGGGAACGCGAGGGCGGCGGCGCACCCGAGTCGGCGTCGAAGTCGTTCGGCATGTTCGGCGAGGGCGGCTCGGGCGGGATGGGCTTCGCGCTCATCAGCGAACTGTGCCGGGTCAGCATGGGACTGGTGACCGGCATGGGTGTCAGCCTGGGCCTGACCGTGCCGACGATCGCGTCGCGCGGGACGCTGGCCCAGCAGGAGCGGTGGCTGCCGGACCTGGTGACCTACGACAAGGTCGGGGCGTGGGCCATCACCGAGCCCGACTCCGGCTCGGATGCCTTCGGCGGGATGAAGTCCTACGTCGTGCGTGCCGCGACGGGTCGGGCGACTACATCCTCAACGGGCAGAAGACCTTCATCACCAACGGACCCGACGCCGACGTCGTGGTGGTCTACGCCAAACTCGACGAGGGTGACCCGGCGATCAGCAAGCGTGACCGCAAGGTCCTCACCTTCGTGCTCGACCGCGGGATGGACGGCTTCGTCCAGGCAAAGCCGTTCCGCAAGATGGGCATTCACAGTTCCCGAACCGGCGAGCTGTTCTTCAACAACGTGCGGCTGGGCCGCGACCGGCTGCTGGGCGAGACCGAGGACAACGCCTCGGGCGACGGCCGCGCCAGCGCCCGGTCGAACTTCGCCGCCGAACGGATCGGCGTGGTCGCGATGGCGCTCGGGGTGATCGAGGAATGCCAGCGGCTGTGCGTCGACTACGCCAGGACCCGCACGCTGTGGGGCAAGGAGATCGGCCAGTTCCAGTTGATCCAGCTCAAGCTGGCCGACATGGAGGTCGCCCGGATGAACGTCCGCAACATGCTGTTCCGGGTGATCGAGTGCGGGCAGACCGGCACCCCGATCTCGCTGTCCGAGGCGTCGGCGATGAAGTACTACTGCTCGCAGGCCGCCACCGACGTGGCGATGGAAGCTATCCAGTTGTTCGGCGGCAACGGTTACATGACCGAGTACCGCGTGGAACAGCTTGCCCGCGACGCCAAGTCGCTGATGATCTACGCGGGAAGCAACGAGGTCCAGATCACCCATGTGGCCAAGGGGTTGCTCAGCGGTAGCTAGTCGGGTGGTTGGGCGGCCGACACGCATCCCGCTTGCCGTTGGCAGCAGTCGCCATCGGCAACAATTGACACCGATGTCACGCGCGCTCGCCCTGCTCGCGGCGGTGGTCGCCGTCGCGGTCGTCGGCTGCGGCGGCGCGTCGGCTCCGAACGCACAGGGTCCGCAAGCGTCCGGCGGGATCATCCACTCCGAGACCGTCGCGGAATCGCGGACACCCGATGCGGCCTCGGTTCGGCGGATCACCTACCTCTCCCGGTCCGGGGTCGACGACTCCACCACCCACGTCACCGGATCGGTCTACGTTCCCAAGGGCGCGGCGCCGCCGGGCGGCTTCCACGTCGTCGGCTACGGGCCGGCGACGAGCGGGACCACGTCGGACTGTGCGTCGCCGGACGCGTCGGCGGTGATCAACACCCTGCTGAAGGCCGGATATGTCGTCGCGGTTCCCGACTACCAGGGCCTGGGCGAGCCCTCCGGCGGAAAGAAGCTCTACCACCCGGCGCTGGATTCGACGACTGCCGGCTACAACCTGATGGATGCCGTCCGCGCGGCCAAGAACCTGGTCGACGACACGTCGCCGATCTGGGCGGTGGTCGGCGAGGTCCAGGGCGGGCAGGCCGCGTGGGCGGTCAACGAGCTCGCGGACAACTACGGGTTCCAGAGCCTGCGCGGCACCGTGAGCATCTCCCCGACGGCGGATGTCTCAGGGCTTGCCGATGCCGCGGCCGAGGGCACGTTGACCCCCGAGCAGCAGCGGGTCTACATCGCCTACCTGGCGGCACTGGCCACCGAGTACCACGGGGAATTCCACCTCGACGACTACCGTCGCGGGGCGGTCACGCAGCACTGGGACCTGCTGCTGGGGTGTCAGCCCGCCGACGACGCGGCACGTGCCGCGGCCTTCGCCCAGATCACTCCGGACGATCTTCGCCCGGCCAATCCGCAAGCACTGGCGGTGCTGCACGCCTACCTGCAGAAGACCACCCTTCCCCAGGGTCCCGCGCAGCAGCCGATGCTGATCACGTACGGCGAGCGCGATCCCCTCATCCCCGCGGCCTGGACCGAGCGGGCGATCGCCCGCGCCTGCGGGATGCGCGACCAGATCACCGTGCGACAGCAGCCCGCACCGGCGCTCGACGCCGAGGCGCTGGAGTGGATCGCAAGCCGCCTTCGAGAAGAGTCGGTGCCCAACGACTGCCAGGCCTTCGTCGCGGCACATCCGGTACCGCCGTCCGTCCCGGCGCCGACAGCGCAACCGGCCATCGCCGCGCCGGTTCCTGCCCTGCCTGCAGCCGATGCGGGGGCGGGCGAGCCTGCCGCCGAGACCAGCGAGGTCTCGCTGATCGACGGCTGGCTGCCGGTGACGATTCAGGTGATCACGGGTCTGGCGTTGATCGCCGCGACGGGTTGGCGGTCGCGGCGCTGGCGGCTGCGGTGGCTGCCGGTGGCCGCAGCGGTGGGCGTGGTGTTCATCGGCGCGGCGTGGTGGTTCTTCGACAGCCAGGGGTGGGGATCGGTCTATCCGTGGGGCATGTGGGTCTGGATCGGTCTTACCGGTCTGGCGGCCGCGGTGCTGGTACTCGGCTGGCCGGGCGCACCGTGGTGGCGACGCACGCTCGCGCTGCTGGCGGTCCCGCTGTGTGTCCTGTCGGCGGGCGCCGTGCTCAACGTGTCGCTGGGTTACCTGCCGACCGTGGCCACCGCGTGGCAGCGGGTGACAGGCGAACTGCCGCCGCAATGGATCGACCAGACCAGGCTCGCCGAGATGCAGCGCGACGGGATCCGGCCGACCCGCGGCACCGTCGTGCGGATCACGACGCCCGGTGACATCTCCGGCTTCGCCCATCGTGCCGAGCTGGTGTACCTGCCTCCGGTGTGGTTCGCCTCGAACCCGCCGCCGACGCTGCCGGGGGTGATGATGATCGGCGCGGAGCTCAGCTCACCGTCGGACTGGCTCCAGTCCGGCCGGGCGCTGGGCATCCTGGACAACTTCGCCCTGCAGCACCGCGGCACCACGCCGGTCATGGTATTCCCGGACACCAGCGGGTCGTTCACCAACGACACCGAGTGCGTCAACGGTCCGCGCGGCAACGCCGCCGACCATCTGATCAAAGAGTTTGTCCCCCAGGTCGTTTCGGACTTCAACACACAGCCGTCGAACTGGGGGTTGGTGGGGTGGTCATCGGGAGGCACCTGCTCGCTCACCCTCGCGGTGAGCCATCCCGAAATCTTCAGCGCCATCGTCGACCTGGACGGACAGCTCGGGCCGAACGCCGGGAAGAAGCAACAGACCATCGCCCGGCTGTTCGGCGGCGACGCCGACGCGTGGGCGGCCTTCGATCCCAAGACGATCGTGGAGCAACACCGGTACTACTACGACCTGGCCGCCTGGGTCGGAGTGTCGGACCAGATCCCGACCCGGCACTGGCCCGCGGGTTCCGGCTCAGCGCAGTCGGAGACACTGCAGGACTGGGACAACTACTCGGAGGACCACACCAAGACCGCCACGCAGCTGTGCGAACTGCTCAGCGCGCACGGAGCCGAATGTTCAGTCGTCGGATACCCCGGTGGTCACGACTTCCCCTCGGCGGCAAATGGTTTCAAGGATGCGCTGCCATGGCTTGCTGGCCACATCGGAACCCCCGGCGTCCCGCAGATACCCCTGCCCGGGGCTTAGCCCCGTCAGAACGGCGGCGGCTTGTTGCGTTCGGCGACGCGGCTGTCGTTGAGTGCGCGTTCGCGTTTGATGTCGGCGGGCCCGATTTTCGGCTCGTGTTCGTCGCCGGGTCGGCATCATCAGCGTGCGTGCGTGCGATGGGTCGACCTTCTGCGGCGGCGGCAGCGGGCTCGTGGTGATGTTCCATCGCGGGAACAGACATCTCGGCTGCCGGGATGCGTGACGTAGGTCTTGCCGGTCGGTGAGGTCCATTCGACGGTGCCGTCGGGGAACTGCCGATCCGACCAGCCGTCCCAGAACGTCTTGAGCACGTGGTCTTTTCGGCACGCGCATTTGAGGTTCGACGGGTGAGTCGGGCCTAGCGGCCAGGGGATGGTGTGGTCGACGTCGCAGAACTCGGCGGGTACCTCGCAGTTCGGAAAGCGACAGGTCAGTCCCGGAATCGGACGAACTCCTCCAGCGCTGCCGAGGGCCGATAACCCGGCTCGGGTTCATCGGCGGGCCGACGAACGTGGCGCACTGTGGCGCCCCCGCGGATCAATTCGGCCAGTAGCGGGGTCGGCACGACCCCGCCCCGACCGGTCAACGTCGCCGTCGCCTTCTTCGCTGGCGGGTTGTCTGATTCGACGCCCTCTCCCGACATGGCCGGATCCGGTGCGATGTTCTCCACGTCGGCGTCGGTCACCACATGCACGACCACACCGGCAGCACGGCCGTCGTCGGCCGAGGACGGGCACTCGGGTGAACCGCACTGGCAGGCGAGCCGGTCCGAGCCGGCGGCCAAGGCGCCCAAGGCGTCTGCACGCCGCTGTGCGATGGTGCGCGGGTCGTCATCGCAGACTCCATGGGCCATCTGCATCAAGCGGCGATCGAGCGCGGCGGCGTCGGTGGCATAGAGCCGACCCGAGATCCCGGTGATACCCGACCCGTCGTACCGGGACCCGACATGAACAGCACGGTCCCGAGCCCGAGAACGGGTCTGGTGCAGAGCGCCGGGGTCGATCTGGTCGACCCATGCGTCGATGGCCTTCTCCAGCTTGTAGGCCGACAGCACGCCCCACGACAGAGCATGCTCGGCGATGGCGGAATCGATCAGGTCCAGAGCGGCCCGGTCTTGGATGAGGTCGGTGCGGTCGGCGATCGCCGAGCACACCCGATAGGAGAGCAGCCCTTCCATGAACAACTCCGCCACCCGCGGCAGTCGGTAACGCAGTGAAAGGCCGAGGTGCATCTCCCCGGAGGCGCGGCCGCGGCTGATTCCCAGGGCTGCGCCGATCTCGGCCGCGGTCGCATCCCACGGATCGCAGGCCCAGTACGCCCGCTCGTCCTCGCCGCACCGACGGCGCACCAACTCGCTGATCGCCGCGACCCGCCTCGCGGCGGCTCTGGCTTCGTCGCGGGCCAGGCCTTCGATCGCGGTCCACCACCGCGCCATCGCTCGCCGACCGCAGGCCCACTATCGAACATGTGTTCGAGTATAGCGCCGCCCACCGACCAAGATTGCCGTCTGCGCCTAACCGCGGCGACGCTGGGCCTTCGCGCTCTCGTACAGGCAGATCGCCGCGGCGGCAGCGACATTGAGGCTTTCCGCGCCACCGGCCATCGGGATGGTGACCCGGTGATCGGCCAGCGCAGCCAGGTCCGTCGACAGGCCCTGGGCCTCGGGGCCGAACATCCACGCCGCCGGCGCGGCGAGCAGGCTCTCGGCGTCGTCGAGATTCACTTCGCCGCCCAGCGTCGTCGCCAGGACCTGCAGACCCGCCGCCCGCAGCGCGGCCAGCACTGTCGGCGTATCGGGTTCGACCACCACCGGCACCGAGAAGATGCTGCCCGCCGAGGCGCGCAGGCACTTGCCGTTGTAGGGGTCCACACTGTGCCCGGCGAAGATCACCGCGGCCGCGCCCATCGCGTCGGCCAGCCGGATCAAGCGTGCCCGCGTTACCGGGCTCGGACAGATCGACGGCGACCGCGACCAGGGCGGGTGTTCCGCTCAGCGCCTCGTCGAGCCGGGTCGCCGGCAGCCTGCACACCGCGACGAGTCCGGACGGAGTCACCGTCTCGGACAACGCCTTGGCGGCGCGCTCGGTCACCACGTGCACCGCCAGCCCGCTCAGCAGCCCGCCGTGGCGCTGCGCGGCGGCCTCGGTGGCGAACACCTCTTCGACCAACCCGCGGCGTGCCGCCGCCTCGACCAGGTTGGGTCCCTCGGCCAGAAAGCGCCCAGCACGACGACGCCCGGTGTGGCGCTGCAGTTTGGCTGCAGCCACCACCCGGGCGGATCGTTCAGTGAGTTCCGTTGTCAGGCGGCTTCACCGGAAGGAGCGTTGACATCCTCCGGCAGCGCGGCCTTGGCGGCCTCGACCAGTGCGGTGAACGCGGCCGGGTCGCTGACGGCGATCTCGGCGAGGTTCTTGCGGTCGACCTCGATCCCGGCGGCCTTGAGGCCCTGGATCAGCCGGTTGTAGGTGATGTCGTTCGCGCGGGCCGCCGCATTGATGCGGGAGATCCACAGCTTGCGGAACTCGCCCTTGCGGGCACGACGGTCCCGGTAGGCGTAGGTCAACGAATGCAGCTGCTGCTCTTTGGCTTTGCGGTAGAGCCGCGAACGCTGGCCGCGGTAGCCCTTGGACGCCTTGAGAACTGTGCGCCGCTTCTTCTGGGCATTGAGTGCGCGCTTCACGCGTGCCATTGGGGTGTTCCTATTCTCGTTCGGTAAACAGCGGGAGGGTTACGGCGCTCAGCCGTTCAGCATCTTGTTGACGCGCTTGGTGTCATTGGCAGCCACCTCGGTGCGGCCTTCCAGACGACGGGTGCGACGGCTCGACTTGTGCTCGAGCAGGTGGCGACGGCCGGCCTTCTGCCGGACGATCTTCCCGGTCCCGGTCTTGCGGAAGCGCTTACTGGCTCCGCTGTGGGTCTTGGCCTTGGGCATGTGTCCTCAGTTCTGTGCGTGTGGTCAGGTCTCGGCGGCCGGCGCTTCGGGTTCGGCGGCTGGTTCAGCCGCCGGTGCCGGCGCTCCGATGGTCTGTTGCGCCGCCTTGGCGCGAGTCTTCGCGCCGCGGTGCGGTGCCAGCACCATCGTCATGTTGCGGCCGTCCTGTTTGGCGGACGTCTCGACGAAGCCGTGTTCGGCGACATCGGCGGCCAGCCGCTGCAGCAACCGGTACCCGAGTTCGGGCCTGGACTGCTCGCGGCCGCGGAACATGATCGTCACCTTGACCTTCGACCCCGCCTCGAGGAAGCGGACGACGTGACCCCTCTTGGTCGCGTAGTCGTGCGGGTCGATCTTGGGACGGAGCTTCTGTTCCTTGACGACGGTCTGCTGCTGGTTCTTGCGAGACTCGCGCTCCTTGAGTGCCGTCTCGTACTTGTACTTGCCGTAGTCCATGATCTTGCAGACCGGTGGTCTGGCGTCCGGGGCTACTTCGACAAGGTCGAGATCGGCATCCGCGGCGACGCGGAGGGCGTCTTCGATGCGCACGATGCCTACCTGCTCGCCACCTGGTCCGATCAGACGGACTTCAGGTACGCGGATGCGCTCGTTGACACGGGTCTCAGTGCTGATGGGGCCTCCCTGGTTCGTGTTCTCTGGTCGACCGGCCGCGGTGTGATACCCGGGGATCAGCAGTGAAACGCCACGCCACCAGCACTCTGTTCAATCGAACAGAAAGGCCCTGCATGAAGCAGGGCCCAATGCCGACCGATCACGGCCTTCGCCGCCTGCGGAGACCGCAGAACGAATACCATCGCGGTATTCGCGACCGGACCGCTGAGCCTGTGCGGCCAACGGTGGGAGTGGGACTCCACTTGCTGTCCCTGGCGTACGCCGGGACGGTCGTGCGTGCCAGTCTAGCAGGCATGACGGATTCGACGACATCGCCATCCTCCGGCCCGCCCGCCCGCGAGCTGGCCGACATTCCGGCCGTCGAGGTCATCAGCCGCGCCGCATTGATGCTGATGAGCTCGGCCGCGGAGAAACTGGGGCTGTCCTCCCCCGACCCGGACGCCAGCGAGCACCGCGACCTCGACGAGGCCCGCCGGCTGATCACCGCGCTGGCCGGGCTGGTGACGGCGTCGGCCGAGTATCTGGGGCCGCACGCCGGTCCGATTCGGGACGGACTCAAGAGCCTGCAGCTGGCCTTCCGCGAAGCCAGCGCCGCACCCGACGAACCGGGCCGAGGTCCGGGCGAGAAGTACACCGGCCCGGTCTGGTAGCCCTCCACGCATTTCGCAGGACAAAGGCATATCCTCGCGGCCTATGACCGTCACCACGAGTCGGCCTACCTCCCGCTTCGGCTGGGTGCCCGCCGCAGCCGGGTGGATCATCGGCGTGATCGCGACGCTGTCGCTGCTGTCGAGCGTGTCCCCGCTGCTTCGGCACCTGATCAAGGTGCCGCGCGAATTCATCAACGACTACCTGTTCAACTTCCCCGACACCAGCTTCGCCTGGGCGTTCGTGCTGGGTCTGCTGGCCGCGGCGCTCGCCGCCCGCAAGCGCATCGCCTGGTGGATCCTGCTCTGCTACATGGTGGCGGCGGCGGTGTGGAACGTCGTCGACCTGCTTACCGGCGACGAGTCGGCCGCCGTGGACGCCGGCGAGGTCATCGGCCTGGCCTTCCACCTGGCCTCGATCGGCCTGCTGCTGCTGGCCTACCGGGAGTTCTGGGCCAGGGTGCGCCGCGGCGCGCTGCTCAAGGCGGCGGCCACCCTGGTGGCCGGCATGGCCGTCGGAACCCTGATCGGCTGGGGCCTGCTCGAACTGTTTCCCGGCACGCTGGCGCGCGAGGACCGGTTCTTGTACGCGCTCAACCGGGTCGGCGCGTTCGCCGGTGCGGGTGCCGACGCCTTCACCGGCCACCCGCAGGTGTTGGTCAACGCACTGCTCGGCTTGTTCGGCGCGGTCGCCCTGATGGTCGCCGCGGTCGTGCTCTTCCAGTCCCAGCGCACCGAGAACGCCCTCACCGGGGAGGACGAGTCCGCCATCCGC
>CAVXWQ010000014.1:0-16533 GCA_963765445.1 uncultured Actinomycetota bacterium
GACAGGCGGGTTATTGCCCACGTTCGCCTAGCAGCCGTTCGACATATTTGGCGATGACGTCAACCTCGAGGTTGACCGGTGTGCCGACCGGGGCGCGGCCCAGCGTGGTCAGGGCCAGGGTGGTGGGGATCAGCGACACCTCGAACCAGTCGCTGACCCAGTCGCAGACACCGTCAGCGAGATGCCGTCGACCGTGATCGAGCCCTTCTCGACGACGTAGCGCGACAGGTCCGGCGGCAGCGCGATGCGCACCACCTCCCAGTGCGGCGACGGCGTGCGCGAGATCACCTGTCCCGGTGCCGTCGACGTGGCCCTGCACGATGTGGCCGCCCAGCCGGCTGTTGACCGCCGCCGCCCGCTCCAGGTTCACCGCGGCCGCCGACAGCACGGCGGCCAGGCTGGACCGGTTCAGCGTCTCGGCCATCACGTCGGCGCTGAACCGGCCGTCGGGCAGCACCTCCACCACCGTCAGGCAGACGCCGTTGACGGCGATGGAGTCGCCATGGCGGGCGTCGGCGGTGACGACGGGACCGCGGATGACGAACCGCGCGGAGTCGCCCAGATCCTCCTTGCCGACGACCTCGCCGAGCTCCTCGACGATTCCGGTGAACACGGGCCTCAATCTAGTCCCCGGCCGGAACCAGCCGTTTCTCCCCGAAGAACGTCGCGACCGGGTTGCCGTTGAAGTTGGCCACCTGCCGGTAACCCTCGGCCTCGTAGAACCCCTGGGCATGCGGCTGCCGCGGCCCGGTGTCCAGCCGGGCGATCCGATAGCCCAGGCCGCGCGCGGCGTCCTCCAGCGCGTGCAGCAGCACCCTGGCCACGCCCTTCCCCCGCTCATCGGGCACGACATACATCCGCTTGATCTCACACGCGCCGTCCGGCAAGCCGTTTGATCCCGCCGCCGCAGACCGGCCTGCCGTCGCGGTAACCCACCAGGAAGGTGCCGCCGGGCGGCCCCAGTTCGGCCGCGCCGGCCTTCGGCATGTCCGGGGCCTCGATGTCGAGCCCGTCATACAGTTCGCGCATCTCGGCCACCATGGCGGCTACCACCGCGGCCCCGTCGCCGGTGCTCACCGGAACATGCCGAAACTGCAGGTCGTCGCCCATGACTGACACTCATACCGACCCGGTCACGACTGGGCAACCCCCGGCGTCGCCAACTAGGGTCGGCCGCCGCCGACCACTACGATGCACGCTATGCCGACGCGCCGCCGACTGTTCGCCGTCCTTGCCGCCCTGTTCGCCACCGCCGCCCTGCTGATCTCGGGGTGCTCGTCGAAACCGGCGGAAAACCTGCCGGACGCCGCGGGCCTGCTGCAGCAGTCCACCCAGACCACCAAGGCGCTCAAGAGCGCCCACCTGGAGATCACCGTCACCGGCAAGATCGACGGGCTGCCCGTCAAGAAACTCACCGGTGACCTGACCAACGTGCCCAGCGTCGCCGTCTCGGGCAACTCCACGATCTCGATGGGCGGCTCCGACGTCGACATCCAGCTGGTGGTCCTCGAGGGCACCCTCTACGCCGCGCTGACCCCCAACAGCTGGCTCGACATGGGACCGGCCGCCGACATCTACGACCCCTCGGTGATCCTGAACCCGGACACCGGCCTGGCCAACATGCTGGCCAGCATCAGCGACGCCAAGTCGCAGGCCAGTGACACCATCAACGGCGTGAACACGGTGCAGATCGCCGGCAAGGTCACCGCCGACGCCGTCAACAAGCTCATCCCGCAGATCAAGGCCACCGGCCCGATGCCCGCCACGGTGTGGGTCGGCAAGGACGATCCCCACCAGCTGGTGCAGGCCAAGATCGACCCCAGCGACGGCAACAGCGTCCAGCTGACCCTGTCGGACTGGGACAAGCCGGTGACCGTCACCAAGCCCGCGGTCTGAGCGCCGCCGGAGTCTGATGTCCGAAGCGCAAGACACCGCCGAATCCGCCGCCGAACGGGCGGACAACAGCGGCCGCAGCCGCCGCATCGCGATCGGGGCCGGCAGCCTGGCCGTGCTGCTCGGCGCGCTCGACACCTATGTCGTCGTGACGATCATGACCGACATCATGCAAACCGTCGGCATCCCGATCAACAAGATCCAGCGGGTCACGCCGATCATCACCTGGTATCTGCTCGGCTACATCGCGGCCATGCCGCTGCTGGGCCGGCTGTCCGACCGCTTCGGGCGCAAACTCGATCCTCCAGCTCAGCCTGGCGACCTTCGCGGTCGGCTCGGTGGTGACCGCGCTGTCGACCGACCTGACGATGCTGGTGATCGGCCGGCTCATCCAGGGTGTGGCCAGCGGCGCGCTGCTGCCGGTGACCCTCGCGCTGGCCGCCGACCTGTGGGCGGCCCGCAGCCGCGCGGCGGTGCTCGGCGGGATCGGGGCCGCCCAGGAACTCGGCAGCGTGCTCGGCCCGCTGTACGGCATCGGCGTGGTGCTGCTGCTCTCGAAGTGGCAGGACGTGTTCTGGATCAACGTGCCGCTGACCGTGATCGCGATGGTGCTGATCCACTTCAGCCTGCCGTCCCATGACCGCAGCGCCCATCCGCAGCGCGTCGACGTGGTGGGCGGTGTGCTGCTCGCGATCGCGCTGGGCCTGGCCGTGATCGGTCTGTACAACCCCGCCCCGGACGGCAAGCAGGTGCTGCCGAGCTACGGCCTGCCGCTGGTGGGTGGGGCGGTCGTGGCCGCGATCGCGTTCGCGGTCTGGGAACGCTTCGCGCGCACCCGGCTCATCGAGCCGGCGGGGGTGCGGTTCGTGCCGTTCCTGTCCTCGCTGGGCACCTCGATGTGCGCGGGCGCGGCGCTGATGGTGACGCTGGTCAACGTCGAGCTGTTCGGGCAGGGCGTGCTGGGCAAGGACCAGACCGAGGCCGCATTCCTGTTGCTGCACTTCCTGATTGCGCTGCCGATCGGCGCGCTGGTGGGCGGCTGGATCGCCACCAGGATCGGCGACCGGGTGGTGGCCGTCGTCGGCATGCTCATCGCCGCGGGCGCCTACTAGCTGGTGTCGAAGTGGGGAATCGACGTGCTGTCCGCCCGTCATCACCTGGGCCCGGTGTCGCTGCCGGTGCTCGACACCGACCTGGCGCTGGCCGGTCTCGGGCTGGGTCTGGTCATCGGTCCGCTGACCTCGGCGGCGCTGCGCGTGGTGCCCTCGGCGCAGCACGGCATCGCGTCCTCGCTCGTCGTGGTGGCCCGCATGACCGGCATGCTGATCGGGGTCGCGGCGCTCACCGCGTGGGGCCTGTACCGGTTCAACCAGATCCTCGCGACCTTGCCTGCCGCGGGCGGAAACAGCCTGGCCGCCAAGATCGCCGGAGAGGCGCACCGATACCGCACGGCCTTCGCCATGCAGTACGGCTCGATCTTCTTCATCACGGTGATCGTGTGTCTGGTCGGTGCCGCGCTGGCGTTGTTCATCGGCGGCAAGCAGACCCACGCCGACGAGACCGACGCCGAGTCGGCGCTACCCGCCCTGCGCTGAGAGCGGCACATCGCGGGCCAGCAGGTCCGCCCAGGTGTCACGGCGCACCACCAGCCGGGCGTCGCCGTCGGCGGCGAACACCACCGGGATGCGCCGGGCGCCGTTGTAGTGGTTGGACATGGTGTAGCAGTACGCCCCGGTGACGGGGACCGCCAGCAGATCGCCCACTACTCGGATTGTCAAGCGGCACAGCGTCGATCAGCTGGTCACCGGACTCGCAGTGCCGGCCCACCACGCTCACGGTCTCGCCGCCGCCCACCCGGTCGACCAGGGTCGCCTCGAACCGCTGGCCGTACAGCGACACCTCGAGGTTGTCGCCCATCCCGCCGTCGACGGCGACATGGGTGACCGGGCCGCGCTTGACGGTGGTGACCCGGTAGACCGTGCAGCCGGCGGCGGCGACCATGGACCGGCCCGGTTCGACGATGACGCGGGCGTCGGCGGGAATCAGCGCGCGGGCGGTGTCGATCATCGTCTGCGCGTACTCGGCCACCGACGGAGGATGGTCGCCGTAGGTGTAGCGCGCGCCGAGCCCGCCACCGAAGTCGTAGACGTCGAAGCTGCCCAGTTCGGCGACCGGCTCCACCGCCGCCGCCAGCTGCCCGACGTCCAGCAGTTGGGAGCCGACGTGGGTGTGCACGCCGTCGCAGCGCAGCACCCGGCTGCGCCGGATCCGGTCGATCGCGACGCGCGCATCGGCGGGCAGCAGGCCGAATTTCGAGCCGGCATGCCCGGTGGCCATCGCCGCATGGGTGTCGGCCCCGATCCCGGGAACCACCCGCACCAGACACCCCTGACGGCGGCCCGGTTCGACGATGCGTTCCAGCCGGTCGATGTCGTCGAAGTTGTCGACGACCACCAGGCCGACCCCGTTGCCGACCGCGAGCTCCAGCTCCTCGTCGGTCTTGGCGTTGCCGTGCAACAGCATTCGGGCCGGGTCCGCGCCGGCGGCCAGCGCGGTGATCACCTCTCCCCCGCCCGCGACGTCGAGGTGCAGGCCCTCCTCGGTCATCAGTCGCTGGATTGCTGTGCAGGGGAACGCCTTCGACGCGAACGCCACGTCCGATCGGGGCCAGCGGTCACGGAAGGCCGCCAGGTACTCGCGCGCCCGGCGGCGCAGCGCGATCTCGTCGATCACCATCACCGGGGTGCCGAACTCGGCGGCGACCGCGTCCAGCCGGCAGCCCCCGACCGTCAGGCTGCCGTCCTCGTCGAGCCGGCTGCCGGGCGGGAACAGGCCGAGCACTCCCGCATCGCTCATCTCGGCTCCCCTCGTCGGCTCGGTATACACAGCAGTGCCAATTATGGCGGGCACTGCGCTTCGCCGCTCGCGGGAGGCCATGCAGACGTTGACGGGTCTGCATACGTAGACCCTCCCGCACCCGGGTAGCCGATCGAGGAGGCCGGACGAGGCGGTGGAGTGGACGATGGTCAGGTCGAAGCTGGAGCGCAAGCTGCGCTATCAGCATGTCTACGACCTGGTGCTCGCCATCATGGCCGAACGTGACCTCAAGCCCGGCGACCGGCTGCCCTCGACCACCGAACTGGCCGAGATCGCCGAGGTCAGCAGCATCAGCGTGCGCCGCGCGCTCGACGAGCTGGAGCGGGCGGGCAAGATCACCCGCCGCCAGGGCCTCGGCACGTTCGTCGCCGAGTCCCGCTCGCCGAGGACCCGGCCCGCCCGGCGACCTGCTGCAGACCCTGCTCGACAAGGACGCTGACGCTGCCGGCGGTCAGCACATCGCTCATCTCGATCAGCGTCGGGCTGCCCGGCAGCGTCCATCGCCACCGCACTCGGCGTCGAATCCGGCCAGCCGGTGTGGGAGATCTGGCGCAAGCGCGAGCATCGGCAGCAACGGACAGCATCCTCGAGCGCGCAGTGCTGCCGCTGAGCCGGGTGCCGGCCATCGACCGCGAGCTGCTGGCCGAGGGCGGCTCGCTGTACCGCTTCATCGAGGAGCGCTACGGCCTCGAGGACGACTACACCGAGCAGGCGTTCGAGGTGACACCCCGAGCAGCTGGGAGGCCGAGCATCTTGGGGTGGCCGGCCGCAGACCCGATCGTGCGGGTGCGCGGGGTGAGTTTCGACGCCGACGGCAAGGCCTTCGACTGCTTCGAACAGTGTTATTGCGCTGCGAAATTCACGTTCTACACCGCCGGGCAGACCCGACACCGCGTCCTCGGCCCCTCGGGGCTGTCGAACTGGTCGGTGGTCCCGCTGACCGCGCCGTGATGTTGATCCGCCGGGCCGGTGGGTATGCCACCGGACATGAGCAACGAACTTTCCGGCAAACGAATCGCATTCCTCGTCGCCCCTGAGGGCACCGAGCAGGTCGAGCTGACCAAACCGTGGGAGGCCGTCGAGCAGGCGGGCGGCACAGCGGAGCTGGTGTCGACCGAGGTGGGCAAGATCCAGGCGTTCAACCACCTCACCCCCGCCGACACCTTCGAGGCCGACAAGGCCGCCGATGACGTCTCGGCCGCCGAGTACGACGCGCTGGTGCTGCCCGGCGGGGTGGCCAACCCCGACTTCCTGCGCACCAAGCCCGCCGCGGTCGGCTTCACGAAGGGCTTCTTCGACGCGGGCAAGCCGGTCGCGGTGATCTGCCACGGCCCGTGGACCCTGGTGGAGGCCGACGTCGTCCGGGACCGCACGATCACGTCCTGGCCCAGCCTGCAGACCGATCTGCGCAACGCGGGCGCGAACTGGGTGGACCAGGAGGTGATGGTCTGCACCGGCGGGCCCAACACGCTGGTGTCCAGCCGCAAGCCCGACGACCTGCCCGCTTTCTGCGCGAAATTGGTGGAAGCCTTCTCCGGATAGCCCCGCGGGTCGGTACCCTCGCCCCATGCCGGGAACGACGAGGTGCTGATCGCGGCGCTGCGCGACCTGCAGTGGCGCAAGCGGCGATTCGTCATCGCGATCGTCGGCACCGGGCTGGTGTTCGCCATGACCCTGGTTCTGACCGGACTGGCCAACGGTTTTGGTGTCGAGGCCAATCGCACCGTCGACGCTCTGGGACTGCAGACCTATCTCGTGAAAAGCGGTGCGCCGGGCCCGTTCCTGGGGTCGTCACCGTTTCCGCCCGCCGAGGTCCAGCAGGTGAGCCGACTGCCGGGTGTGCAGGTCGCCGTGCCGCTGGTCTACGGCAGCGCGACGATGCCCGATCGCGGCTCGGCCCGCAACGTCAACGTGTTCGGCGCACCCGAACGCGGCCCGGGCATGCCCGTGCTGAGCAGTGGCCGGCCGCCGTCGGCCCCCGACGAGGTCGCGGTGTCGAGCACGATGCGCAAAGCCGTGGGCGACCGGGTCGAAATCGGTTCGCGCACACTGAACATCGTCGGCATCGTGCACGACTCCACGGCGCTGGCCGGTCAGCCCAACATCTTCCTCACCGTTGCCGGAGCACAGCAGCTGATGTTCTCCGGCCAGCAGCTGATCTCCTCGATCGGCGTGCGCGGTGTGCCCGCGCAACCGCCCAACGGGTATCGGGTGGTCGACCGGGCGGGTGCGGTCGAGGACCTGTCGCGGGCGCTCAACGGCGCACGGCAGGCCATATCGCTGATGGCCGGGCTGCTGTGGGTGGTCGCCGCGCTGATCGTGGGGTCGATGATCTACGTCTCGGCACTGGAACGCACCCGCGACTTCGCGGTGTTCAAGGCCGTCGGGGTGCCCACCCGCTCGATCCTGGGCGGGCTGGCGATGCAGGCGGTGATCGTCGCCCTGCTCTCGGCGCTGCTGGGCGCCGGCCTCTCGGTGCTGCTGGGCCCGCTGTTCCCGATGCGGGTGGACATCCCGCGGCTGGCGTTCATCTCGCTGCCGGTGCTCGCGGTGGGAATCGGCTTGCTGGCCAGCGTCGCCGGATTGCGCCGCGCGGTGACCGTCGACCCCGCGCTGGCATTCGGGGGGCCGTGAGCCATGGCCGACCTGCGGATCAAAGACCTCGTCGTGGAGTACGCCAAGGGCGAGTACCGGGTGCGCCCGATCGACGGGCTGAGCCTGGACGTCAGCGAGGGATCGCTGGCGATCCTGCTGGGCCCCAGCGGATGCGGCAAGACCACCCTGCTGTCCTGTCTGGGCGGGATTCTCAGCCCGTCGGCGGGTCGTATCGAGTTCGGTGACATCGACCTGACCAAGCTCGACGAGCGCGAGTTGTCGCACTACCGCCGCAACACCGTCGGCATCGTCTTCCAGGCGTTCAACCTGGTGTCGAGCCTCACCGCCCTGGAGAACGTGATGGTCCCGCTGCGGGCGGCGCGGGTGCCCCGGCGGGAGGCCCGCAAGCGGGCCGAGGAGCTGCTGGACCGCGTCGGCCTGGCCCACCGGATGGGGCACCGGCCCGGCGATCTCAGCGGCGGTCAGCAGCAGCGGGTGGCGGTGGCCCGCGCGATCGCGCTGGATCCGCCGCTGATCCTGGCCGACGAGCCCACCGCGCACCTCGACTACATCCAGGTCGAGGAGGTCCTGCGGCTCATCCGCGAGCTGGCCTCCGGCGAACGCGTGGTGGTGGTCGCCACCCACGACACCCGGATGCTGCCGCTGGCCGACCGCGTGGTCGAACTGATGCCGCACATCGCCTACACCGAGCACGAGCCGGACACGGTGGAACTGCAGGCCGGCGAGACGCTGTTCGAACAGGGCACCATGGGTGACTGCATCTACGTGGTGTCCGAGGGCGAGCTGGAGATCATCCGCGAATTGGCAAGTGGCGGTGAGGAAGTGATCAAGGTCGCCGGGCCCGGCGACTACTTCGGCGAGATGGGCCCGGTGTTCGGCCTGCCCCGCTCGGCGACCGTGCGCGCGCTGACCGCCGCGACCGTGGTCGGCTACACCGTGCAGGCGTTCCGGGAGAAGCTGGGCGCGACGGGATCCCGCGAGATCGTGGAGCACCGGCCACTCGGTGGCGAACCGGCCCCTAGCCGGGAACCAGACTGAGCAGGACGTCCGGGCCGAGGGGTTCGACACCGTCGTAGCGCCACCGCAGCGCACGGGCGATGGTCGGGACGCCGACGTCGTCGACCGCGGTGATCGGGCCGCCCAGCAGAATCGGGGCCACGTAGGCCAGGATCCGGTCGATCACACCGGCCCGCAGGAAGGCGCCGGCCAGCGTCGGGCCACCCTCGACGAGGACGTCGGTGCGGTCGGACAGCGAGCGGACAACCTCGTCCGGGTCGTGGGTCCGGATGACCATGGTGCGCGAATCATCGTTGAGGACATTGGATTCCGAGGAGATCTCCCGCATCCCGACGACCACCCGCAGCGGCTGGCGGCCGGCGAGCGCGCCGTCGGGCAGGCGGGCGGTCAGGGTCGGATTGTCGGCGAAGACGGTGCCGGTGCCCACCACGATCGCGTCGGCCGCGGCCCTGCGCCGGTGCACATCGGCGCGCGCGGCGTCGCTGGTGATCCACTGCGACGACCCGTCGGCAGCGGCGCTGCGCCCGTCGATGCTGGTGGCGAATTTCCATGTGACGTGCGGCCTTCCGGTGCGCTGCTTGTGCAGCCACTCCCGCAGCGAACCGCTGTGCCACCGCGTCGGCGGCCACCCCGGCGGTGACCGCGACGCCGGCCTGACGCAGTCGGTCCGCGCCGCCGGAGGCGACGGGGTTGGGGTCGGCGACCGCGTAGACCACGGCGGCCACCCCGGCCTCGATCAGCGCGTCGACGCACGGCGGGGTGCGGCCGTGGTGGTTGCAGGGCTCGAGGGTGACGACGGCGGTGCCACCGGCGGCCCGCTCCCCCGCCGCCCGCAACGCCACGATCTCGGCATGCGGCCCGCCCGCCGGCTCGGTGCCGCCGACTCCGGCGACCTCCCCCTCCGGAGCTCAGGATGACCGCTCCCACAGGCGGATTCGGATACGTCGTGCCCTTGACCCGCTGCGCGTGGGCGATCGCCAGCCCCATCGCGGCGTCGATGACACCCGGGTTGGTCATAGCATCAGGTGCGGCGAGGCGGCACCCGCCCGGCGGCGCAGCGCCTCGACGGCGACGGCCGGATCCTGCGCGCCGTAGACCGCCGAGCCGGCCACGAAGCAGTCCACTCCGGCCGCGGCGGCCTGCTCGATGGTGTCGGCGTTGATGCCGCCGTCGATCTCCACGAGGATCGTCAGCTCGCCGGAGTCGACGAGCCGGCGCGCGGTCTCCACCTTGGCGAGCACCTCCGGGATGAAGCTCTGCCCGCCGAAGCCGGGCTCGACCGACATCACCAGCAGGGTGTCGAAGTCGCGGAGGATCTCCAGGTAGGGCTCCAGCGGTGTGCCGGGCTTGACCGACAGTCCGGCTTTGGCCCCGGCGGCACGGATGTCGCGGGCCACCGCGACCGGGTCGTCGGCCGCCTCGGCGTGGATGGTCACGTTGTAGGCGCCCGCCTCGGCGTAGCCGGGCGCCCAGCGGTGCGGGTCCTCGATCATCAGATGGCAGTCCATCGGGATGTCGGTGGCCGCCGAGCAGGCTCTCCACCACCGGCAGCCCGAGGGTGAGGTTCGGCACGAAGTGGGCGTCCATCACGTCCACGTGCAGCCAGTCGGCGCCCTCGACGGCCGCGGCCTCGTCGGCGAGCCGGGCGAAATCGGCGGACAGGATGGACGGCGCGATCATCGGCCGGGACGGGGTCGCCATGGCGGTAAGCCTAAAGGCCGTCGTCAGACGTTCTTTTGCAGGGCGGCGGCGAACATCGCGTCGGTGCCGTGCCGGTGCGGCCACAGCTGCACGTACGGCCCCGGTCCGAGGTCGCCGGCGGGCGCGAACAGCGGGCGGGCGTCCAGCGCGGTCACCGGCTGGCGGCGCAGCGCGTCGGAGACCACACCGACGGTCTCGGCCAGATGCGGCGAGCAGGTGGCGTAGAGCACCACTCCGCCGGGGCGGGTCAGTGCGATCGCGGCGGCAAGCAGTTCGCGCTGCAGCTTGGCCAGCGCGGGAACATCGGCCGGGGTGCGCCGCCAGCGGGCCTCCGGGCGCCGGCGCAGCGCGCCGAGTCCGGTGCAGGGCGCGTCGACGAGCACCCGATCGAAGCTGCCCGGCTCCAGCCCGGACTCGCGACCGTCCACCCGCAGCACCTCGACGCCACAGGCCGCGGGTGTTCTGCTCCACCAGTTCGGCGCGGCGCGGCGCCGGTTCGATCGCGGTGACCGAGCCGCCCCGCTGGGCGGCGATGGCGGCCAGCAGCGCCGTCTTGCCGCCCGGGCCCGAGCACAGATCCAGCCAGCGGCCGCCGTCGTCACCGACCAGCGGCGCCAGGGTCAGCGCCCGCGCGACCAGCTGGCTGCCCTCGTCCTGCACCAGCGCCCTGGCCTCGCGCACCGCCGACAGCCGGCCGGGGTCGCCGCTACCGAGGTAGACCGCGAACGGCGAGTAGCGCCCGACGGTTCCGTCCACCTCCTCGGCCAGCTGCTCGGCGGTCAGCACACCCGGGCGGGCGGCCAGGTGCACGCCGGGCCGGGCGTCGTCGGCGGCCAGTGCGGCGTCGAGTTCGCCCGCGTCGGCGCCCAGCGCGTCGGTGAACGCCTGGGCGATCCAGCGCGGGTGGGCGTGCACGAACGCCAGATGTCCCACCGGGTCGTCCTGTCTGCGAGGGGGCCAGCTCGGCCATCCAGGACGCCTCGTCGCGCCCGGAGATCTTCCGCAGTACCCCGTTGACGAAACCCGCTCGGGCGCTGTCGAATTCGACACCGGCCTGCTCCACGGTGGTGGCGACGGCGGCGTGCTGGGCGACGTTGGTGCGCAGCAGTTGGTAGGTGCCCAGCCGCAGCAGGTCCAGCAGCACCGGGTCGATCTGGTCGACCGGGCGTCCCGCCGCCGCGGCGATCACCGCGTCCAGCAGTCCGCGGGTGCGGCAGGTGCCGTAGGCCAGTTCGGTGGCGAACGCCGCGTCGCGGCCACTGATACCGCGCTCGGCCAGCATCGCGGGCAGTGCCAGGTTGGCGTAGGCGTCCCGTTCGGACACCGCGCGCAGCACGTCGAACGCGGCTTGCCGCGCCGGGTCCAGCGGAGTGCGGCGCGGGCGCCGGGGCGGGCGTTGCTGATCGGGGTCGCGCCGCGGCGGGCCGCCGGGCTTGCCGCCGCCGATCGCGGCCGCCGAAGGGCTTGCCCGGCTTTGGCCCTTTCCGCGGTCGTTGCCGCCGCGGCGCGGCGGTCGCTCGGTCACGTCGCACGCACCGTGTCGTCCAGGCGCGCACCGCGGGCCCAGTCGGCGGCGTTCATCGGCTTCTTGCCCGGGGGCTGCACCTGGCCGAGCGCCACCGGGTGTGAACCGGTGCCCACCGTGACCGCCGCACGTTCGACCCGGATCTCCCCCGGCGCCAACGGCTCTGCGGCGTCGTCGAGGTCGACCGGGCCGAGCTTCACCCGCATGTCGCCGATCATGGTCCACGCGCCGGGGTTGGGCGTCACCGCGCGGATGCGCCGATCGATGACGTGGGCGGGCAGCTCCCACCGCACCCGCGCCTGCTCGACGGTGATCTTGGGGGCCAGGCTGATTCCCTCGGCCGGTTGCGGCACCGGCGTGAGCGCGCCGTCCTCGATACCGTCCAGGGTGGTCTCCAGCAGGCCCGCCCCGGACACCGCGAGGCGGTCCAGGAGATCACCGGCGGTGTCGGCGGGCCGGATCGTCTCGGTCACCACGCCGTACACCGGACCGGAGTCCAGACTCGGTTCGATGAGGAAAGTCGTTGCGCCCGTGACGGTGTCGCCGGCGGCGATGGCGGCCTGCACGGGCGCGGCACCACGCCAGGCCGGCAGGATCGAGAAGTGCAGGTTGACCCAGCCGTGTGCGGGCACCGCCAGCAGGTCCGCGCTGAGCAGCGCGCCGTAGGCCACCACGGCGCAGCAGTCCGGCGCCAGTTCGGCCAGCTCGGCGATGAACTCGGCCGAGTTCGGCCGGTCCGGCCGCAGCACCGGGATGCCGGCGTCGAGGGCCAGCCGCGCGACAGGTGACGGCGCCGGCTTGCCCCGCCGACCGGCCGCGGCGTCCGGCCGGGTCAGCACCGCGACGACGTCGTGGCGCGGCGAGTCGACGAGCCGCCGCAGCGACGGCAGCGCCGGTTCCGGTGTCCCGGCGAAAACGATTCGCATACCTCTACTTTGGCACCTGGTAGAACTCGCGCTGCTTCACCCCGGCCATTCCGGCGACGAACATCCACGGGATGGTGGTGGTCAGCCGGTTCACCGTCGCCACCGCGTCGTTGTAGTACTGGCGCGCGAACGCCAGCTTGTCCTCGGTGTCGGCGAGGTTCTGCTGCAGGTTGAGGAAGTTGTTCGACGAGTTCAGTTGCGGGTAGGTCTGACCGAGCGCGAGCACCTGGCCCACGGCGGTGTCGAACTGCTTCTCGGCCGAACCGCGCTGGGCCACCGACTTGCCCGCGGTCGCGGCGGCCAGCGCGGCCTGGGCGTCGGCGACGTGGTCGAGGATGCCCTTCTCGTGGGCGGCGTAGGTCTGCACCGTGCTGACCAGGCTGGGGATCAGCGAGGCCCGCCGGGTCAGCTGGACGTCGATCCCGCCGAGCGCCTCGTCCACCCGGACGTCGGCACCGCGAACCTTGTTGTAGCCCAACACGAATCCGCCGAGCACCAGCACCGCGATCAGCAGCACCAACACCAGCACGAAGGTCACCATGAACCGCCTCCTCCTCCGCCGCCACCGCCGCCGCCACCACCGCTGAACCCGCCGCCGCCGCCGCTCGACGACGACGAGGACTGCGATGCGGAGTAGGCGCCGATGGACGACGACAACGCCGACTCGAAGCTGTCGAAACTAGCACCACCGCCACCGCCACCCGATGCCGAATGCCAGCTGGTGCCCGACGACGAGTGGTACCACTCCGGATCCGGGCGGCACCTGACCGGTGGCGGTCTGGTACTTGCGCGCCCACAGCGCGGCCACCCCGCCGGCCACGGCGAACGGGATGTAGGCGGTGTAGAGGTCCTTGCGGGCGGCGAAGTCGAACCGCGACTCGGCGGAGTCGGTGGACAGCATGCGGTAGAAGCCGCCGACCTGCGACCACAGCTCGCGACCGGCCGGTGAGCGCCGGCTGCCCACGCCGCTGCTCCAGGCACCCGCCGACAGCAGGAAGAACACCGCGAACGGCAGGCCCCACAACGTGATCGGGAACAGCCAGCGGACGAACCCGCAGACGGCCAGGACGAGTGCGACGACGTTGGCGAACCGCAGCCACAACTCGACTGCCGCGCTTGACGATCAGGCCCTCGTCGGATCGCCCACTTCTTCACCGACGTCGCCATGACCTCCTTGGCCGCGGTGAGCTTCTTCCCGGCGCTGACGGTGCCGTTGGCGTCGAACGCGTGCCCGTTGCGCATGACGCCCAGCGTCGAGGCGACGTCGATGCTGACCGGGTCGACGTCGGCCCACGCGCCGGTCCGTCGCCGGTGCCCAGAATGGCCCACTTCTTCGGGCTCGCTCTGGTTCAGCGACACCAGCTTGCGCTCACCGAGGTAGAACAGCGTCGCGGTCAGGCCGTCGGCGGGGACCTTCTCGGTGCGGATGTACTCGCACTGCACCGGCCCGAGGCCCTTGGGCGGGGCGTACTGCACCGGGAAGCCCGGCGTGGGCTCCACGGTGGTGCGCCACCACAGGAACGCACCCAGACCCGCGGTGGCCGTCAGCCCGAGCAGCCACAGCGCCGTCGGCACCGACCGGCCCAGCACCCGGTCCCACCGGTAGGACCACGGCAGTTCGGCCCGCGCGGGGGTCGGCACGTCCACGGCCGCGCGCACGGTGACCGGGGTGCGCGGCGCCAGGCCGGTGGCCGACAGCTGCACCGTGTCGCCGGAGACGGTCAGTCCGTCGCAGGCGCGGCCCTCGCCGTAGCCGATCGAGCACTGCGCGCCGGGCACCCCGCCGGGCAGGGTGATGGTGATGTCGGCGCGGTCGATCTGGTTGTTCCAGGCCGGGGCGATGACGTTCCAGAAGAACGCCGACGGCGCCGACTGGTCACCGGTCGACGACGCGAACGTCCGGTTCGCCCCGGTGCTGCCGGGATCGAGCACGCCGTCGATCGTGTAGCGGATCCGGAAGACGTGGGTGCCGTAGTTCAGCAGCCGGCTCGGGTCGCCGATCTTGGCGACCCGGAAGCGCTCGCCGCTCTCCCACAGCATCTCGTAGGGCACCGGCCGGTCGTCCATCGAGATCTCGGTGATCTGGGGGATCTGGCGCACATGCGAGTTGTTCTGGTTGGCGACGTCCCAGTAGCGGAAGATGCCGTGCCGGCTGCCGGGGAAGTCGCCGGTGATGACCTCGGTCGCGTCCATCCGGCCGTCGCGGTCGACGACGAAGTCCGCGCGATAGTTGGTGATGACGACCGGGTCGGACGGCGCGCCGGCCTTGGGCGCGAAGCTGAACAACACCGGCCAGAGCAGCCCAATGGCGATGAGCAACAACGAGATCGACCAGGCAATGGCACGGCCGAATCCCTTCATGGCGCCTCCGTCGTCTGTTGGTCCCGACTCACCCTATGTGCAAAGGATCGATCTGTACCCGAACCGCGTCGTGATCGTGGCGGGCGCTCTCGATGGCGATGGCCTGCCGCATCGAGGCGGCCAGCGCCAGACCCTCGTCGCGGCGGACCCGGACCAGCATCCGGATCACGCGTTCGTCGACCGGGGTGGCCGGCGGGCGCCGCACTCCGGGCGGCAGGTCGACGGGTCCCAGCAGATCGGCGTCCTCGGGCAACTCGGCATGGTCGAGCAGCGCGTTGACCGCCTCGGAGGCGCCGTCGACAACCGCCATGTGCACCGACGGCGGCAGTCCGACCTCGGCGCGGGAGTCGAGTTCGGCCTCGGCATGGCCGACCGGATCCCACTTGATCAGCGCCTGCACCGTGGGGATCGCGGACTCGGCGACGACCGTCACCACCCCGCCGTCGGCGCGCGAGCGGACCAGCGCGGCGGCGGCCATCCACCGCCGAAGCGTGTCCTCGGCGGCGCGCAGGTCCTGGCGGCCCAGCATCGCCCAGCTGTCGAGCAGCAGCGCCGCGCCGTATCCGTCGGGGGCGTGCGGCTCGGCGCCCGGCGTGGCGACGACCAGCGCGGGCCCTGGACCGATCTCGCTGTGAACGGCGTCGCCCGCCGAGGTGATCACCGGCGTGCCGGGAAACGCCCGGCCCATCTCCTCGGCCGTGCGGCGGGCGCCGATCACGACGGCGCGGATCGCGTCGGAGCCGCAGCTGCGGCAGCGCAGCGCGGGGTCGATGCGGCCGCACCAGCGGCAGGCCGCCCCGGACGCGTCGTAGAGCCGCTGGCCGGCGACATCGATCCTGCGCCGGACAACGAGAGCGGTCCCATGCAGTGCCGGCAGCGCGCGATCGTGCGGCACCGCGCGCACGCCACCGAGGGCACGTAGCCGCGCCGGGGCACCTGGACGAGGACGGGTGCGTCGCTTTCCAGCGCCGCCCGCGCGGCCCGCAGCGCCAGCGACGGCAGCCGCGCGGTGCGGGCGGCCGGGTCGCGTTCCTCGGCGTAGCCACCGTCCTCCAGCGCGACCACCCGGGGCGCGCAGGCCCGCACCACCGGGCGGGCGGCCACCAGATCGTGGGCCCAGCCGCTGCGGACCAGGGCATGCGCCTCGGCCGTGCGGGCGTACCCACCGATCACCGCCGCGCAGCGCAACTGGTGGGCGCGCAGCATCGCGACCTCGCGGGCGTGCGGGTAGGGAGCCCGCGGCTCGGCCAGGGTGTCGTCGCCGTCGTCCCACACGATGACCAGACCGAGTCGGTCGACCGGTGCGAACACCGCGCTGCGGGTGCCGATCACCAGCCGCGCGTGGCCGCGCAACACCGACAGCCAGCGTCGGTACCGGGCCGACGGCCCCAGGCCCGCCGACAGGGCGACGACGGCGGCCTGGTCGATGCGCGCGGTCGCCGCGCGCCACACCGCGTCGATGTCGCGCTGGTCGGGCACGATGGCCAGCACCCCGTACCCGCCGCTGACCGCCGCGGCGGCGGCCTCGGCGATCCGGTCGCACCACTGCTCGCCGGGCAGGGCCTGCCACACCGCGCGGGCCGCGCGGCCCTCGCGCAGCGCGCCGAGGAACTGCTC
>CAVXWQ010000015.1:0-173956 GCA_963765445.1 uncultured Actinomycetota bacterium
GGCGCGCGCCGACTAGCGTGGTGCTGTCGTGTCATGTGGGATCTGCGGAACAGGAAGGTGCTGGTGTCGATGAGGAGGGATCGATGAGCCGACCCGTCGATGCGAACGGTCTGCCGTCCGAACTCGGGCCCCTCGACATGCTGCTGCATCGTGGCGAAGCCAACCCCCGGACCCGCTCAGGGATCATGGCCCTGGAGATCCTCGACACCACGCCGGACTGGGAGCGGTTCCGAGCCGCGCTTCGACAACGCCTCCCGCAAGGTCCTGCGGCTGCGCCAGCGCGTCGTCGTGCCGACCCTGCCGACCGCGCCGCCGCGCTGGGTGGTCGACCCCGACTTCAACCTCGACTTCCATGTGCGCCGCGTCCGGGTGCCCGAACCCGGCACCCTTCGCCAGGTCCTCGACCTGGCCGAGGTGAGCCTGCAGTCGCCGCTGGACATCTCCCGGCCGCTGTGGACGGCCACCCTGGTGGAAGGGCTGGAAGGCGGCAAGGCCGCCACCCTGCTGCACCTCAGTCACGCCGTCACCGACGGGGTCGGCGCGGCCACCATGTTCGCCGAGATCTACGACCTGGAACGGGAGCCACCGTCGCGCCCCGCGCCGCCGATGCCGGTGCCGCAGGACCTCACCCCGAACGACCTCATGCGCGAAGGCATCAACCAGTTGCCCGGGGCGATCGTCGGCGGCTTGCTCGGCGCGGTCTCCGGTGGGCTGTCGGTCATCGGCCGGGTGGTCCGCAGCCCGGGCACGGCCGTGTTCGACGCCGTCGACTTCGCCCGGTCCGGACGCCGCGTGATGGGCCGCGCGGCCGAGCCGTCCCCGCTGCTGCGGCGCCGGAGCCTGTCCTCGCGCAGCGAGGCCATCGAGATGAAGCTGTCCGATCTGCGGTCGGCCGCGCACGCGGCGGGCGGCTCGATCAACGACGCCTACCTGGCGGGACTGTGCGGCGCTCTTCGGCTCTACCACGAGGCGCTCGGCGTCCCGGTCAACAGCCTGCCGATGGCCGTGCCGGTGAGCCTGCGCGCGGAGGCCGACCCGGCCGGCGGCAACCGGTTCGCGGGGGTCAACCTGGCGGCGCCGATCGGTGTCGCCGACGCGGCGCTGCGCATCCAGAAGATCCGCAAGCAGATGACCTCTCGACGGGAGGAGGCGGCCATCGACCTGATCGGCTCGGTCGCGCCGGTGCTCAGCCTGCTGCCCGACGCCGTGCTCGAGGCGATGAGCGGATCGGTGATCGCCTCCGACGTCCAGGCCTCCAACGTGCCGGTCTATTCCGGTGACACCTTCATCGCGGGGGCGAAAGTGTTGCGGCAGTACGGGCTTGGGCCGCTTCCCGGTGTCGCGATGATGGTGGTGCTGATCTCCCGCGGCGGTTATGCGACGGTCACGACGCGCTACGACCGGGCGTCGATCACCAACGAGGAACTGTTCGCGCAGTGCCTGCGGCGCGGATTCGACGAGGTGCTCGCCCTTGCCGGTGATCCGCCGCCGACGGGTGGTGCCGTCGTCGTTCCCGGACCCGGTGGAGGATTCCACGCACACAGGCGCGAACGGATCGGTGGCCTATTCATGAGCGAGAAGAACATGCGACTGCCCGGCTCGGTGGCCGAGGTGATGGCCAGCCCGCCGGGCCCGAAGATCGGGGCGTTCTTCGACCTCGACGGCACGCTGGTGGCCGGCTTCACCGCGGTGATCCTCACCCGGGAGCGGTTCCGCAGCCGCGACATGGGCATCGGCGAGCTGATCACCATGATCGCCGCCGGACTCAACCACCAGCTGGGCCGGCTGGAGTTCGAGGAGCTGATCACCAAGGCGTCGCAGGCTCTACGCGGTCGCGCGCTGTCCGACCTCCACGAGATCGGCGAGCGGCTGTTCATCCAGAAGATCGAGAAGCGGATCTATCCCGAGATGCGCGAGCTGGTGCACGCGCACATGGAACGCGGCCACACCGTGGTGCTCAGCTCCTCGGCGCTGACCCTTCAGGTCGAACCGGTGGCCCGGTTCCTGGGCATCGAGAACACGTTGACCAACAGGTTCGAGGTCGACGAGGACGATGTTCTGACCGGCGAGGTCGTCCGGCCCATCCTGTGGGGGCCGGGCAAGGCCAACGCGGTGCAGAAGTTCGCCGCCGACAACGACATCGACCTCAAGCAGTCCTACTTCTACGCCGACGGCGACGAGGACGTCGCCCTGATGTATCTGGTCGGCAACCCCAGGCCCACCAACCCCGAGGGCAAGATGGCCGCGGTGGCGCGCCGGCGCGGCTGGCCGATCCTGGAGTTCAGCAGTCGCGGCGGCGGCGGACTGCTGGGCCAGGTGCGCACCCTGATCGGCGTCGGGTCGTTGTTCCCCGCGGCGACGGGTGCGATCGGCTGGGGGCTGCTGACCCGCAGCAGGCGCCGCGGCGTGAACTTCTTCACCACCGCGTTCCCGAATCTGTTGCTGGCCGCCAACGGTGTGAACATGAACGTGCTCGGCGCGGAGAACCTCACCAAGAAGCGGCCGGCGGTGTTCATCTTCAACCACCGCAACAACTTCGACCCCATCATCTCGGCGGCCCTGATCAAGGACAACTGGACCGGGGTGGGCAAGAAGGAACTCGAAAGCGACCCGGTGATCGGCACGTTGGGCAAGCTGGTCGACACCGTGTTCATCGACCGCGACGACCCGAAGTCGGCGATCGAGTCGATGCGGCACGTCGAGGATCTCGTCGAGAAGGGTCTGTCGATCCTGATCGCGCCCGAAGGCACCCGGTTGGACACCCGCACCGTGGGCCCGTTCAAGAAGGGCCCGTTCCGGCTGGCGATGGCCGCCGGTGTGCCGATCGTGCCCGATCGTGATCCGCAACGCCGAGGTGATCGCTCCGCGGGACTCCTCCACGATGAACCCGGGAACCGTGGATGTCGTTGTCTACCCGCCGATTTCGGTGGAGGACTGGACCCTGGACAACCTGTCCGAGCGGATCGCGGCGGTCCGGCAGCTCTACCTCGACACCCTGAAGGACTGGCCCGAGGGCAAGGTCCCGGTGCACCCGGTCTACAAGAAAGCGCCCGCGAAGAAGGCGCCCGCGAAGAAGGCGCCGCGCGCCAAGAAGGCGCCCGCCAAGAAGGCCGCGGCCAAGAAGGCGCCCGCCAAGAAGGCTCCGGCCAAGAAGGCGCCGGCCAAGAAGACTCCGGCCAAGAAGACTGAGCCACCGACCGTCAGGGGCCGACGATGACCGCCTCAGATCACCTCGCCGACTTCAGCACCACCGACGACGCGCTGGTGCTGGCCTCGGTGTCGTCGAAGGCCGAGTTCGAACTGCTCAACGACTGGCTGCATGCCCAGCGCCGCGCGCACCCCGACACCAAGGTCGAGGTGCTGCAACTGCCTGCCGGGGATCCGCCGGCCGCGGTGGTGGCCCAGCTCGTCGAGGAACTCGGAACCGGCGAGGACCGGTTGGTGGTTCCGGTGCGGGTGTTCTGGGTTCCGGGCGGACTGCCCACCCGGGTCAAGGTCGTCGGCCTGATCTCCGGACGCGACACCTACCGTCCGCCGGAGTTCCTGCAGCGCAGCATCCTTCGCAAGGATCCGTCCCGAGCGCGCATCGTCGCGGGCGAGCCGGCCAAGGTTTCCGAGCTGCGTCAGCAGTGGCAGGAGAACACCGTCGGCGACAGCCCCCGCGACTTCGCCCGGTTCGTACTGCGCCGCGCCGCGCTGGCCATCGAGCGGATGGAACTGCGCCTGCTCGGACCGGAATACAAGTCGCCGCAACTGATCACCGACGAGTTGATGGCGTCGGCGCGGTTCATGGAGGGTCTCGAGAAGATTCCCGGTGCCAGCCCCGTCAAGGCCGAGGAGATGCTCAACGAGCTCGCCACCGGCTGGAGCAGGTTCTCGGTGGACCTGATCCCGAATCTCGGCCGGGCCATCTTCAGCAGGGGCTTCGATCCCCGAATCGACTACGACGCAGTCGAAATCGAGTCGATGCGGCGTTCCCTCGAGGACCACCCGGCGGTGCTGCTGTTCTCGCACCGGTCCTACCTCGACGGCGTCATCGTGCCGGTGGCCATGCAGGAGAACAAGCTTCCGCCAGTGCACACCTTCGCCGGGATCAACCTGTCGTTCGGGTTCATGGGTCCGCTGATGCGCCGCTCGGGTGTCATCTTCCTGCGCCGCAAGCTCGACGATCCGCTGTACAAGTACGTGCTGCGCCAGTTCGTCGGTTACATCGTGCAGAAGCGGTTCAACCTCAGCTGGTCGATCGAGGGCACCCGGTCGCGCACCGGAAAGATGTTGCCGCCCAAGCTCGGTCTGCTCAGCTACGTCGCCGACGCCTACCTGGACGGCCGAAGCGAGGACATCCTGCTGCAGCCGGTGTCGATCAGCTTCGACCAGCTGCACGAGACCGCGGAGTACGCCGCCTACGCCCGCGGCGGGGAGAAGACCCCGGAGGGTGCGGAGTGGCTGTACAAGTTCATCAAGGCCCAGGGCGAACGCAACTACGGCAAGATCTACGTCCGCTTCCCCGAGGCCGTGTCGATGCGCCAGTACCTCGGCGAGCCGGGTGGCCCGATGACCGAGGACCAGGCCGCCAAACGGCTTGCGATGCAGAAGATGGCCTTCGAGGTGGCCTGGCGCATCCTCGCGGCGACACCCATCAACGCCACCGGCCTGGTCTCGGCGCTGCTGCTCACCACCCGCGGCCGTGCGCTCACACTGACGCAGCTGCACCACACGCTGCAGGACTCGCTGGACTATCTGGAACGCAAGCAGACGCCAGTCACCAACAGCGCCTTGCGACTTCGCACTCCCGACGGTGTCCGCGCGGCCGTCGACGCGCTGTCCAACGGACACCCGGTGACCCGGGTGGACGGCGGCCACGAACCGGTGTGGCGGATCGCGCCCGAACACGAGCACGAGGCCGCGTTCTATCGCAACTCGATCATCCACGCCTTCCTGGAGACCTCGATCGTCGAACTGGCGCTGGCCCATGCCGGCCGGGCGCCCGACGGTGACCGGGTGGCGGTGTTCTGGGAACAGGCGATGCGCTTGCGCGATCTGCTGAAGTTCGACTTCTACTTCGCCGACTCCGCGTCCTTCCGCGAGCACGTGGCCGAGGAGCTGGCGTGGCACGACAGCTGGGAGACCCACGTCGCCGCCGGCGGGGAGGGCGTCGACAACCTGTTGCGCGCCAAGCAGCCGCTGATGGCGCACGCGATGCTGCGCCCGTTCTTCGAGGCCTACGAGATCGTTGCCGACGTGCTGTGTGACGCGCCGGCCGAGATCGGGGAGAAGGAACTCTCCAAGATCGCCCTCGGCGTCGGCGCCCAGTACGCCGCGCAGGGCAAGGTCCGCAGCAATGAGTCGGTGTCGGCGCTGCTGTTCGCCACGGCCCGGCAGGTGGCGGCCGACCAGCACCTGTTGGAGCCGGCACCCGACCTCAAGCAACGGCGTCAGGCATTCCTGCAGGAGCTGCGCGGCATCCTCGCCGACATGGACCGCGTCAACGAGCTGTCCACCGAGCAGTTCTACCTGCGCGAGGTGCAATTACGCGAACAGGCCGGCTGACCATACGCTGAACGTATGACCACGACCACCGGCGTTCGGCGCACCGCGGTGTGGCCGGTGTTGTCGGTGGTCGCGCTGCTGGCCGGCATCACCGCCGCGGGCATCGGTGCGCTGTCGCTGGCCGATGCGCTGGCGGCCACCGGGCTGCCCGACCCGGGGCCGGTGACGACGCTGGGGCTGCCGTTCGTGCGGGCGGCGGGTGAGATCGCCGGTGTGCTCGCGGTCGGCGCGTTCCTGTTCGCGGCGTTCTTCGCGCCTCCCCAGGAGAACGGGGTGCTCGACGTCGCGGGCTACCGCGCGTTGCGGCTGGGCACCGTGGCCTCCGGTGTGTGGACGGTGTGCGCGGCGCTGCTGGTACCGCTGACGATCTCCGATGTGTCGGGGCAGCCGCTGCGCGACCATCTCAACCCGGTGCAGCTGTGGTCGTTGGCCGGCCTGGTCGACACCGCGAACGCCTGGCGCTGGACCGCTTGCCTGGCTCTGATCGTCACGGCCGCCAGTGTGTCGGTGCTGCGCTGGGGCTGGACCCCGTGGCTGCTGGGCGGGTCGCTGCTCACCCTGGTTCCGCTCGGGCTGACCGGGCACTCGTCGGCGGGCGGCGCGCACGACCTGGGGACCAACAGCCTGATGATCCATCTGGTCGCCGGGGCGCTGTGGGCCGGCGGGCTGCTGGCGCTGCTGGCGCACGCTCTGCGCGGCGGGGAGCACGCCTACCTTGCGGCACGGCGCTTTTCGGCCGTGGCGTTCTGGTGCTTCGTCGCGATGGCGTTCTCCGGTGTGATCAACGCCTTCGTCCGGATCCGGTTCTCCGACCTGTTCACCACCCAGTACGGGCTGCTGATCGTGGCCAAGATCGTCGCGCTGACGGCCTTGGCGGTGATCGGGTGGCGGCAACGACGCAGCGCGGTGGCCGCGCTCGCGGCCGACCCGCAGGCGCGCGGGCCGCTGATCCGGCTGGCCACGATCGAGGCGCTGGTGTTCGGCCTGACGTTCGGCGTCGCGGTGGGACTCGGCCGCACACCGCCGCCACCGCCGGTGAACGTCAACCCGTCGGTCACCGAGGTGGCGGTCGGCTACGACTTCGCCGGACCGCCGACCGTGGCCCGCATCCTGTTCGACTGGCGGTTCGACCTCGTCTTCGGCACGGCCGCAATCGTGTTCGCCGCGGTGTACATCGCCGGGCGTGATCCGGCTGCGCCGCCGCGGTGACCGGTGGCCGGTGGGCCGCACCGTCGCCTGGCTTCTGGGCTGCGCGGTGCTGCTGTTCACCACGTCGTCGGGCGTCGGGCGGTACATGCCGGCGATGTTCAGCATGCACATGACCGCCCACATGCTGCTGTCGATGCTGACCCCGATCCTGCTGGTGCTGGGCGCGCCGGTGACGCTGGCACTGCGGGCGTTGCCGTCGGCGGGCAAGGGCAACCCGCCCGGGCCGCGCGAATGGCTGCTCGACGGCCTGCACAGTCGCTGGTCGCGGTTCTTCACCCATCCGGTGGTGGCCACGGTGATGTTCGTGGTGGGCTTCTACGCGCTGTACTTCGGCGGCATCTTCAACTCCGCCGTGAGCCATCACGGCGCCCACGTCCTGATGAACCTGCACTTCCTGATGAGCGGCTACCTGTTCTACTGGGTGGTCATCGGGGTGGACCCGGCACCGAGGCAGCTGTCTCCGCCCGCCAAGATCGCGATGGTGTTCGCCACGCTGCCGCTGCATGCGTTCTTCGGCGTGGTGATGATGGGCCAGAAGCAGGTGCTGGGCGAAAGCTTCTACCGCTCACTGCATTTGAGCTGGCACACCGACCTGCTGGGCGATCAGCACCTCGGCGGGTCGATCGCGTGGGCCGCGGGTGAGGTGCCGCTCATGGTGGTCATGGTGGCGCTGCTGGTCCAGTGGAGCCGAAGCGACCGGCGCACGGCCAAGCGGCTGGACCGCGCCGCCGACCGCGATCACGACGCGGACCTGGCGGCCTACAACGCGATGCTGGCCGAGTTGGCCCGCCGCGACGCCGGCGGCGTCAACCGCTGAATCATCCACAGTCCGGACTTCATCCACAGCCGCCGACCGCGCTGTCGCGGCGTGGGCCGCGATTGTCGGTGGCTCGCGGCTGACTGAGCGGGCAATGGATCGCTCTGGATTGAAAGGACCACAGCCATGTTCGAAACCCATCTCACCGTCGTCGGCCGCATCGTGACCGACCTTCGCCGCAGGATCGTCAACAACCAGGAGCTGATCAGCTTCCGGGTGGCCAGCAACTCCCGCCGCCGCAACGGCGAAGGCACCTGGGAGCCGGGCAACTCGTTGTTCATCACGGTCAACTGCTGGGGCAAGCTGGTCACCGGCGTCGGCGCCGCCCTCTACAAGGGCGCTCCCGGTGATCGTCGTCGGGGACGTTTTCACCAGCGAGTACGAGGACAAGGACGGACTGCGCCGGTCGTCGTTGGAGATGCGCGCCACCGCCGTGGGGCCGGACCTGTCCCGCGCCATCGTGCGCATCGAGCAGCCCCAGCCCAAGCCGGCCGAGCCCGCCGCTCAGGAGCCCGACGTCGAGGAGCCCGACGAGGCGCAGGAGGCCGAGGAGACGACTGACCTGGCGCTGTCGGCCTGACCGGGCGGCGGCCGCGCCGGGGAGACCCAGCGCGGCCGCAAGGCCCGCACCCCGCGACGCCTAGGATGGTCGCGAGCAATAACGCAAAAGACGGAAGGCGACACCGCGGCAATGGCGGAATTCATCTACACGATGCGCAAGGTCCGCAAGGCGCACGGCGACAAGGTCATCCTCGACGACGTCACGCTGTCCTTCCTGCCCGGCGCCAAGATCGGCGTCGTCGGCCCCAACGGCGCGGGCAAGTCCAGCGTCCTGCGGATCATGGCCGGCCTCGACCAGCGCCAACAACGGCGACGCGTTCCTGGCCACCGGCGCCACGGTCGGCATCCTCATGCAGGAGCCCAAGCTCGACGAGACCAAGACAGTCCGCGAGAACGTCGAAGAGGGCGTGGCGAGATCAAGGCCAAGCTCAACCGGTTCAACGAGGTCGCCGAGCTGATGGCCACCGACTACGACTACGACGAGCTGATGGACGAGATGGGCAAGCTCCAGGAGGAGCTCGACGCGGCCGACGCCTGGGACATCGACTCGCAGCTCGAGCAGGCGATGGACGCGCTGCGCTGCCCGCCGCCCGACGAGCCGGTGACGCACCTGTCCGGCGGCGAGAAGCGCCGGGTGGCGCTGTGCAAGCTGCTGCTGCAGCAAGCCCGACCTGCTGCTGCTCGACGAGCCGACCAACCACCTCGACGCCGAGAGCGTGCTGTGGCTCGAACAGCACCTGGCGACGTACCCCGGCGCCGTCCTGGCGGTCACCCACGACCGCTACTTCCTGGACAACGTCGCCGAGTGGATCCTCGAACTCGACCGCGGCCGTGCCTATCCCTACGAGGGCAACTACTCGACCTATCTGGAGAAGAAGGCCGAGCGCCTCGAGGTGCAGGGCAAGAAGGACGCAGAAGCTGCAGAGGCGGCTCAAGGAGGAGCTGGCCTGGGTGCGGTCGAGCGCCAAGGCCCGCCAGGCCAAGAGCAAGGCCCGGCTCGAGCGCTACGAGGAGATGGCCGCCGAGGCCGAGAAGACCCGCAAGCTCGACTTCGAGGAGATCCAGATCCCGCCCGGCCCGCGGCTGGGCAACCTCGTGGTCGAGGCCGAGCACCTGGACAAGGGCTTCGACGGTCGCGTGCTGATCAACGACCTGTCGTTCACCCTGCCGCGCAACGGCATCGTCGGCGTGATCGGCCCCAACGGCGTCGGCAAGACCACGCTGTTCAAGATGATCGTCGGGCTGGAGCAGCCCGACAGCGGCGACGCGTGCGAGGTCGGCGAGACCGTCAAGCTGTCCTACGTCGACCAGAACCGCGGCGGCATCGACCCGAACAAGAACGTCTGGGAGGTCGTCTCCGACGGCCTGGACTACATCAAGGTCGGCCAGGACGAGATGCCCGTCGCGGGCCTACGTCTCGGCGTTCGGGTTCAAGGGCCCCGACCAGCAGAAGCCGGCCGGCGTGCTCTCCGGCGGCGAGCGCAACCGGCTCAACCTGGCGCTGACCCTCAAGGAGGGCGGCAACCTGCTGCTGCTCGACGAGCCGACCAACGACCTCGACGTCGAGACCCTCGGCTCGCTGGAGAACGCGCTGGAGAATTCCCCGGCTGCGCGGTGGTGATCTCGCCACGACCGCTGGTTCCTGGACCGCACCTGCACGCACATCCTGGCCTGGGAGGGCGACTCGACAACGAGGCGAAGTGGTTCTGGTTCGAGGGCAACTTCGGCGCCTACGAGGAGAACAAGGTCGAGCGACTGGGAGCTGACGCGGCTCGTCCGCACCGGGTGACCTACCGCAGGCTCACACGCGACTAATGTGATCGGCTGCGGACCAGCGTGGGTTCGCAAGCTGATCAGGAGCGGCAGGGATGACGGTTGACCCCAGAACTACCAGCCTCGACTTGCCGGTCGAGTGGACCCATCTCAGCCAGGACGCCGTCGACGCGATGAACGCGGCGATGGGTGCGGCCTACCTGGCCACCTATCGAGGGCCACACGGCGGCGCGCCAGACACCGACGCCGCCGACACCGGACCCCTGATCGAGGTGACGACCGACGCGGTGGTTCCGCCGGCGCTGATCGCCGCGCAGGAGCGGCTCGCGCACGGCAGGCCCGCCGGTGAGACGCTGGTCGCCGTCTACTCCAGCGACGACCCCGCCGGCTTCGGTCCTGCGCTGCAGATCGTCACCGACCAGGCCACCATGCTGCTGGACTCGGTCACGGTGCTGCTGCACCGGCTCGGCGTCGCCTACGTGGCGCTGATGAACCCGGTGTTCCGGGTGCGGCGCAGTCCGTCCGGCGAACTGCTGGACGTGCAACCGCAGTCGGCCGAGGACGACGACGGCTGCCGACGCGCATCGAGGAGTCCTGGATCCACGTGCAGCTGGCGCCGTCGGTCGAACCGCAAGGCGCTGGCCGAGGCGCAGCGGCTGCTGCCGATGGTCGTCGCCGACGCGCGACAGGTGGCCGCTGGACTCGCCGCAACTCAGCGAGGTGCTGCAGAACCTGGCCCGCGAAATGGACGCCGACACCGGTGTCCGGTTCGCCGGACCCGATCGCCAGGACGTGGCCGAGCTGCTGCGGTGGCTGGCCGACGGGCACTTCGTCCTGCTGGGCTCCCAGCTGTGCGCGGTCGAGGACGGCACCGCCACGGTCGACGAGACAAGCCGACTGGGCGTCGCGCGACTGCGCACCGAGGTGCTGCCCGAACTGACCGAGCCCGGCGACCTGCTGGTGCTGGCGCAGGCGACCATGCCCAGCTTCCTGCGCTACGGGGCATACCCCTACATCGTGGTGATCCGCGAGCACACCGGCGGGCAGGAGCGCAGCGACTCGGGGATCAACACCGACCGGCGACGTCGAGCATCGCTTCGTCGGCCTGTTCACCGTCGCGGCAACGAGCGCCAACGTGCTCGACATCCCGCTGATCTCGCGGCGGGCCCGCGAAGTGCTGACCATGTCGCAGGACGACCCCAGCCACCCCGGCCAGCTGATGCTGGACATCCTCCAGACCATCCCGCGCTCGGAGCTGTTCTCCCTGACCGCCGAGCAGATGCTGGCGATGGCCACCGCGGTCGTCGAACTCGGCTCGCGCCGGCGTGCGCTGCTGTTCCTGCGCGCCGACCAGCTCGGGCACTTCGTGTCCTGCCTGGTCTACCTGCCCCGCGACCGCTACACCACCGTGGTGCGGCTGGCCATGCAGGACATCCTGGTTCGCGAGTTCGGCGGACGTGAGCATCGACTACACCGCGCGGGTCAGCGAATCACCCTGGGCCGTAGTGCATTTCACGGTGCGACTGCCCGACTCGTCCACCCGGCAGTCCATCGACACCACCGAGGGCAACCGCGCCCGCGTGCAGGGGCTGCTCACCGAGGCGCTGCGCACCTGGGGTGACCGGCTGATCGGTGCGGCCAGGACCGGCTCGATCGACCAGGCGATGGCCGAGCACTACGCCGACGCCCTGCCCGAGGAGTACAAGCAGGTCGTCAACCCGTTCGAGGCGATCACCGACATCGGTTACATCGAAGGGCTGCGAAGAGAACTCGGTCAAACTGCAGTTCGAGCAGGGTGACGACGAGAGCAGCGACGCCTTCCTCACCTGGTACCTCGGCGGCTCGACCGCCTCGCTGAGCCACCTGCTCCCGATGTTGCAGTGCATGGGTGTGCTGGTGCTCGAGGAGCGTCCGTTCACCGTCGTCCGTCCCGACGGGCTGAAGGTCTGGATCTACCAGTTCAAGATCCGGCCCGACGCGTCGATGCCGGACGCCACGACCGCGACGCCGCAGGAGTGGGACGCCACCGCGCAGCGGTTCGCCGACGCGGTGACCGCGATCTGGCACGGCCGCGCCGAGATCGACCGGTTCAACGAGTTGGTCCTGCGCGCCGGCCTGACCTGGCAGCAGGTCGCGGTGCTGCGCGCCTACGCAAAGTACCTGCGCCAGTCGGCTTTTCCCTACAGCCAGGCGCACATCGAGTCGGTCCTCAACGACAACGCGGACACCGCGCGGTCACTGGTGGCGCTGTTCGAGGCGATGTTCGATCCGGAGTCGGCGGCGAAAGGCCTCGACGCCCAGGCCGCCGCGGCCGCGGTCGACGGCCGACATCGACGCGCTGGTCAGCCTGGACACCGACCGGGTGCTGCGGGCGTTCGCCTCGATGATCCAGGCCACGCTGCGCACCAACTACTTCGTCGAGGACGAGAACTCGGCGCGCGCCCAGAACGTCCTGTCCGTCAAGCTCAATCCGCAGTTGATCGACGAATTGCCGCTGCCCAGGCCGAAATTCGAGATCTTCGTGTACTCGCCGCGGGTCGAGGGCGTGCATCTGCGATTCGGCTTCGTCGCGCGCGGCGGCCTGCGCTGGTCGGACCGTCGCGAGGACTTCCGCACCGAGATCCTCGGCCTGGTCAAGGCGCAGGCGGTCAAGAACGCCGTCATCGTCCCGGTCGGCGCCAAGGGCGGCTTCGTCGTCAAGCAGCCGCCGGCACCGACCGGTGACGCCGCCGCCGACCGCGACGCCTTCCGCAACGAGGGGGTGGCCTGCTACCGGCTGTTCATCGCCGGTCTGCTCGACATCACCGACAACGTCGACCGGGTCGGCGGCCACATCATCACCCCGCCCGGCGTGGTGCGCCACGACGGCGACGACGCCTACCTGGTGGTCGCCGCCGACAAGGGCACCGCCACCTTCTCCGACATCGCCAACGACGTCGCCAAGTCCTACGGCTTCTGGCTCGGCGACGCGTTCGCCTCCGGCGGCTCGGTGGGCTACGACCACAAGGCCATGGGCATCACCGCCCAGGGCGCCTGGGAGGCGGTCAAGCGGCACTTCCGCGAGATGGGCGTCGACACCCAGACCGAGGACTTCACCGTCGTCGGCGTCGGCGACATGAGCGGCGACGTGTTCGGCAACGGGATGCTGCTGTCGCATCACATCCGGCTGGTCGCGGCCTTCGACCACCGGCACATCTTCGTCGACCCCGACCCCGATGCGGCCGGCGTCGTGCGACGAGCGGCGCCGGCTGTTCGACCTGCCGCGCTCGAGCTGGGAGGACTACGACACCAGCCTGATCAGCGCGGGCGGCGGCGTGTTCAGCCGCCAGCAGAAGTCGATCCCGATCAGCGCCGCAGATGCGCGACGCGCTGGGCATCGACGACGGCGTCACCGAGATGACGCCCCCCGACCTGATGCGGACGATCCTGCAGGCGCCGGTGGACCTGCTGTTCAACGGCGGCATCGGCACCTACATCAAGGCCGAGTCGGAGATCCGACGCCGACGTCGGCGACCGCGCCAACGACACCATCCGGGTCAACGGAAACCAGCTGCGCGCCAAGGTCGTCGGCGAGGGCGGCAACCTCGGTGTCACCTCAGCTGGGCCGGGTCGAGTTCGATCTGTGCGGCGGGCGCATCAACACCGACGCGATGGACAACTCCGCCGGCGTGGACTGCTCCGACCACGAGGTCAACATCAAGATCCTGGTCGACTCGCTGGTCACCGCGGGCAAGGTCAGCGCCGAGCGAGCGCACCGAGCTGCTGATGTCGATGACCGACGAGGTGGGCACGCTGGTGCTCACCGACAACATCGACCAGAACGACCTGATGGGCACCAGCCGGGCCAACGCCGCCTCGATGCTGAACGTGCACGCCCGCCAGATCGCCGAACTCGAGGAGCGCCGCGACCTCAACCGCGAACTCGAGGCGCTGCCGTCGAACAAGGAGATCCGCCGGCGCCAGGAAGTCGGCATCGGCCTGACCTCGCCGGAGCTCGCGACCCTGATGGCGCACGTCAAGCTCGCCCTCAAGGACGAGGTGCTCGCCAGCGATCTGCCCGACCAGGAGGTGTTCACCTCCCAGCTGCCGCAGTACTTCCCGAGCCAGTTGCGCGACACCTTCGCCGCCGACATCCGCAACCACCAGCTGCGACGCGAGATCGTCACCACGATGCTGGTCAACCACGTCGTCGACACCGGCGGGATCACCTTCGCCTACCGGGTCACCGAGGACGTCGGCGTCGGCTACGTGGACGCGGTGCGCACCTTCGCGGCCACCGACGCCATCTTCGGCATCGGCGAGGTGTGGCGCGCGATCCGCGACGGCGGCGAGAACGGCCAGTTGCCGGTCAACGTCTCCGACCGGATGACCCTGGACCTGCGCCGCCTGATGGACCGGGCGGCGCGCTGGCTGTTGAACTACCGCCCGCAGCCGCTGGCGGTCGGGGCCGAGATCAACCGGTTCGCCGCCAAGGTCGCCGAACTGACCCCGCGGATGCCGGAGTGGCTGCGCGGCGACGACAAGGCGATCGTCGCCAAGGAGGCCGCCGAGTTCACCGCGCACGGCGCCTCTCCGGAGCTGGCGTACAGCGTGGCCACCGGCCTGTACAAGTACAGCCTGCTGGACATCATCGACATCGCCGACATCGTCGACCGCGATCCCGCCGAGGTGGCCGACACGTACTTCGCGCTGATGGACCACCTGGGCACCGACGGCCTGCTGACCGCGGTGTCCGGACTGCCGCGCGACGACCGCTGGCATGCACTGGCCCGCCTGGCGATTCGCGACGACATCTACGGTTCACTGCGGGCGCTGTGTTTCGACGTGCTGGCGGTCGGGGAGCCGGACGAGACGGGGGAGCAGAAGATCGCCGAGTGGGAGCACACCAACGGGTCCCGGGTGGAGCGGGCACGCCGCACCCTGGCGGAGATCTACGCCGACGACGAACGCGACCTGGCGACGCTGTCGGTGGCGGCCCGCCAGATCCGCAGCATGACCCGAACGACCGGAACAGGAACAAGTGGCTGACGGATTCACCACCGGCGTGCATGTGCGCTGGTCCGATATCGACATGTACCAGCACATCAACCACGCCACCATGGTGACGATCCTGGAGGAGGCGCGGGTCGACTTCCTGCGGGAACCGTTCGCCGACGACATCGCCACCATCGGTCTGCTCATCCACGAAGTGCAGGTTCTGTACAAAGGTCAACTGCGCCTTGCTGATTCGCCGTTGCAGGTGACGATGTGGACCAAGCGGCTCCGTGCGGTGGACTTCACCCTGGGCTACGAGGTGCGCTCGGTGGGCGCCGCCGCCGACTCGCGCCCGTCGGTGATCGCCGAGACGCAACTCGCCGCGGTGCACATCGAGGAGCAGCGCCTGGTCCGGCTGTCGCCGACGCATCGGGAGTATCTGCAGCGCTACCTGCGATGAGCACCGACCGCGGCTCACCATCCCCGACGCTGTCCAGCGAAACGACCTGGCCGCCTTCGTCGAGCGCGCACTGCGGATCGATGACGCAGCGGTGATCCGGCTGCGCCGGCGCAGCGACGGCCTGGTGGCGGCCTGGGTCAATACGGGTTTCGACGTGCTGGCCGTCCGGGTGGTCGCGGGCCACCTCGGCCTCGCCGACTTGTCCTGCGGGGCAGACCAATTGACGCGCGGCCTGCGGGACGCCGACGCCTCCGGCCACGTCGACCCCGGCTATCCGATGGACTCCGCATGGCGAGGTGTGCTTCCGCCGGACACCGGATTCACCCACCTCGACGACGTTCCGGCCGCCGTGCTCGTCGACCTGGCCCGCCGCGGTGCGGAGCTGGCCCGCGACCACGGCAGCGCGCACGGGCCGCCGGCCTCGCTGCTGGATCAGGATGTGCTGCAGGTCAGTGCGGGTGACACCGCGGTCGCCGTGCCGATGCGTTGCGTGTTCGCCCTGACCGCAATGGGTTTCGTGCCCGAGTCGCCGTCGGCGGAGGAGATCGTGCGGGTGCGGGTTCTGCCGGCCTGGCTGCGGATCGACGCCCGCTTCGGCTCGGTGTTCCGGCGGCGGGGCGATCCTGCCCTGGTGCTGCGGTGAGACTGCGGCCTGCGCGCCGCGCGTACGTCGGCGATGGGAAGGGGGAAGCGATGGGTGAGAACGAAGTCGACCGGCTGCCGTTCTGGCAAAGCCCGGCCGCGCGAGCTGCGTCGTCGGGTATCGTCGTCGGCGCGGCGGTGGCGCCGCCATGCTGTGGCAGCGCAGCGGTCCGTTGTCGTTGCTGGGCGGATGGTCCGCGCTCGCGCCTGATCTTCACCGGCTGGACCTGGATTCTGTTGTGGCGGTTCACTCCCGATCGGACCAGACAGCATGCCAGGGCGAGGAGCAGCTGGGCCACTGGACTGTCGTCGTCTTGATTCTCGGTCGGTGCGGTGGCAAGTCTGGCCGGTGTCGCCGTTCTGCTCAAAGTACGGGCGTCAATGCGGCGCGCGCGCTTGGCGGTCGGCAGCGTCGTGCTGTCGTGGTTCACCATCCACACGCTGTACGCGCTGATCTATGCCAAGCACTTCTTCAATCCGGGCGGCTCCGGCGGAATCGACTTCAACAGCACCCTGGGCCAGGACCGGCCCTGCTTTCCGGACTTCTTCTACATCGCGTTCGCGGTGGGCATGAGTTTCGCGATCTCCGACACCAATCTCGACCTCGACCCGGATGCGGAAGACTGCGTTGGGGCACAGGCCTGTTGTCGTTCGTGTTCGGGGCGATCATCATCGCTTCAGTGGTGAACCTGATCTCGTCAGCGGCGCTTAGCCCGTCACCACCCACGCCGCCGAATCCGGCTGCAGCGCAGCACCGCTCACCGGCGTGCTCGACGCGATCACCGTGCCCGCCGGTAGCGGCACGGCGGAGGCACCGGTGTTCAGCACGCACAGCACCCCACCGGAGAAGAAGGCCAGCACGTCCGGGCCGAGCTGCAGCCATTCGACGTCGTTCTCGGTGAAGTGAAAAGCGCTGCGCCGCAGATGAAGGACGGACCGGAAGAACGACAGCGTCGAGTCGGGGTCGGCTTCCTGGCGCGCGACGGTCAGCGTGTCCCACTGCGACGGGATCGGCAGCCAGGTGTCGGGGTTGGACGAGAAGCCGAACGGGGGAGCCGAACCCGACCATGGCATCGGCACCCGGCACGCCGTCTCGGCCCCGCTCGGTGTGTCCGGACCGCTCCCACACCGGGTCCTGCAGCACCTCGTCGGGCAGCTCGACATTGGGCAGGCCCAGTTCCTCGCCGTTGTAGATGAAGACCGCGCCCGGCAGCGCCAGCATCACCATCGCCATGGCGCGGGCACGGGCCAGCCCGCGGACACCGTCGCCGTACCGGGTGACCTCGCGGTCGACGTCGTGGTTGGACAGCGTCCAGGTGGGACTCGCGTCCTCGATGGAGGCCGCCGCGAGCGCGTTCTCGATCGCGCCGTGGATGCTCATCGCGTCGAATTCGGCTCGCACCAAACGGAAGTTGAAGCCCATGTGCAGCTCGTCGGGGCGCAGGTACTTCGCGAAGTCCTCGTTGTCGAACACCCAGATCTCACCGATCGACACCGCATGGGGGTAGTCGTCGAGCACCGAACGGATACCGCGATGGATGTCGTGCACGCCCTCGTGGTTGAACCTCGGATCGTCGTCCTGAGACCTCAGCATCTCGATGTCGGGGTTGGTCATGTCGGGCAGGCCGGGTGGCTTGGACATGCCGTGCGCGACATCGATGCGGAAGCCGTCGACGCCGCGGTCGAGCCAGAACCGCAGCGTCTTCTCCAGATCCTCGAACACCTCGGGGTTGTCCCAGTTGAGGTCGGGCTGTTCGGCGTCGAACAGGTGCAGGTACCACTGGCCGTCGGCGATCCGGGTCCAGGCCGGTCCGCCGAACACCGACACCCAGTTGTTGGGCGGCGATGCGACCCGTCGGCGTGCCCTCAGCCCGTCGCGAAAGATGTAGCGCTCCCGTTCGGCGCTGCCCGGCCCGCGCGGCCAACGCGACCTGGAACCAGGAGTGCTGCGAACTGGTGTGATTGGGCACCAGATCCATCGTGACCCGGATACCGCGGGCGTGTGCCTCGTCGAGCAGTCGGTCGAGCGCGTCGAGCCCACCGAACAGCGGGTCGACATCGCGGGGGTCGGCCACGTCATAGCCGTGGTCGGCCATCGGGGAGACCGTGACCGGGTTCAGCCAGATCGCGTCGACGCCGAGACTGCTGAGGTGGTCGAGGTGCTCGACCACTCCACCGAGGTCGCCGACGCCGTCACCGTCGCTGTCGGCGAACGAGCGCGGGTAGATCTGATAGAAGATCGCGTTCGTCCACCAATTCGATTCTGCCGTCACGCTTTCTCATTGTGCCGGGAGCGGCGCATGGGCGTACGTCTGGTACGTGCGGGCAACGAAGTCCCGGAAGTACGGCAGCGAGCTCCTGCGGCACGATTCCGCCCAGCAGTACCCGCCACGACCTGGCCAGCCGGGCGTACACGTCGTCGCCGACCGCGTCCGAAAGCAGATGGCTGCCCAGCACGGTGACCCAGACCGTCTCCCCGACCTCGTCGGCTCGAGGTTGCCGCAATCGTCCGGCGTGACCGCCGCCTCGGACCTGCCCGACGAACCGCGTCGTCCACTCCTCGAACGCTTTCGGGCCGCGGTCGCTGACTTGGGTCAACGATTGTGCGAGCTGCTTGCCCACCTGGACTGAGCGGTCGGACTCCATCACGCTCGCGACGACGAACGTGGCCCGGATGACGTTCTCCAACGCCGGCGAGGACGACTCGATGACGGTGTCGGCCGCGTCGCGGACCTTCTGGAAGCTCTCCTCGATGATGGCCGACGCCACCGCTTCCTTGGTGTCGAAGTGGTAGTAGAAGGCACCCTTGGTGACTTCGGCGCGCTGCAGGATCTCGGCCAATCCGGTGTCGCCGTAGCCGAGCTCGGCCGAACAACTCGACGGCGGCATCGATGATCCTGTGGCGGGTGACCTCAGCCCGGACCTGGCGTCCCATGGCAGACCCCCTTCTCGCACCCCCTGGGTCTACGGTAGCTGACGATTCGCTCAGAAAGGTGAATTCACCATCGACTGGGCGGCCATGTCGAGATAGCCGAGCAGCTCACGGCGGTGCGTCGTCGTCGAGCGTCTGGGAGTCGATCGAGGCCACCGCGGTGTGCATGCAGCGCAGCCAGGCGTCGCGCTCGATGAACCCGATCTTGAACGGGACGTGGCGCATCCGTAGCCGCGGGTGTCCGCGCAGTTCGGAATAGGTGCGCGGGCCACCCCAGTACTGCTCGAGGAACATCCGCAGCCGATCCTCGGCGGCGTCCAGTTCGTCGTCGGGGTACAGCGGCCGCAGCACCTCGTCCTCACGTACCAGCTCGTAGAACCGGGCCACGATCGTGCGGAACGTTTCGGCGCCACCGACCGCGTCGTAGAAACGTCTGCGGATCCTCGGACACCTCACCATTGTGTACGCCCTGCCAGACGGGGCCGACGTCACCCGAAGTTCACGGATTTGACCTGCGAACACAGTCGAAATAGTCGTGCGCTCGCGGCCGATCCGTGGTGGACTGGACCGCGGAGGACGCATGTCGCAGCGCAAACGGAACCGTGGTCACCGGGCCGCGGCGGGATCGATCGGGTCCCTACCGGGCTCCGGCCTGCACGCCGACCCTCACATACCCGGCCCGGCCGACGGTTCAGTGTGGGGACGTCGCCGGGTGCTGTTGCTCAACTCCACCTACGAACCGCTGACCGCCCTGCCGATGCGGCGGGCCGTCATCATGCTGCTGTGCGGCAAGGCCGACGTCGTCCACGACGACCCGGCCGGGCCCGTCATCCACTCGGCGACCCGGGTGATCGTGGTGCCCTCGGTCATCCGGTTGCGCAGCTATGTGCGGGTGCCCTACCGGGCGCGCGTCCCGATGACGCGGGCGGCGTTGATGCATCGCGACCGGTTCCGGTGCGCCTACTGCGGCGCCAAGGCCGACACCGTCGACCATGTGGTGCCGCGCAGCCGCGGTGGTGAGCACTCCTGGGAGAACTGTGTGGCCGCCTGCGCGCCCTGCAACCACCGCAAGGCCGACAAGCTGCTGACCGAGCTGGGCTGGACGTTGCGGCTGGTGCCGACGCCGCCCAAGGGCCAGCACTGGCGACTGCTGTGCACGGTCAAGGAGCTCGATCCCGCCTGGGTGCGCTACCTCGACGAGGGCGCAGCCTGACGCTGCTACCGTTTGCACCGTGAACGCTGCAGTCATCCACCTGTTGTTCGTGGGGGTTCCGCTGGCGGTGGTGGCCATCCTGGCCGCACTGATCTTCTCCCGCAAAGGCAATCACCCCGCCACCTACAAGCTGTCTGAGCCCTGGACGCACGAGCCGATCCTGTGGGCGGCCGTCGACGAGGTGATCCCCGGCGGGGCGCACCACGGTCATGGTTCCGACGAGGTCAGCGTGGGAGGTGGCGCAAGTGGCAAGTGGTGAGCACGCGAGTGCGCTGGCGACGCTCGATCCGGCCAAGCTTCCGGTGGGCTGGGTGGTCACGTCGAGCGGACGGCTGTCCGGCGTCACCGAACCCGGTGAGCTGTCGGTGCAGTACCCGTTCCCGACCAAGGACCTGGTCGCCATCGACGACGCGCTGAAGTACGCCAGTCGGCAGTCCAAGGCCCGTTTCGCGGTGTACGTCGGCGACCTAGGCGGTGACACCGCGGGCCGCGCTCGCGAGATCCTCGCCGACGTCCCGACCGCGAACAATGCCGTGCTGCTTGCGGTTTCACCGGACCAGCGGGCGATCGATGCAGCGCAGCCAGGCGTCGCGCTCGATGAACCCGATCTTGAACGGGACGTGCCGCATCCGTAGCCGCGGATGTCCGCGCAGTTCGGAATAGGTTCGGGGGCCACCCCAGTACTGCTCGAGGAACATCCGCAGCCGATCCTCGGCGGCGTCCAGTTCGTCGTCGGGGTACAGCGGCCGCAGCACCTCGTCCTCACGCACCAGCTCGTAGAACCGGGCCACGATCGTGCGGAACGTTTCGGCGCCACCGACCGCGTCGTAGAAACTCTGCGGATCCTCGGACACCTCACCATTGTGTACGCCCTGCCAGACGGGGCCGACGTCACCCGAAGTTCACGGATTTGACCTGCGAACACAGTCGAAATAATCGTGCGCTCGCGGCCGATCCGTGGTGGACTGGACCGCGGAGGACGCATGTCGCAGCGCAAACGGAACCGTGGTCACCGGGCCGCGGCGGGATCGATCGGGTCCCTACCGGGTTCCGGCCTGCAAGCCGACCCTCACATACCCGGCCCGGCCGACGGTTCAGTGTGGGGACGTCGCCGGGTGCTGTTGCTCAACTCCACCTACGAACCGCTGACCGCCCTGCCGATGCGGCGGGCCGTCATCATGCTGCTGTGCGGCAAGGCCGATGTCGTCCACGACGACCCGGCCGGGCCCGTCATCCACTCGGCGACCCGGGTGATCGTGGTGCCCTCGGTCATCCGGCTGCGCAGCTATGTGCGGGTGCCGTACCGGGCGCGCGTCCCGATGACGCGGGCGGCGTTGATGCATCGCGACCGGTTCCGGTGCGCCTACTGCGGCGCCAAGGCCGACACCGTCGACCATGTGGTGCCGCGCAGCCGCGGTGGTGAGCACTCCTGGGAGAACTGTGTGGCCGCCTGCGCGCCCTGCAACCACCGCAAGGCCGACAAGCTGCTGACCGAGCTGGGCTGGACGTTGCGGCTGGTGCCGACGCCGCCCAAGGGTCAGCACTGGCGACTGCTCTGCACGGTCAAGGAGCTCGATCCCGCCTGGGTGCGCTACCTCGACGAGGGCGCGGCCTGACGCTGCTACCGTTTGCACCGTGAACGCTGCAGTCATCCACCTGTTGTTCGTGGGGGTTCCGCTGGCGGTCGTGGCCATCCTGGCCGCACTGATCTTCTCCCGCAAAGGCAATCACCCCGCTACTTACAAACTGTCCGAGCCCTGGACGCACGAGCCGATCCTGTGGGCGGCCGTCGACGAGGTGATCCCCGGTGGGGGGCACCACGGTCACGGTTCCGACGAGGTCAGCGTGGGAGGTGGCGCAAGTGGCAAGTGGTGAGCACGCGAGTGCGTTGGCGACGCTCGACCCGGCCAAGCTTCCGGTGGGCTGGGTGGTCACGTCGAGCGGACGGCTGTCCGGCGTCACCGAACCCGGTGAGCTGTCGGTGCAGTACCCGTTCCCCATCAAGGACCTCGTCGCCCTCGACGACGCGCTGAAGTACGCCACCCGGCAGTCCAAGGCGCGCTTCGCGGTGTACATCGGCGACCTCGGCGGTGACACCGCGGGCCGCGCTCGCGAGATCCTCGCCGACGTCCCGACCGCGAACAACGCCGTGCTGCTTGCGGTTTCACCCGACCAGCGGGCGATCGAGGTGGTCTACGGCGCCGACGTGCGGGGCCGTGGCGCCGAGTCGGCCGCGCCGCTGGGGGTGTCGGCGGCCGCGTCGGCGTTCAAGGAAGGCAACCTGATCGACGGCCTGGTCAGCGCCGTGCGGGTGCTGTCGGCAGGGATCGCCCGGCCGTAGTGCGTCGCAACACGGCACCCTGATCGCGACGTAGCGCTCCAGGAACGCACGTTCGTCGAGGCGTTTGCGCCGCATCCAGCTGGTGACCTCGTCATTGCATTTGCTCGCGTTGCACGCTGCGCAGGCCGGTACGACGTTGTCGACGGTGTAGCGCCCGCCGCGGGATATCGCCATGACGCAGTCGCGCTGCAGCGTGCGGTCGGTGGCGCCGCAGTATGCGCAGCCCTGCCAGGCCGCCTTGAGCCACTCCCACTCGGCGGCAGTGAGGTCGTTGACCGCCGCTTTGACCCGCCGCGTGCGCCTGCGCGCCGCGCGGGCTCGCCGACTGTTGGGGGCCGCCATCGCTCGATGATCTCAGCGCGAGCGTGCGCGAAGGCCTAGCCGAGCCTGGCGTGTCGGTGAGTCAGCCGGCGTCGAACGCCCGCGCTTTCAGTGAGCGTTCGACCCCGGCGCGCCCTTCGAGCACCAGCCGGCGCAGGGCCGGCGGCACCTCGCCGCCGAGGAACTCGTCGGCGGCATGCAGGGCCTCCTCGCTGATGTCCCACGACGGGTACAGCCCGATCACCACGGTCTGGGCCACCTCGGACGACCGGCGCTCCCAGACGCCCGGGATCGCCGCGAAGTAGCGCGCGGTGAACGGCGCCAGCAGCTCACCCTGACCGGGCTGCACGAAGCCGCCGACGATCGAGCGCGTGGTGGTGTTGGCCAGCGTGTCGTCCTCGATGACCTGCTGCCAGGCCTGCTCCTTGACCGCAGCCTGCGGGCGGGCCGCCGCGGCAGCCGCCGCGTGCCGCTTGCCCGCCGCGGTCGGGTCGCGCTGCGCCTCGGCGTCGATGAACGGTGTCGCCGGGCCGTCGGCGTCGATGTCGCCGCTGGCGGCCAGCGCGGTGACGATCCGCCAGCGCAGATCGGTGTCGATCACCAGGCCGGCCAGGTTCACGTCGGCGGGCTCGTTGTCCAGCAGCGTCGCCAGCACCGCGACGTGGTTTCGCGACAGCACCGAGGTGCACAGCGCGTTGACGAACGCCAGCTGATGGTCCGAACCGGGAGCCGATTCGCGGGCCAGGTCCAGCAGCCGATCGCCGAACGCCGGCCAACCGATGTCCTTCGCCCAGCCCGGCTCGGCGTAGGAGTTCAGCGCGGTCTGGGCCTGCAGCAGCAGCCGCTGGGCCACACCCACCTCGGTCTCGGCCTGCACACCGCTCATCACCAGCGCGACGAAGTCGCGGGCCTTGAGTTCGGCGTCGCGGGTCATCTCCCAGGCCGCCGACCACACCAGGGTGCGGGGCAGCGGCTCGGCGATGTCGGCGATGCGGGTCAGCGCGGTCCGCAGCGACACCTCGTCGAGGCGCAGCGAGCAGTACGTCAGGTCGTCGTCGTTGACCAGGATCAGCTTGCCGCGCGAAACCCCCTGCAGCGCAGGAACTTCGGTGATCTCGCCGGAGACGTCAAGCTCCTCGCGGTGCACCCGGACCAGCTTGCCGGTCACCGGATCGTCGTCGTAGATCCCGACGGCCAGCCGGTGCACCCGGGTCTCACCGGCGCCGGGCTTGGCGCCGCCCTGCGAGATCGCGAACCGGGTGAACCGGCCCGCGTCGTCGACGTCGAAGTCGGCCCGCAGCGTGTTGAGCCCGGTGGTCTTCAACCACTGCCGACCCCAGTCGGACAGGTCGCGGCCCGAGGCCTTCTCCAGCGCGCCCAGCAGGTCGTCGAACGTCGCGTTGTCGAAGGCGTGCGCGGCGAAGTAGTCCCGCAGCCCGGCCAGGAAGTGCTCCAGGCCGACGTAGGCCACCAGCTGCTTGAGCACGCTGGCGCCCTTGGCGTAGGTGATGCCGTCGAAGTTCACCTCGACGGCGTGCAGGTCGGGGATGTCGGCGGCCACCGGGTGCGTGGACGGCAGCTGGTCCTGGCGGTACGCCCACGACTTCTCCACGTTGGCGAAGGTCGTCCAGGCCTCGGTGTACTCGGTGGCCTCGGCCTGGCACAGCACCGAGGCGAACGTCGCGAACGACTCGTTGAGCCACAGGTCGTCCCACCACGTCATGGTCACCAGGTCGCCGAACCACATGTGCGCCATCTCGTGCAGCACGGTCTCGGACCGGCGCTCGTAGCTGTAGCGGGTGACCTTGCGACCGGAAGACGTAGTCCTCCAGGAACGTCACCGCGCCGGCGTTCTCCATCGCGCCGGCGTTGAACTCCGGGACGAACAGCTGGTCGTACTTGCCGAACGCGTAGGGCACCCCGAAGTTGCGGTGGTAGAACCCGAAGCCCTGCTTGGTCTCGGTGAACAGCCGCTCGGCGTCCATGAACTCGGCCAGCGAGGACCGGCAGAACAGGCCCAGCGGGATCTCGCCGTGCTCGTCGGCGTAGACGTCGTCCCAGCGGGCGTACGGCCCGGCGATCAGCGCCACCAGGTAGGTGCTCATCCGCGGGGTGGTGGCGAAGGTGTGGACCTTGACCTTGCCGTTCTCCTCGACGGCGACGGTCGCGCCGTTGGAGATCACCTGCCAGTGCGCGGGCGCGGTGACGGTGACGTCGTAGGTGGCCTTCATGTCGGGCTGGTCGAAGCAGGCGAACATCCGCTTGGCGTCGGCGGTTTCGAACTGCGAGTACAGGTAGACCTCGCCGTCGACCGGGTCGACGAAGCGGTGCAGGCCCTCGCCGGTGTTCGAGTAGCGGCACTCGGCGTCGACCACCAGGGTGTTGTGCTTGGCCAGCCCGCGCAGCGGGATTCCGGTGGACTCGTCATACCCCGAGACGTCGATCGCGTGGCCGTTGAGGACCGCGCTGTGCACCACGTCGGCGGCGAGGTCGAGGTAGGTGTCCGCGCCGGGCAGCGCCTCGAACTCGACGGTGGTGGTCGAGTGGAACGTCTTCTCGTTGGTGGTCAGATCGAGGACGATCTTGTAGTTGTCGACGGTGACCAGCGCTGCGCGCTCGATGGCCTGATTGCGGGTGAGATTGGGAAGCACGCGTTCCAACCTAACCTGACGGGGAACACTCGAGGCGGTTGACGAGTTGTGCTCGACGTCATACCCCTGACCCGGAGGAGCCCACATGCCCGAGAAGTCCCGCGCCGATTTCTGGTTCGATCCGCTGTGCCCGTGGTGTTGGATCACCTCCCGCTGGATTCTCGAGGTCGAGAAGGTTCGCGACATCGACGTGAGCTTTCACGTGATGAGCCTGGCGGTGCTCAACGAGGGCCGCGACCTGCCCGAGCAGTACCAGGAACTGATGAAGAAGGCCTGGGGCCCGGTCCGCGTCGCCATCGCCGCCGAGCAGGCCCACGGCGCCGAGGTGCTCGACCCGCTGTACACGGCGATGGGCACCCGCATCCACAACCAGGACAACAAGAACCTCGACGAGGTCATCGCCGCAGTCGCTCGAGGAGGCCGGCCTGCCCGCCGATCTGGCCAAGGCCGCCACCGACACGTCCTACGACGACGCGCTGCGCAAGAGCCATCACGCCGGGATGGACGCCGTCGGCGACGACGTCGGCACACCGACCATCCACGTCAACGGGGTGGCGTTCTTCGGCCCGGTGCTGTCGCGGATCCCGCGCGGCGAGGAGGCCGGCAAGCTGTGGGACGCCTCGGTGACGTTCGCGGCCTATCCGCACTTCTACGAGCTGAAGCGCACCCGCACGGAGCCGCCGCAGTTCGACTAATTGCGTTCTCCGGTTGCGGAGCGGGCCATCCGGTACAACCTTTAGTCCATGACAGTGGCTGACCCGCCCGAACCGAGCGTGCAAACCGACGGCACCTACCGCGACAAACTGGTCGCCGTCGAACCCGGCGGAAACGAGTTCATCTCCCACGAGGACCGGCACGGCCATCCGCGCCAGCTGTTCTGGACGTGGACCTCGCCCAACCTCGAGTTCGCAACGATCTTCGTCGGGGTACTCGCGGTGGCGGTCTACGGAATGAACTTCTGGCAGGCGGCGGCCGGCATCGTGGTCGGTACCGGGCTGGGTGCCATCGCGCACTACGTCCTGTCGGCACGCGGCCCGCTGCACGGGGTGCCACAGATGGTGTTGGGGCGCTTGGCATTCGGGTTCAAGGGCAACGCCGTGCCGGCGGTGCTGATGTCGGTCACCGCCGGTGTCGGCTGGTTCGCCACCAACAGCGTCAGCGGGGCGTTCGCGCTCTCGACCCTGTTCCACATCGGCCCGCTGCTCGCGCTGATCATCATCGTGCTGATCCAGACCGTGTTCGCGTTCTTCGGCCACAACCTGGTGCAGGCCTTCGAACGCTGGTCCTTTCCGCTGCTCGCGATCGTCTTCGCAATCGCCTCGGTGGTGATCTTGAGCAAGTCGCACCTGGGCGCGCCTGCCGTTGCCGACGGCGTCGGCGGCCTGGGCGGGTTCCTGCTGACCGTCGGCACCGCGTTCGGCTACGCCGCGGGCTGGACCCCGTACGCCGCCGACTACACCCGCTACCTGCCCGCCACGGTGTCGACCGCTCGCACCGGGCTGTTCGCGTCGCTGGGGTTGTTCCTGTCCTGCGCGGTCCTGGAGATCGTCGGGGCGGCCTCGGTCACCATCGGCCCGGCCACCTCCGATAACCCCACCGCGGCGTTCACCAGCGAGCTGGCCTCGCCGCTGGCCAAGGCCACGCTGCTGGCCATCGCGGTCGGCGCGATTGCGGCCAACTGCATCAACATCTACTCCGGGGCGATGGCGTTCGTGACCATCGGCGTCAAGCTCCCGCACCACGTTGCGCGTGCGCTGGTGACGGTGTTCTTCGGCGTCGTCGGATTCCTCATCGCCTGGTGGGCGCTGGCCGACGCCGCGGCCAGCTACGAAGCCTTCCTGCTGCTGATCGCCTACTGGATCGGTCCGTGGCTCGGCGTGGTGTTCGCCGACCAGTACCTGCGCCAGGGCCAGTCCATCGCCGGATTTCTCTACGACCGCGGCTACACCAACTGGGGCGGATTCGCCTCCTTCTGCATCGGGCTGGTGGTGTCGGTGCTGTTGTTCTCCAACCAGGAGAAGTTCGTCGGCTACATCGCCCGGACGGTGCCGCAGCTCGGTGACATCACCTTCTTCGTCGGGTTTCTGATCGCCGGCGGGTGCTATCTGCTGCTGTGCCGGTCGACGATCGCCGCCGAACGCGCCGCCGTATGACGCCCCGGGAGATGCTCGACGTCGCCTACGCCGAGGCCCGAAAAGGGTTGGCGGAGGGCGGGATTCCTATCGGTGCCGCGCTGTTCAGCGCCGACGGGGTGCTGCTGGGTAGCGGACACAACCGGCGGGTGCAGGACGACGACCCGTCGATCCACGCCGAGACCGCGGCCTTTCGCAACGCCGGCCGGCAGACCGATTACCGCTCGACGATCATGGCCACGACGCTGTCGCCGTGCTGGTACTGCTGTGGGCTGGTGCGCCAGTTCAACATCGGTGCCGTGGTGATCGGCGATGCGCGAACCATCGTGTGGGGTCATCCTTGGCTGGCCGACAACGGGGTCGACGTCACCGTGCTCGACGACGATCGCTGCTTCGACATGCTCAACAAGTTCATCGCCGAGAAGCCGCACCTGTGGAACGAGGACATCGGAGTGGCCGAGACGTGATCGCCACCGTCGACATCTCCCGCTGGCACGCCGGGGGAGCTGAAGCCGACGCCGTCGCCGCCGATCTCGACGAGGGCCTGCAAGGAGCGGGGTTCATCCTGGTCACCGGCCACGGCATCGACTTGAAGCTCAGCGCCGCCGTGCGCGCCGCGGCGCGCGAGTTCTTCGACCTGCCCGAGGAGGTCAAAGGGCGGTACTCGGTGGCGGTCGGCGGCCACGGTTGGATCGCGCCGGGGGCCGAGGCCAACGCGTACGCCGAGGGCACCGAGACGCCGCCGGACCTCAAGGAGAGCTACAGCCTGGGTGCCGAAACCGCTGTCGGTGACCCCGAGGTCGACCGGATCTGGTTCGCCCCGAACATCTGGCCAGCAGAGGTGCCACGCCTGCAGTCCCTGGTGAACCGCTACACCGCCGCGATGCGCCGGCTCGCCGACGACCTGCTGGCATTGATGGCGCACGCTCTTCGGCTGCCGGACAACCCGTTCGCCACGCTGGCCGACCGGCCCACCTGGACGATGAACATCAACCACTATCCGCCGATCAGCGTGGTCGGCCAACCCGAGCCGGGCCAGTTCCGGATCGGCCCGCACACCGACTTCGGCACGGTCACGATCCTGGACCGCGAGCCGGGAGCCGGAGGGCTGCAAGTCTTTTCCGGCGACGACGGCTGGGTCGACGCGCCGTATGACCCGGCCGCGCTGACCGTCAACATCGGCGACCTGCTGGAGTACTGGAGCGGACGGCGCTGGCCGTCGGGACGCCACCGCGTCCTGCCGCCGCAGCCGCACGCGCCGGAGGAGGATCTGGTCTCGCTGATCTACTTCTACGAGGCCAACCACGACGCGCTGGTGCGGCCGCTGGAGCCGCCGATCGGGCGGGTGTCGGGGCTGGCGCCGGTGACGTGTTCGGCGTTCATCAAGGAACGCCTCGACGCCATCACCGTGAGCTGAGCCGCGTCAGTAAGGTATCGGCCATGCGTGTCTACCTCGGCGGCGACCATGCCGGCTATGAACTCAAGCAGGCCATCATCGAGCACCTGAGGAAGACCGGCCACGAGCCCGTCGACTGCGGGGCCTTCGACTACGACGCCGACGACGACTACCCGGCGTTCTGCATCGCCGCCGCGCTGCGCACGGTGGCCGACCCGGGCAGCCTGGGCATCGTGCTCGGCGGCTCGGGCAACGGCGAGCAGATCGCGGCCAACAAGGTGCCCGGCGCCCGGTGCGCGCTGGCGTGGAGCACCGAGACCGCGTCGCTGGCCCGCGAGCACAACAACGCCCAGCTGATCGGCATCGGCGGGCGGATGCACACCCTTGCAGGAGGCGCTGGCCATCGTCGACGCCTTCGTGAGCACCCCGTGGTCGGAGGCCCCGCGCCACCAACGTCGTATCGACATCCTCGCCGACTACGAGCGCACCCACGTGCCGCCGTCGGTGCCCGGCGCCTGAGCCGTGCCGGAGGGACACACCCTTCACCGGCTCGCCCGGTTGCACCAGCGCCGCTTCGCCGGCGCGCGCGTCGCGGTGTCCAGCCCGCAGGGCCGGTTCGCCGATGCCGCGGTGGTCGACGGGCGGTTGTTCACCGGCGCGTCGGTGTGGGGCAAGCATCTGTTCCACCACTACGACGGCGGCCCGATCGTGCACGTGCACCTCGGGCTCTACGGCACGTTCACGCGAGGCGCCCGTCCCGATGGCGCTGCCGGTCGGCCAGGTCCGGATGCGCATCGTCGGCACGGAGTACGGCACCGACCTGCGCGGCCCGACGGCCTGCGAGCTCCTCGACGAGGCGCAGGTGTCGGCGATCGTGGCCCGGCTCGGGCCCGACCCGCTGCGCCGCGACGCCGACCCGGATCTGGCGTGGGAGCGAATTGTCAAGTCCCGCAAGTCTATTGGTGCGCTGCTGATGGACCAGCGGGTGATCGCCGGGATCGGCAACGTGTATCGCAGCGAACTGCTGTTCCGCCACCACATCGACCCGTACCGGCCCGGCCGCGACATCAGTGCCGCTGAGTTCGCCGAGGCGTGGACCGATCTGGTGGCGTTGATGAAGGTGGGTGTGCGCCGCGGCAAGATCGTCGTGGTGCGCCCCGAGCACGACCACGGCCCGCCGTCGTACGGGCCCAACCGGCCCCGCACCTACGTCTACCGCCGCGCCGGCGAGCCGTGCCGGGTGTGCGGCACACCGGTGCGCACGGCCGAACTCGAAGGCCGAAACCTGTTCTGGTGCCCGACCTGCCAGGTGTGAGCGCAGGCCGGGCTTAGCTCACGCCTTCTTCGTCCGGCGGTAGTAGTCCCGCCAGACGAGCCGGTGGATCGGGATCAGCCGCGGAATCGACCGAACGCCCGGGATGAACGGAACCAGCATCAGCCCCGCGGTCAGCAGCATCATCAAGGCCCAGATCTGCGCGTCGGCATTGTCGGACGTGGAGAACGGCGGGATCTGGTACCAGAACGTGTACAGCCACATCCAGGGCTGGCCGGGCGCATTGCCCACCTCGTTCATCATTCCCCACTGGTCGCCGCCGAGGTTCTTGGCGCGGGCCTGATCCTCGAAGTAGGCACCGTCAGCCAGGAGCAGCATCGACCTGGTGGCGTCGCCGCCGTAGAAGTTGCCCGACGAGGTCAGAGCGCCTTCGAGACCGCCGCCGCGGGCGAGGTTCAGGAACGCGGCCGACATCGCCGGCACCGGGCCGTAGTCGCCGGCGGCCACCTTGGACGGGTCACCACCTGCGCCGGTGGCGGGCTCCTCGTCGCTGGCCGGGGCGCCGATGGCATCGGCGTAGTCGCTCGCCCACTTGGTCCGCTGGTCGCTGGGTGCGGCATTCCACTGCGCAAGTGCCGCAGCGAGTTTCGGATCGTTGGCCACCTGGCCGAGCGGTCCCAGCACCAGGTCCGCCGAGTCGACGGGCAGCCGTACCCCGCCCAGCTTCTGCAGCGGGATCGGGCCGATCTTCTGTCCCTCGGACGCGCTGTTGTACGGCGGGCCGTAGGTGGCGCTCGCGGAGGTTCCCGCGAGTTCGCCGACGGCGGTGATGACGACGTCGTCGGGCGCGTTCTGGGCCCACGCGGCCATCGTGATCGGCGGGTCGTCGGGCGAGGAGAAGATCGCGGCGAGTCCCACGCTGAGGACCAGGACGACGACCAGGGCGATGACGAACTCTTTGACGAGATCGTAAGGGCGCGTGGGGAAGTCGTGCGAGTCAGGTGTCTTGCGGGCCATGGTTCAGGCCTCCACGTCGGCGTCGATGGGCGGGACGACGCCGTGGCGCCGGACCAGAATCACGTGGACGAGCGTGAGCGCCACGACCACCAGTGGCAACAGCACGATGTGCCACATCAGCATCTGGCCGGGGTTGAGCACGTTGAACCAGGCGCCCACCCCGACCGAGTTCAGGCCGTCCTTGCCTTCGCTGGCGATCCACTGCGAGTCGAAGTTGCTCTGCGACAGGAACCCGGTGAAGGAGGTGCCGATGGAGATGGCGAAGAGGATCACGCCGGTGATCCAGGTCATCGACCTGCCGCCGCGCCAGGCGGCCATCCAGAACTTGCCCCACAGGTGGATCACCATGAACCCGAACAGCAGTTCCACACTCCACAGGTGAACGGAGTTGACGTATTGGCCCAGGGTCGACACGTGCCACCAGGCCGAGCCGCCCATCGCCAGCACGCAGCCGGAGCCGATCACGATGGCCAGCGACGCGATGGTCAGCACGCCGAAGACGTAGATCCACGACGCGACGTAGATCGGTTGGCGGTCGGGCAGCGCCTGGCCGGGCGGAACGAGTCCGACGATCCAATTTCGCAGGCGCGTGGTCCAGTTCGACGACTCGGTGGCGTTGGTCATCAGTTCTCAGCCCCGCCGTCGGACTCCTCGCCGTGCCCGGACGGGAACGGCACCACCAAGGCAAGGATGAACAGCACCACCATCACCGCGATGATGGTCAGATTGGTAACGGAAATCTGGATCACACCCCAATGGAGATAGTGTCCAGCCCCCTCCGCGACAAGCCTGTCTGTCATTGCTCCCCCGATGTCGTTCGACGCAACTACTACGGCAATCATCCGTTCGGCGAACGATGCCTTCGCTATGAGTACCGGAGAAAGATTTGTAGCGTCAAAGAACCGCCGAACGGAGGGTGCCGCCTCGACGGTCTAGAAGTCGCCGAAGCCGCCGAAGTCGCCGCCGCCGAAGTCGCCGAGGCCGCCGCCGTCGCCGCCCCAGCCGCCACCGCTGTCGGCCCAGCCGCCGCTGTCGCCACCCCAGCCGCCGCCGTGTCCCCCGCCGACCGCCTCCTGGCCGGCGTCGAGTCCCTGGTCATAACCCTGGTCGAAGCCTTGGTCGAAGCCCGAGCCGTAGCCGTTCTCGAAGCCCGACGCGTCGTACCCGACCCCGTCCATCCCGGAGAACAGCGAGTCGAACAGCAGCATCGAGCCCACGCCCCACGCGCCGGCCACCAGAGCCGGTCTTCCACCAGGGCTCCGAGTACCAACCGGCGGGCACCGGACGTCCGGCGACCCGGCCGCCGGGGTAGTAGTTCGGCGTGCGGTCGGTGGGCACCGGGGAGGCCTCGATCTCACGGCCCTCGAACTGGACCTTGCGGTCCTCGGTGACCGCGCCGGCCGACTTCTGGCCGGTGATCGTCTCCAGCTCCGGACCCGGATCCATGCCCATCGCGGTGCGCGCGGCCCGCACGTAGTACAGCCCTTCGATCGCGCTCTCCTTGGCCAGCATGGCCTGCTTGGCCGTGGTCGCCTGGTCGATCTGCGACGAGGCCGCGGTGAACCGCTCCGAGGCGTCGGCGAGCGCCTGGTTGGAGGCCTCGTTGGTGCCGTTGAGGTTCAGCACCTGGCCGCCGAGGCGTTCGATCACCCGGCGCGCGTCGGCCTTGGCATCGGCGAGACTCGCCGCGTTGCGATTGCCCGAGGCGCGCGACGAACTCCAGACCGCCAGCGCGATCGCAGCGACCACCACCAGGATGAGCACCAACAGCACACCGTTCATGGCGTCCACAGTACCGATCCGCCGCAGGTGTGCCGCGGTATGAGAATTTGCTTGTCAGAGAACGCCGATGGCGCGGTAGACCTCGTCGGACAGCGCGGTGCTGCGCGGGTCGGCGTTGCACTTGGTGGCGTCGAAGTAGTTCATCACGTAGGCGTAGCCGATCCGGTTCTCCAGATCGACGAAACCGTACGAGCCGCCCGAGCCGCCGTGGCCGAAGCTGCGCAGGTTGGGTCCGGCGACGCCACGCTGATTCAGCATGTAGCCAAGGCCCCAGCCGTGATCGGCGACGCGCGGACCGAGCACCACGTCGGGGTCGAAGCCGCCCTGCGAGACGCGCACCGACTCCATGTGGTCGCGGCTCAGCAGCTTCTCCTGCGCCAGACCGTTGTAGAACGTGGCCAGGCCGAGCGCCGAGACGTGACCGTTGGTGCCGGGGAACTCCGACGAGCGCCAGCGGGTGAGCTCGTTGGAGCCCAGCTCGTCGTCGGGCACGAAGCCCATGGCGATCGACAGTCCGGCCATCGGGTGCTCGTCGAGGGAGGTCGGGTAGCCGGGTGCCTGACTGCTGGCCAGAACGTCGCGGATGTGCGGTTTGTTGACCATCTCGGCGCAGCGGTGATGCTCGGCGGTCGGCAGACCGATGTGGACGTCGATGCCCATCGGCTCGGCGATCTCGGTGCGCAGATACTGGCCGATCGTGCGGCCGGTGACCCGGCGAACCACCTCGCCGAGGATGAACCCGAAGCTGACCATGTGGTAGCCCTGCGCGGTGTTGGGCTCCCACCACGGCTCGGAAACGGCGAGTTCGCCGCACACCCGGTCCCAGTCGGTGGTGTCGTTCCAGTGCAGCCTGGTGCGCGGCCCGATCACCCCGGAGCGGTGGCCCAGGACCGACGCGACGGTGATGTCCTGCTTGCCGTTCTGGGCGAACTCCGGCCAGTAGGCCGCCACGGGGGCGTAGAGGTCGATCTCGCCGCGGTCGGCCAGCAGGTGCACGCAGGTACTGGTCAGGCCTTTGGTTCCGGAGAAGACACTCGCCAGGGTGTCCTCTCGCCAGCGGCGCCGTCGGCGGGCGTCGGCGTATCCGCCCCAGAGGTTGACCACGAGATCGCCGTCGACCCACACGGCCACGGCGGCGCCGACGTCGTCATGGTCGGTGAAATTGGTCAAGAAGGCGTCGCGGACGGCCTGGAATCCCGGGGCGCACGCGCCGTCGACGGGGGTGTTGTCGCTCAACGCGCCTCCTGGCCGAAATCCCGCCGGCTGGCGCCGGGAGCCGAACCGAATGTACGGCCGTTGACGCTAGCGGCAGAAGCTGAGAATTGGATTGGAGCCGAACCGACATCGCGTCGTGACGCGGGACCGGCGGATTCGTTCCACTGCACAGCCGAGGCGACGGCTTTAACGGTTGCGTCGTCCGAGCCGAGCGTGCGTCCTTCAGACTCAGACGCGATGAGCATCGACACCGAAGTCCGCACCGCTGTGGTTTTCGTCCACGGTCTGCTCGAACGCCGCCCCATGGACACCCTCGACACGTTTGCCAAGACGGTGCTGACCCCGAAGGCGGCGGAGTGGGACTACCACCCGAGCCCCTGGAGGTCACCGACTCCTACGAGGCGCGCCGCTACGTCGCGCCGTCGGCGGGAACCGAACTGTTCGAGTACGACTGGTCGTTTCTGATGACCAGCACCCGGTATGCGGGATTCGCGGCTGGCGTTCGCGCGGGTGTTCCTGCGCCGGCCGCGCCACGTGCCCGATCAGCTGTTCGGCATCTGGCGGCTGACCTGGCTGGCGTTGCTGGTCCCGGTCGCTCTGCTGGTGGGCGTGATCGTCGTCGGCGGCTTCCTGCTCCACACCGGGGTGGCCGGCTGGATCGTCGGGGTGGTCAGCAGCGTGGTGGTGCTGACCATCGGGTTCGGGGTGCTGCGCACCGCGCCGAGGGCGTTGACCCGCAGCTTCCTGACGACCGGCTTCGTCAATGTCGCCCGCTACTTCGACCCTGCGCCGGAGTCGTATGCGGCCCGGCGGGCGATCCGCGGCGGCCTGGTCGACCTGTTGTCCACGCTGCATCAGGGCCGCTACGCACGGATCGTGGTGGTGGCACACGGCATCGGCGGCTACATCGCCTATGACGCGCTGACGGAGCTGTGGGCCGAGATGCGCGAACTGCATGCCGCGACGTCGCTGGCGTCGAACCGGCTGCCGGTCGGCGATTTCCAGGCCACCCAGTTCGCCCTGGTGGCAGGACCTTCGTCGGCGCGGAAATCCTTGGCGGACAACCGATTTCGTCACGGTGGGGACACCCATGGCGCTGGCGGACCTGTTCGTGGCCCGGCCGCCGATCCTGGCCGGACTGAGCCGCTCGGACAGCCGGCACGAGTTGTTCGAGCGGCTGATCCGCCGCGGTGTCGTGGTGAGTTGCCCGCCCGGGGAGGGGCAGTCCCCGTTCGCCGTGACCCGATGGACCAACATCTGGTTTCCGGTGCGCCGCGGCGGCATTCGCGGTGACTGGTTCGGTGGTGTGTTGCGGCCGTTGTTCGGACCGGGCATCCGCGAGATCGCGGTCACCGGCAACCTGCCCGAACGGTTGCGGCCCGGGGCGGCGCACACCAAGTACTTCGCGCGTCCCGATCACGACGCCGACGGTGACGTGGCGTTCCACCTCCGCGAGATCCTGGCGCTGGCGGACGACGCCGGCCTGCAAGCCTCGATCACCGCGCCGCCGCCGGATCCGTCGACCGTCAGCCGGACGGTCTACCGGTCCTGGCAGCGGAGCATGTGACGGCCGCTCGCACGGTCTCCAAAACGCGAAAACGGCCCTGATCAGGGCCGTCTCTTGAGAGCGGGCGACGGGAATCGAACCCGCGTAGCTAGTTTGGAAGACTAGGGCTCTACCATTGAGCTACGCCCGCGTGCAGTGCGCGAGCCCAAATGTACCGGCGCCGACCAGATCAAATCCAATCGGACCTCCTCGACACCGTGCCGTCGAGGTCGATTGCTGTTGAGCAGCCATTGGGCCGTAGGATCGCGGACGCGAGAAAGCACAGCACCGGGGTGTAGCGCAGCTTGGTAGCGCATCCGCTTTGGGAGCGGAAGGCCGCAGGTTCAAATCCTGTCACCCCGACACGCCCTGACAACCAGATCGTCCGACGACCGACCGAGGAGTACCGCAGTGAAGAGCACCGTCGAGAAGTTGAGCCCGACCCGGGTTCGCATCAACGTGGAGGTGCCGTTCGCGGAACTGCAGCCCGACTTCGACCGTGCCTACAAGCAGCTGGCCAAGCAGGTGCGGCTGCCCGGATTCCGGCCCGGCAAGGCGCCGGCGAAGCTCCTCGAGGCGCGGCTCGGCCGCGGCGCGGTGCTCGAGCAGGTCGTCAACGACGCGCTGCCCGGCCGCTACACCGAGGCCGTCACCGCCACCGAGGTGCGCCCGCTGGGCCAGCCGGACATCGAGATCACCAAGATCGAGGACGGCGAGGAACTGGTGTTCACCGCCGAGGTCGACGTGCGCCCCGACATCGAGCTGCCCGACCTCAGTGAGCTGAAGATCTCCGTCGACCCCATCGAGGTCACCGACGACGACGTCGAGACCGAGCTGGAGTCACTGCGCGCCCGCTTCGGCACCCTCAAGGGTGTGGAGCGCCCGGCGCAGGAGGGCGACTTCGTCTCCATCGACCTGTCGGCCACCGTCGACGGCGAGGACCTCCCGGAAGCCTCGACCGAGGGCCTGTCCCACGAGGTCGGCTCCGGCCAGCTGATCGACGGCCTCGACGAGGCGATCGTCGGCCTGACCGAGGGCGAGTCGAAGACGTTCACCACCAAGCTCGTCGCCGGTGAGCACGCCGGCCAGGAAGCTGAGGTGACGGTCACCGTCAAGTCGATCAAGGAGCGCGAGCTGCCCGAGGCGGATGACGAATTCGCCCAACTGGCAAGCGAATTCGACACCATCGAGGAGCTCAAGGCCAACCTCACCGAGCAGGTCGAGCGGGTCAAGCGCATCCACCAGGCCGAGAGCATCCGCGACAATGCGCTGGAGCTGCTGCTCGAGAAGATCGAGGTGCCGCTGCCCGAGGCCATCGTGCAGGCGCAGGTCGACGAGACCGTTCACAACGCGATCCACGGCCTGGACCACGACGAGGCCAAGTTCGCCGAGGCGCTCGAGGCGCAGGGCAGCTCCCGTGAGCAGTTCGACACCGAGACCCGGGAGGCCGCGGAGAAGGCCGTCAAGACCCAGCTGTTGATGGACGCCATCGCCGACGACCTCGACATCCAGGTCGGCCAGAACGACCTGACCGAGCGGCTGGTGCTGATGTCGCGTCAGTACGGCATCGAGCCGGCGCAGCTGTTGCAGGTCCTGCAGCAGAACAACCAGCTGCCGGCGATGTTCGCCGACGTGCGCCGCGGGCTGACCGTGGCCGCGGTGGTCGAGGCGGCCACCGTCACCGACACCGACGGCAATGTCGTCGACACCAGCGAGTTCTTCGGACCGCCGCCCAGCGCGGAGGACGCCGAGGTCGTTGAGGCCGCCGAGATCGCCGAGGCTGCCGACGAAGCCGCCGAGGAGCGGCCGACGAGGCCGCCGAGGACAAGGCTGACGCAGCCGAATAACGCCGACAGCGAACGCGCGCTCTCCAGGGAGTGCGGTTGGGCGCTGGTTGGTTAGGGTCGGGTAGAACGAAGTCTGTAGAAAGCAGGTAGCAAGTCGTGACTCATATGCGTTCGGGCATGCCAGGGCTGAACCTCACTGACTCGGTGTATGAGCGGTTGCTCGCCGAGCGCATCATCTTCCTGGGCTCACAGGTGGATGACGACATCGCCAACCGGCTCTGCGCGCAGATTCTGCTGCTGGCGGCCGAGGATCCCACCAAGGACATCTCGCTCTACATCAACTCGCCGGGCGGCTCGATCAGCGCCGGCATGGCCATCTACGACACGATGGTGCTCGCGCCGTGCGACGTGGCCACCTACGCGATGGGCATGGCCGCCTCGATGGGCGAGTTCCTGCTCGCCGCCGGCGCCAAGGGCAAGCGCTACGCCCTGCCGCACGCCCGCATCCTGATGCACCAGCCGCTGGGCGGCATCACCGGCGGCGCGGCCGACATCGCCATCCAGGCCGAGCAGTTCGCGCTCATCAAGAAGGAGATGTTCCGGCTCAACGCCGAGTTCACCGGCCAGCCGATCGAGCGCATCGAGGCCGACTCCGACCGCGACCGGTGGTTCACCGCCCAGGAGGCGCTGGAGTACGGCTTCGTCGACCACATCATCACCCGCGCCCACGTGAACGGACTGTCCAATGCCTGATACAACGCCCTTTTCTCAGGGAGATCCCCGGTTGGCGCCTCAGGCGCGCTACATCCTGCCGTCGTTCGTCGAGCACTCCAGCTGGGGCGTCAAGGAGTCCAACCCCTACAACAAGCTGTTCGAGGAACGCATCATCTTCCTCGGCGTCCAGGTCGACGACGCCTCGGCCAACGACATCATGGCCCAGCTGCTGGTGCTCGAGTCGCTGGATCCCGACCGCGACATCACCATGTACATCAACTCCCCGGGCGGCTCGTTCACCTCGCTGATGGCGATCTACGACACCATGCAGTACGTGCGCGCCGACATCCAGACCGTCTGCCTGGGCCAGGCCGCCTCGGCCGCCGCGGTCCTGCTGGCCGCCGGCACGCCCGGTAAGCGGCTCGCGCTGCCCAACGCCCGGATCCTCATCCACCAGCCGTCGCTCGGCGGGGTGATCCAGGGTCAGTTCTCCGACCTGGAGATCCAGGCCGCCGAGATCGAGCGGATGCGCACCCTGATGGAGGAGACGCTGGCGCGTCACACCGGCAAGGACGCCGCGGTCATCCGCAAGGACACCGACCGCGACAAGATCCTGACCGCCGCGGCGGCCAAGGAGTACGGGATCATCGACACCGTGCTGGAGTACCGGAAGCTGTCGGCTCAGAACGCGTGAGCCTGTCGGTTGGGTAACGGCGGCGACACGCCAAAGGCACAGCGGCGCGTTCCGGCGGCGACGAGGGCGGTGGCAGGAGATATGTTTCACCACACGCACCGAATACCACTGACGCTATTCGCTCTTATCAGTCGCACCGTGGCCGAGCAAGCGGGTAGCGTCGGGACCAAGACCACGCAGACGTGATGGCAAAGATCGAACACCGACGGCGAAGGAAGTAGGGCCTCACCACCATGGCGCGCATCGGAGACGGCGGTGACCTGCTGAAGTGCTCGTTCTGCGGTAAGAGTCAGAAGCAGGTCAAGAAGCTGATCGCGGGTCCCGGCGTGTACATCTGCGACGAGTGCATCGACCTGTGCAACGAGATCATCGAAGAGGAACTGGCCGACGCCGACGACGTCAAGCTCGACGAACTGCCCAAGCCGGCCGAGATCCGGGAGTTCCTGGAGAGCTACGTCATCGGGCAGGACACCGCCAAGCGCACCCTCGCCGTCGCGGTCTACAACCACTACAAGCGCATCCAGGCGCAGGAGAAGCACCGCGATTCGCGCGCCGAGCCCGTCGAGCTGGCCAAGTCCAACATCCTGATGCTGGGCCCGACCGGCTGCGGCAAGACCTACCTGGCGCAGACGCTGGCCAAGATGCTCAACGTGCCGTTCGCCATCGCCGACGCCACCGCGCTGACCGAGGCCGGCTACGTCGGTGAGGATGTCGAGAACATCCTGCTGAAGCTGATCCAGGCCGCCGACTACGACGTCAAGCGCGCCGAGACCGGCATCATCTACATCGACGAGGTCGACAAGATCGCCCGCAAGAGCGAGAACCCGTCGATCACCCGCGACGTGTCCGGCGAGGGTGTGCAGCAGGCGCTGCTGAAGATCCTCGAGGGCACCCAGGCCTCGGTGCCGCCGCAGGGCGGGCGCAAGCACCCGCACCAGGAGTTCATCCAGATCGACACCACCAACGTGCTGTTCATCGTGGCCGGTGCGTTCGCGGGGCTGGAGAAGATCGTCTCCGACCGCGTCGGCAAGCGCGGCCTGGGCTTCGGTGCCGAGGTGAAGTCCAAGGCCGAGATCGACACCCAGGACCACTTCGCCGAGGTCATGCCCGAGGACCTGATCAAGTTCGGTCTGATCCCGGAGTTCATCGGCCGTCTGCCGGTGGTGGCCTCGGTGACCAACCTGGACAAGGAATCGCTGGTCAAGATCCTCTCCGAGCCGAAGAACGCGCTGGTCAAGCAGTACACCAGGCTCTTCGAGATGGACGGCGTCGAGCTCGAGTTCACCGAAGACGCGCTGGACGCCATCGCCGATCAGGCCATCCACCGCGGCACCGGTGCCCGCGGTCTGCGCGCGATCATGGAGGAAGTCCTGCTGCCGGTGATGTACGACATCCCCAGCCGCGACGACGTCGCCAAGGTCGTCGTGACCAGGGAGACCGTGCAGGACAACGTCCTGCCGACGATCGTGCCGCGCAAGCCGGCGCGCCCCGAGCGCCGCGACAAGAGCGCCTGACTACGATCAAGCGGTGAGGTACGAGCCGCGTTGAGGAGTCAGGCAGTCGGCAGCGCTTAGTCAGGCCGGGGCGAACGCCCTGTCCTCGGCCGGGAACTCCGTCGGCACCTTCGCGATGAGCGCCAGCGACTCGACGAAGAAGTAGATCGCCTTGAAGAACTCCAGCAGGTTGCCCTGCTCGAGCAGCAGCTTGCGGTACATGACCGTCCGCAACGCGTCGTAGCCGGAGAACAACGCCTTCCAGTCGGCTGTAGTCGGCCGCCAGCACGTAGGTGGCGTCGACCGGCTCGTCGGCGTCGAGGACCCGGCACTCGGTGACGAAGTAGCCCGACCACGCGACGTACAGGTGGCGATCGCCGCCACCGAGTTCGGCAGGCAGGTTGCGTGCGCCGAGGGCCCACGACGACTCGTACACGGCGCGGACCAGGTTGTAGAAGTCCCAGTACTCCTGCAGCTTGCCGGCGAGCGCCCGCTCGTCGGGGCCGGCGTTGAGCGCGTCGCGAACGTCGTCCGCCCACGCCTGGGTCAAGAACATCGCAGCCATGGTCAGCCTCCTGCCAGCACCGGCTCGATCTGGACGAGCAGGTCTTCGAGTTCGTCGGACAGCGAGATGCCGACGTCATTGCACTTGCGGCGCAGCTGCTGGATCAGCAGGACGCGGACCTCGTCTTCGGTCCAGCCCAGCGGCTCGTAGTACAGCTTGCGGCTGGACACCCCGCTGATCATCAGGATGGTTCGCAGCGTGTCGTGGATCTCGGTGAGCATGGTCGGGTCGCGTCGGACCGCGTCCTGCAGGAAGCGCATTCCGCCCTGAACGTGGCGGGACTCGTCGCGGCAGGTCGCCGTGAACCCGGCGTAGTAGGCCGGCAGGAAGCCCCGCCACCGCGCATACGACAGCGTCACCTTCATCACCGAGAGCGCCAGCACGCCCTCGATCCACAGGAAGTACGTCGTGCCGTAGCGCACCCGGGCCCGTTGGTCGTAGGGATTTCTGCGCAGCTCGTCAGCCTGATAAGCAAGCAGACCGAACGGGCCGACGAACGTCTCCTGCACCCAGTGAAACGACTTGTCGAGCACGTCCATGATGTCGTCGCCCTCGATGCCGACCACTTCGCGGTAGAAGCGGTCGAAGAACACGGTGTGACGCGCCTCGTCCTCGATCTGTGCGGCGATGTGGAGCTTCTCCTCCTCGGACGCGCCGATCATGAAGACCGGCAACTCGATCTCGACCTGGCGCTCGCCGTGATGGAACCCCGAAGCGATGCCGACGAACGACTCGCGTTCGTCGTCGGTCATCTTCTCCATCCAGTCGATGCGGTCCTGGGTGAAGTCGAGTTCGTAGACGTCCCAACGTTGTTTGAGGTACTTGCGGTAGAGCGTGACGAAGTCGGGCAGCTTGCGCAGTCCGTGGTGGACGTACTCGATGACGTCGTCGATGTCGGCGTCTCGAATACCCCTCAAATCGTGACGCTCGATAGCGGCGGTCTCTTGTTCGGACAGGACCCGCGGGCCCTCGTGGAGTACCGCCGTCGGTGTCTTGAGTTCGGTCATCGCAATTCCTCCCAGCCTGATCGAGCCGAGCGTAAAACGGGCTGGCGAGGCGGGCACGAGTAGGCGGTTACTCTAAAACGCTCGGCCCACCGATCGGAGATACCTGCCCCATGTCCCTCTTCATGCTCGCGGCAGAACTCGGCTCGTGCGGCTCGGCGAAGCTTGTGATGCGCTCTCCGCTCGACCTCGTCCAGTTCGTCGGTGAGTTGCTCATCCCAGCGGCCGCGATCTGGGTCGTCGCCACCATCTTGCGACGGCACCCGACTGACGTTCCCCGCTACACGAGCGAACGGATCACGAAGCTGCTCGACAGACCGGCGATCCGGATGTGCGGCTTGGTGACCCTTGCCGCGGGCCTGCTGATCTTCGGCGTCAGCATCTTCATCACCGCCGACGGCGGCCCCGACTGCACCAAGGGCTTCGCGGTGGTGGCCGCGCTGGGCATGCTGGTGACCCTGTGCGGTGCAATGGTGGCGGGGCTGGCGTGGGCGATCCACGGACAGGCCGGCTGGGTGCTGCTGGCCACCTTCTTCGCGCTCGACCTGTGGATCGTGTTCGGCATGATGATGATGCACCTCAAGGGCGTGCCGGACGCTCCGGACGCCATGCTGATGCTGGCGTTCGTCATGCACGCCATCTGCATGTACCTGACCACGGTCTGGGCGTTTCACGCCCGAAACCTCACCACGCTGGCTCAGGTCCGCGCGGGGGAGGCGGGCCGTTCGATCGGCGCGGTGTGGGTCTTTCTCGCCGCCTACATCGTGGTGAGTTTCTTCCACAACGAGAAAGGCCCGTTCGATTCGTCGGCGGGCGGCGCGGTGCTGTCGGCGCTGACCCTGAGTGCTCTTGCGTTGACGATGGGCAGTGGCTACACGAAGTACCGTGAGGTCATGGCCGAGCAGACGGCGGTCTCAGCGGAGGACCCGGTCGGCACGGCTGTAGACGTTCATCGAATCGCCGCGCAGGAAGGCGACCAGGGTCAGGCCGGACTGGCCGGCCAGGTCCACCGCCAGTGAGGACGGCGCCGAGACGGCAGCCAGCACAGGGATCCCCGCCATCACGGCCTTTTGGGTGAGTTCGAATGACGCGCGCCCGCTGACCAGCAAGACGGTGCCGCCAAGTGGCACGTGCCCGGCTTCCAGCGCCCATCCGATCACCTTGTCCACGGCGTTGTGCCGCCCAATATCCTCGCGTACAGCGAGCAGGGTGCCGTCGGTGGTGAACAGCGCCGCGGCGTGCAGGCCACCGGTGCTGGCGAAAACCTTTTGCGCTGAACGTAGTTGAGCCGGCATCGCGGTCAGCGTCGCCGTCCCGACCGAGGTGGGGTCGTCGCCGGGTGAGTACCGGCTCGACAGCCGGACCGCCTCCAGCGATGCCTTGCCGCACACCCCGCACGACGAGGTGGTGTAGAAGTTGCGGGTGACGTCGGTGTCAGGTGGCGGCACGTCGGGGTGCAGAGTCACGTCGAGGACGTTGTAGGTGTTGGTGCCGTCTGCGCTTTCCGCGCCCCGGCAGTACTGCACCGTCAGCACGTCGTCGCGGCGGCCGATCACTCCCTCGGTGAGCAGGAACCCCTGTGCCAGTTCGACATCCGAGCCGGGCGTGCGCATGGTCACCGTGACCGGCGAGCCGTTGACCCGGATCTCCAGTGGCTCCTCGACGACGAGTGTCTCGGGGCGTTCGGTGACGGTGCCGTCGGCCAGGTGGCTCGCGCGTCGCCTCGAGGTCACCCGCCCCATCGGCTGGGCTCCAACCTGATCGTTATCGCCTTCGACACCGGCGTATTCGATTTGGCTGCAACGTGATCCAGCGCAACCAGGGCGTTGGTCTCGGGGTAGTAGGCGGCGGCATTGCCGATCGGGGTCGAGTACGGCACGACGAGGAAGTCTTTGGCGCGCCGTTCCTGCAACTCGCCGGTCGCGTCGGCGAACTCCGAGATCAGGTCTACCCGGTCGCCCGCAGTCAGCCCGAGCGTCTCGATGTCGGCCGGATTGACGAAGACGACCCGCCGCCCGCCCTTGACGCCGCGGTAGCGGTCGTCGAGACCGTAGATCGTGGTGTTGTACTGGTCGTGGCTGCGCAACGTCTGCAGCACCAGCCGCCCGGGCGGTACCGCGACCCACTGCATCGGGTTGACCGCGAAATTGGCCTTGCCCGTGCTCGTCGGGAACTCGCGGGAGTCGCGCGGCGGGTGCGGCAGCTGAAAGCCGTCTGGCTGGCGAACTTTCGTGTTGTAGTCCGCGCAGCCCGGAACCACGGCGGCGATCGCGTCGCGGACGGCGTCGTAGTCGCCGGCGAAACGCTCCCACGGAACCGGGTGTTCGGGCCCGAGCACCGCGCGCGCTAGCTGGCAGATGATCGACACCTCGCTGCGCACCTCATCGCTGGGTGGGGTCAGGCTGCCCCGGGACAGGTGCACCATGGACATCGAATCCTCCACGGAGACAACCTGTTTCTTGCCGTGGTAGACGTCGCGGTCGGTACGGCCCAGGGTGGGCAGGATCACCGCGGTGCGCCCATGCACCAAGTGGCTGCGGTTGAGCTTGGTCGAGACCTGCACGGTCAGCGCGCAGGAACTCAGCGCGGCTTCGGTGACCGCGGTGTCGGGCGTGGCCGAGGCGAAGTTGCCGCCCATGCCGATGAACACCGAGGCCCGCCCGTCGCGCATCGCCCTAATGGCGTCGACGGTGTCGTACCCGTGCTTGCGCGGGGTGACGATGCCGAACTGGTGATCCAGGGCGTTCAGGAATGTCTCGGGCACCCGTTCCCAGATGCCCATGGTGCGGTCGCCCTGGACATTAGAGTGCCCGCGCACCGGGCACACCCCGGCGCCGGGCTTGCCCATCATGCCGCGCAGCAGAAGCAGGTTGGTGATCTCGGCGATCGTGGCCACCGCGTGGGTGTGCTGCGTGATGCCCATCGCCCAGCACACGATCGTCCGCTGGGAGCCGGCCAGCATGCCGGCCACCCGCTCCAGTTGTGGCCGCTGGATGCCGGTGGCCTCGACGACGGTATCGATGTCCACCGAACGGGTTTCGGTGAGGTAGTCGTCGAACCCGTGGCAGTGCGCGGCGATGAAGTCTCGATCGATCACGGTGCCGGGGCGGCGGTCGTCGGCTTCGACCAGCAGCCGGCCCAGACCCTTGAAAAGGGCCAGGTCACCGCCGAGGCGGATCTGGACGAACTCGTCGGCGATCGGCACGCCGTGCCCGATCACCCCGCGGACTTTCTGCGGGTCCTTGAACCGGATCAGCCCGGCCTCGGGAAGCGGGTTGACCGCAATGATCTTGGCGCCGTTGGCCTTTGCCTTCTCCAGCACCGCGAGCATACGGGGATGGTTGGTGCCGGGGTTCTGCCCGGCGATGACGATGACGTCGGCGTGCTCGACATCCTCGACGGTCACCGAGCCCTTGCCGATGCCGATCGACTCGGTCAGCGCGGTGCCGGAGGATTCGTGGCACATGTTGGAACAGTCCGGCAGGTTGTTGGTGCCGAAGCTGCGCACCAGCAGTTGGTACAGGAACGCGGCCTCGTTGCTGGTGCGGCCCGAGGTGTAGAACACCGCCTCGTCCGGGGAGGCCAGCCCGTTGAGGTGCCCGGCGATCACCTCGTAGACCCCGTCTTCCCCGTCCCAGTCGATCGGCCGGTAGTGGTCGTCTCCGGGCCGTAACACCATCGGATGCGCGAGCCGGCCCTGCTGGGACAGCCAGTACTCGGGCTTGGCAGCCAGTTCGGCCACCGAGTGACGGGCGAAGAACTCCGGTGTGACCACGCGGCGGGTGGCCTCTTCAGCGACCGCCTTGGCACCGTTCTCGCAGAACTCGGCGAACTTGCGGCCACCGTGCTCCTCGGGCCATGCGCAGCCCGGGCAGTCGAACCCGTCGCGCTGATTGAGCCGCAGCCACGCCCTGGCGGTGCGCACCGGCCCCATCGCCGCCAGGCTCCGCTGCAGCGACACCATCACCGCGCGCACCCCGGCGGCCTCGGTCTTCGGTTGCGCGACGGTTATCGCGCGCTCGTCGTAGTCGGCCGGGACATCGCTCATGTCTTCAAATCTAGGCTCCGGCGGCCGGATCCGGCACTACGCGCCGGTGCGCCGGTGCGTCAGTCGCCTGCCTTGGTGGCCCGCTTGCCGTCCGACCGGTGAGCGTCGCGCTTGCTGTGCGAGGTCCCTGCGGAGTGGTTGCCGGGTGCGTCGCCGTCGTTGGCCGGATCGGCCGTTTGCGCGGATGCCGCGCTTCGTGCCGCGGTGGCGGCTTTGGCGGGTGCTTTCACCGGCACACCGCTGTCGCCGCGCTGGGCGTTGACGAGCGCGCGACGCGGTGTCTCCGCCGCGGCCGGGCGAGGCGCAGCTGCGGGGCCCGCGGCGACGGGTTGCGCGCCGCCCAGGGCGGCACCGATGTCTGTGACGACCTGCTTGACGACGCCGCTGATGCTGGTGATGCCCTGCTGGACGGCCGCCGAGACGTTCTTCACGGCGTCGGCGAGTGCGGCCTGCAGTCCGCCGGTGGCCAACGAGGCCGCGACGTTGAGCGCGGCCGACGTCACCGCCGCCAGGACGGGGGCAAACGCGGCCGGCACCGCGGCGGCGATGTCGAGGGCGCCCTTGACCAGGGTGGGGCCGATGTTTATCAACTGGCCGGCTTTGGTCAACGCCGTCTCGATCAGCGCACCCGCGCTGCCGCCGACGGCGGTGCCGATCTGCTTGCCGACGTCGGCCAACGCCGTCGCCAGCGATTTGCCGCCGGCCAGATCGGCGAGCAGCGTGGTGAATCCGCTCTGAATCGCACCGATCACTGCGCCGCTGTTGCCTGCCAGCGACTCGAAGATGCCGAGCAGGCCACCGAACCAGCCGCCGCCGCCCGATGACCCGCCTTGGTCGTCACCTTCGTCGTCGCTAGGTGGGCTCCAGGCGGAGGCATGCTTACTCGCGCTGATCAGAGCCACGTCCAGTGACGAGAAGGTGGACAAGGTGGACGACGCCGGCATCTGCGCCTGGTAGGTCGCCAGCGGTAGTGCCGCGGCGACGACGGTGGCGACGGTGATCGGCGCGAGGATGCGCGAAACGTACATGTTTTACCCCCGGTGTGTTGAGCCCCAAATCTCAGAAATTGACCCTAGCGAAACATTGCCGGTCCTACGGGGATTTGGGCAACTGCTTTTTCAGGCTGTCGGGTCGACGATCTGCATCACCCCGGCGGTGGTGCCCGCGATGAACAACCGGCCGGTCTTCGCATCGACGCCCAGGCTGTAGGGATTTTGGACGGTAGGCACCCGCGTCACCTCACGCGGTGTCGGCTCCGTCATGTCGTAGCCGATCACCTCGTTGGTACCCGACGACGCGACCCACAGCCGGTCGCGGACCGGGTCATAGGCGATGCCGTAGGGACCGCCGGGCTGCGGCACAGTGGCGATCTCGCGCGGGCGGGGCAGCGGCTCGAAGACCCGGACCGCGTTGCCGCGGGTATCGGCGGCGATCATCCTGCCGTGCCGGTCGGCCACCAGGTGGGTGGGGCCCTCCCCGGCCGGCGTCGAGCCGATGTTTCTCAGTGTGGCGGCGTCATAGACGGTCAGATCGTTCCTGCGGACGTCGAGCATTCCCATGGACAGACCGACCGGGGCCATGCCTGCGGGCTGGACGCTGTCGGTGAACACCTTGAGCACCTCGTCGCCGCGCAGCACCGTGACGGTGCCGCCGTGCTCGTTGGCCACGAACACGTAGCCGTTGGAGGCCTGCGCGGCGTCGTGCGGCACGGTGCCGGTGAGTATCTGCGGCTCGGCCTTTCCGCCGGGGAGGTCGACGCGCACCAGCGCGTTGGCGCTCTCCACGGGCACCAGCACCGGGCCGCCCGGTGCGGCCAGCTGCAGGTGGCGGACGAATCCGGGCAGCGGGGTGCGGCCGGTGATGGCGCCGGTGTCGGCGTTGATGAGCACGAGTTCGTTGGGGTTGCGCGTGGCGACTGCCACGGTGCGCGTGACGGCGTCGACGACGACGCCTTCGGGGGCGGTACCGACGGCCACCGTGCGTCCTGGGGTGGGCCCGGGCGGCGGAGCGTTCTGAGGTTCGGCGGCTGGCGGGAGATTGTCTGCGGGCGGCCGCGTGCCTTCAGTGGGTGCTCGAGTGGGGATCAGGCCGGTGGTCGTGGCGGGGGTGAGCGGCGCCGACGTCGGATTCGGGGGTGTGGCCGTGCAACCGGCGACCAGAACCACGACCGCGGCGGTGAGACCGACGCTTCGATACTTCATCACTTCGATCGTGCCGCATTCTGCCGGTGACGCGGGCGTAACAATTTCGGAACCGAAGCTTGCGAAGGTTGCCCGGTCGCATGCCCGCGAAGCAGACGCGGGCGTCTTGGGTGCAGAGGAAAGATAGTTGAGCGGAAATACGGTCCGGCTTCAGGCGATCAACAACGTCGAGGCGTACGTGCCTCCCCCCATCAGCTTCGATCCAGGCGAGGCGCCGGGCGAGATCTTCGGCGCCAACGTCTTCACCCTGGCCGAGATGCGGCTGCGGCTGCCCAAGTCGGTGTACAAGTCCGTCGTCGCGACCATCGAGAAGGGCGCCAAGCTCGACCCGGCGATTGCCGACTCCGTGGCTTCGGCGATGAAGGACTGGGCGCTGTCGAAGGGCGCGACCCACTACGCACACGTCTTCTACCCGATGACGGGGCTGACGGCGGAGAAGCACGACAGCTTCCTCGACCCGGTGGGCGACGGGACCACGCTCGCCGAGTTCGCCGGCAAGACCCTGATCCAGGGCGAGCCCGACGCGTCGAGCTTCCCCTCGGGCGGGCTGCGCAGCACCTTCGAGGCGCGCGGCTACACCGGCTGGGATGTCACCAGCCCGGCCTACATCCTGGAGAACCCGAACGGCAACACGCTGTGCATCCCCACCGTCTTCGTGTCGATGACCGGTGAGGCGCTGGACTACAAGACCCCGCTGCTGCGCAGCCAGCAGGCCATGGGCGCGCAGGCCGAGCGGATCCTGAAGCTGTTCGGGCACAAGGACTTCGACCACATCGTGTCGTTCTGCGGCCCCGAGCAGGAGTACTTCCTGATCGACCGGCACTTCTTCCTGGCGCGGCCCGACCTGATCAACGCCGGCCGCACCCTGTTCGGCTCCAAGCCGCCCAAGGGCCAGGAGTTCGACGACCACTACTTCGGCGCCATCCCCGAGCGGGTGCTCGGCTTCATGATGGACACGGAGCGGGAGCTGTTCAAGCTCGGCATCCCGGCCAAGACCCGCCACAACGAGGTCGCCCCCGGGCAGTTCGAGATCGCCCCGATGTTCGAGCGGGCCAACATCGCCGCCGACCACCAGCAGCTGCTGATGACCACGTTCAAGGCCATCGCCAAGAAGCACGGCATGGAGTGTCTGTTCCACGAGAAGCCGTTCGCCGGCGTCAACGGCTCGGGCAAGCACGTCAACTTCTCGCTGGGTAATGCGCAGTTCGGCAACCTGCTGGTGCCGGGCGACACCCCGCACGAGAACGCGCAGTTCCTGGTGTTCTGCGCCGCGGTCATCCGCGCCGTGCACAAGTTCTCCGGCCTGCTGCGGGTTTCGGTGGCCTCGGCGACCAACGACCACCGCCTCGGCGCCAACGAGGCTCCGCCGGCCATCATCTCGATCTTCCTCGGCGATCAGCTCGCCGACGTGTTCGAGCAGATCGCCAAGGGTGCTGCCACGTCGTCGAAGGGCAAGGGCTCCATGATCATCGGCGTCGACACCCTGCCGGTGCTGCCGACCGATCCGGGCGACCGCAACCGCACCAGCCCGTTCGCCTTCACCGGCAACCGATTCGAGTTCCGCGCGCCGGGCTCGGGGCAGACCATCAACGTGCCGATGATCATCCTGAACACGATCATGGCCGAGTCGCTGGACTACATGGCCACGGTGCTGGAGAAGGCCGTTGATGACGGCGAGGACTTCGACGTCGCCGTGCAGAAGCTGCTCACCGAGATCATCACCGAGCACGGTGCGGTGGTGTTCAACGGTGACGGCTACTCGGAGAACTGGCAGATCGAGGCGGCCGAGCGCGGCCTGCCCAATCTCAGGACCACACTGGACGCCATCCCGGAGCTGGTGAAGCCGGAGGCGATCGAGGTCTTCGAGAAGTACGGCGTCTTCAACGCGCGCGAATTGCAGAGCCGCGTCGAGGTCCGCTACGAGACGTACGTGCTGACCATCAACGTCGAGGCGAAGCTGACGCTGGAAGTCGGTTCCACCGTGGTTCTGCCCGCGGCGATCCGCTACCAGACCGAGCTGGCCCAGAACGTCGCGACGCTCAAGGCGGCGGGGCTGGAGCCGGACATGACGCTGCTGCAGGCGGTGAGCACGCCGATTTCGGAGCTGACTGGCGCGCTGAGTGCGCTCAAGACGGCGATGGAAACCCACGGTGGCGATTCCGCTGCCGAGGAGGCCGCGCATGCCCAGAGTCTGCTGGCCTTGATGGACGATGTGCGGGCCGCGGCTGACACGCTGGAAGGCGTTGTGGCCGATGACCTCTGGCCGCTGCCGACCTACCAGGAGATGCTCTACATCCTCTGAGTCAGCTGTTCACGAGGCACTTACTGCTGCTGGGTTCGCACCCGGTCCGCAGTAAGTGCCTCGTTGTTTCACCCGCCGGTGTCGGTGGACGGGTACATCGCCGACGCGCAGGGCAACATCGACTGGTCCGAGCCGAGCGAAGAACTTCACCAGTACTGGAACGACTTCGAGCGGGAGACCGCCCTGTCGTTCTACGGGCGGCGGCTCTACGAACTGATGTCCGCGTACTGGCCGACCGCGGACAAGGACCCGGACGCCACCCCTCTGAACGTCGACTTCGCGAACATCTGGCGCGACATGCCCAAGGTCGTGTTCTCGCGCACCCTGGAGTCCGTCGACTGGAACTCCCGCCTGGAACGCGGCGACCCGGTCGAGGTGGTGACGAAGCTGAAAGCCGAAACCGACGGCAACCTGGAGGTCGCCGGCGCGACGCTGGCGGCACCGATCGTGCAAGCCGGACTGGTGGACGAGTACCGGATCGTGGTCGCGCCCACCGCGGTGGGCGGCGGTACACCGTTCTTCCCGACGCTGCCGTCATGGATCTCGCTGCGACTGCTGGAGAACCGCACCTTTCCGGGCGGCGTGGTCCTGCTGCGCTACGAGGCCACGTGACGTCCAGGTCCGTCGGTCAGCGCCTGGCGAGGGCGAACACCCGCAGCTCCCGGTCTGTCCGCATGCGGTACGACTTGTACATCGGGTAGGCCAGGAAACGCTGCAGCGCCCGCTCCCGCTCGGGGCCGGTCAACAGTGTTGCGGTGACCGGGATCTCGGTACCGCCGATCGCCACCGTCGCCTCGGCGTCGGCGAGCAGGTTCGAGGACCAGTCGGGGTGGTGCTGCTGGCCGAAGTTGCTGCCGAGCACCAGCAGCCGGTCGCCGTCGCGCAGGTAGCTCAGCGCCGACGTGCGCTGCTGGCCTGACTTGCGTCCGGTCGTGGTCAACAGCAGCTCGGGCAGCGAAGTCGGACCGAACAGCGTGTACTTGCCCTTGGTCGCCCGGATTACGCGGCGGTCCAGCGGAACGAGCAGCCGGACGAAACGCGAGCCGACCGGCGAGGAGGCGACAGCGTAGAAGGGCTTGAAGACAGGGGAGATGTCTTCTTTGCCCCAGTGAGGTTCGGGAAAGGCTTGCGGCACGCCTGTCATCGTGCCCGACCGCGACGTGTCAGCCCATTAGCATGACGCGAATGCCCCAGCAGTCCGCCGATCTCGTTGCGGGCGTGACTGTATTGGGCAACCTCGCCGTCGACGTCATCAACGGAGCCGAGCGCACTCCGGGCGGCTGCGCGTCGTTCGCCGGTGTGGCACTGGAAGCCGCGGGCGGTCACGGCCGCATCGTGGCGCTGGCCGCCGACACGGACCGGCCGCTGTTCACACCGTTGCTCGACCGCTTCCCGGGCATCCTGCGCATCCTGCCCGCCGATCGGACGAGCTCCTTCCGGCTGGACTATGTGGACGTCGATCACCGCCGGATGTCGGTGGAGGCCATCGGACCGGTCTGGGGTGAGGCCGAGATCGAGGCGGCCGACCCCGACACCACGTGGGTCCATCTGGCGCCGCTGCTGCGCACCGACTTCCCGCCGGGCACGCTGGCGCTGCTCGCCCGACGGGGACATCGGGTGGCCTACGACGGGCAGGGCCTGGTCCGCGCCGATCGGCTCGGACCGCTGGTCGTCGACCGGCACTACCCGCCGGAGCTGCTGACAGAACATCGACGTCCTCAAGCTCGCCGAGGACGAGGCGCTGATCGTCGCCGACGGCCCGTTCGACGAATCGGCGGCCGAGCGACTGGCCGTCCCCGAGATCCTGGTCACCTACGGGTCGGAGGGGTGCGACATCTACACCGAGAACGGGTGCGTCCGGGTGCCGGCCGCCTGGCGCGTCGACGACGTGCAGACCACGGGCGCCGGCGACATGTTCACCTCCTGTTATGTGGCCAACCGCGCCGCCGGAGCCGACCCGGCCGCAGCGGCCAAAGTGGCCAGCGAGCTCGTCGCCACCGAACTGGAGAAACGCCGCGCCGCACACCGCTAGCCCGGAACGGGCCCCGGTCTTAGAGAATGGGGTTCTCCAAAGGTGACGAACGACACACTTTTGTCTCACTCGTTGTCGGATCATGTCCGTGAGCTGTGGCTTTGTTCGAGCCGATCGCGGCGTGTCAACGCCCAACGGCGGTATAGCTTGCCTAAGAAAGTGCAATAATCGGTACTGCGAGTGACAGCAATTGAACGTGACTGACCGACACCGTCGGCGCGCCCCAGGGCTGCGACACGGAATCGGCTGCAGACGAACCGACGAAAGGCGGGCACGTGGGTCCGAACGGCAACGGAGCTGCGGGTAACCGACAAAAACTCGAAAAGGTCGTCATCCGATTCGCCGGTGACTCCGGCGACGGCATGCAGCTCACCGGTGACCGGTTCACCACCGAGGCCGCCCTGTTCGGCAATGACCTTGCGACACAGCCGAATTACCCCGCCGAGATCCGCGCGCCACAGGGCACGCTGCCCGGCGTCTCGTCATTCCAGATCCAGATCGCCGACTACGACATCCTGACCGCCGGCGACCGCCCCGACGTCCTCGTCGCGATGAACCCGGCGGCGCTGAAGGCCAACATCGACGACCTGCCCCGCGGCGGGCTGGTGATCGCCAACTCCGACGAGTTCACCAAGCGCAACCTCGCCAAGGTCGGGCTACGAGAGCAACCCGCTGGAGGACAACAGCCTCGCCGAGTACGTCGTCCTGCCCGTCGCGATGACCACGCTGACCCTCGGTGCCGTCGAGGAGATCGGCGCCTCCAAGAAGGACGGCCAGCGCGCCAAGAACATGTTCGCGCTCGGCCTGCTGTCCTGGATGTACGGCCGGCCGGTCGAGACCAGCGAGACGTTCATCCGGGAGAAGTTCGCCCGCAAGCCCGACATCGCCGAGGCCAACGTCCTGGCGCTGAAGGCCGGCTGGAACTACGGCGAGACCACCGAGGCGTTCGGCACCACCTACGAGGTCGCGCCGGCCAAGCTCGCCCCGGGCGAGTACCGCCAGATCTCCGGCAACACCGCGCTGGCCTACGGCATCATCGCCGCCGGCGCAGCTCGCCGACATCCAGGTGATCCTCGGCAGCTACCCGATCACCCCGGCCTCGGACATCCTGCACGAGCTGTCCAAGCACAAGAACTTCAACGTCATGACCTTCCAGGCCGAGGACGAGATCGCCGGCATCGGCGCCGCCATCGGCGCCTCCTACGGCGGCGCGCTGGGCGTCACCAGCACGTCGGGCCCGGGCGTCTCGCTGAAGTCCGAAGCCATCGGCCTGGCCGTGATGACCGAGCTTCCGCTGCTGGTCATCGACGTGCAGCGCGGCGGCCCGTCCACCGGCCTGCCCACCAAGACCGAGCAGGCCGACCTGCTGCAGGCGATGTTCGGCCGCAACGGCGAATCGCCGGTCGCGGTGCTGGCCGCCCGGTCACCCTCGGACTGCTTCGAGGTGGCCATCGAGGCCGCGCGCATCGCGCTGACCTACCGCACCCCGGTGATCCTGCTGTCCGACGGGGCGATCGCCAACGGCTCCGAGCCGTGGCGCATCCCCGAGGTCGGGCAGCTTCGAGCCGATCGCAGACCAACGTGGCCAAGGCCGGCGAGGACTTCGCGCCGTACGCCCGCGACCCGGAGACGCTGGCCCGCCAGTTCGCGGTCCCCGGCACGCCGGGCCTCGAGCACCGCATCGGCGGCCTGGAGAAGGCCAACGGATCCGGCGACATCTCCTACGAGCCGGCCAACCACGACCTGATGGTGCGGTTGCGGCAGGCCAAGATCGACGGCATCGACGTGCCCGATCTCGAGGTCGACGACCCGACCGGTGACGCCGAGCTGCTGGTGCTCGGGTGGGGCAGCTCGTTCGGCCCGATCGGGGAGGCGTGCCGCCGGGCCCGGCGCCGCGGCATCAAGGTCGCGCACGCGCAGCTGCGCCACCTCAATCCCTTCCCGGCCAACCTCGGCGAGGTGCTGCGGCGCTACCCGAAGGTCGTCGTGCCGGAGATGAACCTGGGCCAGCTGGCCCTGCTGCTGCGCGGCCGGTACCTGGTCGACGTGCAGTCGGTGACCAAGGTGTCGGGCATGGCGTTCCTGGCCGACGAGGTGGAGTCGATCATCGACGACGCCCTCGACGGCACACTGGGTGAGAAAGAAAGCGACAAGGCGAAATTCGCCCGGCTCGAAGCGGCGACCGCGGGAGTGAGCGCATGACTGACCTGATCGGAACGGACCTGCTGGCGCCGGCGTCGAAGACCGCCGGGGTGCCGACAACGGACGAGCCGCAGAAGGCCAAGGACTTCACCAGCGACCAGGAGGTCCGCTGGTGCCCCGGGTGCGGTGACTACGTCATCCTCAACACCATCCGCAACTTCCTGCCGGAACTCGGCCTGCGGCGGGAGAACATCGTCTTCGTCAGCGGCATCGGCTGCTCGAGCCGCTTCCCGTACTACCTGGAGACCTACGGCTTCCACTCGATCCACGGCCGCGCCCCGACCATCGCGACCGGCCTGGCGCTGGCCCGTCCGGACCTGTCGGTCTGGGTGGTCACCGGTGACGGCGACGCGCTGTCGATCGGCGGCAACCACCTGATCCACGCGCTTCGCCGCAACCTCAACATCACGATCCTGCTGTTCAACAACCGGATCTACGGCCTGACCAAGGGCCAGTACTCGCCGACCTCCGAGGTCGGCAAGGTGACCAAGTCGACCCCGATGGGCTCGCTGGACTACCCGTTCAACCCGGTGTCGCTGGCGCTGGGCGCCGAGGCGACCTTCGTCGGCCGCGCCCTGGACTCCGACCGCAAGGGCCTGTCCGAGGTGCTGCGCGCGGCGGCCGAGCACCGCGGTGCCGCGCTGGTCGAGATCCTGCAGGACTGCCCGATCTTCAACGACGGCTCCTTCGACGTGCTGCGCAAGGAGGGCGCCGAGGAGCGGGTCATCAACGTCCACCAGGGTGAGCCGGTCACGTTCGGCGCCAACGGCGAGTACTGCGTGGTCAAGAATGGTTTCGGCCTGGACGTCGCGAAGACCGCCGACGTCTCGGTCAGCGACATCGTGGTTCACGACGCGCAGATCGACGACCCGGCCTACGCCTTCGCGCTGTCCCGGCTGAGCGACCAGAACCTCGAGCACACCGTGATGGGCATCTTCCGTCAGGTGCACCGCCCCACCTACGACGACGCGGCCCGCGACCAGGTCCGTCTGGCGCGCGAGGCCACCCCGCACGATATGCACGCGCTGCAGTCGCTGCTGCGGGGTCGTGACACCTGGACCGTGGACTAGTCGGGCCCAGCCGTGAGCGCACCCGCTCCGCTGGCCGCCGTCGTGCTGGCCGGCGGCGCATCACGCCGCATGGGCCGGGACAAGGCCACACTGGCGCACCCCGACTCGCCGACGACCATGGTCGAGCACACCGTCGACGTGCTGCGAGCACGCTGTTCCCCGGTTTTCGTGATCGCCGCACCCGGTCAGGCCCTCCCGCAACTGCAGGCTGAGGTGCTGCGCGACGAGATCCGCGGCGTCGGCCCGCTGCTGGCCACCGGGCGCGGACTGCGTGCCGCGGCGGCCGCGGGACTGGATCGCGCGTTCGTCAGCGCCGTGGACATGCCATACCTGTCCGTCGAGGTCATCGAGGCGCTCGTCGACTACACCGGCGTCGACATCGTGCTGCCGTGGGACGGCCGGGACCACTATCTGGCGGGGATCTACCGAACCGACCTGGCCGACCGCATCGAGGCGCTGGTGTCGGCCGGGGAGCGCAGCATGCGGGCGCTGGCCGACACCGTCGTCACCCAGCGCGTCGTGGTGCCGTTCAACCGCGAACTGGCAAATGTCAATTCTCCCGACGACCTGAATCAGCAAATCTTGCGATAAGCCGGAAATTAGAAATTTTCCGGTCGCCAATAACAATTCGATAATGGCGCGGTCGTCGCCGTATCCGCGATCCGGCGCTGAGGGTTCGGTTCGAACCTGTTGGCGGACAGGGGTTTTCGGCGGTTACCGGAGTCTCTGGCCGAAGAGACCCCCGCGCGGCCGGACCGCGCCGCGCGCCGCCGCGGCCGTTCACCTCCGTTCACCCGCGGCCTCCGGCCACCGGCCGGCGGCGCCCGACTCCGAGCCCGGCCCCGGCGGTCGCGGGAGCGGGCCAAAGCCGCTGGCCGAGGGGTTGCGCAGACCGAAACGGCCGTGTTCACCCGGTTTCCGGGCTGCGCGCCGGCGTCGCGAGTAGCGTGATCGAAAATTGCTGTGGCACAGGATGTTTTCATGAACGCGCGGACAGCTAAGCAGGTGGGCTAACCGAACCGCCGTTCATGCCCCGGTTCGTCCCGGAAGTGGTCGCGCGATCGCTGGGCGGCCGTCCTGTGTTATCAAAACGGGTGTGACCCAGGCCACAATATCTACGTGATTTAGGTCACGAAATTGTCGCGCGCGTCAACACATGTTCTTCTTAGGAAACACCATGCTGACCTGCACAGACAACTCTCAGTTTCGGACCGTGATCGGCTTGTTATCAAACCGAGATAAGCGTGTCGCTGATGTGACTTCACCCTATCGGCTCCGTACGGTCCTTTCCGTTCCCTAAACGGAGCAAACAACTCCACATACGTGAACCCTGCGTGTGAGCGGGGGCCGGGGAGGTCGAGGGGCCTTCTTGGGATCGCCGGTGCAAACCAGGCGGACCCGCCGGCCACCGCTGTCGTGCCAGACCGAGACGGTACGGCCCGAGGACAGATCGTCCCCGGCGCGCGCTCGGCGAAAGGATAGATGTTGAAGAACCTCCGCAAGACGCTCGCACGCTCCTTCGGGATGACCGCGATCGGTGGCGCCCTGGTCGTCGCTCCGATGGCCCTGGGCACCGGTACCGCCGCTGCTGACAGTGGTGTGAACTGGGACGCCGTCGCTGCATGCGAGTCCGGCGGCAACTGGGCGATCAACACCGGCAACGGCTACTACGGCGGCCTGCAGTTCACCATCGGCACCTGGCACGCCAACGGCGGCGCCGGCTCGCCGGCGCGGCGCCTCGCGCGAGGAGCAGATCCGCGTGGCCGAGAACGTCGTGCGTACGCAGGGCATCGGCGCGTGGCCGGTCTGCGGCCGTCGCGGCTGACGCAAACGTCTCGACAGGAGTGGCGCCGGACCAATGGGTCCGGCGCCACTCCTGTCTCTATAAGAACTCCCCTATCAGAATTCTCAGAGTTTTCAATTGACACGCCAGTAACACCGGCCCCTTTAGGTGCGATTCACATCACAACAGCGCAGAAGATGCGCCCCTTGGTCGGGAAGGGCACACAGATGAGCACCATTCGCAGGATCGTCACTCTGGCAGTCATCTCCGGCGCGCTCGCGCTGGCCGGATTCGTCCTGAGCTGCGGAAACGCCAGCGCGGACAGCGGTGTGAACTGGGACGCGATCGCGCAGTGCGAGTCCGGCGGCAACTGGGGCGGCCAACACCGGTAACGGCTTCTACGGCGGCCTGCAGTTCAAGCAGGCGACCTGGACCGCCAACGGCGGCGTCGGCAGCCCGGCGGGCGCCTCGCGCGAGGAGCAGATCAAGGTGGCCGAGAACGTGATGCAGAAGCAGGGCCTGGGCGCCTGGCCGACCTGCGGCAAGAACGCCGGCGCCCCCGGCTTCGCCACCCCCGTGTCGGCCGACACCACCGCCACCCCGGCCCAGGCCGGATGCGCGAACCTCGGCAGCGGCCCGCTCCACCTGATCAACCTCAGCAAGATGTGCCAGGCCCTCACCGACCCGGGCAAGGCCATCGCCAACGCGCTCGGCATTCACTGACCGGCGCTGACGCGTGTGGGGAGCCGGAACGCCGACCGGGCCGCGATCGTGGCCAGGTGACGCGTCATCACGACCTCCGGCACCAGCAACGGTGGCCCGGCTCACGGCGGCACTGAGCAGCGCGGGCCGAAGGTTGACGAGCTGCCCGATCGTGCGTGACTCGCGGACCACCCCGCTCACCCGGCGGCGGCGAAACGATTCGAAGGCCGAGAACGCGCTCGGCAGGTCCGCACTGAGCTCCACCATGGCGCCCAGCACGGCAGCGTCCTCCAGCGCCTGGCAGCCGCCCTGGCCCAGATGCGGGCGCATCGGATGGGCCGCGTCACCGACCAGCACCAGCGGGCCCGGCTGCCCAGCGGCCGGCCGGGCGAGCGGTCGTAGAGGTCGTTGCGCAGGACGTCGTCGGGGTCGGTGGCGGCCAGCATCGCCGGAATCGGCTCGGCCCAGGACGCCAGCTTCGAGCGCAGGTAGGCAAGTTCGCCCTGCGGGGCCAGCACCGCCCTCGGCCGCCCGCTCGGTGGCGAACCAGTACGTCCGGCCGTCGCCCATCGGCACATGGCCGACCTCGCTGCCCGGGCCCATCGTCTCGCCGGCCAGCTCGTCGTCGACCGCCATCGCGGCGACCCCGCGCCAGGCGGTGTATCCGGCGTAGCGGTGCGCCAGCGGGCCGTTGAGGTGGCGTGCCACCACCGAATGGGTGCCGTCCGCGCCGACGACCGCGTCCGCCGCGCGGGTCGAGGAGTCCGACAACTGAACCTGCACCCCCTGCGGGGTGACCGTCAGGCCCCGGGCGGCGACGCCGTGGACGACGGTGCCCGGCGCCAGCGCGCTGGGCCAGCACGTCGCGCAGCGCGGCCCGCTGGATCACGACCAGCGGCTCGCCGAGCGCGGTGACGATCCGCTCGCGCGACGGCCTGCGCAGCCAGCTGCCGTCCTTCCAGCGGATCGCGCCCGCGCTCACCCGGCCACCGGCCGCCCGCACCCGGTCGCCGAGGCCGAGGACGTCCAGCGCCGCCAGGGCATTGGGCCAGATGCTGATACCCGCGCCCGAACCGGTGTCGGTCCGTTCTTCGATCACAGTGACGGAATGGCCGCGCTGCTGAAGCGCCGTGGCGGTCGCCAGCCCGGCGATGCCGGCACCGATGACGACGATCTCGGCCATCAGCCGACGATATCGTCGAGTCACGTCGACCGGGAGGCCCACATGACCGACTCATCCGACTGGTTCGCCGGCTTCACCGCCGCCGACCATCACATCGGGGATGTCACGATCCACGCCCGCATCGGCGGCCGGGCCGACGCACCGCCGCTGGTCCTGCTGCACGGGTTCCCGCAGAACCACACCATGTGGCAGCGGGTCGCGCGGCAACTCGCGCCGCACTTCCGGCTGGTGCTGCCCGACCTTCGGGGCTACGGCGACTCGAGCAAGCCGCCCGGCGCGCCAGGACACGTCAACTACTCCAAACGCACGATGGCCGGCGACATCGCCGAGCTGATGCGCGCGCTGGGCCACGACCGCTACGCGGTGTGCGGCCACGACCGGGGCGGGCGGGTGGCCCACCGGCTGGCCGTCGACCACCCCGACGCGGTGACCAGGCTGGCCGTCATCGACATCGCGCCGACGCTGGACATGTACGAGGCCACCGACATGCGGTTCGCCACGTTCTACTACCACTGGTTCCACCTCATCCAGCCCAGCCCGCTGCCGGAGACGATGATCGGCGGCGACCCACTGTTCTATCTGCACTGGAAACTCGGCGGGTGGGGCGCCGACGGCCTGGCCTACCTCGAACCGGAGGCGCTCGAGTCCTACGAGCGCTGCTTCAGTGATCCCGCCGCCATTCACGCCATGTGCGAGGACTACCGCGCGGCGGCAACCGTCGACCTCGACCACGACCGCGCCTCCCGCGCGGCGGGGGACAAGATCGCCTGCGACACCCTGGTGCTGTGGGGCGGACGCGGGGTGGTCGAGGCCCTCTTCGACCCGCTCGCGCTGTGGCAGGCGCAGTGCAGCGCGCGGGTCAGCGGTCACGCCCTCGACGGCGGGCACTTCCTCGCCGAGGAACTGCCCGCGCAGACGGCGAGCGCGCTGCAGGACTTCTTCTGTGCCTGCCAACGGCCGGCGACTAACCCAGCGTCGACGTGTAGTACGTGACTCCGTTCATCGTCTGCCTGGCGTCGTCAGTCTCCGGGATCTCGTCGAATCCATGGCTGGCGAGCAGTTGGGCCATCGGCGTTGCGACCGAGGTCCAACCGCGTGCATCGAGGTATTCGCCGACGTCGTGGCGCTCACCCTGAAAGCCCAGCTCGGAGAAATCGAGGTCAAAACCGTGTTCGCGCCACTTGGCCGTCGCCTCACGCATCCGCTCCCGCGTCTCCTCGGGATCGACGTCGGTCATGTCCGGCACCGCTTCGCTGGCGAGCCTGCTGCCGGGCGCGCCGAGCGCGGTGACGGCATCGAGCAGCCGATCCTGGGCCTCCGGCGGCAGGTATCCGATACAAGCCCTCGGCGATCCAGGCCGACGGCTCATCGGGGTCGAAGCCCGCCGCCTCGAGGGCCGCTCGGCCAGTCCTCGCGCAGGTCGACCGCGACCGTGCGGAGGTTCGCCGTCGGCTCGGCGGCGAGACCCGCCAGCGTCGTGGTCTTGAACTCGATGACGGCCGGCTGGTCGATCTCGAACACCGGTCATGTCTGCCGGCCAGTCGAGGCGGTAGGCGCGCGCGTCCAAGCCAGAGGCCAGAATCACGGCCTGCCGGATGCCTGCTGCTGCCGCGTCGGCGAAAAACTGGTCGAAGTACCGCGTGCGGGCGGCCATCGCCGCGGGCATCTGACCGAGGCCCCACGCGGTGCCCTCGTCGTCGAGGTCGGCGGCGGTCAGCTCGCCGGTCGCCCAGCGTGTGAGGAAGTCCACACCGACGGCGCGCACCAACGGTCCGGCGAACGGATCGTCGATCGCGCCCTCGTCGGTGGCGATCGCTCGCGCCGCCGCCACCATGGTCGCTGTGGCCCCCACGCTGGTGGCCAGGTCCCAGGTGTCGTCGTTGGTCCGTGTCATCGCGAAGCCTTCCGTAGATTACTTAGTCACTGTAACAAAAGTTGCCGACTGACCTGACCGCCGCCTGCCGGGATCCCGGGGTCGAGCACGCAGAATCTCTGGGGTAGACGCGCCCCGGTAAGTTGGCGCCCATGACCGCAGAGCAGCGTGAATTCGACATCGTCCTCTACGGGGCCACCGGCTTCGTCGGCAAGCTCACGGCCGAATACCTGGCCAAGGCCGGCGGCGACGCCCGCATCGCGCTGGCCGGCCGCTCACCCGACAAGCTGCTCGCCGTCCGCGAGAGCCTCGGCGATGCGCGCGCAGTCCTGGCCGATCCTGACCGCCGACGCCTCCTCGCCGTCGTCGCTGAACGACATGGCCGCCCGGACCCGCGTCGTCGTCACCACCGTCGGTCCCTACAGCCGCTACGGCCTGCCGCTGGTGGCCGCGTGCGCGGCGGCGGGCACCGACTACGCCGACCTCACCGGCGAGGCCACGTTCGTGCGGCAGAGCATCGACGACTATCACAAGGAGGCCGTCGACACCGGGGCGCGCATCGTGCACGCCTGCGGATTCGATTCCGTCCCTTCGGACATGAGCGTCTTCGCGCTGTATCGGCGGGCAGAGCAGGACGGCACCGGCGAACTCGGCGACACCAACTTCGTGTTGCGTGGCCTCAAAGGCGGGGTGTCAGGCGGTACGGCGGCCTCGATGGTCGAGATCTTCCGCGCGTCCTCCAACGACCCGAACACCCGGCGCCTGCTCGAGGACCCGTACACCCTGACCCAGGACCGCGGCGCCGAGCCGGAACTGGGTCCACAGCCCGACCTGCCGTGGCGGCGCGGCCGTGAGATCGCCCCGGAACTGGCGGGCATCTGGACCACGGGCTTCGGCATGGCCGATGTACAACACCCGAATCGTGCGACGCAGCAACGCACTGCTCGACTACGCCTACGGCAAGAAGTTCCGCTATGCCGAGAACCTCAGCGTCGGCTCCTCGGTCTTCGCACCCGTGGTGTCGGCGGTGGCGTCGGCGGCCAACAACGGCGGGGTTGCGTTGGGCAGTCGGTTCTTCCGTTTCCTGCCGCGCCGGCTCGTCGAGCGCATCGTTCCCAAGCCCGGCACCGGTCCCAGCGCGGAGGCTCGCGAGAGCGGCTACTACAAGGCCGAGACCTACACGACCACCACCGGCGGCGCGCGCTACGTCGCCACCATGTCGCAGCAGGGCGATCCTGGTTACAAGGCCACCTCGGTGATGCTCGGGGAGTGCGCACTGGCGCTGGCGTTCGACCGCGACAAGCTCTCGGATCTGCACGGTGTGCTGACCCCGGCCGCGGCGATGGGCGACGCCCTGCTGGCCCGGTTCCCGGCGGCGGGCATCGAGCTGGAAACCGCGCGGTTGAGCTGATTTTTTCTGTGAGCAGAATTCGTGCCGGACAGGTCCGGCTCGACTAGTGTCGGCTTCGATTGCAGCAACATCCAGCAGCGAAGGTGGAGCATCATCATGGCCGGTCTCGAAGACCTCTACAACCAGATCCCGGTAGCGGATATCGCCAGCAAGCTCGGAGCTGACCAGGGCGAGGTGAACCAGGCCATCCAGACCCTGGTGCCCACACTGCTCGGCAGCATCCAGCACAACGTCGTGTCCGAGGACATCGACTCCAGCAAGCTCGAGTCGGCCATCGCCGCCGAGGGCGCCTCGGGCCTGATCGACGGCGGCGTGAACGTCGACGACGTCGACCCGGCCCAGGGCGAGCAGTTCATCTCGCGCATCTTCGGCGGCAACGACACCAACCAGGTGGCCTCGGCGCTGGCCGGCGGCGGCGCCGGCGGCAATGACCTGATCAAGCGGCTGCTGCCGATCCTGGCCCCGATCGTGCTGGCCTACATCGGCAAGCAGTTCGCGCAGAAGAACGCCGCACCCGCCGGCCAGGCGCAAGCCTCGGGCGGCGGCGGCCTCGGCGATCTGCTGGGCGGCATCCTCGGCGGTGCCGGCGGCGGCGGCGGCGGCGGAAACAACCCGCTGGGCAGCATCCTGGGCAGCGTGCTCGGCGGCCAGCAGGGTGGCGCGCTCGGCAGCATCCTGGGCGGCCTGCTGGGTGGGAAGAAGTAGCGGTCCACACCGCCCGACGACCCGCACGCACCCGTTCCTAGAATTGACGGGTGACTACCACTCCTGACTCCCGCGCCGAGGCTCTTCCCAAGTCGTGGGAGCCGGGAGCGGTAGAGCAGCAGATCTACCAGCGCTGGGTTGACGCCGGCTACTTCACCGCGGACGCCGGCAGCGGCAAGCCGCCGTACTCGATCGTGCTGCCGCCGCCGAACGTGACCGGCAGCCTGCACATGGGCCACGCGCTGGACCACACGCTGATGGACGCGCTGACCCGGCGCAAGCGCATGCAGGGCTACGAGGTGCTGTGGCTGCCCGGCATGGACCACGCCGGCATCGCCACCCAGAGCGTGGTGGAAAAGCAGCTGGCCGTCGACGGCAAGACCAAAGAGGACTTCGGCCGCGAGCTGTTCGTCGAGAAGGTGTGGGACTGGAAGCACGAGTCCGGCGGAACGATCGGCGGGCAGATGCGCCGCCTTGGCGACGGCGTCGACTGGAGCCGCGACCGCTTCACCATGGACGAGGGCCTGTCCCGGGCGGTGCGCACCATCTTCAAGCGCCTCTATGACGCGGGGCTGATCTATCAGGCCGAGCGGCTGGTGAACTGGTCGCCGGTGCTGGAGACCGCGATCTCCGACCTCGAGGTCAAGTACGAGGACGTCGAGGGCGAGCTGGTGTCCTTCCGGTACGGGTCTCTTGACGACGCCGAACCGCACATCGTCGTCGCGACCACCCGGATCGAGACCATGCTCGGGGACACCGCGATCGCGGTGCACCCCGACGACGACCGCTACCGCCATCTGGTCGGCACCACGCTGCCGCATCCGTTCCTGGAGCGGCAGATCATTATCGTTGCCGACGAGCACGTCGACCCCGAATTCGGCACCGGCGCAGTCAAAGTCACACCCGCCCACGATCCCAACGACTTCGAGATCGGCCTGCGCCACAACCTGGCGATGCCGTCGATCATGGACACCAAGGGCCGGATCGCCGACACCGGAACGCGATTCGACGGTCTGGACCGGTTCGAGGCCCGCTACGCGGTGCGCCAGGCGCTGGCCGACGAAGGGCGAATCGTCGCCGAGAAGCGGCCTTATCTGCACAGCGTCGGGCATTCCGAACGCAGCGGCGAGCCCATCGAACCGCGGCTGAGCCTGCAGTGGTGGGTGAAGGTGGAGTCGATGGCCAAGGCCGCCGGCGACGCGGTGCGCAACGGCGACATCGTGATTCACCCGAAGAGCCTCGAGCCGCGCTGGTTCGCCTGGGTCGACGACATGCACGACTGGTGCATCTCGCGGCAGCTGTGGTGGGGCCACCGCATTCCGATCTGGCACGGACCCGACGGCCAGACGGTGTGCGTCGGACCCGACGAGACCCCGCCCGCGGGCTGGGAGCAGGACCCCGACGTGCTGGACACGTGGTTCTCCTCGGCGCTGTGGCCGTTCTCCACGATGGGCTGGCCGGACCGCACCCCGGAGCTGGAAAAGTTCTATCCGACAAGCGTTCTGGTCACCGGCTACGACATCCTGTTCTTCTGGGTGGCGCGCATGGTGATGTTCGGGACGTTCGTGGCGGGGGACGATGCGATCACCTCCGGCGGTGAGCGCGGCCCGCAGGTGCCGTTCGAGAACGTCTTCCTGCACGGCCTGATCCGCGACGAGCACGGCCGCAAGATGAGCAAGTCGCGCGGCAACGGCATCGACCCGCTGGACTGGGTCGAGTTGTTCGGCGCCGACGCGCTGCGCTTCACGCTGGCCCGCGGCGCCAGTCCCGGCGGTGACCTGTCGATCGGCGAGGATCACGCTCGAGCCTCCCGCAACTTCGCCACCAAGCTGTTCAACGCCACCCGGTTCGCGTTGATGAACGGAGCCGGCCCCGCACCGCTGCCGCCGGCCGACGAGCTGACCGAGGCCGACCGCTGGATTCTGGGCCGCATGGAAGAGGTTCGCGCCGAGGTGGATTCGGCCTTCGACGGCTACGAGTTCAGCCGCGCCTGCGAGTCGCTGTATCACTTCGCCTGGGACGAGTTCTGTGACTGGTACCTCGAGCTGGCCAAAGTCCAGCTGGCCGAGGGGGTTTCGCACACCACCGCGGTGCTCGCCGCGGTCCTCGACACCCTGCTGAAGCTCCTTCACCCGGTGATGCCGTTCGTCACCGAGACGCTGTGGAAGGCGCTGACCGGCGCGGAGTCGCTGGTGGTCGCGGACTGGCCCACGCCGTCGGGATTCGCGCCCGATAGCGTTGCCGCGCAACGGATTGCCGACGTGCAGAAGCTGGTCACCGAAGTTCGCCGGTTCCGCAGCGATCAGGGCCTGGCCGACCGGCAGAAGGTGCCCGCCCGGTTGTCCGGCGTCGATCGAGGCCGGGCTGGGCGCGCACGTCGCTCCGGTGACCGCGCTGTCCTGGCTGACCAGTGCCGGTGCGGATTTCAGCCCGACCGCGCACATCGAGGTGCGGCTGTCCGGCGGCACCGTCGACGTCGAACTCGACACCTCCGGAACCGTCGACGTCGCCGCCGAGCGCCGCCGGCTGGAGAAGGACCTTGCCGCCGCGCAGAAGGAACTGGCAGGCACGACAGCCAAACTCGACAACGCGGCCTTCCTGGCCAAGGCGCCCGACGACGTCGTCGCCAAGATCCGTGACCGCCAGCAGCTGGCCGGCGAGGAAGTGGAGCGCATCGCGGCCCGCCTGGCTGCGCTCGCATGAGCTCGGAGCCGCTGGGTCCGTGACCCCGAGCCGACGCCCGACGAGATCGCCGCGCTGCTTCAGGTCGAGCACCTGCTCGACCAGCGCTGGCCGGAGACCAAGCTGGAGCCCAGCACCGCGCGGATCTCGGCGCTGATGGAGCTGCTCGGCTCACCGCAGCTGAGCTATCCGTCCATCCACATCGCCGGCACCAACGGCAAGACCTCGGTGGCGCGCATCGTCGATGCGCTGCTGACCGCATTCAGCCGCCGCACCGGGCGCACCACCAGCCCGCACCTGCAGTCGGCGGTCGAGCGGATCGCCATCGACAACCAGCCGATCAGCCCGGCCCGCTACGTCGAGGTCTACCGCGAGATCGAGCCGTTCGTCCAGATGATCGACCGCCAGTCCGAGGCCGGCCAACTGGGACCGGCCGGCCCGGCGATGAGCAAGTTCGAGGTCGTCACCGCGATGGCCTTCGCCGCATTCGCCGACGCCCCGGTCGACGTCGCCGTCGTCGAGGTCGGGATGGGCGGGCGGTGGGACGCCACCAACGTCGTCGACGCGCCCGTCGCGGTGATCACCCCGATCGGCATCGACCACGCCGAGTACCTCGGCGACACGATCGCCGACATCGCCGCGGAGAAGGCCGGCATCATCGGCGCCCCGCGCGGTGAGCTGGTGCCCGTCGACACCGTCGCGGTGATCGGCAGGCAGCTGCCCGAGGCGATGGAGGTCCTGATGGCGCAGGCGATCCGCGCCGACGCCGCGGTGGCCCGCGAGGACTCCGAGTTCGCGGTGCTGAGCCGGCAGGTCGCCGTCGGCGGTCAGGTGCTCGAGCTGCAGGGCCTCGGCGGGACGTACTCCCAGATCTTCCTGCCGCTGCACGGCGAGCATCAGGCCCACAACGCCGTCGTGGCGCTGGCCGCCGTCGAGGCGTTCTTCGGCGCCGGCGCCGACCGCCAGCTCGACATCGACACGGTGCGGGCCGGCTTCGCCGCCGCGGCCAGCCCCGGGCGCCTGGAGCGGATGCGCAGCGCGCCGACGGTCTTCGTCGACGCCGCCCACAACCCGGCGGGCGCGGCCGCCCTGGCCAGCGCACTGGCGAGCGAGTTCGACTTCCGCTTCCTCGTCGGCGTGCTCAGCGTGATGGGGGACAAGGACGTCACCGGCATCCTGACCGCGCTGGAGCCCGTCTTCGACCAGGTCGTCGTCACCCACAACGGCTCGCCGCGGGCGCTGGAGGTCGAGGCGCTGGCGCTGCGGGCCGAGGAGATCTTCGGGCCCGACCGCGTGGTGCGCGCCGAAACCCTGCCCGACGCGATCGAAACCGCCACCGCGATGGTCGAGGACTCCGCCGCCGAGGCCGACGGATTCTCCGGCGCCGGGATCGTCATCACCGGCTCGGTGGTCACCGCCGGCGCCGCGCGCACCCTGTTCGGGAAGGACCCCCAATGAGCGACGACACGCCCACCGGCAAGGCCCGGACCCCTGGAAGAGCTTCCGCGGCGTCATGGCCGGCACCCTGATCCTCGAGGCCATCGTGGTGCTGCTCGCGCTGCCGGTCGTCGGGGCGGTCGGCGGCGGGCTCACCGCCGTGGTCGATGGGCTACCTGATCGGGTTCGCGGTGCTGCTGGTGCTGCTGGCCGGCGTGCAGGGCCGGCCGGGAGCCATCTGGATCAACCTCGGTGTTCAGCTCATCCTGGTCGCCGGGTTCGCGATCTATCCGGCCGTGGGATTCATCGGTGTGCTCTTCCTGGTGGTCTGGGGCGTCATCGCCTACCTGCGCGCCGAGGTCCTGCGCCGGCAGCGCCGCGGGCTGCTGCCCGGTCAGCAGCAACCACCGGACTGACGGGTACGCTGTCGGCCGTGACCGCGCCGGTGACGATGCGGAGCGAAGCGATGAGGAGGAACGGCGCAAGATGACTGAGCGGACCCTGGTTCTGATCAAGCCCGACGGCGTCGAGCGACGAGTGATCGGCGAGATCATCAGCCGTATCGAGCGCAAAGGCCTGTCCATCGCGGCCCTCGAGCTCAAGCACGTCAGCGACGAGCTGGCCCGGGCGCACTACGCCGAGCACGAGGACAAGCCGTTCTTCGGCTCGCTGCTGGAGTTCATCACCTCCGGACCCGTGGTGGCCGCGGTTCTCGAAGGTCCCCGCGCGGTCGCCGCGTTTCGGCAGCTCGCGGGTGGTACCGACCCCGTCGAGAAGGCGACTCCGGGCACCATCCGCGGCGATTTCGGGCTGGAAACCCAGTTCAATCTGGTGCACGGCTCGGACTCCACCGAGTCCGCCGAGCGCGAGATCGCGCTCTGGTTCCCCAACGCCTGACGCTTCGAACCGGACAGTGGGCCCGAACCGGGCCTGCCGTGTGGGATACTGATGACGGATGTGCCCACAAACACATCCGAATGAAGACTTAGACGTGCGCGACCATCGCAGATCGCGGTGCGGCGCCGACCGTCACAGCCATCATTCAGCCAGGCACTGAACGTGTCCGTTACGGGCTGTTCGGAGCGAGACCATGACAAGCCCGGGAAAACCCGGGCGTACAGCGGAAGCCCTCGAGTGGCCGCGTCTCAGACGCGCCCGGGGGCTTGAGGAGACTACGTGGCCGACGATGACGTCTACCAGGAACTGCCCGAAACCCCCAGTCAGCCGCAGTGGGAGCCACCCGCGGCCGCCGGTGACGACGACCTGCCCGACAAGTTGAGGGTCCACTCGCTGGCCCGGGTGCTCGGCACCACCAGCCGGCGGGTTCTCGACGCGCTCAGTGAGCTCGACGGCCGCAGCCGCAGCGCGCAGTCCACGGTCGAGCGCAGTGACGCGGTGCGCGTTCGCGACGTGCTGGCCCAGAGCCCCGAAGCCGACGAACCGGCCGCCGAAGCCGAAACCGCCGAGGTCATCGAGGAGGCGACCGAGCCGGAGTCGCGCCTGATCCTGGAGACCGCCACCGTCGAGTCGGTGTACATGCCGTTGTTCGTCGCCCCGCAGCCGGTCAAGGCGCTGGTCGCCGTCGACAGCGACGACGAGGACGACGAGGACGACGACGAGGACGAGGAGTCCGGCGCCGAGGCCGACGACGAGCAGGGCGACCGTCCGGCCAACCGGCGCAGGCGCCGCGGCCGCCGTGGTCGCGGGCGCGGTCGCGGTGAGCAGGGCGGTGCCGACGGCGAGGACTCCGACCAGCCGGCCGGCGAGGACAAGTCCGAAGGCTCCGACGAGGACGAGGGCGACGAGTCCGACGGCGACGAGGAGTCGACCACCGGCGAGGGCGCGACCCGCCGCCGGCGTCGGCGCAGGCGCCGCAAGACCGGCAACGGCGAGGACGGCGAGGCCGGGACCGCCGACGATCCGCCCAACACCGTCGTGCACGAACGCGCCCCGCGCAGCAAGGCCGAGCGCGACCCCGACGCGATCCAGGGCATCAGCGGCTCCACCCGGCTGGAGGCCAAGCGGCAGCGCCGCCGCGAGGGCCGCGACGCCGGTCGCCGCCGCCCGCCGATCCTGTCCGAGGCCGAGTTCCTGGCCCGCCGGGAGGCGGTCGAGCGCGTCATGGTGGTGCGCGACAAGATCCGCACCGAGCCGCCGCACGAAGGCGCCCGCTACACCCAGATCGCCGTGCTCGAGGACGGTGTCGTCGTCGAGCACTTCGTCACCTCGGCGGCATCGGCGTCGCTGGTCGGCAACGTCTACCTCGGCATCGTGCAGAACGTGCTGCCGTCGATGGAGGCCGCGTTCGTCGACATCGGCCGCGGCCGCAACGGTGTGCTCTACGCCGGCGAGGTCAACTGGGAGGCGGCCGGACTCGGCGGCGCCCAGCGCAAGATCGAGCAGGCGCTCAAGCCCGGCGACTACGTCGTCGTCCAGGTCAGCAAGGACCCGGTCGGCCACAAGGGCGCCCGGCTGACCACCCAGGTGTCACTGGCCGGCCGCTACCTGGTCTACGTGCCGGGTGCCTCGTCGACCGGGATCAGCCGCAAGCTGCCCGACACCGAGCGTCAGCGGCTCAAGGAGATCCTGCGCGACGTCGTGCCCGTCGGATGCCGGCGTGATCATCCGCACCGCCTCCGAAGGGGTCAAGGAAGACGACATCCGCGGCGACGTCGAGCGCCTGCAGGAACGCTGGAACGCGATCGCCCAGGAAGCCGAGCGGGTCAAGGGCAACAAGGCCGGCGCCGCCATCGCGCTCTACGAGGAGCCCGACGTCCTGGTCAAGGTGGTCCGCGACCTGTTCAACGAGGACTTCTCCGGTCTGATCGTCTCCGGCGACAGCGCCTGGGACACCATCAACGAGTACGTCGAATTCCGTTGCGCCCGAACTTGTTCCGAAGCTGACGAAGTACGACCCGCCGGGCGGCCCGGACGCCCCGGACGTGTTCGCGGTGCACCGCATCGACGAGCAGCTGGCCAAGGCGCATGGACCGCAAGGTGTGGCTGCCGTCGGGCGGCACGCTGGTCATCGACCGCACCGAGGCGATGACCGTCGTCGACGTCAACACCGGCAAGTTCACCGGCGCCGGCGGCAACCTCGAGCAGACCGTCACCAAGAACAACCTGGAGGCGGCCGAGGAGATCGTGCGCCAGCTGCGGCTGCGCGACATCGGCGGCATCGTGGTCGATCGACTTCATCGACATGGTGCTGGAGTCCAACCGCGACCTGGTGCTGCGGCGGCTGACCGAGGCGCTGGCCCGCGACCGCACCCGCCACCAGGTGTCCGAGGTGACCTCGCTGGGCCTGGTGCAGATGACCCGCAAGAAGCTGGGCACCGGCCTGGTCGAGGCGTTCTCGACGACCTGCTCGCACTGCAGCGGCCGCGGCATCATGCTGCACGCCGACCCGGTCGACACCGCCGCCGCGGCGGGGCGCAAGGCCGAGCCCGGCAGCCGGCGCAGCAAGCGCGGCAAGAAGGCCCGCACCGACGAGCCCGCCGTCGCGCGGGTGCCGGCACACGTCCCCGGCGAGCACCCGATGTTCAAGGCGATGGCGGCGGCCAACGGCAGGCCCGAGGACGAGGATTCCGAGGAGGAACTCGCCGACGAACTCGATCGCGAGGCGATCGCCGAGGCCGACACCGAGGAGCAGGTCGCCGAGGAGATCGTCGACGAGGATCTCGAGGACGAGGACTTCGACGACTCCGAGGACGAGGACGACTCCGACGACGAGGACGAGGACGAGGACGAGGACGAGATCGACGTCGACCTCGACGAGGACGACGAGGACCTCGACGAGGACACCATCGACATCGACGCCGAGGATTCCGACGAGGACGACTCCGACGACGAGGACGAGTACGACGACGTCGACGAGCCCGTCGCGCCGCCAGCACCCGTGTCGGCGGGACGGACCCGCCGTCGCGCCGCGGCCCGGCCCGCCGGGCCACCCGTGGCGTAGACGGGGCGGTTTGACCCTCCCGGTGCTGGTCACGTAACCTTGAGCAGTTGTCGCCAGGCGTCCGACGCCGGTGGCAGCGGGCTCAAGATCCCGCACCCCCAGACCCGCGCACGCAGCTTCGGTTAGCGCGCGCCCGCAGAGCAAGGCAGAGGAACTGATGCGCGACGTACGCAATCGTCAAGACCGGCGGCAAGCAGTACAAGGTCGCCGTCGGCGACGTGGTCAAGGTCGAGAAGCTCGACGGTGAGCCGGGCGCCTCGGTGTCGCTGCCCGTCGCGCTGGTCGTCGACGGCGCCAAGGTGACCACCGACGCCAAGGACCTGGCCAAGGTCGCGGTCACCGGCGAGGTGCTCGAGCACACCAAGGGCCCGAAGATCCGCATCCACAAGTTCAAGAACAAGACCGGCTACCACAAGCGGCAGGGTCACCGTCAGCCGCTGACCGTGCTCAAGGTCACCGGAATCAAGTAGCGACAGGGAGCGAACAGACATGGCACACAAGAAGGGCGCTTCCAGCTCACGCAACGGCCGCGAATCCAATGCCCAGCGGCTCGGCGTCAAGCGGTTCGGCGGCCAGGTCGTCAAGGCCGGCGAGATCATCGTGCGCCAGCGCGGTACTCATTTCCACCCCGGCGCTAACGTCGGCCGCGGCGGCGACGACACCCTGTTCGCCACCGCTCCCGGCGCGGTCGAGTTCGGCGTCAAGCGCGGCCGCAAGACCGTCAACGTCGTCCGCGTCGCCCGACCGGAGTAGGTCTCTCTTCGCGAGTGTGCAACCACTGCGAGATCGAGGCCGATTTCTCGCAGTAGGCGCACACTCGGCGATTGAAAGGACTCTCCGATGGCCCGGTTCGTCGATCGCGTCGTCATTCACACCCGCGCCGGCAGCGGCGGACACGGCTGCGCGTCGGTCCACCGCGAGAAGTTCAAGCCGCTCGGCGGCCCCGACGGCGGCAACGGCGGCCGCGGCGGCAGCGTCGTCCTGGTCGTCGACCCGCAGGTGCACACGCTGCTGGACTTCCACTTCCACCCGAACGTCGTCGCGCCGCTCCGGCAAGCAGGGCGAGGGCAGCAACCGCGAACGGCGCCAACGGCGGCGATCTCGAGGTCAAGGTTCCCGACGGCACCGTCGTCCTCGACGAGCAGGGCCGGCTGCTGGCCGACCTGGTCGGCGCCGGCACCCGGTTCGTGGCCGCCGAGGGCGGCCGCGGCGGCCTGGGCAACGCCGCGCTGGCCTCCCGCGCGCGCAAGGCGCCCGGCTTCGCGCTGCTCGGCGAGAAGGGCCAGGAGCGCGACCTCATCCTGGAACTCAAGACCGTCGCCGACGTCGGGCTGATCGGCTTCCCGTCGGCGGGCAAGTCGTCGCTTGGTGTCGACGATCTCGGCGGCCAAACCCAAGATCGCCGACTACCCGTTCACCACGCTGGTGCCCAACCTCGGCGTGGTCTCCGCCGGCGAGCACACCTTCACCGTCGCCGACGTGCCCGGCCTGATCCCCGGCGCGTCCCAGGGCCGCGGGCTGGGCCTGGAGTTCCTGCGCCACATCGAACGCTGCGCGGTGCTGGTTCACGTGGTCGACTGCGCCACGCTGGAGCCCGGCCGCGACCCGATCTCCGACATCGACGCCCTCGAGGCCGAGCTGGCCGCGTATCAGCCGACGCTGCAAGGGGATACGACGCTCGGCGACCTCGCCGACCGGCCCCGCGCGGTGGTGCTCAACAAGATCGACGTGCCCGAGGCGCGCGAGCTCGCCGATTTCGTGCGCCCCGAGATCGCCAGCCCGCGGTTGGCCGGTGTTCGAGGTGTCGACGGTGAGCCGGGAAGGCTTGCGGGAGTTGACCTTCGCGCTGTGGGACATGGTGTCGGCCTACCAGGCCGCCCAGCCCGAGGTGGTGCCGCGCCGCCCGGTGATCCGGCCGATCCCGGTCGACCAGAGCGGCTTCAGCGTCGAGGTCGACGCCGAGAATCCCGGCGGCTTCGTGGTGCGCGGCATCCGCCCGGAACGCTGGGTGGCGCAGACCGACTTCGACAACGACGAGGCCGTCGGCTACCTCGGCGACCGGCTGGCCCGCCTCGGCGTCGAGGACGAACTGCTCAAGCTGGGTGCCAAGCCCGGGTGCGCGGTGACCATCGGCGACGTGACCTTCGACTGGGAGCCGCAGACCCCGCCGGTGTCGACGTCACCCCGACGGGCCGCGGCACCGACGCGCGGCTGGAGCGCAACGACCGGATCGGCGCGGCCGAGCGCAAGGAGGCGCGACGGCTGCGCCGGGAACACGGGGACGACGCGTGAGCGACGCTTGCGGAGCGAACAAAGAGGTGGTGAGTCAGTACCGCGACGCGATCCGCGCCGCGCGCAGCGTCGTGGTCAAGGTCGGCACCACCGCGTTGACCACCAAGTCCGGCCTGTTCGACGCCGGCCGGCTGGCCAAGCTGGTCGACGCCATCGAGGCGCGGATGAAGGCCGGCTCCGACGTCGTCATCGTCTCCTCGGGTGCCATCGCCGCGGGCATCGAGCCCCTGGGTCTGAGCAGGCGGCCCACCGACCTGGCCACCAAGCAGGCCGCGGCCAGCGTCGGACAGGTCGCTCTGGTCAACGCGTGGAGCGCGGCGTTCGCCCGCTATGACCGCACCGTGGGACAGGTTCTGCTCACCGCGCACGACATCTCGATGCGGGTGCAGCACACCAACGCCCAGCGCACGCTGGACCGGCTGCGGGCCCTGCACGCGGTGGCGATCGTCAACGAGAACGACACCGTGGCCACCAACGAGATCCGCTTCGGCGACAACGACCGGCTCTCCGCGCTGGTGGCCCACCTGGTCGGTGCCGACGCGCTGATCCTGCTGTCCGACATCGACGGGCTCTACGATTCCGATCCCCGCAAGGGTGACGCGCGCTTCATCCCCGAGGTCGCCGGCCCCGACGACCTGGACGGGGTCGTCGCCGGGCAGGGCAGCCGGCTGGGGACCGGCGGCATGCGGTCCAAGCTGTCCTCGGCGCTGCTGGCCGCCGACGCCGGCGTTCCGGTGCTGCTGGCCGCCGCCACCGACGCCGCCGCGGCGCTGAGCGACGCGTCGGTGGGCACGGTGTTCGCCCCGCGCCCGGCCCGGATGTCGGCGCGCCGGTTCTGGGTGCGCTACGCCGCGGAGGCCTCCGGGGTGCTGACGCTGGACGCCGGGGCGGTGCGCGCGGTGGTCAAGCAGCGGCGCTCGCTGCTTCCCGCCGGCATCACCGCGGTGGCGGGCCGGTTCTTCGGCGGCGACGTCGTGGAACTGCGCGGGCCGGACGAGGAGATGGTGGCGCGCGGTGTGGTGGCCTACGACGCCGCCGAACTGGCGACGATGATCGGGCGCTCCACCTCCGACCTGCCCGCCGAGATGCGCCGGCCGGCGGTGCACGCCGACGACCTGGTGGCGGTCTAGCGGCGGCGCAGCAGCCGCCGGATTCCGCTTTCGAGCTCGGCCAGTTTGGCCTTCAGCTGCTCGGCGCGCTCACCGGCGGCGTCCATCGGGTCGTCGTCGCGTTTTCGCACCGTGACGCCGTTGGCCTCGGCGGTGGCGATCACGCACTCGCTGACCCGCGGGTCGGCCAGAATCAGCGTCGACAGCACACCGGGGGAGAGCACCTTGTCGCGGCGGATCAGCCCGCGGTAGTGCACCTCGGCGGGGATGCGGACGTCGGCGTGGTCCTCGATCTGCTGTCGGGCGGTGGCCATCAGCAGGGTCAGCACCGCCGCCGAGGCGAGGCCGAGCAGCCGGGCCCGGCCGGGAAACCACGGCACGGGCAGCCGGTCCACCTGCTTTTCCACCGCACCGGAGAGCAGATATTCGACCAGGTTGCGGGTGTCGATCTCGGTCATCTTCGACCAGTTGACGTCGTCGCCGTCGAACTCCAGCGCCTCCGGGCTGATGGCCAGGCCGCCGAAGCGGTTGAGGAAGCTGACCGCGCCGCGCAGCCACTTGGGCAGGTGGGCGGTGTCGGCGACGATGTCGCCGATGCCCAGAGCCCATCGCTCGGTGATCGGCCCTGGCGGCGGACGCATCCGCTTCAGCAGGGCCGCGACCCGGCCGGCTTCGTCGTCGATGTCCTCTTCGGTGTGGGTGTCGACGGGCCGGCCCCTGGAGCGTCTCATGCCGACATGCGCCCGGCGAGCTCGTCGGCCAGCAGTGCCAGCATCGGCGAGCAGCCGTTGTCCACCTTGACCGTCGCCAGGTCGTCACCGCGGGTAGGCCCGCGGTTGATGATCGCGACGGGAATGCCCGCCGCGGCGGCGTGCCGCACGAACCGGTAGCCGGAGAACACCGTCAGCGACGACCCGGCCACCAGCAGGGCATCGGAGGAGTCGACAAGTGAATACGCTTGTTCGACAACCTCTTTGGGCACGCTCTCGCCGAAGTACACGATGTCGGGTTTGAGCATGCCGCCGCACGACGGGCAGTCGACGAAGCGGAACGAGTCGGTGTCGGTGACGACGGCGTCGGCATCCGGTGCCACCGCCAGCCCGCCGACCGCCTCGGCGCGCTCGGCGAACCCGGGATTGGCGGCCTCGAGTTGCTCGCCCAGCGCCGCGCGCGACATGGTGTGCCCGCAGTCCAGGCACACCACCTGCGCGTAGGTGCCGTGCAGGTTGATGACGTTGCGGCTGCCGGCCTTGGTGTGCAGCAGGTCGACGTTCTGGGTGATCACCCCGGTGACCACGCCCGCGCGCTCCAGTGCGGCCAGCGCGCGATGACCGGCGTTGGGTCGGGTTGCCGCCATGTGCCGCCAGCCCAGGTGGTTACGGGCCCAGTAGCGCTGCCGGTACTCCCGGCTGGAGGTGAACTGGCGGATGGTCATCGGGTTGGCCGGCGGCGAGTCGGGGCCGCGGTAGTCCGGGATGCCCGAATCGGTGGACAGGCCGGCGCCCGTCAGGACCGCGACGCGCCGGCCCGTCAGGACCGCGACGAGCTCGGGAGCCTCCATGCGACCAGGATAGGTGGCTAGCCCAGGTTCACGAACGGGCTGATCGCGTCCCGGGCGAACTGGGCGACGTTGACCGACGGATTGCCGTCCGGGATAGCTCACCGTTGCCAGCAGATTGGCGCCGGCGTCGACGAAGTTGCCGTCGGCCCGGTCCTGGTGGGTCGTCGAGGTGACCAGGATGATGCCGGAGGCGTCCGGCCTGCTCGGCCAGCGGCACGGAGAACTGGGCGTTCTGCACGGTGCTGTTCGCCTTGTCCTCCACGATGATCCGGTCATCGGGGACGCCGAGGGACCGCAGCATGTTGTGCATCTGCCCGGCCTCGGTCTTGCCGTTCTGCGGGTTGCCGCCGGTGACGATGATCGGCGACTCCGGGAAGAACTGCGCGACCGCCAGACCGGTGAGCACCCGGCGGCGCAGGATCGTGCGCATGGTGCCGTCCGGGTTGAGCCCGTAGCCGAGGATGACGATCGCCGGGTTGGAGAAGTCCTTGGTCGCGGCCGCCGGGGCGGCGTGCGAGATGGCCGGGGTGACGCCGCCGAGGACGGCGGCCACGGCGAGGGCTATCGCGCAGACGGCGCTTTCCATCGAGGTCGCACGGTTGGTTATCGCACGCCTTGACGGGGGCGTTACGGTCTCAGAGCCGTTCCATAGCGCGCTTGAGGGCCGCTGATTCGAGGTAGTCGTTGTGCCGGGGCACGTAGCGCGAATGAGCGGACCGCTCCTCCGGAGGCAGGACCACGAACGGCGAGCGCGCCGCGGTGATCCACCGCGACAGCAGGCCGGGCGAAGAGGCGTTGGCGACATTGGCGACGTGTGACATGACGGTCTCCCTGGTTCCGGCGGTCGGCCGATCCGGCCGCACACCAGAACGCTAAGGCCGGCCGGAACCGTGGTAACGAGTGAAGGGGTACTCGCAAACTACTCTAAAGTTCTTGTCTTGCAAGGGATGTGGTGATCGCCGACACCTGGCTGTGGGAGTGTGGCGTGGTTCACGTCAGCAGGGCAGCATGGCGAAAACGCAACAGGCCGCACCCGTGCGCGGGTGCGGCCTGTGCGAGCGCGGTGAGATCCCTACAGCCGTTCCATGGCACGGGACATCGCGGCGGATTCGAGATAGCTGTAGTGCTTTTGGACGTATCGAGGGCGGTCGACCCCGTCGTCGACGGGAACGGTGGCGATTGCGGCCTTGGCGCGGATGATCCACCGCGACAGCAGCGATGGCCGCGGCGCTGCGACCGCCGTGAGGGCGGCCGCGGTCAGCAGCTTCACTTCCTGCTCGGTGATGAGAACGGTGGGCCGGGTGTCGACGGTGCGGGTGGCGGGCTTCGGCTTGCGGACTGGAGCGTGGACGGACAACATGGCGATTCCCCTGATCTGGCTGGCCGGTGGTTTCGGCCTCATGCCAAAAACCTACGACCGCCGACGCCTGCGGGGTGGAGTAGAGGCCTACTCGAATTCGGCGCGAAAGTGCGAAAGTCGGGTCAGCCCTGCGCTTTGGCCACCATCTGTTCGGTGATGCGGGTGGCCTCGTCGCCGATCTGGTCGCTGCACGCGATGGCTTCGAACACCGCGTTGGAGAATGCGGTCAGGGTGTGCTGGCAGGCCCAGCCGGACGCACCCTCCTGGGTGCTCAGCTGGGAGATCGTGTCGCCGTCGCGGGTCAGGTCGCCGAAGGTCCAGTTCGACTCGCTGCTCGACCCGGTGACCGTGACGGTCTTGTCGGCGCATCCCTTCCAGTTTTCCGCCGAGTTCTCCAGGAACGCGCGGGCTTGATCGTCAGAGGGAAAGGTCACAGCGGTCTGGTCGACCCAGGCGGAATTGTCGCTCGGTCGCTCGGCTCTCGGCTGCTTGAGGGTCTGGTCGCTCACCGCGGACCAGCCGCTGCCGTTGTACACCGACGCCTGTGCGGTGTAGGCCGCACCCATACAGTCCTCGTCGGAGATGGTGATGGAGCCGTTCGTCATCGTGGTGTAGACCTGGCTTCCGGTCATCTCGGTCGCGCCCATCACCGCGGTGATCTCGTCGGCGCTGAGCAGCACCGACCCCAGCTGGGTCGGTGTCACCGTCGGTGCCGGTGCCGGCGGCTGTGCCGGCGTCGGGCTGGGGCCGGAGCCCCCTTTGGCGAGCACGACCGCCACCACGGCGGCCACCACGCAGATCAGTGCGATCCCGGCCGCGATCAACCACTTCCGGGACGACCGGGGTTTGCCCGGCGCGACCGGGTATGTCACCGGCGGGTGCGCATATGTCAGCGGCGCGGGCGCCGGTGGACCCGCCGGGGGCGCAGGGGCACCCGGGATGAACGGCGGCTCGGCGGTGCGGCCGATTGACGTCAGCAGGTTCTCGATGTCGGTCCGGGTCCGGTACGTGACGTCCGGCCGGTCACGCAGGACGCAGAGCAGCTGGGTGATGTCGCGACGGGCGGCGTCGTCGTGGCCGTCCTCCTCCATGCCGGTCCTCAACTCGGAGAGCAGCGACATCTGCTGGTGCGGATCGAGCGTCGACCCGGAGATCGTGGTCGCCAGCCGCATGAGGTAGGCGAACGGGACGGGCGGCTCCGCGGGCAGTGGCGACGGCAGCGGTCTGGCATGTTCGCGGGCTTCGCGCACCCCGGTGATGAGCCGAATCCCGCTGTCGACGGTCGGGCTCTGGTAGTCGATGGCTTCCACCTGGGCCAGCGGGGTCACCCGCATACTGGAGACCGGTCCGATCTGAACCGGGAGGATCGGCTTGTTGAGGTCCTGCGCGTAGCGCAGTTCGGCCAGACACGGCTTGGACTCCAGCGAACTGGCCGATATCGCGAAGATGAAGACCTCACAGTTCCGGATGCGTTCGAGGATCGTGCGCCACCACACTTCGCCGGCGCCGAGCTCCTCGTCGAACCAGACCTCCTCGTGGGCGCGCCGCAACGCCGACAACACGGTGTCCAGACCCGCGCGGTCTCGGCTCGAATAGCTGATGAACAGGCTCATCGGACCTCCGCCCGGACCGTGCTGGTGTCACGCGTTGCCGGGTCGGTCCACGGGCCTTCGTACTGCCTCCTGAAGACGGCCGGCCGGACCGGCCATTGTTCGCCCTGCTGTCCCTGCACGATCCAGTCACCTTCCTCGGCCGGCAACGGACCCTCGAGTGTTTCGATCACCTCGTCGCCGCGTGCTTGCCGGGCTTTGACCAAACCGCAACGGCGCCAGGTGTTTCCGTCGACGTGTTCGTGTGTGGAACGGAATATGTCGTCGCGCACCGACCAGCTGTCGCCACTCGGGCCGCGCACCGACCAGTCGCCGCGGCCGGCCCGCATCGGCCGGCCGGATACCGATGTCCATGACCACGGTTCATTGCGCTGTTCGGCCACGACCGTGCCGGTGCGTCGGAACTGCTGCCACATCGGCCGGGACCGGAATCCCAGCTCGCGCAAGGCGCACAGGGTGGCGGCCAGGCTGCTCAGGGCACGGTTGAGCGCCGGGGGGTCGGACTCGATCGCCTCCCAGCTGACCAGCCCATCGTGGATCTTGTGGGCGTCGTCGCGCACCGAGCCATAGCGCCAGCCCGCGCGGCGGTAGTAGCGGCTCCAGTCCTCGTGCTCGGCCCTGGCCATCGCCAGGGCGGCGTCGCGGTTGATGCCCAACTGCGAAAGGCGCTCGAGGGGAGCGAGTTCGGCGGTCCGGGCGCCGTCCGGCAGCTCGGTGGCGACCCCGAAGGTGTCCCAGGTGTGCCCGGCGATCTGCTCCACCATCCACAGCGCGTTGCGGACCTGTCGGCGGTTGGACCCGCGGTAGAAGTCGTCGAGTTCGGACCACGGCCTGGCGGCCGGTGACGAGCCGGGGAACTGGGCGGCGTAGCGGTTGTGGATCAGCATCGCGGCGCGCTCCCAGACGTCCAGTGAATGCCCGGGCGGCAGGTCCATGCTCAGCCGGAATGTCTGCAGACGGCCCACGATCGGCGGGACGTCGAACAGCTGCGGGGCGTCGGGGGAGTAGGCGTAGATCGGCACGGCCGGGAAGTGCGCGGCCAGCAGCGTACCGAGCATTGGGTCACACGGGGCTTCAGTGATGACGACGGCCGCGTCGAGAGGGTGCCCGTCGGGGGACGCCGCGAGCAGTGAGGTAAGCGTGAACAGCGAAGGTCGCTGCGGCACCGCCTGCAGCCAGTCCCCGGCCGGCTGCAGACCCCGCTGCGCGAGATGGAACTCCTCATCCCGGCGATACTCCTCGGCAGTGTCTCCGACGATGGTCAGGCTCGGCAGCGGCCGGTCCGACTCCTCGCTGTAGAAGTTACGTTCCAGGCGCCGACGCACCAGGTTGGCGCATATCGCCAGAGTCAGCGGCGTTGTCCCGCAGACGATGATGCGGCTGATGTGTTCCTCGTCGATGAGGTTGTCCAGGAGCCGATGGGCCGTCACCTCGTACTTGCCCACAGTGTCGGCCACCCATCTGCGGTCCGAGCCACCGAGCTGCTGGGCCCGCCATGCCTCTGCCTGCCAGGGGTCGTCGATGCGAACCGTCAACGGCAGCCTCCGGTTTCGGCCGACCGGCAGGCAGTGGTTGACGGACTGCAGGCGTCGCAGATTGGTGGCCGGTTCGGGGGACAGCAGGTAGAGGCGAGTGACCTTCCGCCAGATCGGCAAAGACTGCAGGGCATCGGGCTTGTCGAGATCCATGACCACGATGCGGTGCCCGGCGTGCCGAAGTTCGCTGCGGCGTTGGGCATCTGCGAACGTAGTGATTATGACCAGCCGCGAATTGCGTTCCAGGGTGCCGGCCACGGCGTTCACCATCGAGTCGGCCTGCTCGTCGGCCCCGATGACCGCGCAGATCGAGTTGTCGAACCGGATTCGGAAGCGATCCAGCCGGGATTGCAGCAATGCCGCCACGATTCCGAAGATGCCGATCAGAATCGCGGCCAGGGTGCTGACCCGCGCGACGTCCAGTGCCACCGGGGTGTCCGCCGGACAGGACTGGGCCGCTGCACCGAGTCGGTGGTCGTCGATACCGCCCTTGATCAGACTGCCGGTCCACAGCAGCGGGGTGATCAGCGCGGGGTGGTTGCCGTCGTGGCACCAGACGTAGGAACTGAACCCCAGGGAGGCGCTGATTACGGTAAGGACCAGCGTGATGCCGATCGGACCACCAACCGATCGCCGGCCGAGCCCGGTTCGCCACGCCAGCGTGCACGCCAAACCGATGTGAAGGTTGCGACGACGATCGTCGGCACCGACCCGGGCGCGCCGAACCAGCCCAGCCACGGCGGCAGCTGCGCTCGCAGGTGCGGGTAGATCGCAAGCACCGCCAGGTAGCTCACCATCGCCGCGGTGACCGCGAACACCGTAATTCGCAACCACTCTCGTGGTCGCTCGTCGGTAGGCGGGCTCATCGATGCTCAGCCGTTCGTCTGCCACCACTGGTAAAGGTCTGCTGATGTCCCTGCCCTCGATTACCGCGAGCACATCTTCGCGTTGTTGGTCCAGATGATCTCGGGGATGTCGTTGTAGGTGCCGCAAGCCAACCAGCCGGCGATTTCATTGGAGTTCACCAGGGACCAAGTATGGGGCTTCGAGTCTCCGCCTGGGACACACGCCACCCCTGATCGGCTCCGGCGGCGTCCTTGAAGTCGGATCTCAGGTCATTGGTGTTGCCGTACAAGGTGAAAAGTCGCCCAGTCCGGCCCATCGGGGTCATTGTTCTGATGGCACTCCACCTTGGCCAGCTGACCCTGCCAGTCCGTGGCTATCGACTGACAGGTATCGGGGCCGTATCCCTCCGGACAGCATGCCCATCAGCTTCTGGACGTTCTGCGGATCGCCGGGCGGCTGGTTCGGGTTGGGAGCAGCCGCGGCGGTCAACGTGCCGGCCGCGATCATCAGGCCGAGCGGCAGCGCGATCGCGAGCCCCCGCACGGCACTGGCGATGAGATGCATGATCCGACCCCCGGTTTCGTGAATAGCGTGTTTCACCTTTCATTGAGTCGGCGCCGTTGAACAGGGCCATTCGACCCTCGACCGGTAGACCTTGGTATCCGGGGCCCTGACTCAGCGCAGACAGTCCGCCGCGGACATCCGTTCCGCGCTCATGGTCGATCGGCATACCCGTTTCCGGCTTGCCGACCACACGGGCGACAATGAGGCATGGACTTCTACTCCGCCTACCGGCACGGGTTCATACGGGTGGCCGCCTGCACGCACCGTACGGTGCTGGCCGACCCGGCCGCCAACGCCGAGTCGGTGTTGCGGATCGCCCGGGCCTGCCACGACGACAGCGTCGCCGTCGCGGTGTTCCCGGAGCTGACCTTGTCGGGCTACTCGATCGAGGACATCCTGCTGCAGGACGCCTTGCTCGACGCCGTCGAGGACGCCCTGCTGGAGGTCGTCGCGGCCTCCGCCGACCTGCTGCCGGTGCTCGTGGTCGGGGCGCCGCTGCGCTACCTGCACCGCATCTACAACACCGCGGTGGTCATCCACCGCGGTGCCGTGCTCGGCGTCGCACCGAAGTCCTACCTGCCCACCTATCGCGAGTTCTACGAGAGCCGCCAGGTGGCCGCCGGCGACGACCTGCACGGCACCATCCGCATTGGTGGCGCCGACGTGCCCTTCGGGCCCGACCTGCTGTTCGCGGCGGAGGACGTCTCAGGTCTGGTGCTGCACGTCGAGATCTGCGAGGACATGTTCGTGCCCGTACCGCCCAGCGCCGAGGCCGCACTGGCGGGCGCGACGGTGCTGGCCAACCTGTCGGGCAGTCCCATCACCATCGGCCGGGCCGAGGACCGCAAGCTGCTGGCCCGCTCGGCGTCGGCGCGGTGTCTGGCCGCCTACATCTACGCCGCGGCGGGGGAGGGCGAGTCGACCACCGACCTGGCCTGGGACGGCCAGACGATGATCTACGAGAACGGCCGGCTGCTGGCCGAATCGGAACGCTTCCCGAAGGGCGAGCGACGCTCGGTGGCCGACGTCGACCTCGACCTGCTGCGCGCCGAGCGGCTGCGGATGGGCACCTTCGACGACAACCGCCGCCACCACCAGGATGCGCTGAAGTCGTTCCGCCGCATCGGTTTCGTCCTCGATCCGCCCACCGGCGACATCGGACTGATGCGGGAGGTCGAACGGTTCCCGTTCGTGCCCAGCGATCCGCTTCGGCTGGAACAGGATTGCTACGAGGGCTACAACATCCAGGTCGCCGGGCTCGAGCAGCGACTGCGGGCGCTGAACTACCCCAAGGTGGTGATCGGTGTCTCCGGCGGTCTGGACTCCACGCACGCGCTGATCGTCGCCGCGCGGGCGATGGACCGGGAAGGCCGGCCCCGCAGCGACATTCTCGCGTTCACGCTGCCGGGCTTCGCCACCGGCGAGCGGACCAAGGCCAACGCGATCAAGCTGTCGAAGGCGCTGGGCGTCACCTTCGAAGAGCTCGACATCCGATCGACGGCCAAGCTGATGCTGACCGAGATCGGCCACCCGTACGGACGCGGTGAAGAGGTCTACGACATCACCTTCGAGAACGTCCAGGCCGGGCTGCGCACCGACTACCTGTTCCGCATCGCCAACCAGCGCGGCGGCATCGTGCTCGGCACCGGTGACCTCTCCGAGTTGGCGCTGGGCTGGTCCACCTACGGCGTCGGCGATCAGATGAGCCACTACAACGTCAACGGCGGGGTGCCGAAAACCCTTATCCAGCACCTGATCCGGTGGGTCATCGCGTCGGGGCAGTTCGACGACGAGGTCGACGAGATCCTGCAGTCGGTGCTCGACACCGAGATCACCCCGGAACTGGTTCCCACCGGCGAGGACGAGGAGATCCAGAGCAGCGAGGCCAAGGTCGGCCCGTACTCGTTGCAGGACTTCTCGTTGTTCCAGGTGCTGCGCTACGGCTTCCGGCCGTCGAAGATCGCGTTCCTGGCCTGGCATGCGTGGAGCGATCCCGACCGCGGCACCTGGCCGCCCGGGTTCCCGGAGGGTAAGCGACCGTCATACTCGCTCAAGGAGATTCGGCACTGGCTGCAGATCTTCGCGCAGCGCTACTACTCGTTCAGCCAGTTCAAGCGGTCCGCACTGCCCAACGGGCCCAAGGTGTCGGCCGGCGGTTCGTTGTCGCCGCGCGGTGACTGGCGGGCGCCGTCGGACATGTCGGCGCGCATATGGCTGGCCGAGATCGAACGGGAAGTTCCCGAGGGTTGACGGGTCGAACGCTAGAAGTCGAACGCCAGGAAGTGAAAACGCCTGGAGTCGACTGAGAAAGTCGCCAGCGATTGCGCCCCGAGTTTGTCGGTCGCGGTGTGCAGCGATCTCGGGTTGTCCGCGGCGACGAAGAGCACACCGACGTCGAACTGGTCGCGGTAGGCCTTCCGGGTCACCGCGTTGAAAGCTGAGTAGACCCCCTGTCCCCTCAGTTCCGCGCCGATGCAGACCGGACCGCGTAATGCGTAGCGCTGCGCGGCGATAGGTCGTCCGTTCATCTGCACGGTCTCAGCCAATTCAGTCATCGCTCGCACAATGGGCGGCAGATCGGGGTCGGTCGGCGCGGTGGGGCGAGCACGGCGATGAAACCGCCAACGCGGTCGTCATCGGTCATCGCGACGTGCACGCCCCCGCAGTCGACGGCCCGGGCGAACCATTCTGGGGAATGCCGAACGGAGATGAAGCCGCCGGCACGCTCGGAAGCGCTGAGATTGCCGATGAAGTAACGTTCTTCCAGCGCAACGAGTCCGGGAACGTCGAGCCGGGTTGCCGGTCGTATCCGGACCTGCGTCACCATCTGGAAGCCTACAGCCTGCCGTCGATCCGCAGGTCGGGATGCACCCAGTTCGGCGAACGCCGTTCCTTGAACGCCATGAAGCCCTCGATGGACTCCGGTGAGCCGAGGCTGCGCTGCATGCCGATCCGGTCGTAGAGCCCGAGATAGTTGTCGATGCTGGCCTTGACCACCGAGCGGGCGCCCGGCGCGGTGCGGCAGCACTGGGCAAGCACCTCGCGCGCGGCCTCGGCCAGCTCGTCGTGCGGCACGACGCGGGCGACCATGCCCCAGTCGAGTGCCTCCTGCGCGTTCAGCGTCCGGCCGGTGAACATCAGGTCGCGGGTGCGCACCGGGCCGATCAGCCGGGTCAGCATCTGGCTGTAGTAGGTGTCGGCGATCCCGCGGTACAGCTCGGGCACCCGGAAGGTGGCGCGCTCGCTGACCACGGCCATGTCGGCGCACAGCGCGATCTGCAGACCGCCGCCCTGGCACAGGCCGTTGACGGCGGCGACCACCGGCTTGGCGGACTGCCGCAGGGTGTCGAACGGCAATGCGTCCATGCCGAGCGCCGAACCGAAGGTCAGCCAGTTGTCCACGCCGCCGCCGCCCATGTCGCCGCCGGGCGCGAAGGTGTCGCCGGTGCCGGTGATGAGCAGGCCGGCCAGATCGGGGTCGGAGCCGACGTGGTTGACCGCGTACTTGATGCCGAAGTACATCGCCGGCGTCATCGCGTTGCGCGCCTCGGGCCGGTCCAGGGTGCACACCCCGAACGCCCCCTCGCGGGTGAACTTCAGGAAGGGGGTGCCCAGCCAGTCGCCCTCGGGCGGTCGCGGGGTGTCGGTGTGCGTCATCGCCAGTGAGACTATCGCCGGAGCCGCTGGGCCGGCGACATTGGGCATTGCAACCGTAGGCCGTTCAGTACCGGGTCAGGGCGTCGTCGATGGCATCGGCAAGCGGTGCGCAGTCCCCGGCGCCGGGCACCAGCGTCGCCAGCGCTCCGGCGGCACAGGCGCGGCGCAGGGCGCGCTCGCGGCCGGCGGCCCACTCCGCGGCGAGCACACCGGCGAACACGTCACCCGCGCCGGTCGTGTCGATCGCCTCGACTTCGGGCGACGGGATGTCCAGCGGGCCCGCCGGGACCCCGATAGGTCGCGCCGGCCGCGCCGCGGGTGACGACGACGTGCCGGGTCGGCCAGGCCCACTGCGCGGCCTCGGTTTCGTTGACGACGAGCACGTCGGTCACCGCCGCCAGCTCGGACAGGACGGGATCGGTGCTGACCGGTGAGGCGTTGACGATCACCGTCGCGCCGGCCGCGCGCGCCTCACGGGCTGCGCCGACCGCGGTCGCGATCGGGATCTCCAACTGCAGCAGCAGGACGTCGCACTTCGCGATCACCGCCCGGGCCAGCGCCGACTCCAGCGTCAGGTGGCCGTTGGCGCCCGGTGCCACCACGATCAGGTTCTCGCCGTGGTCGTCGACCATGACGACCGCGCTGCCGGTGGGCGCGGTGAGTTCCTCGAGCCCGTCGAGACCGACCCCGTTGGCGCTCAGGTGCGCGCGCAGGTCCGCTCCGGACGGGTCTTTCCCGACCGCGCCGACGAACTGCACCTCGGCGCCGGCGCGCGCCGCCGCGACGGCCTGATTGCCGCCTTTGCCGCCCGGCTCGGTGCGCACCGCCGAGGCCAGAACCGTCTCGCCGGGCCGCGGCAGAACCGCCACGCTGAAGAACTGATCGACGTTCACACTGCCGACGACGCAGACCCGGGCCACCCGGATACGTTAGCCCCCACCTGCCGGTTGGTCGGGAGACCATTACGCTGGACTAATGAGTGTCCAAGCACCGTCGGCTTTCGGAGGGCAGGAGCGAAGCGACCCGGGAATCGGGATCGGACGTCAAGACTCAGGTTCACGACGCGGCCCGACGCGCCCGCATCGCCGCGCGCACGCTGGGATCGCTGACCACCGCCGTCAAGGACCGGGCGCTGCACGCCGCGGCCGACGCCGTGCTGGCCCACACCCACCAGATCCTGGCCGCCAACGCCGAGGATCTCGAGGCCGCCCGCGCCGCAGGCACTCCCGAGGCGATGCTGGACCGGCTGGCACTGAACCCGCAGCGCGTCGACGGCATCGCCGCCGGGCTGCGTCAGGTCGCCGGCCTGCCCGACCCGATCGGCGAGGTGCTGCGCGGCCGCACGATGCCCAACGGCCTGCAGCTGCGCCAGCAGCGGGTGCCGCTCGGCGTGGTCGGGATCGTCTACGAGGGCCGGCCCAACGTGACCGTCGACGCCTTCGGCCTGACCCTGAAATCCGGCAACGCGGTTCTGCTGCGCGGCAGCTCGTCGGCGGCGCACTCCAACGCCGAACTCGTCACCGTGCTGCGCGGCGCGCTGGCCGGCGAAGGCCTGCCCGAGGACGCCGTGCAGCTGCTGCCCAGCGCCGACCGATCCAGCGTCACCCACCTGATCCAGGCCCGCGGCCTGGTCGACGTGGTGATCCCGCGCGGCGGCGCCGGACTGATCGACGCGGTGGTGCGCGATGCCACCGTGCCCACCATCGAGACCGGCGTCGGCAACTGCCACGTCTACGTGCACTCGGCCGCCGACCTCGACGTCGCCGAGCGAATCATCCTCAACGCCAAGACCCGTCGGCCCAGCGTCTGCAACGCCGCCGAGACCCTGCTGATCGACGCCGGCATCGCCGAGGTCGCCCGGCCGCGGCTGCTCGCCGCGCTGGAGCAGGCCGGGGTCACCGTCCACGACAACCCGACCGAGGACGATCTGCGCGCCGAGTTCCTGTCGATGGACATCGCGGTGGCCGTCGTCGACGGTCTCGACGCGGCGATCGAGCACATCAACACCTACGGCACCGGCCACACCGAGGCCATCGTCACCACCAATCTCGCAGCGGCGCAACGCTTCACCGAACAGGTGGATGCGGCCGCGGTGATGGTCAACGCGTCGACCGCCTTCACCGACGGTGAGCAGTTCGGTTTCGGCGCCGAGATCGGCATCTCCACCCAGAAGCTGCACGCCCGCGGCCCGATGGGTCTGCCCGAACTGACCTCGACCAAGTGGATCGTCTGGGGAGACGGCCACACCCGACCTGCCTGACCCACGACAGGAGAACCCGTGACTGAAACCCCGGCGCGCCCGGCACCGCTGTTCGCCGACATCGACGATGTCGCCAAGCGGCTGGCCGAAACCGGCTACCTGCCCGACACCGCAACCGCCACCGCGGTTTTCCTCGCCGACCGGCTGGGCAAGCCGCTGCTGGTCGAGGGACCGGCCGGCGTCGGCAAGACCGAACTCGCCCGCGCCGTGGCCCAGGCCACCGGCTCGGGCCTGGTGCGCCTGCAGTGCTACGAGGGCGTCGACGAGGCCCGCGCGCTCTACGAGTGGAACCACGCCAAGCAGATCCTGCGCATCCAGTCAGGGTCCGGCGACTGGGACCAGACCAAGACCGACGTGTTCAGCGAGGAGTTCCTGCTGCAGCGGCCGCTGCTGACCGCGATCCGTCGCACCGAACCCACGGTGCTGCTGATCGACGAGACCGACAAGGCCGACATCGAGATCGAAGGCCTGCTGCTCGAGGTGCTCTCCGACTTCGCGGTCACCGTGCCCGAGTTGGGCACCATCACCGCCACGCGCACCCCGTTCGTGGTGCTGACCTCCAACGCCACCCGCGAGCTGTCCGAGGCGCTCAAGCGCCGCTGCCTGTTCCTGCACATCGACTTCCCCGATCCCGACCTCGAACGGCGCATCCTGCTCTCCCGGGTGCCCGAACTGCCGGAGTCGCTGGCCGCCGAACTGGTCCGCATCATCGGGGTGCTGCGCGGCATGCAGCTCAAGAAGCTGCCGTCGGTGGCCGAGACCATCGACTGGGGCCGCACCATCCTGGCGCTGGGCCTGGACACCATCGACGACGCCACCATCGCCGCGACACTGGGCGTGATCCTCAAACACCAGTCCGACCAGCAGCGCGCCGCCGGCGAGCTCCGGCTGAACTAGGGAGCTGCAGATGGCCGTCCGCAGGGTGCGTCCCCCACAACCGCTGGCCCCGCACGGCCTGCCCGGCCATCTCGTCGGCTTCGTGGAAGCCCTTCGCGCCCAGGGCATCTCGGTGGGTCCGTCGGAGACCGTCGACGCCGGCCGGGTGATCACCGTGCTCGGGCTGGGGGATCGCGAGGCGCTGCGCGAAGGGCTGGCCTGCGCGGTGCTGCGCCGCGCCGATCACCGCCAGACCTTCGACGCGATGTTCGACCTGTGGTGGCCGGCCGCGCTGGGCGGACGGACCGTCCTGCTCGACGAGGACTCCGACGCCGACACCCCGGACGGGTTGCCGCCCGAGGACGTCGACGCGATGCGGGCGATGCTGCTGGAATTGCTCGCGGACAACCCCGAGATCGGCGACATGGACCAGCGCCTGGTCGCGATGATCGCCCAGATCGTCGAGGCCTACGGCCGCTACACCTCCAGCCGCGGACCGTCGTACTCGTCGTATCAGGCGCTCAAGGCCATGGGTCTGGACGAGCTGGAGGGCCGGCTGCTGGCCGGGCTGCTCGCCCCGCACGGCGACGACCCCAGCCCCACCCAGGAGCAGATCGCCAAAGCGCTTGCCGCGCAGAAGATCTCGCAGCTGCGCCGGCTGGTGGAGAACGAGACCAAGCGGCGCACCGCCGAGCAACTCGGCCGCGACCACGTGCAGATGTACGGCATCCCGCAGCTGGCCGAGAACGTCGAGTTCCTGCGGGCCTCCGGTGACCAGCTGCGCCAGATGCGCAAGACGGTCGCAGCCTTTGGCCCGGATGCTGGCCACCCGGTTGGCGGCCGGCGCCGGCGGTCCCGCGCCGGCGCGATCGACCTTCGCAAGACGCTGCGCAAGTCGATGTCCACCGGCGGCGTGCCGATCGACGTCGTGCTGCGCAAGCCGCGACCGGCCCGCCCCGAACTCGTGGTGCTGTGCGACGTGTCCGGGTCGGTGGCCGGGTTCAGCCACTTCACCCTGCTGCTGGTGCACGCCCTGCGCCAGCAGTTCTCCCGGGTGCGGGTGTTCGCGTTCATCGACACCACCGACGAGGTGACCCACCTGTTCGGGCCCGACGCCGACCTGGCGGTCGCGATCCAGCGCATCACCCGCGAGGCGGGGGTGTACACCCGCGACGGGCACTCCGACTACGGCAACGCGTTCGTCTCGTTCACCGAGAACTTCCACAACGTGCTCTCGCCGCGCAGCTCGCTGCTGGTCCTCGGCGACGGCCGCACCAACTACCGCAGCCCGGCCGTCGACGTGCTGGCCCACATGGTCAACGCCAGCAGGCACGCGCACTGGCTCAACCCCGAACCGCGGCACCTGTGGGGCAGCGGCGACTCGGCGGTGCCGCGCTACGAGGACGTCATCACCATGCACGAGTGCCGCTCGGCCAAACAGCTCGCCGCGGTGATCGACCAGCTTTTGCCGGTGTAGCGCCCGGCGACTGTCGTACGGTTGACCCGTGGTTGAAGGCCCGCCGCTGCCCGAGCACCCGGATTTGCGCGTGCTCGCAGAGGCATTGGAGGCCAGCGGGGCGGCAGCGGAGATCTTTGACGAGAAGTGGCGCGTGGTCTTCACCTCGAGTGAGGACGCCCGCGCGCTGGGGATGGATCCCGCCCAGATGCATCACCACTACGGGCTCTCACTGGCAGTGCGGCCCCAGCACCACCCCGACTGGAAGACCGACCAGCAAATCGGTGATCTGTGGTGGAAATCCCTGGGGCCGCACATGGTTCGCGACGTACCGCCGGATGATCCCGACTTCGACGCCGTGTTCGGCCGGCTCGCCGGTCGGGCTCGGGAACTCGAGCCCGCGCCACCGGCCCTTGCCCACCCGTGGGAAGTGCAATTCGGCAGGCTGGCCAAGCTTCAACGAGTCATGGGGTTCCGGCGGCATCGGTCACATGTTGCATGTTCGGCTCCACGATTCCGCCGGACGCTTCATCGGAACGCTGCTGTTGATGCAGCCTGTGCTGCCGCAGAGCCTGGCCCTTCGGCTCAGCCGTGGCGACGTCGAGATGTACCGCCGGATGGACCGGCTGCGCGAACCGGGCCGGCGCGCCACCGCGATCCTGTTCGCCGACCTCGAGGCCTCCGGCGAGACTGTCCCGACGGCTTTCCTCCCGCGCCTACTTCGACCTGATCCGCTCGCTCACCGACCTCATCGACGACGCTGTCGTTGCGCACGCCGGGATTCTGGGCAAGCACGCAGGCGATGGGGCATCGGCGCTGTTCCTTGCCGACGATTCCGGGGGTGACAGCGCCGCCGCCCGCAGTGCCATCGAGGCGGCACGTGCGATCCGCGATGGCGCTGCCGGGCTGATGGACGGCGTCTGCGTCAACGCCGCGGTGCATTGGGGCGCCCGCCTCATGGTGGGCCAGGTCTCCACAAGCGGTCGGCTGGAAGTCACCGCACTCGGCGACGAGATGAACGAGGCCGCGCGCATCGAGAACACCGCCCACGGGGGCGTGGTGCTCGCCTCCAAGGCGGTTATCGAGCAACTCGACAGGGTGGACGCCGAGTCCCTGGGTCTGGATCCCGATGCGCTGACCTACCGAACGGTTGCCGAGCTCACTACGAACGAGAAGGCAATTCGCGACGCAGGGTCGATCGCCGTCGCCGCGCTCTGATCAGCAGGATCAGCCTCACGTAAGCTGGTCAAATCGTGGTTTCTACGGCTCGGCGCAGGCTCGGTGTGATGGGTGGGACGTTCGATCCCATCCACAACGGCCACCTGGTCGCGGCCAGCGAGGTCGCCGACCAGTTCGAGCTCGACGAAGTGGTATTCGTCCCCACCGGACAGCCCTGGCAGAAGTCACGCGAGGTGACGCCGCCGGAGGACCGCTACCTGATGACGGTCATCGCCACCGCGTCCAACCCGCGGTTCTCGGTGAGCCGGGTCGACATCGACCGCGGCGGCCCGACCTACACCAACGACACCCTGCGCGACCTGAGCGCCCTGAACCCCGGTGCCGAGCTGTACTTCATCACCGGCGCCGACGCGCTCGCCTCGATCCTGTCCTGGCAGAACTGGGAAGAACTGTTCGCCCTGGCCAAGTTCATCGGGGTCAGCCGGCCCGGTTACGAGCTCAACGGCCAGCACATCGTCGCCGCGTTCGACCAACTGCCCGAGGAGGCGCTGACCCTGGTCGAAGTGCCGGCCCTGGCCATCTCGTCCACCGACTGCCGGATCCGCGCCGCCAAGGACCGACCGATCTGGTACCTGGTGCCCGACGGTGTCGTGCAATACGTCGCCAAGCGCCGCCTCTACCGCGACCTCGGCCACGTGGGCCGGATGGCCGCCGCAACCCTCGAGGAGGGACCCGAGTGACCGCGACCGCCGAAGCCATCCGGATGGCAGAAGTCGCGGCGCGCGCCGCGGCCGCCAAGCTCGCCCAGGACGTCGTCGTCATCGACGTCTCGGGTCAGCTGGTGATCACCGACCTGTTCGTGATCGCCTCGGCGTCCAACGAGCGGCAGGTCAACGCCATCGTCGACGAGGTCGAGGAGAAGATGCGCGCTCGCCGGATACAAGCCCGCGCGCCGGGAGGGCACCCGGGAAGGCCGTTGGGTGCTGCTGGACTACGTCGACATCGTCGTGCACATCCAGCATCAGGAGGAGCGCAGCTTCTACGCGCTGGACCGGTTGTGGCGGGACTGCCCGCTGGTCGAGGTGAACCTTGACGACGTCGTGCCGGCGACATCCGGACGAGGAGACGCCGTGAGGGTGCGCCGGCTGGTCATGCTGCGCCACGGTCAGACGAACTACAACGCCGGCAGCCGGATGCAGGGTCAACTCGAAAGCGAGCTGACCGACCTGGGCCGCGCCCAGGCCGTGGCCGCCGCCGAGGTGCTGGCCAAACGTCAACCGCTGCTGATCGTGTCGTCGGATCTGCGCCGCGCCTACGACACCGCCGTGGCGCTCGGTGAGCGCACCGGTCTGCACGGTTCACGTCGACACCCGGCTGCGGGAGACCCACCTGGGCGACTGGCAGGGACTGACCCACCAGGAGGTCGACGCCAACGCGCCGGGGGCGCGGCTGGCCTGGCGCGACGACGCCACCTGGGCTCCGCACGGCGGGGAGAGCCGCATCGACGTCGCCGACCGCAGCGTGCCGCTGGTCGCCGAACTTGTTGCCGCCGAACGTGAGTGGGGCATCGAGGACCCCGACCGGCCGCTGGTTCTCGTCGCGCACGGCGGGCTGATCGCCGCGCTGACCGCTGCCCTGCTCGACCTTCCCGTCGACAGCTGGCCGGTGCTGGGCGGTATGGGCAACGCCAGCTGGGCCCAGCTGTCCGGGCATGGTGACGACGACGCGGATTTCGAGCGACCTGCGGTGGCGTCTGGACGTGTGGAACGCATCGGCCCAGGTGGCCAACGATGTCCTCTGAGCGGACGCCTGCTGGTCTTCGCCGACTCGCTGTCCTACTACGGCCCGCAGGGCGGACTGCCCGCCGACGACCCGCGGATCTGGCCCAATATCGTTGCCGCCCAACTGGGTTGGGATCTCGAGCTGATCGGCCGGATCGGCTGGACGTCGCGTGACGTGTGGTGGGCGGCCACCCAGGATCCCCGATCGTGGGCGGCGCTGCCGCGCGCGGGCGCGGTGATCTTCGCGACCAGCGGAATGGACTCGCTGCCCTCGCCGCTGCCCACGGCGATGCGCGAACTGATCCGCTACGTGCGGCCGCCGTGGTTGCGCCGGTGGGTGCGCGACGGCTACGGCTGGGTGCAGCCCCGGTTCTCGCCGATGGCGCGTTCGGCGCTGCCGCCGGACCTGACCGTCGAGTACCTCGAGATGACCCGCGGCGCAATCGACTTCAACCGGCCCGGGATTCCGATCGTCGCCTCGCTGCCGTCGGTGCACATCGCACCCACCTACGGCCACGCCCACCACGGCCGCCCGGGAACCGTCACCGCGATCACCGACTGGGCCGCCGAGCACGACATTCCGCTGGTGGACCTCAAAGAGGCTGTCGCCGAAGAGATCCTGGCGGGCCGGGGCAACCCGGACGGGATCCACTGGAACTTCGAGGCGCACGAGGCCGTCGCCGAGCTGATGCTCAAAGCGCTCGCCGAGGCCGGCGTGCCGCACGAGAAGCCGCACGACTGACCCATGGCGGTCGTCGTGGTGACCGATTCATCGGCACGGATCCCCGCCGAGCAGGTCGACGAAGTGGGCGATTCAGGTTGTGCCGCTGCATATTCTGGTCGATGGCCAAGATCTGCGCGACGGGGTCGACCCGGTGCCGTCGGATCTGTATCAGCGCGGCCACGTCACGACGGCCGGGGCGACTCCCGCCGAACTGACGGCCGCCTACCGGCAGGCGCTGCAGGACAGCGGGGGCGACGGCGTCGTCGCCGTGCACATCTCCGGCGCCCTGTCGAGCACGCTGGGCGCGGCCGAGTACGCCGCCGGTGAATTCGGCGGATCGGTGCGGGTGGTGGACTCGAAGTCCACGGCGATGGGCACCGGGTTCGTCGCGCTGGCCGCCGCCCGCGCCGCGCAATCGGGGTCCGACCTCGATGCCGTTGCCGCCGAGGCGGAATCGATGGTCGACCGGGTCCACAGTTTCATCGTCGTGCACCGCCTGGACAATCTGCGCCGCAGCGGACGCATCGGCACCGCCGCCTCGTGGCTGGGGACCGCGCTGGCGCTCAAGCCGCTGCTGCGCATCGACGAGCAGGGTCAGCTGGTGTTGCTTGCGCGGGTGCGCACCGCATCCAAGGCGGTGGCCGCGATGGTGGAGCAGGTGCTGGAGGTGGTGGGGGAGCAGCGCGCCGCGCTGGCCGTGCACCACATCGCCAACCCCGACGCCGCGGCCGACGTCGCGGCGACGTTGTCGGCGGCGCTGCCGGGGTGCGGCGAGATCGTCATCACCGATCTGGGACCGGTGCTCGGTGTGCACGTGGGGCCCGGCGCGCTGGGCGTGGTGGCGGCGATGACGATCGGCAATCCTCTAGCGCGATCAGACTTTCAGAGTTGGAGTGAGGGCGGCTCGCAATATCTGCTCGTCGCGAGTGGCGATGGTGAGGCTGCGTCGCGTTGCTTGGGCGACGAGCATCCGATCGAAGGGGTCGCGGTGTTGCCATGTCAGGCGACCGGCGAAGATTGCGTCGGCCGCCTCGATAGCGTAGCTCCGTGGCCGTCATGTCGGCTGTGATGTCAGACCACGCCGATAGCAGGGACTCGCCGTCGAGGCGTCCCAGGCGGGTCTTGATGGCGATTTCCCATGCGCTTGCCGCCGACACCCAGATGGTGCACGTCTTCTGCCCGAGGACGTCGCGGGCGGCTTGGGAGACTTCGTCGGGCGTGGATACCAGCCACAGCAGGGTGTGGGTGTCGAGAAGGACCTCGCTCGACGTTGTCGGACCATCGTCGCCTTGATCACGGGTTTGCTTCCCACGCAACCAGTTCCGTTTCAGGTAGGGGCTCGTCGAAGTTGGCGGGAACGATCAGGTTCGGGAGCTGGCCGAACCGCCGTGGCGTCTGCTGTACCGGCATGAGCACTGCGACGGGCCGGCCGTGGTTGGTGATGGTCACCGACGTGCCCGTGCGTTCGACCTCAGCCAACGGGCGTTGAGCCCGGCTTTTGCCTCGGTGCTGGAGACCGTCTTGTGCGGCATACCGCCAAGAATACGACGGTAAGACTATTCGGTCTAGTCTAACTAGTGCGATTGAAACCGTCCGGTCACCGGCGGCAGGTCGGCCAGTGTCACGATCCCGGGCCGGGCGGCCACGACGGCCGGCACCGCGTTGGTCACCGGCATCGCGGTGTAGATCATGCCCAGCCCCATGAAGCCGGGTTCGGTCCAGCCCTTGGGCGGCAGGCAGTGCAGCACCGTGCGCATGTTGGGCACCCCGTACACCTGGATGACGTGGCCGTGTTCCAGCGGCTTGGGCGGTGTGACGTGACTGCCCATGGTCCAGTTGAATCCGACGCTGACCACGTTGCGCTCACCCACCCAGCCGCGGTGATAGCCGTACACCCCGCCGACGGTGCCCTCCGGGATGGTCATGAAGCCCAGATCGGAGTCTCCGGTTGCGGGGGTGAACGTGACGTCGAACGTCATCCGGTCCAGGTCCGCGCCGATGGCGTCGGCCATCATGGCCGCCGACTCGGCGAACACCTCGCTCTCGCGGCGCACGCTTTCGGCCAGTCCCGGGGTGTCCGGGTCGCAGCCGAAGCCCATCGCCGACTGGGTGCCCGCCGACTCGTAGGTCGAGCAGTCCACCGATTCGGTGATGCGGATCTCGTCGACCCGCTCACACGCACCGGAGAGCACCATGCCGACCATGTTCGTCATGCCGGGATGCGCGCCGCTGCCGAAGATCGTGGAATTGCCTGTCTCGCAGGCCTTTCGGATGCGATCGAGATCCTCCGGTGTCTGCTTGCCGCCGGTGATCCAGGCCGCCGAGGAACACACGTTCACCCCGGACTCCAGCAGCCGCACCAGTTCGTCGATGTTGGGCCACAGCGGGTTGTAACAGCACGCGTCGGGCTTGGCGGCCAGCAGCGCGTCGATGTCGTTGGTGGCCGTGATCCCGGTGGGCTTGCCCGGTCCCAGTGGCCAGCCGGACAACTCGGCGGCGTCCACACCCACCTTGTCGGCGCCGTGGGCGAACACCCCCACCAGCTCCATGTCGGGGCGGCCGATGATCGCGTGCAACGAGCGGCGGCCGATGTTGCCGGTCGTCCACTGGATGACCCGGATCGGCCGATCGGCGGTTGCGGTCATGGGTGATCCTCCTCGGACGACGGCAGTGAACACTCCTGACGCTTTGTACACCATGCGGGCGGATGAAAACCGGACCGGTCCTGGTTGTGCTGGACACCTCGACAACCCAAGGAGTGCCCGGTGGCGCCAACGGAGAACTTCCACGACGGGGAACTGGCCGTCCAGCGGCGGGCCGGGGTACAGCGCGAAGCCGGCCGGCTCGCCGGGATGCTCGGCGAACCCCACCTCGACGGCGGCATCGGCAGCTTCCTGGCCGACCGCGAACTGGCGGTGATCACCGCCCGCGACGCGCGAGCACCGGCTGTGGACCTCCCCGCTGCACGGCGCCCCGGGATTCCTGCAGGCCCGCGACGGCGTCCTGACCGTGGCGGCGGCGCCCCGAGAGGGCGATCCGCTGTGGCGCCTGCCTGCCGGTCAGCCCGTCGGCCTCCTCGCCATCGAGTTCGCCACCCGGCGACGGGTGCGGGTGAACGGCACCCTGGTGCAGGCCGGCCCAGGCTGGGCTCGAGATCGAGGTGGAGCAGGCTTTCGGCAACTGCCCCAAGTACATTCAGCAGCGCACTGTGCAGCCTGTCGCGCCGGCGTCGGCGATCGGGGCCGTCCACCGGGACCGGCTCAATGCCGAGGACGCCGCGCTGATCGCGCGCGCCGACACGTTCTTCCTGGGCACCGTCCACCCGAACCGCGGCGCCGACGCCTCGCACCGCGGCGGAACGCCGGGATTCGTCCGGGTCGACGGTTCGCAGCTGTGGTGGCCGGACTATCCCGGCAACAACATGTTCAACAGCTTCGGCAACCTCGCCGTCGACGACTCGGCCGCACTGCTGTTCCTCGACTTCGCCACCGGCCGGGCGCTGCAGCTGTCCGGAACGGCGGTCCTCGAGTGGACCGACCCCGGGACGCCGGGCGATGACGGCGGGACCGGCCGGCGGGTGCGCTTCACGCGCCGAAGCGGTGGTGGCCTCCGATCCCGGCCTGCGGGCACAGCCGCCGGTGGCCTCGCCGTACAACCCTGCGGTGGCCTGACCCGTCGAGGTTGTGCACAGTTCGGACTTCATGCACAGGGTGGCCGTGCGGGCCCTTCGTGTGAGCCGCAGCGGTCTGATGGCGCCCCTACCGTCAGGGCCATGCGAACCGATCACCCGCTGGCCCGTCTGGCCGGGCCCGCCAGTTCCGGCGGGGACGACGACGACCCGGATGACGAGGACCTGACACCGAGCTGGATTCCCGACAGCCGCCCGCAGCGGCGCGAGCGGCTGCTGGCGGCGATCCGGGCCGACCCGGGCCGGGCCGGCGGCGTCGCGCTGGCCGTGATCGCCGCGATCGCCGTCCTCATCACCGTGTTCAGCCTCATGCGCGACGATCCCGCCCCGGTCATGTCCGCCAAGCTGCCGCCGGTGGAGATGGTGTCGTCGGCGACCCCGCGCTCCAGCGCCGCACCCGACCAGCCGGTCGTCGTCAGCGTCGTCGGACTGGTCAACAAGCCGGGCCTGGTGACCCTGGCGCCGGGAGCGCGGATCGCCGACGCGGTCTCGGCGGCCGGCGGCGCACTCGACGGCGCCGACATGCTCGGACTCAACCTCGCCCGCCACCTCGCCGACGGTGAGCAGGTCGTCGTCGGCATCTCCACACCGGCGGGACAGCCGAGCGCGCTGGGCAGTTCGGTCAGCGGCGGGCGCGCCGCAGGCGCCCGCCGCGGGCCGACCCCGACGAGTGGCAAGGCCGCGGGGCCGGTCGACCTCAACACCGCGACCGTGGAGCAACTCGACGCGCTGCCGGGCGTCGGCCCGGTCACCGCGGCCGCGATCGTGGCCTGGCGCGACGCCAACGGGAAGTTCGCCAGTGTCGATCAACTCGGCGAAGTGGACGGGATCGGCACCGCGCGGTTGGAGAAGCTGCGGGCCGCTGGTGCGGGTCTGAGCGGTGCACCCCGAGCCGGCCGCGCGACTGGATCTTCGGCTGGTGCCTGCGGCGCTCACGGCCTGGACGGTGACCGCCGCAGGCATCGTGTGGTCCATCGGCGCGCTGCTCGCCGCGGCGTGCGCGGTCGGCGCCGCCGGTTGGGCGGCGCTGGTGTGGTGGCGCGGCGCGGCGACCCCGGCGCTTCGCGCGGCCGCTGTCGCGGTGATCGGCACCGCGGTGATCGGCGCGGGGTTCGGCGTGGCCGTCGCGTTGCGTGACGCGGCCGTGCGCGGAGCACCCGATCGCACACCGGTTCGGGACGGCGGCCTCGCTGACGGTGACCCCGACGGAGAGCCCGCGATCACTGGGCAACGGCCGACTGATGTTCCGCGCCAACCTCAACCGGCTCGGCGACGGTGAAATGTCCGGGCGGGTGGTCGTTTTCGCACCCGTGCTGGGATTCGGTGAGCTCAGCGCCGGGCAGCCGGCCCGGTTCCGGGCGCGCATCGGTCGCCCGACCCGCCGGGACCTGACCGTGGCCGTCCTGACCGCCTCCGGTGAACCGGTGCTGGGTCGGGCCTCGCCGGTGCAGCGGGTGGCGCAGACGGTGCGGTCCCGGTTCGCCGCCGCGGCTCTGCAGGTGCTGCCCGCCGATCAGGCCGCGATGCTGCCCGGTCTGGTGCTGGGCGACACCTCGGCGGTCCCGCCGGCTACCACCGCGCAGTTCCGCACCGCGGGCCTGACCCATCTGACGGCGGTCTCCGGGGCCAACGTCACGATCGTGTGCGGGGCGGTGCTGTTGTCGGCGCGGCTCGTCGGCCCGCGCCCGGCCGTCGCGCTGGCCGCCGTGGCGCTGGTGGCGTTCGTCATCGTGGTGCAGCCGACGGCCAGCGTGCTGCGCGCGGCGGTGATGGGCGCCCTTGCGCTGCTGGCCGTGCTGGCCGGCCGGCGCCGCCAGGCGATCCCCGTCCTGTCGGCGGCCGTACTGGCGCTGCTGGTCGCCGCGCCGCAGTTGGCTGTCGACGTCGGGTTCGCGCTGTCGGTGTCGGCCACGGCCGCGCTGGTGGTGCTCGCCCCGATCTGGTCGGCGCGCCTGGTCGCCCGCGGCTGGCCCAAGCCACTCGCCGACGCGGTGTGCATCGCGCTGGCCGCCCAGGTGGTGACCGCGCCGCTGATCGCGGCCATCTCCGGGCAGCTGAGCCTGATCGCGGTCGCTCGCGAATCTCGCTGTGGCAGTGGTGATTCCACCGATCACCGTGCTCGGGACCGCCGCCGCGGCCCTGTGTCCGCTGTGGGCGCCGGGCGCCGGCGTGTTGATCCGGTTCACCGGGCCGGAGCTGTGGTGGCTGCTGCACGTGGCCCGCTGGGCCGGCGCGGTTCCCGGCGCGGCCGTCACCGTGCCGTCCGGGCCGGCGTGGAGTGGTGCTGGTCGGCGCCGTCGGTGTTCTGGTCGTGGTCGGTGTCGGTCGCTGTCGGCGCGGCGTGAAACGATCGGGGCGTGAGCGCGACGGTGGCCAGTCTGCATCTGATCCTGGGTGACGAGGAACTGTTGGTCGACCGCGCGATCGGTCAGGTGCTGCGCGCCGCGCGCGCCGCCGCGGGCACCGACGACGTGCCGGTGAACCGGCTGCGCGCCGGTGAGGTGTCCACCAACGAACTGGCCGAGCTGCTCAGCCCGTCGCTGTTCGCCGACGAGCGGGTGGTCGTCCTGGAGTCGGCCGCCGAGGCGGGCAAGGACGCCGTCGACCTCATCGCCTCGGCGGCCGCGGACCTGCCGCCCGGGACGGTGCTGGTAGTCGTGCACTCCGGCGGAGGGCGCGCCAAGGCGCTCGCCGATCAGCTCAAGAAGCTCGGCGCCGAGGTCCACCTCTGCGCGAAGATCACCAAGGCCGCCGAGCGGGCAGATTTCGTGCGCGCCGAGTTCCGTGCCCTCAAGGTCAAGGTCGACGACGACACCCTCAGCGTCGTGCTCGACGCGGTCGGCTCCGACATCCGCGAGCTGGCCTCGGCCTGTTCACAGCTGGTCGCCGACACCGGCGGCCACGTCGACGCCGTCGCGGTCCGGCGCTATCACAGCGGCAAGGCCGAGGTGTCCGGCTTCGACATCGCCGACAAGGCCGTCGTGGGTGATGTCGCCGGTTCGACCGAGGCGCTGCGCTGGGCGATGATGCGCGGCGTGCCGCACGTGGTGCTGGCCGACGCGCTCGCCGAGGCGATCCACGCCATCGCCAGGGTGGGGCCGCTCTCCGGTGACCCGTACCGGCTGGCCTCCGAGCTGGGAATGCCGCCCTGGCGCATCCAGAAGGCGCAGAAGCAGTCGCGGCGCTGGTCGCGGGACAAGGTCGCCACGGCGATTCGGGTGGTTGCGGCGCTGAACGCCGACGTCAAGGGCGCAGCGGCCGACGCCGACTATGCATTGGAAGATGCGGTGCGCAAGGTTGCGCAACTGGCCGCCGGAAGCGGCCGGGACTGATCAGAGCTTGTGGAAGGTCTGCGCGAGAGCAGACTTCTTGTTGGCCGCCTGATTCTTGTGAATCACGCCCTTGCTGGCGGCCTTGTCCAGCTTGCGGCTGGTCGCGGTCAGCAGTTCGCCGGCCTTGTCCTTGTCGCCCTCGGCGGCAGCCTCACGGAACGCGCGGATCGCCGTATGAAGCGAGCTCTTCACCGACTTGTTGCGCAGTCTGCGGCGCTCGTTGGTGAGAATCCGCTTCTGCTGCGACTTGATGTTGGCCACGCGTGTATATCCTCTTCGTTTTCAAGCTCGGGGTGTCGGTCATGCCGGGGCCGTCAGGCCCTCGGGCAGCGACTGTTCAGGGTACCAGCGAAGGGTGCAATCACCCAAAATGCACCCCAGTAACCTGCCGAAACGGCGATCGTGGTGCAGCATGTGACGGGTGAGCCTCCGTACCCTGCCCTCCGAAGCCAGCCGGTCGTCGCGCAACGGGGCCCGACAGCCCCGTCAACACGACCACATCTTCGGCGGCTACAACAACCTGGGCTCCTATGCGAAGGCCTTCGACGAGATGTTCGACGCCCAGGGCAACGTCCGCGGGCCCTACAAGGGCATCTTCGCCGAACTCGCCCCGTCGGACACCGAAGAGCTGGGCGCGCGCGCCGAGGCCCTGGGCCGGGCCTTCATCGACCAGGGCATCACGTTCTCGCTGTCCGGCCAGGAGCGGCCCTTCCCCCTCGACCTGGTCCCGCGCGTCATCTCCGCCGCCGAGTGGTCCCGCCTCGAGCGGGGCATCACGCAGCGGGTCAAGGCGCTCGAGCTCTACCTCGACGACATCTACGGCGACCAGGAGATCCTGCGCGACGGCGTGATCCCGCGCCGGCTGGTGACCTCCTGCGAGCACTTCCACCGGCAGGCGGCCGGCATCAACCCGCCCAACGGCGTGCGCATCCACGTCGCCGGAATCGACCTGATCCGCGACGCCCAGGGCACCTTCCGGGTGCTGGAGGACAACCTGCGCTCACCGTCCGGGGTCTCCTACGTCATGGAGAACCGGCGGACCATGGCCAGGGTCTTCCCGAACCTGTTCGCCACCCACCGGGTGCGCGCCGTCGGCGACTACGCCTCGCACCTGCTGCGGGCGCTGCGCAACGCCGCGGCCACCAACGAGGCCGACCCCACCGTCGTCGTCCTGACCCCCGGGCCGTTCAACTCCGCCTACTTCGAGCACTCGCTGCTCGCCCGGCAGATGGGTGTGGAACTCGTGGAGGGCCGCGACCTGTTCTGTCGCGACAACACCGTCTACATGCGCACCACCTCCGGGCGAGCGTCAGGTCGACGTCATCTACCGCCGCATCGACGACGACTACCTGGACCCCATGCAGTTCCGGCCCGACTCGGTGCTCGGGGTGGCCGGCCTGCTCAACGCCGCCCGCGCCGGCAACGTGGTGATCTCCAGCGCGGTCGGCAACGGCGTCGGCGACGACAAGCTCGTCTACACCTACGTGCCGACGATCATCGAGTACTACCTGGGGGAGAAGCCGCTGCTGGCCAATGTCGACACGCTGCGCTGCTGGCTGGACGCCGAACGCGAGGCAGGTGCTCGACCGCATCGACGAACTGGTCGATCAAACCGGTCGAGGGCTCCGGCGGCTACGGCATCGTGTTCGGGCCCGACGCCTCGGAGAAGGAGCTCGACGACGGTGCGCCAAGAAGATCCAGCGCCGACCCGCGCGGCTGGATCGCCCAGCCGGTGGTCCAGCTCTCGACGGTGCCCACCAAGGTCGGCGACAACCTGGCACCGCGCCACGTCGATCTGCGTCCGTTCGCGGTCAACGACGGCGAGGACGTGTGGGTGCTGCCCGGCGGGCTGACCCGCGTCGCGCTCACCGAGGGCTCGCTGGTGGTCAACTCCAGTCAGGGCGGCGGGTCCAAGGACACCTGGGTGCTGGCGTCGCGCTCGTCGGTGGCCGCCCGCGAGCTGGGCGCCGCCGAGATCGTCCGCAAGCTGCCCAAGCCCGTCAAGTCGTCCGCGAGCCGAGAAGGCCCCCGAGCAGTCCGGCCAGCAACAGCAGGGCCAGCAGCAACAACAGCAGCAGGCGGTGATGCGCTGATGCTGGCCCGCAACGCCGAGGCCCTGTACTGGATCGGCCGCTACGTCGAGCGCGCCGACGACACCGCCCGCATCCTCGACGTCACCGTCCACCAGCTGCTCGAGGACTCCAGCGTCGACCCCGACCAGACGTCGCGGGTGCTGCTGCAGGTGCTCGGCATCGAACCGCCCAAGCATCAGCTCGACCTGTGGTCGCTGACCGACCTGGTGGCGTTCAGCCGGGGGCTGGAGGGCGGCTGCTCGATCGTCGACGCGATCTCCGGTGCGCGCGAAAACGCCCGCTCGGCAAGGGAAGTCACGTCCAGCGACATGTGGGAGTGCCTCAACACCACCTACAACGCGCTGGCCGAACGCGAGCGCGCCGCGCGCCGGTTGGGCCCGCACGAGTTCTTCTCCTTCATCGAGGGCCGCGCGGCGATGTTCGCCGGTCTGGCCGACTCGACGCTGTCCCGCGACGACGGCTACCGGTTCCTGGTGCTCGGCCGCGCCATCGAGCGGGTCGACATGACGGTGCGCCTGCTGCTGTCCCGGGTGGGCGACAGCGCATCCTCACCGGCGTGGGTGACGGTGTTGCGCTCGGCCGGTGCGCACGACACCTATCTGCGCACCTACCGCGGTGCGCTCGACGCCAACCGCGTCGTCGAATTCATGGTGCTGGACCGGCTTTTCCCGCGCTCGATCTACTATTCGCTCAAGCTCGCCGAGCACAGCCTCGACGAACTGATGCACCGCCAGCACAACCGGATCGGCGCCACCGCCGAAGCGCAGCGACTCCTCGGGCGCGCCCGCAGCGAGCTGGAGTTCATCCGGCCCGGGGTGCTGCTCGAGTCGTTGGAGGAGCGGCTGGCCGGATTGCAGGCCACCTGTCGAGAGGTCGGTGAAGCGGTGAAGCTGCAGTACTTCTACTCTGCGCCGTGGGTGGCCTGGTCGGATGCCGGTCACAACGGGCGCTGCTGGTCGACGAGGTGAGCTCGAGGAGGGCGAGGTCCTGATGTGGCGGATGCGCGTGGTGCACGCGACGGGCTACGCCTACAAGTCGCCGGTCACCGCCTCCTACAACGAAGCCCGGCTCACCCCGCGGTCGGATTCCCGGCAGAACGTCATCCTCAACCGCGTCGAGACCATCCCGGCCACCCGTAACTATCGCTACGTCGACTATTGGGGAACTGCCGTAACGGCTTTCGACCTGCACGCGCCGCACACCGAACTGGAGGTCACCTCGTCGTCGGTGGTCGAGACCGACCGGCCCGAGCCGCCGTCGAAGACGGTCTCCTGGGCGGAGTTGGCCGCCGAGGCGGTGCGCGACAAGTTCGACGAGGTGCTCACCCCGACGCAATACACCCCGCTGCAGCCGCCGGCTCGAACGAGTCGGCAGGCGCATCATCAAGGAGAACGAACCCGCTGACGCGGTGATCGCCGCGGCCCGTTGGGCGCACAGCGAACTGAAGTACGTCCCCGGCACCACCGGCGTGCACTCCTCGGGGCTCGACGCGCTGCGTGAAGGCAAGGGCGTGTGCCAGGATTTCGCCCACCTGACGCTGATTCTGTTGCGCGGCATGGGGATTCCGGCCCGTTACGTGTCGGGCTATCTGCACCCCAACCGCAAGGCCGTCGTCGGTGACACCGTCGACGGGCAGAGCCACGCGTGGATCCAGGCGTGGACGGGCAGCTGGTGGAACTACGACCCGACCAACGACTCCGAGATCAACGAGCAGTACATCAGCGTCGGCGTTGGCCGGAACTACGCCGACGTCTCGCCGCTGAAGGGCATCTACTCCGGCGAGGGGTCGACCGACCTCGACGTGGTCGTGGAGATCACCCGCCTTGCCTAGCTGATCGTCACCCGCAGCAGGTCGTCGCCCAGTTCGACCGGACCGCTGAACTCGGTGGCGGCCAGTGCCCGCCACTGGTCCTCCTGGCCGGGCGCCAGCGGCGGCACGTAGTGCGTCAGCACCAGGGTGCCGACCCCGGCGCGCGCCGCGGTCGCGGCGGCCTGCTCCACCGACGAGTGGTAGTCCAGGATGTCCTTGAGCCGCTGCTGGGGCACCAGCGCGACCAGGTCCTTGCGGATCACGGTGTGCACCAACGCCCCTGCGCCGCTGGCCAACTCGTCGAGAGCGGCACAGGGGACGGTGTCCCCGGCCAGCACCACGGACGGTGCCGTCGTAGGAGATCCGGAAGGCGATCGTCGGCTCCACCGGGCGGTGATCGGTGGGCGCCACCGTGATCTGCACCCCGTCGGCGTCCCACACCTGCCCGTCGGTGTACTCGTGCACCTGCACCGACGGTGGTTCGGTGATGTCGGCGTGATGCGCGATGCGGTAGGAGATGTCGGGTGCCAGCGCCTGCAGCGTCGCCTCGACGACGGCTTTGGTGCCGGGTGGTCCGATGATCGGCAGCGGCGTCGGCACGAACGTCGTCACCCACCGTGTGGTGATGACGTCGGACAGATCGGTGATGTGGTCGCTGTGCAGATGGGTCAGCAGCAGCGCGGTCAGGTTGGCCGCGCCCACGCCCGCCGCGGCGGCCCGCATCAGCACCCCGCGGCCGCAGTCGACGAGGAACGTCGAATCACCGGCTGTGACCAGGGTCGAGGGCCCGGCCCGGTTGGGGTCGACCATCGGGCTTCCGGTGCCGAGCAGGGTGATATCGATCATGCTGTCGTTTCTACCCGCCGCTTCGGCGTTGAGTGAGGAACTCGCAGGGTTCACTCGCACTTCTTCTGCGTGGTTCCTCACTCGATGCGACCGGCGGTCACTCCCGCCCGGCCGACACCCAACTGAGGTCGGCGAACCGGTCGCCGGCAACCGCGGCGCCCGCCGCGTCCAGTCTCGCCAGCTGATCACCGGTCAGCTCGACCGCCAGCGACGCGGCGTTCTCGTCGACCCGTGCGGCGCGCCGGGTGCCGGGGATGGGCACCGACGCGATGCCGAGGGTCTCGGCGCGCTGTCGCAGCCAGGCCAGCGCCACCTGCGCCGGCGTCGCGTCTGCCTCGTCGGCGATCGACGCAACCAGTTGCGCCACAGCCAGATTGGCGTCGAGGGCGCCCTCGGCGAAGCGCGGCATGTTGCGCCGGAAGTCCCACGGGGCGGACAGGTCGGCGGCCGAGCGGATCGCCCCGGCCAGAAAGCCCCGACCCAGCGGGGAGTAGGGCACGAAGCCCACGCCGAGTTCCGCGGCGGCCGGCACGACGTGGCGTTCGACGTCACGGCTCCACAGCGACCACTCGCTCTGGACCGCCGCGATCGGGTGCACCGCCACCGCGGCGCGGAGTTCATCGGCGGTGACCTCCGACAGGCCGAGGTGACGGACCTTGCCCGCGGTGACCAGTTCGGCCATGGCGCCGACGGTTTCCTCGATCGGCACCGACAGGTCGCGGCGGTGCATGTAGTAGAGGTCGACCACGTCGGTGTCGAGGCGGCCGAGGCTGTCGTCGAGGCATTGCCGCACATAGCCGGCGTCGCCTCGCGCGCGAAGCCCGCCGACGTCGAGACTGTCGATGCCGAACTTCGTCGCCAGCGTCACCTCGTCGCGGCGATCGGCGAGCAGGCGCGAGATCAATCGCTCGTTGCTGCCGCCGCCGTAGACGTTGGCGGTGTCGATGAACGTGACGCCGACGTCGAGGCAGTGCTGCAACGTCGCCAACGACTCCGCGTCGTCGACCTCGCCGTACACCGGGGTCAGCGCCATCCCGCCGAACCCGATCGCACTGACCGTCAGCCCATCGCCCAACACCGTCTTCGGCAGCATGCCCATCCCCAACACCAACACATCCGGTTTGCGTCCGCTCCGCCCGGGTAGGACTTAGCCTTGTGTGAGGTCGATCACAAGGGAGTGACGATGCGCATCGCGGACATATTGCGGAGCAAGGGATCGGCGGTGGCCACGGTCACCGAGACGACCACGGTGAGCGGGCTGCTGACCGAGCTGGCCGTCCACAACATCGGCGCGATGGTCGTGGTCGGGCCCGATGGCGTCCTCGGCATGGTGTCCGAGCGCGATGTCGTGCGCAAGCTGCACGAGCACGGCCCCGACCTGCTGCGCCATGAGGTCAAAGACATCATGAGCAGCGTCGTGGTGAGCTGCACCCCCGACGATCACATCGAAGATCTCAGCGCCCTGATGACCAACAACCGGGTGCGGCACGTGCTGCCGACGGCCGGCTCGACGGATGTGAGCATCGAGGGACGAGGCCGGCTGGTCGGCATCGTCAGCATCGGTGACGTGGTGAAGAACCGGATGGAGGAGCTGCAGGCCGAGCACGAGCACCTGCAGGCCTACATCACCCAGGGCGGCTGACCCTGGGCCATGCGATCAGCATGGTTTGAACTCTCGCCAAACCCGATCAGTCGCATCATTCTGCTCAGGGGTGCCCTGCGAATTGATCTGGAGTCGAGCGGAATTCATGACCGGCCATCTCAAATTCCACTGGTATCTGCCCACCCACGGCGACACCCCCACCATCGCCGACAACCAGGGTGACTTCCAGTCGCGCGCACAGTCCCATCTGCTGCCCACCCTGGAGAACCTGACCAAGCTGGTACGCACGGCCGAAGACCTCGGCTTCGAAGCCGCACTGACGCCGACCGGTTCGGCCTGCGAGGACTCCTGGATCGCCACCGCGGCGCTGGCCCAACACAGCCGCACGCTGAAGTTCCTCGTGGCATTCCGTCCCGGTGTGCTCTCACCCACCCTTGCCGCGCAGGAGGTCAGCACCTACCAGCGATTCACCGGAAACCGCCTGGCGATCAACATCGTCACCGGCGGTGAGGACGCCGAGATGCGGCGCTACGGCGACACCATCGACAAGGCCGCACGCTATCGGCGCACCGGCGAGTTCCTGTCGATCCTGCGCGGGGTCTGGCGAGGCGGCGAGTTCTCCTTCCACGGCGAGTTCTACACCGTCGACAACGCGCGCGTCGCCTATCCGGTCCCCGAGGTGCCCACCGTCTACTTCGGCGGCTCCTCACCGGAAGCGATCGAGGTGGCCGCCGAGCACGCCGACGTCTACCTCACCTGGGGTGAGACACCCGAGCAGGTGGCCGAGAAGATCGAGCGGGTCCGCACCGCGGCCGCGCGGCACGGCCGCACGCTGCGCTACGGCGTCCGCCTGCACACCGTGGCCAGGCCCACCCACGACCAGGCCTGGGCCCGTGCCGACGAGCTGCTGGCCGACCTCGACCCGGAGCAGGTGCGCAGCGCGCACGAACGGTTCCTGCGATCCGGCTCGGAGGGACAGCGGCGGATGGCGGCGCTGACCACCGGCGAGGTGCTCGACGCCCGCAGTCTGGAGGTGCACCCGGGGCTGTGGGCCGGGCCGAGCCTGCTGCGCGACGGGGCCGGCACCGCGGCGGTCGGCAGCTACGACGAGGTGGCCGCGCTGTTCAACGAGTACGCCGAGCTCGGCATCACCGAGTTCGTGCTGTCGGGTTATCCGCAGATCGACGAGATCGGACATGTCGGCACCGGGGTTCTGCCCGTGGTGCGGGAGTCCGAGCGGGCGACCGCAGCGGCGCGCTGAGCGCTCAGCTCCAGGAGTACTCGACCCGCAGCCGGGTGGCGATCAGCTCGAAGGTCTGCTCGTCGAGGATCGCGCCCTCGCGGCGGATGCCCTCCTCGGGAACGTCGAGCACCCGATCCAGGCGCACCCAGCTGGGCCGGCCGTCGTAGTCCCAGCTGCCCGAGCCGATGCCGACCCAGTTGCGGTCGTCGTCGTGGTGGGTCTGGCTGGACAGCATCAGGCCGAGCAGGACGCTGCGATCACGGCCGACGACGAGCACCGGGCGGTCCTTGCCCTGGGTCGGGTCGTCCTCGTAGACCACCCAGGTCCACACGATCTCGCCCGGGTCGGCCCGGCCGTCGAGGTCGGGGGCGTACATCACTTTGCGGGCGCGATGGGCGGTCGGGACGCTGTTGCGGGTGACCGGCCGGCCCGCGGTGATCGCGGCGGGCTTGTCGGTGGCGATGGCACTGGCCAGCAGCACGTCGATGCCCATCCTGATGCCCTGCTGGATGGTCCGCTGTACGGACTGTGAACTCTGCAGCTGCCGGATGAACTTCGGGGCCTCGTTGAACACGATGTTCTCTGCAGAACCGCTGCAACGTCTTCCACTGCGACGCCATTCTCGACAGCATAGGCGAGCGATTGTGCTCGGCGGCGCCCGTGTCGATACGCTTGACGTGCCCACCGGCCCTACGAACACCGCCCGACCAGGAGATTCCCATCAGCAGTTTCGCCGACCAGACCTTCACGGCGCCGGCGCAGATTCGGAACTTCTGCATCATCGCCCACATCGATCACGGCAAGTCGACGCTGGCCGACCGGATGCTGCAGCTCACCGGCGTCGTGGCCGACCGGGACATGCGTGCGCAGTACCTGGACCGGATGGACATCGAGCGCGAACGCGGCATCACGATCAAGGCCCAGAACGTGCGGCTGCCCTGGAAGGTCGGCGACACCGACTACGTCCTGCACCTGATCGACACCCCCGGCCACGTCGACTTCACCTACGAGGTCTCGCGCGCGCTGGAGGCCTGCGAGGGCGCGGTCCTGCTGGTCGACGCCGCCCAGGGCATCGAGGCCCAGACCCTGGCGAACCTCTACCTGGCGCTGGATCGCGATCTGACGATCATCCCGGTGCTCAACAAGATCGACCTGCCCGCCGCCGACCCCGAGCGGTACGCCGGTGAGATCGCCCACATCATCGGCTGCGAGCCCGGCGACGTGCTGCGGGTGTCGGGCAAGACCGGGGAAGGCGTGCGCGAACTGCTCGACGAGGTGGTCCGCCAGGTCCCCGCCCCGACCGGCGACTCCGACGCCCCCGCCCGGGCGATGATCTTCGACTCGGTCTACGACATCTACCGCGGCGTGGTGACCTACGTGCGGGTGGTCGACGGCAAGCTCACCCCGCGCGAGCGCATCAAGATGATGTCCACCGGCGCCACCCACGAACTGCTCGAGGTCGGCATCGTCTCCCCGGAGCCCAAGCCGACCGACGGCCTCGGCGTCGGCGAGGTCGGTTACCTCATCACCGGGGTCAAGGACGTCCGGCAGTCCAAGGTCGGCGACACCGTGACCTCGGCCCGCCATGGCGCGACCCAGGCGCTGACCGGCTATCGCGAGCCGCGGCCGATGGTCTACTCGGGTCTCTACCCGGTCGACGGCTCGGACTACCCGAACCTGCGTGACGCCCTGGAGCGGTTGCAGCTCAACGACGCGGCGCTGGTGTGGGAGCCGGAGACGTCGGTGGCGCTCGGGTTCGGCTTCCGCTGCGGCTTCCTCGGGCTGCTGCACATGGAGATCACCCGCGAGCGCCTCGAGCGCGAGTTCGACCTCGACCTGATCTCCACCTCGCCCAACGTCGTCTACCGGGTCGTCCAGGACGACGGCACCGAGAAGATCGTCACCAACCCGTCGGACTGGCCCGAGGGCAAGGTCCGCGAGGTCTACGAGCCGGTGGTCAAGACCACGGTGATCGCGCCCAGCGAGTTCATCGGCACCATCATGGAGCTGTGCCAGTCGCGGCGCGGTGAGCTCGGCGGGATGGACTACCTGTCGCCAGAACGCGTCGAGCTGCGCTACACCATGCCGTTGGGCGAGATCATCTTCGACTTCTTCGACTCGCTGAAGTCGCGCACCCGCGGCTACGCCAGCCTGGACTACGAGGAGGCCGGCGAGCAGGAGGCCGCACTGGTCAAGGTGGACATCCTGCTGCAGGGTGAGGCCGTCGACGCGTTCAGCGCGATCGTGCACAAGGACTCCGCCGCCGCCTACGGCAACAAGATGACCACCAGGCTCAAGGAGCTCATCCCGCGCCAGCAGTTCGAGGTTCCGATGCAGGCGGCCATCGGCTCGAAAATCATTGCCCGCGAGAACATTCGGGCCATCCGCAAGGACGTGCTCGCGAAGTGCTACGGCGGCGACATCACCCGTAAGCGCAAGCTGCTGGAGAAGCAGAAAGAGGGCAAGAAGCGGATGAAGACGATCGGCCGGGTCGAAGTGCCGCAGGAAGCATTCGTCGCCGCGCTGTCCACTGATTCCGCCGCCGACAAGACGCGGAAGTAGGGGGCACATCTCACACGACGTTCACGTCGTTCGGGGGCGATCGATACTTGTAGCCATGGTCGGCGTCGTCGTGCTGGCCGGGTGTACGACCACGGTGGGCGGTAGTGCGGCGCGTGATGCCCGCAGCACCGCTGCCCTCGACCTCGCCGCCATTCTGCCGAGCAGCGCCGAGGTGAGCGGTGTCGCCGGAAACCCGTTGAGCGACAACGGTTCGCGTCCCACTGCCGGCGGGATCGACGCCCTGCCCAACGGAATTCGGGACAACAACGCCGCGAACCCGATCGACTGCCTGGGAGCCGTCTCGCCGTTCATGCGGATCGTCTACGCCAACGGCGAGGTCCGCGCGGCCGCCTGGCAGACGTTCTCCAACTACGGCGGCCACCAGACGGTGTCCAGCGTCGACGCCGGCGTCGTCGAGTTCGGCTCGGCGGCGAAGGCGCAGGCGATGTTCGGCGACTTCGTGAACCGCTGGAAGGCGTGCGAGGGCACCACCGTGACGACCTATCTGCACAACGCCGACAACGCCGAGCTGTACGAGAAGATCACCGACGTCCGCGTCGACGGGGCGATGCTGTCGGCGACGGTGATCAACTCCGACAACCAGCACGACGCCGAGTTCCCGACCGAACGGGCGCTGGGCGTCGCCTCGGACTGCATCGTCGACGTCGACGCCGCGGTCACCGGCGGCGACCGGAAACCCGCCGGCCGTGCGGTGAACCTGGCCACGGCGATGCTCGACCGGGTGAACCAGGCACGCTGAGGAGCCCAGCCGGGGGACAATGACCCCGTGATCCGCCCTGTGCCCGCGGCGTGCGCCGCCGTCATGCTCGGAGCCCTGCTGTCCGGATGCGTCGCCACGGTGGGCGGCACCGCCGTCCAGGCCCACGGCAGCGGGCCGACGTCGGTGAACGTGCCCAAACTCGAGAAGTCCGATCTCGACCATGTGCTGCTGAGCGTGGGTGCGATCAACGGCATCATGGACGCCACCGGTATCCGGGGGGCTGCGTCGTCGGAGGACATGAGCGACAACTCCGACGCGGTGTCCGACATCGACTGCCTCGGCGCGATCTACGGCGCCGAGGAGAAGGTCTACAAGGGCAGTGACTGGACCGCGGTGCGCGACCAGGTCCTCCAGGAGCCCACGACCGACAACGAACACTGGGTCGAGCAGATCGCGGTGTTGTTCCCGTCGGCGGACAAGGCGCAGAAGTTCGTCGAGCAGTCCAGGTCGACATTGCGGAAATGCGAAGGCTCGTCGATCGACATCGACCACGACGAGGTGCACTCGACGTGGGAGATCGGCGACGCCGACGTCGCCGGTGAGATCCTCACGCAGAGCGCCGAACAGCGTGACGCCGGCGGATGGGGTTGTCAGCACGCACTGGCCGGAGCCGCCAACCTCGTCATCGAGGCGTGGGCGTGCAGCGACTCGATCAACGACGAGGCCAAGCGGCATAGCCACCGAGATGCTGAAGAACGCCGAGAAGAAGTAGCGGCCCAGGGCAGCTTGCCGAGCGTGGAGTTGTGCACCGAAATCACGCGAAAGTGTGACACAACTCCATATTCGGCGCAGTGGCCCCGCGAGCCTACATCGGAGCGTTGGCCGGCTGGAACACCCCGGTGCTGTCCGCCTCCTCCTCGGCGCGGATCACGTGCACCACTGCGTTGATCAACGCCAGGTGGGTGAACGCCTGCGGGAAGTTGCCCAGGTGCCGGCCGGTGCGCGGCTCGATCTCCTCGGCGTAGAGGTGCAGCGGGCTGGCGAAGGACAGCAGCCGCTCGCACAGGTGCCGTGCCCGGCTGACCTCGCCGATCTCCACCAGCGCGGACACCAGCCAGAACGAGCAGATCGTGAACGTGCCCTCCTCGCCGGACAGGCCGTCGTCGGTCTCCTCGACGCGGTAGCGCAGCACCAGCCCGTCCTCGGTGAGCTCGTCGGCGATCGCCAGCACCGTGGCCCGCACCCGCGGGTCGTCGGACGGCAGGAACCGCACCAGCGGAACCAGCAGCAGCGAGGCGTCCAGGGCGTCGTCGCCGTAGCGCTGGGTCAGCACTCCGCGCTTGTCGACGCCGTGGGCCAGGATGTCGGCCTTGATCTCCTCGGCGATCGCGCGCCACTGCTGGGCGTAGCTCTTCTCGCCGACCAGCTCGGCCAGCTTGGAGCCGCGGTCCAGCGCCACCCAGCACATCACCTTCGAGGAGGTGAAGTGCTGCGGTTCGCCGCGCACCTCCCAGATCCCGCGATCGGGTTCCTTCCAGTGCTTGATCGCCTCGTCGACCTGTTCCTTGAGCACCGGCCACAACTGGTCGGAGATCTGCTCGCGCGACTTGGCGTGCAGGTACACCGAGTCGAGCATGGTGCCCCAGATGTCGTGCTGGCGTTGGTTGTAGGCGCCGTTGCCGATGCGCACCGGCCGGGCGTTGTCGTAGCCGGAGAGGTGGTTGAGCTCCTCTTCGACCAGCTCGCGTTCGCCGCCGACGGCGTACATCACCTGCAGCGGATGCCGTTCGCCGTTGTTGGCGCCCGACACGTCGGCGATGAACGAGAAGAAGTCGTCGGCCTCGCGGTCGAGCCCCAGGGTGTAGAGGCCCCACAGCGCGAACGTCGAGTCGCGCACCCACGCGTAGCGGTAGTCCCAGTTGCGTTCGCCCTGCGGCGTCTCGGGCAGCGAGGTGGTGCTGGCCGCCAGCAGCGCGCCGGTCGGCGAATAGGTCAGGCCCTTCAGCGTCAGCGCGCTGCGCTGCAGATAGGCGCGCCACGGGTGGTCGGGGAAGTCCCCGATGTTGATCCACTGCCGCCACGCCTCGCTGGTCTGCCACATCTTGTCGGCGGCCTCTTCGTAGGTCTGCGGCGACGGATGCTTGGACCACGACAGCGCGACGAAGACGTTGTCGCCTTCCTTGAGGCGGGTCCGCGCGCGGGCCTCGCGGCCCTCGAGCCCGATGCGCAGGTTGGTGGTCAGGCGCAGCGTCGGGTGGGCGTCGGGATCCTTCCTGGCCCGCGCGATCGCCTCGCCGTAGGCGTTGGCCGAGTACTCCCAGGCGGCGTTGACCCGGGCGTAGTCGAACGACGGCTCGCAGTTCATCACCAGTTCCACCGTGCCGCTCACACAGCGCACGGTGCGCAGCAGGATGTGCTCGGCATCCCAGTCCATCGGGGTGCGCCGGTGCGTGCGCGATCGGGCCTCGAGGTCATGCCAGGGACCCATGACCAGGGCGTCGCGCACGATGACCCAGCCGGTGTGGGTCTGCCAGGTGGTCTCCAGGATCAGGCTGCCCGGCAGGTAGCGGCGGGCGGCGGGCACCGACACCCCGTACGGTCCGAGCCGGAAATGGCCGGCGCCGCGGTCCAGGATCGCGCCGAAGACGCTGGGCGAGTCGGGGCGCGGGACGCACAACCACTCCACCGCACCGGCCGAGGAGATCAGGCAGGTGTTCTCACAGTCCGACAGGAATGCGTAGTCGGCGATCGGCGGGAACGGGTTGCGCAACGCCGCGCTCGAGGCATAGGGCACCGGGACCGTCACGGACAGGGGCGCGGGCGACGCGACGGCGGGCACGGCCTCGGTGTCCCCGCCTGCTGGCTGGGCTTGCAGAACCATGGGGACATCATCGACCGCCGGGCGGCCCGGCGTCTACCTATGAGCCGAACCGTAACTTTGCTGCTCGCGCCGGTGGGAGTGCCCCGCACCGGCTCGGCATAGGCTGGCGTCGTGACCGCAATCCTGAGTTGGTGGGACGGCGTGGAGCTGTGGCTGTCCGGGTCTGGGATTCGTGCTGCAGACCCTCATCGTGATGCCGGTGGTCCTGGCGCTCGCCTACGGAATCGCGGTGGTGGTGGACGCGGCGCTCGGTCACGGCATCCGAATGCTGCACTGGATCCGCCACGACGACGGGCGGCGGACGGTGAGCGGGATGCCCCGCTCGCGGGTCACGTTGGCCCTCGTTGCGCTGCTGATTCTGGTCCTCGTGGTGTGGTTGCTGAACCGCTGATGCCCCGAGTGGCCGTGTACCCCAACTCTGCTAAGCTTCGCGCCATGCAATCGGCGACCGGTTACCGCGAGGGCCATATTCTGGCGCTCATTGCGGTCGGTGCTTGCGCCGTTGCTGATGTTGCATGTTGTCGTTGACACCCCTGCCCGTCCTCGGTCTGGTGTCGGCGACAGTCGCGGCAATTTGCTGCTGAAATCTCGCCAATCCGTTGCGACGGGCTGACTCCGCCCGTCTACCGCAATGAGAAAGGCCCCTTGATGCACAAGATCCCCTCACCCCCTCGCCGGTGGCGCGCCGCAGCTGCGCTGGCCGCAACCGCAACGGTGCTGGCCGCCTGCGGCGGCGGTTCCAGCGACGTCGCCGGCGGCGGCAACGGCACCAAGGCCGACACCACCCTGACGCTGGTGGCCTACGCCGTTCCGGAGCCGGGCTGGAGCAAGATCATCCCCGCGTTCGCGGCCACCCCGGAGGGCAAGGGTGTGGAGGTGACGACGTCCTACGGTGCGTCCGGCGACCAGTCGCGCGCCGTGGTCGACGGCAAGCCCGCCGACATCGTCAACTTCTCCGTCGAGCCGGACGTCACCCGTCTGGTGAAGGCCAACAAGGTTGCCGCCGACTGGAACAAGGACGCGACCAAGGGCATCCCGTTCGGCTCGGTGGTCACCATCGTCGTCCGCAAGGGCAATCCCAAGAACATCAAGGACTGGGACGACCTGCTGCAGCCCGGCGTCGAGGTGGTCACCCCCAGCCCGCTGAGCTCGGGCTCGGCCAAGTGGAACCTGCTGGCGCCGTATGCCGCCAAGAGCAACGGCGGCCAGGACGCGCAGGCCGGTCTGGACTACGTCACCAAGCTGGTCACCGAGCACGTCAAGACCCGGCCGGGCTCGGGCCGGGAGGCCACCGACGTGTTCCTGCAGGGCACCGGTGACGTGTTGCTGAGCTACGAGGACGAGGCCATCAACGTCGAGCGGCAGGGCAAGCCGGTCGAGCACATCATCCCGCCGCAGACCTTCAAGATCGAGAACCCGGTGGCCGTGGTGACCACCAGCGCGCACGTGGACAAGGCGACGGCGCTGAAGAACTTCCTGTTCACGCCGGAGGGCCAGAAGATCTGGGCCGAGGCCGGCTTCCGGCCGGTCGACCCGGCGGTGGCCGCGAACTTCGCCGCCGACTTCCCGGCGCCGTCGCAGAAGCTGTGGACGATCGCCGACCTCGGTGGGTGGAGCACAGTGGATCCGGCCCTGTTCGACAAGGAGAATGGGTCCATCACGAAGATCTACAAGCAGGCGACTGGATGACAGCAGCCATCGAGCCGAATCCGCAGGCGGTCCGGCCCGAGCTCACCGGTGGTGACTCGGGCGGGCCGTCCGGCTTCCTGGCCCGCCGGCACGGCTCCACCGCGCTGCGCGTCGGGGCCGCCTCGATCTGGTTGAGCGTCATCGTCCTGCTGCCGCTGGCCGCCATCGTGTGGCAGTCGGCCAAGGGCGGCTGGCCCGCCTTCTGGACGGCGATCACCTCCAACGCCGCGCTGGAGTCGTTTCGGGTGACGTCTGACGATCTCGCTCGGCGTCACCCTGATCAACGCGGTGTTCGGCCTGCTGGTGGCCTGGGTGCTGACCCGCGACGACTTTCCGGGCAAGCGCCTGGTGGACGCGGTGATCGACCTGCCCTTCGCCCTGCCCACCATCGTGGCCAGCCTGGTGATGCTCGCGCTCTACGGCCCCAACAGCCCGGTCGATCTTCATCTGCAGCACACCAAGTGGGGCGTGGGCATCGCGTTGCTGTTCGTCACGCTGCCGTTCGTGGTGCGTTCGGTTCAGCCGGTCCTTCTCGAACTCGACCGTGAGGTCGAGGAGGCGGCGGCGTCGCTGGGCGCCAACAACACCGTCATCTTCCTGCGCGTCGTCCTGCCCGCGCTGCTGCCCTCCCTGCTGGCCGGCGCCGGCCTGGCCTTCTCCCGCGCGATCGGCGAATTCGGTTCGGTGGTGCTGATCGGCGGCGCGGTGCCGGGGGAGACCGAGGTGTCCTCGCAGTGGATCCGCACGCTGATCGAGAACGACGACCGCACCGGTGCGGCTGCGATTTCGATTGTGCTGCTGGTGATCTCGTTCATCGTGCTGCTCGTCCTGCGGGCCATCGGCTCGCGGGCGGCCAAGCGGGAGGAGCTCGCGTCATGACTCCCTCCCCACTGGTGCGCTACCTCGCCCGCTATGCGGCGCTGGCCTACATCGCGATCCTGGTGATCGTCCCGGTCGGGCTGATCCTGTGGCGCACGTTCGCCCCGGGCGTCGGTGCGTTCTTCGCCTCGATCACCACCCCGGCCGCGTTGTCCGCGCTGCAACTGTCGCTGCTCGTCGTGGCGATCGTGGTCCCGCTCAACGTCCTGTTCGGCGTGCCGACCGCATTGGTGCTGGCGCGCAACAAGTTCCGCGGCAAGGCCGCGCTTCAGGCGATCATCGACCTGCCGTTCGCGGTGTCGCCGGTGGTGGTCGGTGTGGCCCTGATCCTGCTGTGGGGCACCGCAGGGGTGTTCGGCTTCGTCGAGAACAACCTCGGCTTCAAGATCATCTTCGGATTCCCCGGCATCGTGCTCGCCAGCATCTTCGTCACCGTGCCGTTCGTGATCCGCGAGGTCGAGCCGGTCCTGCACGAGCTCGGCACCGACCAGGAGGAGGCGGCGGCCACCCTGGGATCGAGCTGGTGGCAGACGTTCTGGCGGATCACGCTGCCGTCGATCCGGTGGGGCCTGACCTACGGCATCGTGCTGACCGTGGCACGCACCCTCGGCGAGTACGGCGCGGTGATCATGGTGTCGTCCAACCTGCCCGGCAAGTCGCAGACGCTGACCCTGCTGGTCTCCGACCGCTACAACCGCGGCGCCGAGTACGGCGCCTACGCCGTCTCGACGCTGCTGATGACGGTGGCCGTGCTCGTCCTCGTCGTCCAGGTCGTCCTCGATGCCCGGCGCGCCCGGGCCGCCGAGTAAGCGCCAGACAAGATTGGAACTGTCATGACCGACGCGATCACTGTCACCGGCGCCAACAAGCGCTATGGCGACTTCAACGCCTTGGACAACGTCGACTTCGTGGTGCCGTCGGGATCGCTGACCGCCCTGCTGGGGCCCAGCGGCTCGGGAAAGTCGACGCTGCTGCGCGCCATCGCCGGACTCGACCAGCCCGACACCGGCACCATCACCATCCACGGCCGCGACGTCACCAATGTCCCGCCACAGCGCCGCGGCATCGGCTTCGTGTTCCAGCACTACGCCGCGTTCAAACATCTCAACGTGCGTGACAACGTCGCGTTCGGGCTGAAGATCCGCAAGAAGCCCAAGGCCGAGATCAAGGACAAGGTCGACAACCTGCTCGAGGTCGTCGGCCTGGCGGGCTTCCAAACCCGTTATCCCAACCAGCTTTCCGGTGGCCAGCGTCAGCGCATGGCGCTGGCCCGCGCGCTGGCGGTCGATCCGCGAGGTGCTGCTGCTCGACGAGCCGTTCGGCGCGCTGGACGCCAAGGTCCGCGAGGACCTGCGGGCGTGGCTGCGCCGGCTTGCACGACGAGGTGCATGTCACCACCGTGCTGGTCACCCACGACCAGGCCGAGGCGCTCGATGTGGCCGACCGGATCGCGGTGCTCAACAAGGGTCGCCTCGAACAGGTCGGTTCACCCACCGAGGTGTACGACAGCCCCGCCAACGCCTTCGTCATGTCGTTTCTGGGCACCGTGTCGGCACTGAACGGAATCCTGGTGCGCCCGCACGACATTCGGGTGGGGCGCAATCCGGAAATGGCGATCGCCGCCGGCGACGGCACCGCCGAGTCCACCGGCGTCACCCGCGCCACCATCGACCGGATGGTGTACCTGGGCTTCGAGGTGCGCGTCGAGATGACCAGCGCCACCAACGGCGCCCCGTTCACCGCGCAGATCACCCGCGGTGACGCCGAGGCGCTCGGGCTCAAGGAAGGCGACACGGTGTACGTGCGGGCCACCCGGGTGCCGCCGATCGCCGGCGAAGTGCAGGTCGCGGCCGGCTAGGCTGCGGCCCGCTCGGCCACCGCGCGGTCGAACCTGTCGAGCACCGTCGCGGCCATCAGCGGATGGGCGCCGAGCGGCTCGGCCATCGAAACACCTGCGGTGCGTGCAATCTCGGCCACCCGGTCGGTGATGCGCCCCGGCGCGATGAACCACGGCGCCAGCACCACCCGGCGCGCGCCACGTTGACGCAACAGCTCGATACCGTCCGTCACCGACGGATGCGGTCCGGTCGCATAGCCGACCTGAACCCCAGCCCACCGGGTGCCCTCGGCCAGAGCTTCGGCCAGCGTGGCGGTGCGGGCGTTGGCCTCGGCGCGAGAGGCTCCCACCGCCACCACGAGGACACCCAGATCGCGGTCGTGCTCGCTGACGTCCAGATCGGCCAGGCGTTCCCGCATGACCTCGACCAGACGCGGGTCCTCACCGAGGGTGTCGGCCTGCAGCACGTCGGCCCCGGCCTCGTCGATCATCGCGGGGATGTCCACCCGGGCGTGGTAGGCGCTGGCCAGCAGCAACGGCGTGACCACCGCCGGGCCGGCCACGGTGCGCAGCACGTCGCGAAGGTTCGGGGAGTTCTTCTCGCAGAACGCCACTCGGACGTCCAGGCCGGGCCGCTGCAGGCGGACCTGCTCGGCCACCGCATGGGTGATCACGGCGGAGCGCGGATCGGCGCTGCCGTGCGCGGTCAGAGATGAGCACCTCACGAAACGTGCAGTCCGCATTCGGTCTTGGCAGACCCCTGCCAGCGACCGCTGCGCGGGTCGGCGCCCTTGACCGGCTTGGCCGTGCACGGCGCGCAGCCGATCGACGGGTATCCCTCGTCGACAAGCGGATTCAGCAGGACGCCGTTGCGCGTCGATGTAGGCCTGCATGTCCTCGTCGGACCAGGCCGCCAACGGGTTGATCTTCACCAGCCCGAACGCCTCGTCGAAGGAGATCAGCGGAGCGTTGGCGCGGGTGGGCGATTCGACCCGGCGGATACCGGTCACCCACGCCGAATAGCCTTGCAGCGCCTTGCGCAGCGGGGTGACCTTGCGCCGGCTGCAGCATTCGTTGGGGTCGCGGGCGAACAGGTCCTTGCCCAGCAGGCGGTCCTGCTCGGCGACACTGTGCTCGGCGGTGACGTTGACGACGTTGATGTCGTAGACGGCTTCCACGGCGTCACGGGTGCCGATGGTCTCGGCGAAGTGATAGCCGGTGTCGAGGAACAGCACGTCGACACCCGGGCGGACCTTGGCCGCCAGATCGACCAGCACCGCGTCCTGCATGTTCGACGCCACCACGTACCTGCCGCCGAAATGGGTGTCGGTCCAGGCCAACAACTCCAGCGCGTCGGCGCCGTCGAGTTCGGCGGCACCGCGCTCGGCCAATGCCCGCAGGTCAGCCTCGGTCATGTCATGCACCTCAACACTCATCGCTGTCCTCTGCTCTTCGCGCGAGCGCTCATCGCAAATCAGCCTCGTCTGCTCGCACTGCCCACTGGGCGAAACGCTCACCCTCTTGCTTTTGTTTCACGAAGTTGCGCACGACCCGCTCGATGTAGTCGCCGAGCTCCGCGCTGGTGACCTTGTGCTGACGCAGCTTGCGGCCGAAACCGCTGTCCAGGCCCAGGCTTCCGCCGAGGTGCACCTGAAAACCCTCGACCGGGCCGTCGCCCTCGTCGACCATCTGGCCCTTGAACCCGATGTCGGCGACCTGGATGCGGGCGCACGAGTTGGGGCAGCCGTTGATGTTGACGGTGACCGGCACGTCCAGCTCGCGCGTTGAGGTCCTCCAGCCGCTTCTCCAGGTCCGGGCACCAGGATCTGGGCGCGCACCCGTGTCTCGGCGAAGCACAGCTTGCAGAACTCGATTCCGGTGCAGGCCATCAGGTTTCGCCGCCAGTGCGACGGTGTCGACGGCAGCCCGAGCGCATCGAGACCGGCGCCGCAACTCGTCGAGCTTGTCGTCGGCCACATCGAGGATGACCAGCTTCTGGTACGGCGTGAACCGGATCCGATCCGAGCCGGCCGGCCTCGGCCAGGTCGGCGACCTTGCGTCAGGATCGTGCCCGAGACGCGGCCTGCGATAGGCGCCACTCCGACGGCGTTGAGCCCGTTCTTCAGTCGCTGCACACCGACGTGGTCGATCGGACGGACGACCGGCTCGGGTGCGGGCCCGTCGATCAGCGGCCGCTTGAGGTATTCGGTCTCGAGGACTTCCCGGAACTTTTCGACACCCCAGTCCTTGATCAGGAACTTCAGCCGGGCCTTCGCGCGCAGCCGCCGGTAGCCGTAGTCGCGGAACACGCTGACCACCGCTTCCCAGACGTCGGGCACCTCGTCGAGCGGAACCCAGGCACCGACCCGCTGGCGCCAGCATCGGGTTGGTCGACAGCCCGCCGCCCACCCACAGGTCGAAACCGGGGCCGTGCTCGGGGTGGTCGACCCCGATGAACGCGACGTCGTTGACCTCGTGCACCACGTCCTGCAGGCCGCTGATCGCGGTCTTGAACTTGCGCGGCAGGTTGGAGTACTCCGGCTTGCCGACGTAGCGGCGGACGATCTCGTCGATCGCCGGGAGTGCCGTCGAGAATCTCGTCGACCGATTCGCCGGCCAGCGGGGAGCCCAGCACCACGCGGGGGCAGTCGCCGCAGGCCTCGGTGGTCTGCAGGCCCACCGCGTCGAGTCGCCGCCAGATCTCCGGCATGTCCTCGACCCGGATCCAGTGGTACTGCACGTTCTCGCGGTCGGAGATGTCGGCGGTGTCGCGGGCGAACTCTGTCGAGATTCCACCGAGCGTGCGCAGCGCTGCGGCGGTCAGCGCGCCGCCGTCGCTGCGCACCCGCAGCATGAAGAACTCGTCCTCGAGCATGTCGGTGTTCTCGTCACCGGTCCACGTGCCGTCGTAGCCCGGCTTGCGCTGGGTGTACAGGCCCCACCAGCGGAACCGGCCGCGCAGGTCGCTCTTGTCGATGCTGTCGAAGCCCTGTCTTGGCGTAGATGTTCTCGATGCGCGCCCGCACGTTGAGCGGGTTGTCGTCCTTCTTGTTCTGCTCGTTGGCGTTGAGCGGTTCGCGGTAACCCAGAGCCCACTGGCCCTCGGCGCGGTGACTTGGCTGGCCTCGCCGTCTTGGTCGGCTCGGTCATGAGAGGTGCTCCTCATTTCAAGGAGCTGGCGTTCGAACTGCGCAAAACCACCGGTGAGCTGTTCCGGCGGCGCAGATCCGGCGGCCAGCTGGAGTACAGGTGGGCGGGTCTACGGCGTCAGGCCGGACAACAACACGTACAAACGCGCTTGAAATCCACATGCCGCCGAGCCACCAGCGCAACACTGCGCGGGGTATGGGGGGCGGTCATGCGGGCCATTCTGCCACGAAACTTACCGACACCTCCAACCGGGCCAGATTTGTGCTCACGGTGAGCAAAAGTCGGGCTGGAATACTGGCCGGGTGACTAGCAGCGCGCCGACGGACCCGCATCCGGATGTGCGCCTGACGCCGGGAACGGCGTTCGGCATCTATGTCCACGTCCCGTTCTGTGCGACGCGGTGCGGCTACTGCGACTTCAACACCTACACCGCCGGGGAGTTGGGCGGGGCGACGCCGCAGGGGTGGTTGGCCGCGGTGCGCGCCGAGCTTGCGATGGCGGCCGGCGTTGTGGGTGAGGTGGCCGTCGACACCGTCTTCGTCGGCGGCGGTACGCCGTCGCTGCTGGGCGGCGACGGGCCTGGCGGCGGTACTCGACGCCGTCCGGGACAACTTCGCGCTGGCGGCCGACGCCGAGGTGACCACCGAAGCCAACCCCGAGTCCACCTCGCCGGAGTTCTTCGACCGCATCCGCGCCGCCGGCTACACCCGGGTGTCACTCGGTATGCAGTCGGTCGGCGCCGGCGGTGCTGAAGATCCTCGACCGCACCCATTCGCCGGGACGGGCGACGCAGGCCGCCGCCGAGGCGCTGGCGGCCGGCTTCGAGCACCTCAACCTCGACCTGATCTACGGCACGCCGGGGGAGAGCGACGACGATCTGCTGCGCTCGGTGGACGCGGCGCTGTCGGCCGGGGTGGACCACGTCTCCGCCTACGCGCTGGTGGTCGAGGACGGCACCGCGCTGGCTCGCCGCGTCAGCCGCGGCGAGATCGCCCGCCCGGACGACGATGTGCTGGCCCACCGCTACGAGCTGATCGACACGCGGCTGACCGCCGCCGGGCTGAGCTGGTACGAGGTGTCCAACTGGAGCCGGCCCGGCGGGCAGTGCCGGCACAACATGGGCTACTGGAACGGCGGCCAGTGGTGGGGTGCCGGGCCCGGCGCGCACAGCTTCGTCGGCGACACCCGGTGGTGGAACGTCAAGCACCCCAACACTTTCGCCGAGCGGCTTCGGCTCGGCCAGGCGCCGGCCGCCGACTTCGAACGGCTCGACGACCACGACCGCCACGTCGAGGACGTGTTGCTGCGCATCCGGTTACACAGCGGTCTGCCGACGACGATGCTGACGCAGTCCGAACGGCGCCGGGCCGCCGTCGCGGTGACCGACGGTCTGCTCACCGACGTCGGGGATCACCTGGTGCTCACCGGCCGCGGCCGGCTGCTGGCCGACGCGGTGGTGCGCGACGTGCTCGACTAGTAGCGCCCGTCGGGGCCGGCGTCCATGTCGTAGACCCGGGCGTGCAGCACGGTGCGGTTTCGCAGTGCGGCCCGCACGGCCCGGTGCAGGCCGTCCTCGAGGTAGACCACGCCGTGCCACTTGACCGCGTGCGGGAACAGGTCGCCGTAGAACGTCGAATCCTCCGACAGCAGCCGATCCAGGGCCAGCACGGTGGTGGTGGTGACCAGTTCGTCGAGGCGGATCTGTCGTGGCGGGATCTGCGACCAATCGCGGTAGGTGAGGCCGTGTTCGGGGTATGGCTTCCCTTCGCGCACACCCTTGAAGATCATCGGGGCGTCGTCCCGAATGCGGCCCCCCGACCTGGCATCACCATCTGAGCAAGGCTAGTCGCTGGCCGCCGGATCGCGAGCGGTGGGCGAAGATCGGTACGCCGCCCGGTGGCACTCGTCGAGCGTGGGTGCTAATTGTGCTGCTGATGACCCGTAAAATGGAGGCGACTTGGAGGTGTACCAGATGGGAAGTGCCGACGACCGTCGCTTTGAGGTGCTCCGTGCCATCGTCGCCGACTTCGTCTCGACCAAGGAGCCGATCGGCTCCAAGGCCCTGGTGGAACGCCACAACCTCGGTGTCTCCAGCGCCACCGTGCGCAATGACATGGCGGTGCTGGAAGCCGAGGGCTACATCACCCAGCCGCACACGAGTTCGGGCCGGGTGCCCACCGAGAAGGGCTACCGCGAGTTCGTCAACCGGATCGACGAGGTCAAACCGTTGTCGTCCTCGGAGCGCCGCGCGATCCTGCAGTTCCTGGAGTCCGGGGTCGACCTCGACGACGTGCTGCGCCGCGCCGTCAAGCTGCTGGCCCAGCTAACCCGGCAGGTCGCCATCGTCCAGTACCCGACGCTGTCGTCCTCGACGGTGCGGCACCTCGAGATCGTCGCGATCACCCCGGCCCGGCTGCTGATGGTGGTCATCACCGACTCCGGCCGGGTCGACCAGCGCATGGTCGAACTCGGCGACACCATCGACGACCATCAGCTGTCCCAGCTGCGCGAACTGCTCGGCCAGGCGCTGGAAGGCAAGCGACTCGCGGCGGCCTCGGTGGCGGTCGCCGACCTGGCCGCCCGGCTCGACGGGTCCGGCGGGCTGGGCGACGCGGTCGGCCGCTCGGCCACCGTGCTGCTGGAGTCGTTGGTCGAGCACAACGAGGAGCGGCTGCTCATGGGCGGCACCGCCAACCTGACCCGCAACACCGCCGATTTCGGCGGATCGCTGCGCTCGGTCCTCGAGGCGCTCGAGGAGCAGGTGGTGGTGCTTCGCCTGCTCGCCGCCCAGCAGGACGCGGGTAAGGTCACTGTGCGTATCGGTCACGAGACCGAGGCCGAGCAGATGGTCGGCACCTCGGTGGTGACCACGACGTACGGCAGTTCGGGCACCGTCTTCGGCGGCATGGGCGTGCTGGGGCCGACCCGGATGGACTATCCGGGAACTATTGCCAACGTCGCGGCGGTTGCGATGTACATCGGCGAAGTCTTGGGCAGCCGATGAACCGCAGTGAAGAGGCTCGAGCAGCAGAAGCCGGTAACCGGTAGGAAGGTCAAGCGTGGCACGCGACTATTACGGCTTGCTCGGGGTGAGCAAGGGCGCCAGCGATCAGGAGATCAAGCGCGCCTATCGGAAGCTGGCGCGCGAGCTGCATCCCGACGTCAACCCCGACGAGGAAGCCCAGCACAAGTTCAAGGAGATCAGCGCCGCCTACGAGGTGCTGTCCGATCCGGAGAAGCGGCGCATCGTCGACCTCGGCGGCGACCCGCTGGAGAACGCCGCCGCGCTCCAACGGCTTCGCCGGCTTCGGCGGCCTGGGCGATGTGTTCGAGGCCTTCTTCGGCGGTGGCACGTCCTCGCGCGGCCCGGTCGGCCGGGTGCGCCCCGGCTCGGACTCGCTGCTGCGGATGCGGCTGGATCTCACCGAGTGCGCGACCGGGGTGACCAAACAGGTCACCGTCGACACCGCCGTGCTGTGCGACATCTGCCAGGGCAAGGGCACCCACGGCACCTCGACCCCGGTCACCTGCAACATCTGCGGTGGCCGCGGGGAGATCCAGACGGTTCAGCGCTCGCTGCTCGGCCAGGTCATGACGTCGCGGCCGTGCCCGACGTGCCGCGGCGTCGGCGAGGTCATCCCCGACCCCTGTCACCGCTGCGGCGGCGACGGCCGGGTGCGTGCCCGTCGCGACATCAGCGTCAAGATCCCGGCCGGGGTCGGCGACGGGATGCGGGTGCGGCTGGCCGCCCAGGGTGAGGTGGGCCCCGGCGGCGGTCCGGCCGGCGACCTGTACGTGGAGGTCCACGAGCAGCCGCACGACATCTTCGTGCGCGACGGCGACGACCTGCACTGCACCGTGTCGGTGCCGATGGTCGACGCCGCACTGGGCACCACGGTCACCGTCGACGCGATCCTGGACGGCCTGACCGAGATCACCATCCCGCCGGGCACCCAGCCCGGCTCGGTGACCACGTTGCGCGGTCGCGGCATGCCGCACCTGCGCAGCGGCGTTCGCGGCGATCTGCACGCCCACATCGAGGTCAGCATTCCGACCAAGCTCGACGCCCGGACCAGGGAACTGCTCGCCGAGGTCAAGAGCCACAGCCACGAGGAAGCGCAGGTCCGGTCCACGCACACGCAGACGGCCAACTCCGGCGGCGGGCTGTTCAGCCGGCTGCGGGAGACCTTCAGCGGCCGCTGACCCCCGTTGGCCGACACGCTGTTCTACGCCGACGCCATCCCGGCGGTCGGCCAGATCGCCGTCGTCGAGGGTGACGAAGGCTTCCACGCGGCGACGGTGCGCCGAATCCGGCCGGGCGAACGGCTGGTGCTCTCCGACGGCGCCGGCGCGCTGGCGCGCTGTGAGGTGCGCGAGGCCGGCAAGCGCGGGCTGTCGGCCCAGGTTGTGGAGCGCTGGACGGCGCCGCGACCGGTGCCGCCGGTGACCGTCGTCCAGGCCATCCCGAAGTCCGAGCGCTCGGAACTGGCGATCGAGCTGGCCACCGAGGCCGGCGCCGACGACTTCCTGCCCTGGCAGGCCGCCCGGTGCGTCGCGCGCTGGGACGGTGACCGCGCGGAGAAGGGATTACGGCGCTGGCGTGCGGTGGCCCGCTCGGCGGCCCGGCAGTCGCGGCGCGCCTACATCCCCGAGGTCGGCGGGCCGGTGTCGACACAAGGGTTGCTCGGCCTGGTCGCCGAGCGGGTGGCAGCCGGCGGCGCTGGTGCTGGTCTTGCACGAGTCGGCCGCATCGGCCGCTGGCCGAAATGCCGGTGGCCCAAGCAGATTCGATCATGCTGGTCGTCGGCCCCGAGGGCGGCATCAGCGACGCCGAGATCGCCGATCTGACCGCCGCCGGCGCTGACGGCGGTCCGGCTCGGCCCCACGGTGTTGCGGACGTCGACGGCCGCGGCGGTGGCCCTCGGGGCGCTCGGTGTGCTCACCTCGCGGTGGACCGGCACGACGACGCTCGACGAGCGGTAAACTGGGACGTTGACAATTGTGACCCGAGAACCCAGAAAGCAGGCTTCGAAGACCACGTGACGCCCCGCGAGACAACCGCTGGCTCGTCTGTTCGCACCAGCATGACTGTTCCGCCCGACCTCGTCGTGGGCCTGCTGGGTTCCGCTGACGAGAATCTGCGCGCCCTCGAAAACAGCCTGTCGGCGGACCTGCACGTGCGCGGCAACACGGTGTCGATGGCGGGCGGCGCCGCCGACGTGGCACTGGCCGAGCGCGTCATCTCCGAGCTGGTCGCGCTCGTCGCCGGCGGGCAGACCCTGGGCCCCGACGCGGTGCGCCGCAGTGTGGCCATGGTGTCCGGCGCCGACAACGAGTCACCGGCGGAAGTGCTGAGCCTGGACATCCTGTCGCGGCGCGGCAAGACCATCCGCCCCAAGACGCTCAACCAGAAGCGCTACGTCGACGCCATCGACACCAACACCATCGTGTTCGGCATCGGCCCGGCCGGTACCGGCAAGACCTACCTGGCGATGGCCAAGGCGGTCAGCGCGTTGCAGACCAAGCAGGTCACCCGGATCATCCTGACCCGTCCGGCGGTGGAAGCCGGTGAGCGCCTTGGCTTTCTGCCCGGCACGCTGTACGAGAAGATCGACCCGTATCTGCGCCCGCTCTACGACGCGCTGCACGACATGATGGATCCCGACGCCATCCCGAAACTGATGGCGGCCGGCGTAATCGAGGTTGCGCCACTGGCATTCATGCGTGGCCGCACGCCTCAACGACGCGTTCATCATTCTCGACGAGGCGCAGAACAGCACCGCCGAGCAGATGAAGATGTTCCTGACCCGGCTGGGGTTCGGCTCGAAAATCGTTGTGACGGGCGATATCACGCAGGTCGACCTGCCGGGTGGGGCCAGGTCCGGCCTGCGCGCGGCGATGGACATCCTCGACGGCATCGACGACATCCACTTCGCGCAACTCACCAGCGCCGACGTGGTGCGCCACCGGCTGGTCTCGGAGATCGTCGACGCCTACGCCAAAGCCGAGCAGCCGGCCCTGATGAACCGGGCGCAGCGCCGCTCGCCCCGGCGTTAGGCGGCACCGCAGAACATGAGCATCGAGGTATCCAACGAGTCCGGCCTCGACGTGTCCGAGCAGGAACTGATCAGCGTCGCCCGCTTCGTCATCCGCAAGATGAACGTCAACCCGGCCGCCGAACTGTCGATGGTGCTGCTGGACACCAACGCGATGGCCGACCTGCACATGCGCTGGATGGACCTGCCCGGGCCCACCGACGTGATGAGCTTCCCGATGGACGAGCTCGAGCCGGGCGGCCGGCCCGACGCGCCCGAGCCGGGTCCGGCCATGCTCGGCGACATCGTGCTGTGCCCGGAGTTCGCCGCCGGGCAGGCCGAAGCGGCCGGGCACACCCTGGGCCAGGAGCTGGCGTTGCTCACCGTGCACGGGGTGCTGCATCTGCTCGGCTACGACCACGCCGAGCCCGACGAGGAAAAGGAGATGTTCGCCCTTCAGCGTCAGCTGCTCGAGGAGTGGGTCGCCGATCAGGTCGAGGCCTACCACCACGACCGCCAGAACGAGAAGGACCGGCGACTGCTCGACAAGTCGCGGTATTTCGACGAACCGTGACCGGAATCGCTCCGCTGCTCGGTGCCATCGCGCTGATCGCCCTGGGTGGCCTGTTCGCTGCCATCGACGCCGCCATCAGCACGGTCTCGGTCGCGCGCGTCGAGGAACTGGTCCGCGACGAACGTCCGGGTGCGCTGCGGCTGGCCCGGGTGATGGCCGAACGGCCGCGCTACATCAATCTCGTTGTGCTGCTGCGTATCGCGTGCGAGGCCGCGGCGACGGTGCTGCTGGTGGCCTTCCTGTGGGACGACCTGGGTCTGAAGTGGGGTCTGGTGGCCGCCGCGGCGATCATGACCGTGGCCAGCTTCGTGGCGATCGGTGTCGGCCCGCGCACCCTGGGACGCCAGCACGCCTACTCGATCGCGCTGGCGTCCGCCGTTCCGCTGCAGGCGATCTCGGTGCTGCTGACCCCGATCAGCCGGCTGCTGATCCTGATCGGCAACGCGGTGACCCCGGGCCGCGGTTTCCGCAACGGGCCGTTCGCCTCCGAAATCGAGCTGCGCGAGGTCGTCGACCTGGCCCAGCAGCGCGGTGTGGTGGCAGACGACGAGCGCCGGATGATCCAGTCGGTGTTCGAACTCGGCGACACCCCGGCGCGCGAGGTCATGGTTCCGCGCACCGAGATGGTGTGGATCGAATCGGACAAGACCGCCGGGCAGGCCACCTCGCTGGCGGTGCGCAGCGGGCACTCCCGCATCCCGGTGGTCGGGGAGAACGTCGACGACATCGTCGGCGTCGTCTACCTCAAAGACCTTGTGCAGCGCACCTATTACTCGACCAACAGCGGCCAGGACACCTCGGTGGCCGAGGTCATGCGCCCGGCGGTGTTCGTGCCGGACTCCAAGCCGCTGGACGACCTGCTGCGCGAGATGCAGCGCGACCGCAACCACATGGCGCTGCTGGTCGACGAGTACGGCGCCATCGCCGGCCTGGTGACCATCGAGGACGTGCTCGAGGAGATCGTCGGCGAGATCGCCGACGAGTACGACACCGACGAAGTCGCACCGGTGGAGGAGTTGGGCGACAACAAGTTCCGGGTGTCGGCCCGGCTGCCGATCGAGGACGTCGGCGAGTTGTACGACATCGAGTTCGAAGACGACCTCGACGTCGACACCGTCGGCGGTCTGGTGGCCCTCGAGCTGGGCCGGGTACCGCTGCCGGGCGCCGAGGTGGTGTCGCACGGGCTGCGGCTGCACGCCGAAGGCCGCCGCGACCATCGCGGCCGGGTGCGCATCGAGACGGTCCTGGTCAGCCGCACCGGGCTGGAGAACGGGCAGGCCGATGAGTGAGCTCGACGCCGAAGACGCCAAGCTGGTGGTGCTCGCGCGCGGCGCGATGGGCCGGGCCGAGGCCGCCGAAGGTGCTGCGGTGCGCGAGCTCGACGGCCGCACCTACGCCGGTGCGCCCGTCCGGCTGTCGGCGTTGCGGCTGACCGCCCTGCAGGCCGCGGTCGCGCCGCGATCTCCAGCGGTGCAACAGGTTTCGAGGCGGCCGTCCTCGTCGGCGGCACGGCCGACGACGAGGGTGTGCGAGCAGTCCGTGAGCTGTCTCCGAACGCGGCGATCATCATCACCAACCGAGCGGGGACACCTATATGAATGAATTCCGTTCCGGTTTCGTGTGTTTCGTCGGCCGGCCCAACACCGGGAAGTCCACGCTGACGAACGCACTGGTCGGGTCGAAGGTGGCGATCACCTCCAACCGCCCGCAGACCACCCGGCACACCATCCGCGGCATCGTGCACCGCGAGGAATTCCAGATCGTCCTCGTCGACACCCCCGGGCTGCACCGGCCGCGCACGCTGCTGGGCAAGCGGCTCAACGAACTGGTGCGCGCCACCTACTCCGAGGTCGACGTCATCGGGCTGTGCATTCCCGCCGACGAGACGATCGGGCCCGGTGACCGCTGGATCTACGAGCAGATCCGGGCGGTCGCGCCGCAGGACCACCCTCGTCGTCATCGTCACCAAGATCGACAAGGTCACCAAGGAGAAGGTCGCCGAGCAGCTCATGGCGGTCCACGAACTCGTCGGCGACACCGCCGCCGAGATCGTCCCGGTGTCGGCGACCAAGGGCGAGCAGGTCGACGTCCTGATCGACGTGCTGGCCGCCCAGCTTCCGCCCGGCCCGGCGTTCTACCCCGACGGTGAGCTCACCGACGAGCCGGAGGAGGTCCTGATGGCCGAGCTCATCCGCGAGGCCGCGCTGGAAGGTGTGCGCGACGAACTCCCGCACTCGCTGGCCGTCGTCATCGAGGACATCGAGCCCCGCGAAGGCCGTGACGACCTGATCGACGTCCGCGCCGTGCTCTACGTCGAGCGCGACAGCCAGAAGGGCATCGTCATCGGCAAGGGCGGCGCCCGGCTCAAGCACGTCGGCACCGTCTCGCGCACCCAGATCGAGAAGCTGCTCGGCACCAAGGTGTACCTGGACCTGCGGGTCAAGATCGCCAAGAACTGGCAGCGTGACCCCAAACAGCTTGGGCGCCTGGGCTTCTAGTCCTTGACGGTCGGCGTGTTCCACCACACGGCGGGCTGCTTGTCGGCCCAGCCGTTGATCGCCTCCAACTCGGCCGCCAGCGAGATCAGCAGTGGTTCGCTGTTGGCCGGACCCATCAGCTGCACACCGATCGGCAGACCGTCGGCGGTGAAGCCGGCCGGAATGTTGATCGAGGGCCAGCCGAGCAGGTTCCACGGGAACGTCACCGGGCAGGCCGCGATCATCGCGCGGTCGGTGCCGGTGGGCCCGAGGTCGTCGAACCGGCGGGCGGGCGGCGGTGGCTGCGCGGTGGTCGGCGCCAGCACGACGTCGACGGAGTTGAAGATCTGGCCCACCCGGCGCTGGATCGCCGGCTCGCTTCGGCGCGCCCAGCGCAACATCGACCCCGACAGCAACTGGCCCATCCGCATGTTGGCCTCGGTGCGGCGGTCGAACGTGACGTCCTCGCCCAGCCGGTCGGCCCAGTCCAGCAACCCCGCCGTCGAGCGGGGCAGGAAGCTCATCGACAGCCGCAGCCCGTAGTTGGGATTGCCCGCCATCACCGTGTGGCCCAGGTCGGTCATCTGCTCGGCGACGGTCTGCAGCGCCGCGCGGATCTCGGGATGCAGCTTGGCGCCGAACAGCGTGAACGGAAACCGCGTCGACACCGCGATCCGCAGCGGTCCGGGGGCGACGCCGACGTAGTCGGACATCCGCACCGGCGGCGGCTGGTAGGGATCGTCGTCGACGTTGCCCGCGCACGCGTCGAGCACCAGCGCGGCGTCGGTCACGGTTCGGGCCAGCACACCGTTGACCGCGATGCCGTTGAACGGGTCGCGCAGCGGCGCGGTGGAGATGCGGCCGCGCTGCGGCTTGATGCCGACCAGGTGCGTCCACGCCGCGGGAACCCGGATGCTGCCCGCCCCGTCGGAGCCGATGGCGGCGGCCACCAGCCCGGCGGCGACCGCGGCGGCGCTGCCGCCCGACGATCCGCCCGGGGTGTGCTTGCGCGACCACGGGTTGCGGGTGTGCCCGAACGCCGCTCCGCTGGTGAACGGCCACTGGCCCAGCTCGCAGCAGTTGGTCTTGCCGACGATGACCGCGCCGGCGGCCCGCAACCGGCGCACCACCTCGGAGTCCTCGGTCGCCGGCCGGATGCGGCCTGCGGCGCCGAACGAGGTCGGCACGCCTGCGATGTCGACGTCGTCCTTGACCGCGATCGGGATGCCCAGCAGGGGGGCGGTATCACCGGCGGCACGCCTGCGGTCGGCCTCGGCCGCGTCGGCCAGCGCGTCCTCGGTGAGCACCAGCCGGAAGGCGTTGAGCGTCGACTGACTGACGGTGATGGCATGCAGCGACCGCCGGACCAGTTCGCCGGAGGTCACCGCGCCACTGGCCAGCTGGTACAGCTGCTCGCCGAGGGTCGGAAACCGGGTGGACCTGCTCGGATTGACGTTCACAGTCATGGCGACGCCGAGACTAACGGCGCGGGTCCGCGTGGATGTCGCATTGCAGTGGGAAACTCGTGTGATGCGGCTGTACCGGGACCGGGCGGTCGTGCTGCGCCAGCACAAGCTCGGTGAGGCCGACCGCATCGTCACCCTCCTGACCCGCGACCACGGCCTGGTCCGCGCGGTCGCCAAGGGGGTTCGGCGTACCCGCAGCAAGTTCGGCTCCCGGCTCGAACCGTTCGCGCACATCGACGTCCAGCTGCACCCCGGCCGCAATCTGGACATCGTCACCCAGGTGGTCTCCATCGATTCCTTCACCACCGACATCGTCAGCGACTACGGCCGCTACACCTGCGCCTGCGCGGTCCTGGAGACCGCCGAGCGGCTGGCCGGGGAGGAACACGCCCCGGCCCCCGCCCTGCACCGGCTCACCGTCGGCGCGCTGCGCGCGGTGGCCGACGGGCGCCGCCCCCGCGAGCTGGTCCTCGACGCCTATCTGCTGCGGGCCATGGCGATCGCCGGCTGGGCGCCCGCCCTGACCGAATGCGCCCGGTGCGCGGCACCCGGACCGCACCGCGCCTTCCACATCGGCGCTGGTGGCAGCGTCTGCATGCACTGCCGCCCGTCCGGGTCGACCACTCCACCGCAGGCAGTCCTGGACCTGATGTCGGCGCTGAACGACGGCGACTGGGAGGTCGCCGAAGAGTCGTCATCGTCACACCGCAGCCATGCCAGCGGTCTGGTCGCTGCGCACCTGCAGTGGCACCTGGAACGCCAGCTGCGAACGCTGCCGTTGGTGGAGCGTGTCTACCGGCAGCCCGCTGACCACGGTAAGGAGATGTTCAGGCAGGATGTGCCCCATGGCGATGGACCGGGTGACCAGCTCGTGGCGGGGGGCTGAGCGCAGGCGGAAGGAACAGTTCCCCCAGCTCCCCCCGGCACCCGCGGACTATCCGGTGTTCCCCGACACCTCGGTGTGGCCGGTCGTCTTCCCCGAGCTGCCGCCGGCCCCCGGCGGCGGCCCGCGCCGTCCACCCCAGCACACCTCCAAGGCCGTGCCGCCGGCGATCCCGGCCGACCAGATGCCCAAGCACGTCGCCGTCGTCATGGACGGCAACGGCCGCTGGGCCACCCAGCGGGGGCTCAGCCGCACCGAGGGACACAAGATGGGCGAGGCGGTGCTCATCGACATCACCTGCGGGGCCATCGAGATCGGCATCAAGCACCTGACCGTGTACGCCTTCTCCACCGAGAACTGGCGGCGCAGCGCGGACGAGGTCCGCTTCCTGATGGGCTTCAACCGCGAGGTGGTACGCCGCCGCCGGGAGAACCTCGACATCATGGGTGTGCAGATGCGCTGGGTGGGTTCGCGGGCGCGGATGTGGCGCAGCGTCATCAAGGAATTCGACATCGCCGAGGACATGACGGTGAACAACGACGTCATCACCGTCAACTACTGCGTCAACTACGGCGGGCGCGCCGAAATCGCCGAAGCCGCAAGGCAGATCGCGCGCGATGCCGCGGCCGGGCGCATCGACCCCGAACGGGTCAACGAGGCGATGGTCGAGCAGCACCTGCACCGGCCCGGACATCCCCGACGTCGATCTGTTCATCCGCACGTCGGGGGAGCAGCGGTCGAGCAACTTCATGCTCTGGCAGGCCGCGTACGCCGAATACGTGTTCCAGGACAAGCTCTGGCCGGACTACGACCGCCGCGACCTGTGGGCCGCGTGCGAGGAGTACGCCGAGCGCAACCGCCGCTTCGGCCGCGCCTGATCCCGTGGAACTCGCCGAGCGACTGGCCGATGCACTGCGCGACGTCATGCCCGTCGACGTCGAACCCGACGGCGCGCTGACCGTCCGGCACGAGGGCACGTTCGCGTCGTTGCGCACCGTCACGATCGCCGACGACATCCAGATGGTGTCGGTGACCCAGGTGCTGGCCTGGGATCTGCCGCTGAACGCCGACCTTCGCAAACGCGTTGCGGCACAAGCACAGGCGACGATGTTGGGCACGGTGACGCTGGTCGAGCAGCCGGCCAAGCGCGGTGACGTGATGCTGCGCTACAACTTCCCCGGCGACGGGCTGGGGGATCAGGCGTTGCGCACGCTGGTGTCTGATGGTTCTTGCCGCGGGCGTCGACGCGCGCCGCGCGCTGACGGACTAGCGCTCGGCAGTCCGCGCAGGTGCCGAACAGCTCGATGGTGTGGCTGACGTCGGAAAACCCATGTGCCTCAGCCACTTCGGCGGCCCATGCCTCCACTTCGCGGCCGCTGACCTCGACGGCCGAGCCGCAGCGGCGGCACACCAGATGGTGGTGATGGTCGGGCGCCGAGCAGCGCCGGTAGACCGACTCGCCGGTGTCGGTGCGCACCATGTCCACCAGGTCGGCCGACGACAGCGACTGCAGCGTGCGGTAGACGGTGGTCAGTCCGATGTTCTCGCCGCGGCGGCGAAGCTCGTCGTGCAACTCCTGGGCGGACCGGAACTCGTCGACGGAGTCCAGCAGCGCCATGATGGCCGCCCGCTGACGGGTGGCGCGCACCCCGGTGCCGGGAGTGCGGACCTCGGCTCCGGTCACTCGCGGTCCTCGTCGGCGTGGGTGATCGCGGCGACGACGATCTCGGCGAGGTGGTGGTCGACGAGCCGGTACATCACCTCACGCCCGGTGCGCTCGCCCGCCACCACGCCGGCGGCCTTCAGGATCCGAAGGTGCTGGCTGACCAGCGGCTGGGGGACGTCGAGGGCGTCGACGAGTTCGTGCACGCAGCGCTGCGACTCCCGCAGCTGCATCACGATGGCGATGCGCACCGGCGCGGCCAGCGCGCGCAGCAGCTCACCGGCGCGCTCGAGGATTTCCGCGGACAACTCGGTGGTGGTGGTCATGTCATCACCTCCTGACCAGGCAGGGACGTTATTGGAAATCATTTCCACTTAAGCTTCCACTGTTCCATGCACGATCACGCATGTCAAAGCCGGGTAGCTAGGCTATGTGGCTGTTGTTCATCGACAGACAGGAGTGGCACCCATCGTGGCGTCCGTGATCGATACCGTCGTCAACCTGGCCAAGCGACGTGGCCTGGTCTACCAGTCCGGCGAGATCTACGGCGGCACCAAGTCGGCGTGGGACTACGGCCCGCTGGGCGTCGAGCTCAAGGAGAACATCAAGCGGCAGTGGTGGCGCTCGGTGGTCACCAGCCGCGACGACGTCGTCGGCCTGGACAGCTCGATCATCCTGCCGCGCGAGGTGTGGGTGGCCTCCGGCCACGTCGAGGTGTTCAACGACCCGCTGGTCGAGTGCCTGAACTGCCACAAGCGGCACCGCCAGGACCACATGCAGGAGGCGTACGCCGAGAAGAAGGGACGCGCGACGACGCCGTTGATCCAGATCGGTGCCGATGAGCGAGATCACCTGCCCGGACTGCGGCACCAAGGGGCAGTGGACCGAGCCGCGCGACTTCAACATGATGCTCAAGACCTACCTCGGCCCGATCGAGACCGAGGAGGGTCTGCACTATCTGCGGCCCGAGACCGCGCAGGGCATCTTCGTCAACTTCGCCAACGTGGTGACCACCTCGCGCAAGAAGCCGCCGTTCGGCATCGGGCAGATCGGCAAGAGCTTCCGCAACGAGATCACGCCCGGCAACTTCATCTTCCGCACCCGCGAGTTCGAGCAGATGGAGATGGAGTTCTTCGTCGAGCCCGACACCGCGCGCGACTGGCACCAGTACTGGATCGACACCCGGCTGCAGCTGGTACGTCGACCTCGGGCATCAAGCCCGACAACCTGCGGCTCTACGAGCACCCCAAGGAGAAGCTGTCGCACTACTCGGATCGCACCGTCGACATCGAGTACAAGTTCGGCTTCCAGGGCAACCCGTGGGGTGAGCTCGAGGGCATCGCGAACCGCACCGACTTCGACCTCAAGACGCACTCCGAGCATTCCGGCGTCGACCTGTCGTACTACGACCAGGCCACCGACACCCGCTACATCCCCTACGTCATCGAACCCGCAGCGGGACTTACCCGTTCGTTCATGGCCTTCCTCGTCGACGCCTACGCCGAGGACGAGGCGCCCAACGCCAAGGGCGGCGTCGACAAGCGCACGGTGCTGCGGCTGGACCCGCGGCTGTCGCCGGTCAAGGCCGCGGTGCTGCCGCTGTCCCGCCACGCCGACCTCAGCCCCAAGGCCAAGGACCTGGCCGCCGAGCTGCGCAAGTACTGGAACATCGAGTTCGACGACGCCGGCGCGATCGGCCGGCGCTACCGCCGCCAGGACGAGATCGGCACACCGTATTGCGTGACAGTCGATTTCGACACCCTCGAGGACCACGCGGTCACCGTGCGCGAGCGCGACGAGATGACGCAGGAGCGCATCGGCATCGACTCGGTGGTCGACTACCTCGCCACCCGGCTGAAGGGCTAGAACCGGCCGCCGCCGCCGAGCATCCCGCCGCCGCCGACGCGCCCTGCGACCCGCCGTAGGTGGTCGACGTCCAACCGCCGCCACCGCCGCCGAACCCGCCGCCACCCATGCCGCCGCGCAGGATGTTGCCGAGGATGATCCCGCCGATCACCGCGCCCATGTTCGACGAACGGCCAACGCCGCCATAGTGATTCATGTAGGCGCGCTGCGCGGTCTGCACGTCGTTGTTGGCCAGCTGCTGGGCCTGCGCGGCCAGCAGCGACGCGCCGTTGGCGTGGGCGATCGCCTCGGTGATGTTGGACTTCTTCTTGGACTGCGCGGCTTCCAGCTGGCGCACCGCCTCGTTGAGCCGGGTGCGAGCCTCCGGCCCCACGCTGCCGCGCCGGGTGTCGACGTAGTCCGACACCGAGCGCACCCGCGACTGCGCGGTGAACAACGCCTGGTCGTAGGACCGGCTGAGCCGCTCGGCGGCCTCGCGTTCCTCGGCGACCGCGGCCAGCAGCCGGTCGAGATGGGCGTCGGCCTCGGTCAGCTGGGTGAACGCGCCCAGCGGGTCGGTCGCTCCGGTGCTCTGCGCCGCGGTGACGGCTTTCACCGCGGCGTCGCGCGCCGCCGAGAGCTCGGTGGCGTTGGCCAGCGTCGCCCTGGGCCAGCTGGGTGGCGGCCTGGTTGATGCCGTTCTGGATGTCGGTGATCGCCGCCGGCAGTGTGCTGACCGCTTTGCGAATGTCGCTGGCCGCGCTGTCCACCGCGTCGAGCATCGAACTGGCTTGCTGCAGAGCCGATTCCGCGCCTCGCACGCAGTCGATCAGTTCGCCCTGCTTGCCGGCGGTGGGCTTGGCCACCAGCTCGCGGCCGCGGCTGATCGCCTCGTCGGCGAAGGCCAGCCGCTCCTTGGCGGCGTTGACGTTGCGGGCCACCGAGGCCAGCGCGGAGTCGGCGAACTCGCTGTGCAGCTGGGTCAGCTTCTGCTGCGACGGGTCGATGCGGGCGGTGACGTCCACCAGCTGCTGGGTCAGCGCGTCGAGCCGGTCGGGGGCGTTGATCACCAGGTCGCGCAGTTGGTGGAAGGCCTGGGTCTGGGTGTCGAGCTCGCGGTTGGCGCGGGCGGCGGCGACCACCACCCGGGTCAGCAGATCGCGGCGTTCCGCGGCGGTTTCGGGCACCGCGTCGTCGAGCTGCTGGCGGACGTTGAACGCCTGCTTGAGGGTGACCCTGGCGTTCTCGACGGCCGTGGCGAACGGCTCGGTCTGCTGCGGGCCGAACTCCTCGACGGCCAGCTCCAGCTCGTTGCTGCTGGTGCGTACCGCGTTGTCGACGTCGACGACGATCGACCGGGACAGGTCGTCGAGCGCGTCGACGGGCACCGACGCCAGCGCGTTGGGATCGGTGGGGTCCACCCGTTTGGCCGCGGCCACCTCGGCCTCGTGGCGCTTGCGCTTGCGGTGCCTGCTCCACAGGATCAGCAGCGCGATCACCAGCAGCAGGATCGCGGCGATGATCAGCACCGGCACCCAGGAGATGCTGGCGGCTGTCCCGCCGCCCGGCGGCGCCCAGCGCGGCCAGCCCGGTGGCGGCCGCGATCGCCGCACCCGCCCAGTCGCTACCGCGCAGGGCGGGCTCGATCTTGTCGCGGCGGATGGCGTCGACCTTGGTGGAGCTGCCGCCGGCCGCGGCGGGCGGCACCAGGAAGGCATACGAGCGCTCGTCGGTGGCGACCGCGAGGATGGCGTCCTCGCTGCCGAAGTCGCTGATCTGGCTGGTGTCCTGGGCCCAGGACATCGCGCCCTTGGGCGCGAACGAGTCGACGAAGACCACCCACAGCCGCACATGGCGGTCGGAGTAGAGCTGGTCGACGGCCTTCTGCACGTCGGAGAGCTGCTTGTCGTTCAGCGCGCCGGCGTTGTCGGTGACGTAGTCCGGCAGCCGGAACGGGGGCTCGGCCGTGGCGGCCGGGGCCAGCAGGGTGGCGGCCGTCAGGATGGCGGCGAGCAGGCTGAACAGACGAGCGAGGCGCATGAGCGTCAAATGTAGTGGCTTGCGCCACCGGTCCGGCGCGAAGACGCCTGTCAGTCGGTCGGGCAAGAGTCGGGGTTCCAGCCGAGCAGGCACGGGATCGGTCGGCTCGATCGGAAGAGCGGCGACATGGCACTGCGATCCGCGCGATTTTCGGGTGACCCGGTCTGGCAGCAATGCCTGGCCGGCATTCACCGGATGCTCGCGCCCGAGGAGAACCTCTCCGTCATGCGCGTCCAGGAGGGTCTGCGCGCGCTCGGTTTCTTCACCGGCAAGCTCGACGGCTTCTTCGGCCCGGTCACCGGGGCGGCGGTCGACCGACTTCAAGACGTTTCACGACATCTCGCCGGCCGACCCGGTAGTCGGCCCGAGACTGCGGAGAAGCTCGACGACGAACTGTTCGTCGACCCGCCCAGCCTCGATCCCGGCGTTCGGTGAGGTCGCCGGACTTCGTGACCCGTCACATGGTGGAACCGTTCATCGGCCTTCGAACTCGCGCCGCTCATTCGACGCGCCGCTGAACTCCGATGCGTCACGACGTCGGGTCACTGATCTTGTCCACGCTGACATCCGGATTCCTCGTCGGCATGGTCGCCGCCAGCCGCGTCGTCAGACCTGGTCGGCGACACCCGGATACCAGCTGATCTGCGGGCGTCGACTGGCCAAGGCTCGGCCCCGCGGCCGGCATGGCGCAGTCCCGTTCACCGGAACCGACGGCCTCGACCACGAGGTCGTCATCATCGACGATCTGACGGTGCGCGGCCAGCGGACCCTCGATCCACCACCCCAGCGGCCGCAAGAACAAGGTCGAACTGCAAGAAGTGTTGTGCCACGAGATGACCCACGTGCTCAACGGCTCCGCGGATCTGGCAGCTCGATTCCCGGACACCGACTCCGACACCTTCCTCGATACGGCGCTGGCGCAGAGCTCCACCCAAGCGACGGGCTTCGCGACGGCCCGGGTCTTCAACCAGTTCGCCAGCGAGATGAACGCTCGCCACGTCGCTTTCGTCATCAAACGCGAATTGGCCGACGACCCGTTCGCCGCGCGCTTCCTGCCGGCGCTTGCGCTGTCGGAGGCCGCGCACTTCTACTTCGCCGAAACCGATCCGGTCTTCATGTTCGACGACAACGGCTACATGCAGACGATCCTCGCCCGCGGGCACGCCGCCACCTATCGCCAGATTGCGCTGTGGCTGCGCCAGGTTTCGAAGATGAGCTTCAGCACCAACCCGGTGGCGAACGACATCAGTGCGCAGCTCTTCCGTGACGCCGCTGACGCCGCAGACTTCACCGCCGCCAACCCCGGACGTGCCGCAGGCCCACCGGCGACGGGACTGTTCCCCGCCGACAAGGACTTCGTGTGAACGGGACGGCGGTCTGCCGAGTCACAGGGTAAACTCGGTGGCGAACACCAGCCGCTCGCCGGCGGGCTTGCTCGGCCGGCCTCGCCCACCCCGCCGGCCGGGCGGCTGACATAGGTGTCGGCCTGTGAGCATCGGTTTCGAAGAGTTCGTATTCGCTGATGACCAGGCGGCGCTCACCGGACTCGGGTGCTGAACCGACCGATATCTTTGAATGCCAACGGATATCAGCCAACGAGTTGCCCGACGCGTGCAAACGCTGGGCGGCGCCGTGCGGCCGCCAGTCGAGGTCCGAAGCGCCCGGAGCCCGGACCTGGAGTTGGACTGTCACTTCGCGAGAGGCGTCCACTTGCGCCGCCGGCGGTGAACCGGACATGAAGTCGCTACCGAGCCGGTTGAAACCGGACGGGCCACGCAGCGACACCTGGACCGAGCCGCCGAGCAGTGGCGTGATCGCCGCGGTCCGGTCGGGCAACAGCTGGATGAAGCCGGGGTGTGCGGCGGCCGAAGCGTGGCATCCGGAGATTGAATACGGCTGGTAGCGAACGAGAACGAGATCGATGAAGGGTTGATAGGCGGTGCCGGCGTCGATCTGCAGATCGCAGAACCACAAACCGCGAGCGGTGTCGAACTGGACGTCGTGGGCGACGACTGTCACCGGATCCTGCTGTCCCGGCAGCGGCACGCCGGTACCGACGGCCGTGCGCAGCGCGAACTGGTGGATGTAGGGCCCTCGAGACGCCGGTTCAGAGCCCCAAGCGGGGTCGGTACCCCACTTCGACAGGTGCGGGCGGGCGACCTCCGTGTCGGCGGCGGTCCAGCTGATGGCGTACTGATTCAGGGCGTTGGTCAGGACCGAGTTCAGTTGGGCGGCGGCTTGGGACTCCTGCGGCTCGCCGTGCCCGTCGAGGACAGCGAGGTGCGACAGCAGAGCGGCCTCGGCCGGCGATGTGCGTTCGCCGACCCTGAGCGTTCGTGGCGACGGCAAGCGCGAGGCGGCGGCCAGAAGCCCTGCTGCCGAGCCGCTTTGACCGGCGTCGTGGTCACGGATCAAGCCGCCCTGAAGGATGTGGCGAGCCGCGACCTCGGCTTTGCTCAAGCGTCGTCATCTACGAGCATGCTCGACGAGATGTCGAAAGGCGCTGTCAGCCAAGGCTGGTCGCGAATCACCACGCCGAGCAGCTCGTCCACGCCCGAGGAGAACCACGGACGGGCGAGATAGACGCGCAGCCCGCCGCCGGTACGGCTTCGGACCCTGGTGACGCCGATGGCACCGGCCAGTGGGCCTTGGATACCGATCGCGGCGCGGTCCTCCCACGTCCACGTGGGCACCACGTACTCGACTTTGGGCGGATCGGGGCGATGTGAGGAGGGGATGTTCAGCCGCACGTCAGGGCCGACGTTCCGGATGAGATCCTGACCTGCGATCGCCGGGTCGGTGATCTGCGGCGGGAAGAACTCCCGAAAACGAGTGGTGGCGGTGGCGCGGTAGGTGACCCAGCGGTGTTTGGTGTCACCGAATTCATGGCGTAGCCGGTGCGTCGGGGGGCGTCCCGGAGTTGGGGCCAACTCGTCCGAGCCGATCCGGCAGGCGTCTTCGGTTGCGGTCACGGAGAAATCGCCCACATGCGCGCGACCATGGTGGATGTCCCACGTCGGCTTGCGTTCATCGTCGATCGGTTGAGTCCACGTCGCGTCGATGTCCACCCGGCCGGTACTCTTGGCGTGGATGGCCACTGTGCCGACCAGTGAGGCGAAGTTGTCACCGGGCCGCCGAAACACCCCCGAGTTGTAGACCGGCGGCTCGGCCACCTGGATGACGGGCGAACGAAGCGGCTTTTCGACCGCGTGCACCAGTTCGAGTGTCGTCCACGGCGTCAGCATCCAGTGCCGACCGGACTGGGCGTCGTCCTCCTGCGTCGTCCGCACCGCGGGATGCTCCAGCATCCACACTCCCATCAGCCCAAGCGCGTCGCGCGGCAGAACTGAACTCAATCGCACACTCGCGTGTTCGGCAGGGGGCAGGAATACACGCAGCAGCCTGATGCCCGCGTCGTACGCCGGTGGCCCGGTGCCGTCTTCGATCCGCAACCGGATCGGGCGCCGGTCGAACCACGGCCCAGCCCCCGGCCAGTCGAGGACCCAGGTTCCGGGTACACCCGGCAACCCGGTGAAGGACAACGCCACCGCAAGCGGATCCGGCAGGTAAGGGAGGGTCAGCTGGTCGACGTCGTGCAGCACGTACTGGCCGTCGCGCAGGTTGTGGACGTCCCGGTCGTCGGGGTCCACCACGTGGCCGAGGCTGTCGAGCACGACCGGACGGGGCGCTGCTTTCCCGTCAGTGATCGCCCCACCGTCCTCGGCGGACAGATAGGTGCCGCCAGAGCGCGCCGCGATCTCGAACGCCGCGTCCCGCTCGGCGGTGGTCGACGAGGCGTGAACGGCGATGTCGAACAGCCCGTGCAACTCCGCCAGCTGCACGGAGCCACACGGCGGCGACAGGTGGCGTTCGTCGACGGGACGGTAGGCGAGGTCCACGCGGGTGTGTCCCGGCAGCGTCGTGATCCGTTCCAGCTGTGCGTAGTCCGCGGCCGTCACGCCCGGGGTGGATCGAATAACCATGCGCAACAACGCTTCACCCTCGGTGAACGGTCGGCGTGGAACCAGAGCCGGTGGTGGTACCGGATCCCAGCGGTAATAGGGGGTGAACGGCGTGACGTGGCCTTCGTCGAGTGCCTCCTCGGAGACCGAACGACCCGCCATGTCCACCAGACGGGCCCGCATGCGGTAGGTCCGCCCGAACCGCAGTGCCGGCAGGCTGCCTTTCACGGGCCGGAACGAGACCTCCAGAGGAAGGTCGAGGCCCGGATCTTCTGCCGCAGGGTCGTCCGGCGCTTCGACCTGCACGATCCCTATCCGGTTACCCGGTCGCGGCGCCGCCAGGCTCCAACCTTCCCAGCCCGCTACCGCTTCGTGCAGATAGGCGACATCGGCCTCGGCGGCGTTGTGGGTCGTGCTGGCGGCTTTGACGTATGCCTCGTCTGGGGCGATCGGCTCGGCAAGTGGTAAGGGGGCGCGGTCGCCGCGCGTCTGCGTGCGCAGCAGATACCTGCCGGTTCGGGCGTGCAGCGAGCGCCACAGTTTCGGCTCGGACTGCTCGGCCACGTCCAGCCGGTAGCCACGGGTGACGTCTTCGGCGAAAAGCTCTGGGACGACTCCATTCTGACGGTCCTGGTCGAGTTTCTTGGCCCCGTCCCACCCTGTCACGATTCGCTCGGCCCGACCAGTGCGGTACAGAGTCAGCCCGCCACTGCGCAGCGCGGGCAGCGTGCCGGCATCCGGGGTCATCGACGGCCCGACCTCTTCACTGCCCGGTTTGGCCGAGACCACGGCGGCCGTCGCGGCGATAGAAGCGGCGGTGTTGGCGAGTTTCAGGATGCCGCCGTCGAGGTCGACCTGTTCGAGGAGGAACATCCGCGGCCACTCGACCCGCAGTGAACCGTCGATCAACTCGCCTTCGTCGGAGCGAGGGCCCGCGATGAACCGTCGTCCGCTGATTTGGTAAGCCGTCCACGGCCGAGCCACTTCTGAGCGAGCCCATTCGACGGGCAGCTCAGCAGGTTCGAATCGCACCTGGCCCTCGACGGGGAGGTCTTCCTCCAGCAGGAAATCCAACGCGAGTCCGAGGTGACGCAACAACTCTGGATAGTCGGCGAGGGCCGAGACGAACCCGTGAAACTCCAATTCCGGCCGGCGGGGACTGGGCGGCACGACATCCGGTCCGAGAGGGTCGGCGGCACCCGGCCGGTCGTAGAACCTCATCGTCTCGAGGAAGATCTGCAAACCACCCTGAACGGAGGTGGACTTCGCCAGGGCCGACCGGTTGATGTAGCGGCCGGCGCCCGACGACGGTAACCCGGCATTCGGCTGTGGTGACGCGCTGATGCCACGGTCGCGCAGGATCTGGCCGATCTGGCGCAGCGTCGACAGTGGCCCGGCGGTCACCGGCGGGAACTCGGTGGAGGACTGCTCGGCCACCGCCGCGTAGGTGGCGCGGAGGAGTTCGGAAGCCGCCTGTGCGGGTACCGAGGCGACTGTCTGGCCGCTGAGATCCTGAAACTGTCCCGGTCCCACCTGCACGGCGGCGAAGAGAGCCTGCCACAGCATGGGCGATGGCACCGGTGACGACGGATCAGGGTGCAGGGCAACGATTCCGGTGTCCGCGCCGGAACGGTATGCCAACGAGAGCCGGATCTGGCCACTGAGGTCGGCCCAGTTGGCGAACGACGGGCAGGCCGACAGCGGGACAGGAGGCTCATTGGGGGACAGGCTGATTCGTGGTGTGACGAACGCGGTGACCCGTAACCTGCCGGTGGCGGGGTCGCGCCCGCCGGGCAGGGCGGTGAGCAGACCGTCTTCTCTCATCTCGAGGCTCCGTCTGCGTCAGTCCGCGAAGGCGTCACAGTATTCGTCCCATGGACGTGGCGCTGTTGGAGGAAGTGTCGGGTAACGACCCATGACCTGGCTGAACGTCGGATCTCCGGCGCTGCCGGCGAACTTCTTCTCACACTCGATCGACACCGAGAACGACAGCATGCACACCGACACCTCCACCGAGATGGCGGCGCGACCGACGGCCTTCTGCGATTTCGACTCGTAGGTGAGTTCCAGGTAGATCTCGATCGATGCGGTGATGAGCCCGAGGACGTCCACCTGGCCGCGCGCACGGAAGTAGCCGGTGAGTTGGGCATCGGTGGAACCGTCGACTGTCTTGAGCCGGAAGTAGATTCCGGCCATCACGGAGACCGAGCCGGAGGCCACGCCGAAATCCAGTGACACGGCTGCGCCGAACTCCAGAGCGGCCTCGAGTTCGCGTACCTCCTTGGGCGTGATGACGATGGCGAAGAAGCCGCCGCCCGCGAAGAGTGCGATCTGGAGACGGAACGGGCTCTCCCGGCTGCTGAAGTGAAACCGCACGGCGATCGACTCGCCGATGAACGGCACCTCGAAGCCGGCGCCGAGGGTGATGTTCGTCAACGCGAAGATGCCGACGGCGAGGTTGGGGATCGGCAGGTCGAAACTCGAACGGATGCCCGACGGGGTGATGTCGAGATGCGGCGGATCGCTGAATCCGTCGAGCGGGATCACCGATTGCAGGGCTTCGACGAACGCCAGCGGACCGCCGAAGGTGATCTCGCCGAGCTCCACGTTGACATCGGTTTTTCGGCCTGGAACCGCGGAGAACTCCATGCGATTGAACGCCAGCGTGATGAAGGGAACGGCGCCGATCAGGCGCAGCTCGAAGGGGGAGATGGCGCACGACACCAGCGCGCTGGGCTGTCCTCCAGGGCGGGTCGCCGCCTGGATGTCGACGGCCAGTGCCAGTTGCGCTGCTCCGCCCGGAGGAGCGAATATCGGGGCGTCGGGAGGCCAGGCTTGCAGCGGGATGCTCCAATCGAGTCGCCCGCACACCGTCTCCGGCAGGACCGTGCCGGCGGCGACCTTGGCCAAAAGCTCGACGACAGAACGAATTGCGTTCGTGTCGCTTCCCAGTTGGTCGGTGATCCTGGAGCACGTGCTGGACAGGGCGTCCCGGTCGGCCCGCAGGATGACGGGGTCGGCGTCGATGCTGGTCTGCAGATCGTCGAGTTCAGACTGCAGCTGGGTCAGCTCGCCGACGGCGGCCGCCAACCTGGTGGCCATCGGTGTGCCCGTGCTGCTCGGTACCAGTGCCGCGACCGCGCTGAGCACATTGCCCGCCGCTGTCGAGGTGGTCTGCAGCTTCGCCGAAGCGGGTCCTGCGGGCAGTGTGGTGAGGAGACGGCTGCATATGTCGCGCAGTCGTTCGGTGTTCGCGGTGAGCATTGTGGCGGCGTCGAAGCTCTGCGTCACGAAGCGGGGGATCTGGGCGGTGTCGAAGTCCGTCGGCATCAGGTCGGCGAGGGAGACCAGCCCGAACAACAGAGCTGAGGAGGGGAAGAAGTCCTTGGCGGACAACGAAGCCGCTGCCGCGCCGCCGGGGAAGAACGCATCGACGGCGCCGCCGACCGGCCCGTGCGTCCGAGACAGCGCGCTGACCGCGACAGACGGTGCGAGGAATCCGCCTGAGCGGTCCGAGTGGGTGTTGAAGTCGAGCGTTTTCGGCGTGTCCAGCTTGAGAAAGACCTCGGCGGGATTCCCGGCGAATGCTCCTGTCAGGTACTTCTGCGGGTAGCTCACCGTCACCGTCGTGCTCTGTCCCGCAAGCACTCCCATTGCCGGCACATGCGTGTCGGCATCCTTCAACGTGGGAAGCCATCGCGGTTCGGCCTGGTCTGGGCGCGCGGTGAAGATGCCGGGCGGAAGGCCGATGTCGAATCTCATGGAGTCGGTGGGCAGGCTGGTGTCGTCGGCGCGGGCCGAGGTCGCGTAGGCGACGCGTTGGCCGCGGAAGTCGAAAACCGGAACCTGGTTCTGGTAACCCCTGCAGGTCTTCTGCGCCGGACCGTCGCCGCCGGGCGGCCCGTCGACGTTGTGGTCGTACTCGGCGAACACCAGCGGTCCGTCGAATTCGAGGATGCGTCCAGTGAGGTCCACGCCGATCAGATGGAACCGGAACGGTGTGCCGTCGGCGAGGGTGGGAGTGAACATCAGACCCGGCACCGCATCCGGGTCCGCGGCGGTCAGATCGTCCGGTTCCTTCAGTTGGGGCGTGGACTCGGTGGTGATGCGCACCGAGGTGAATGGCATCGCACGGTCGAAGACGGCGTCGCCGATGTCCCCGTAGGTTCGTGCGGGTTCGCGGACCACGACGTACATCCGCTGGAACAGCAGCGCGGCGCCCCCCGAATCCACCTTGCGCTCAGTCACTTTCACCAGAGAGGCGCGATGGCCGAAGGGCAGCAGGAAGCCCGCGTAGACCACCTTGACATAGTTGTCGCGGCCCAGTGCCGCGCGATGGATCCACTCCTCGATCGACATGTCGCCACGCGGCGGCTTGGTGACGAACGACGACGTCAACCAACCACCGAGCGCAGAGAGCATCAACCGGTCCACGTCGACCGGTGGCGGTGTATAGCGGGTTCGGCCGTTGGAGGCCTTGAGCCAGAAGTTCGACGACTCGTGCACGAGCATCATCCGGTCGCGGCTACTCAGCGGGCTGCGCCATTCGCTCTGGGTTGCGGAGGGGAGATGTCCCGGGCCGAACCCCGGCATCTCGTCGAAGTCACGGGCCCACACTGCGCGCACGGTCCGACCGCTGCGAGCCCTTTCGTCGACGCCGCCCGGGCCGTGCACGCCGAGCCGGGTGTGCCAGAGTTCGACACGGCCGCCGACCGCGGTGGCCGGCTCGACGGTGTGGGCGAAGCCGCCGCGTTCGTTGGGGCTCAGTTGCAGACGCCAGGGCAACTCGATCGCGGTCTCGGTGGGCAGCAGTGGGCGAGGCGCCGCCGGCCGCAGTTCGACTGCTTTCGGCAGCGCGACCACACGGGATTTCAGTTCTCGGACGGATTGCCGGCTCAGCTCGAAGCTGCCCGGTCCGCTGTGCGCCGCCCTGAGCATGGCTGCGGCGGCGAACTCACCAAATCGCGCCTGGATGGTGGCAGCCGACGCCAGGGTGCGTCCCGCCGTCTGGATCAGACCCGACAGGTATTGGTCGTCGTCTCCCGACACCGACACCAAGGAGCGGCTGCCCAGGCTCACGATGCTCGCTCCGGCCTCGGTGGCGTGCGGTGCGACGCTCATCGGCAGTGTCCGCAGTGCGGTGAGCAGGCCCGCGGTGGTGTATGGAAAGCGCTCGGTCGTGACGCGGAAGACCAGACGCGACCGCCCGGCGATGCGGGCGCGCACCGGCAGCGTCCCCGGCCGCTCGTTTGCCGTGCCGACGTCCGGGTCGGAGCTGTTCACCGGGTAACCGACGGCTGCTTCGAAGAAGGCTTCCTCGTGCAGGTGCTGACCCCGGAAGTGAGCGCGCACATACCCTTCCCGCACACCGTCGGCGCGGCGCAGGGTCGGCCCGACAGCGAGGTTGTCGATTGTCAGGCCGATGAAGGAGAGCACGATCTCCATCAGGTCGGTTGACCGGAACAAGGTGATCCGGGGCAAGCTCTCCGTCACGCCGTCGTGCACATGGAAGTCCACTGAGGTGCCGATCGCCAATTGCCGGACCGACTGGCGCAACTCGGAGGTATTCGTCAGGCCGTTGGTCACGGCTACCCCCAGGGAGGTCGCGGGCGGGCGGAGCGTCACCCAATTCTCGGGTACGAATGCAGTAACGACGGGCGTTTCGCCGCATCCCGCCCGCAGATGCGTCGAGCCGTTCGGCGGGCTGGCAGACTGTGCCTCGGTGACGACGATTCAGCAGGGCCGCTACGACGAGGCCGACCGCGTGCGGGTGGTGGCGGAGGCGCGGAAGACCGCCGGGCTGCCCGGGACGACGGCCGAGCACCGCACCGACTTCGCCCGCGACCGCGCCCGCGTGCTGCACTGCGCGGCGTTTCGCCGTCTCGCCGACAAGACCCAGGTGGTCGGGCCGCGGGAGAGCGAGAACCCCGCGCACCCGGCTGACGCATTCGCTGGAGGTCGCCCAGATCGGCCGGGGAATGGCCGTGCCGCTGGGCTGCGATCCCGACCTGGTCGACATGGCCGGGCTGGCCCACGACATCGGTCACCCGCCGTACGGCCACAACGGTGAGCGTGCCCTCGACGAGTTCGCCGCCGCCTGCGGCGGGTTCGAGGGCAACGCCCAGAACTTCCGGATCCTGACCCGCATCGAGCCCAAAGTGCTTGACTCCCAAGGCCGCAGCGTCGGGCTGAACCTGACCCGGGCCGGCCTGGACGCCGTCACGAAGTATCCGTGGTTCCGCGGTGCGCGCGGGCGCAAGTTCGGCTTCTACGAAGACGACCGCGAGCTGGCGCAGTGGGTGCGCGGCGGCGTGCCCGCCGAGCGGCCGTGCCTGGAGTCGCAGGTGATGGACTGGGCCGACGACGTGGCCTACTCGGTGCACGACGTGGAGGACGGTGTGGTGTCGGGCCGCATCGACCTGCGGGTGCTGGCCGACGACGACGCCGCGGCCGCCCTGGGGAGTCTGGGGGAGTCCAGCGCGATCGACGCCGGGCGCGGACTCGGCGCCGGTGATCTCGAGGAGGCGGCCCGCCGGTTGTCCCGGTTGCCGGTGGTCGCCGACGTCGGCAAGTACGACGGCACACTGGCTGCCTCGGTGGCGCTCAAGCGGCTGACCAGTGAGCTGGTCGGCCGGTTCGCCTCGGCGGCGATCGCGCTGACCCACGAGGTCGCCGGGCCGCAGCCGTTGGTGCGCTACCAGGCTGACCTGCAGGTGCCCGCGACGGTGCGCGCCGAGGTCGCGGTGCTCAAGACCCTGGCGCTGCAGTTCATCATGTCCGACCCGCGGCACCTGGAACTGCAGGCGCGGCAGCGGGAACGCATCCACCGGGTGGCGCGACTGGCTGCTGGAGGGGGCGCCGGCGACCCTGGACGCCGTGTTCGCGCCCGCGTTCACCGCCGCGCCCGACGACGCCGCGCGGATGCGCGTCGTCGTCGACCAGATCGCCTCCTTCACCGAGGGCCGGCTCGAACGCATCGACGCCGGCATCGGCGATTAGAGCGCGCTCTAGACTGTGCCGATGGCCGGTGTGAGCGGGGGCGGGGATCGCAAAGGGCGCATCCCCGATCGCGACATCGCCGCCATCCGCGACAAGGTCCGCATCGAGGACGTCGTCGGCGACTACGTCCAGCTGCGCCGCGCCGGAGCCGACTCGCTCAAGGGTCTGTGCCCCTTCCACGACGAGAAGTCGCCGTCGTTCCACGTGCGCCCCAACCACGGCCACTTCCACTGCTTCGGCTGCGGCGAGGGCGGCGACGTCTACGCCTTCATCCAGAAGATCGAACACGTCAGCTTCGTCGAGGCCGTCGAGATGCTGGCCGACCGCATCGGCCACACCGTCACCTACAGCGGCGGCGGGGGCACCGGTGTGCAGCGCGACCGCGGCAGCCGCAGCCGGCTGATCGCCGCCAACGCCGCCGCCCAGGAGTTCTACGCCGCCGCGCTGGAGTCCGACGAGGCCGCGCCCGCGCGAAAGTACTTGACGGAGCGCAACTTCGACGCCGCCGCGGCCCGCAAGTTCGGCTGCGGCTTCGCCCCGTCGGGCTGGGACTCGTTGACCAAGCACCTGATTCGCAAGGGCTTCGAGTTCAAGGAGCTCGAGGCGGCCGGGCTGTCCCGTGAGGGCAGGCGCGGCCCGATGGACCGGTTCCACCGCAGGCTGCTGTGGCCGATCCGCACCGCGAGCGGCGAGATCGTGGGCTTCGGGGCGCGCCGGATCTTCGACGACGACCAGATGGAAGCCAAGTACGTCAACACTCCCGAGACGGTGCTGTACAAGAAGTCCAACGTGCTGTTCGGCATCGACCTGGCCAAGCGCGACATCGCCAAGGGGCATCAGGCCGTCGTCGTCGAGGGCTACACCGACGTGATGGCGATGCACCTGGCCGGCGTCACCACCGCGGTCGCCTCGTGCGGCACCGCCTTCGGCGACGAGCACCTGTCGATGCTGCGGCGGCTGATGATGGACGACAAGTTCTTCCGCGGCGAGCTGATCTACGTCTTCGACGGCGACGCGGCCGGGCGCGCCGCGGCGCTCAAGGCGTTCGCCGGCGAGCAGAACCTCGCCGGGCAGAGCTTCGTCGCGGTGGCCGCCGACGGCATGGACCCGTGCGATCTGCGGCTGCGCCCAGGGCGACGGGGCGCTGCGCGATCTGGTGGCCCGCCGCACGCCGCTGTTCGAGTTCGCCATCCGCACCGCGCTGTCCGAGCACGACCTGGACCTCGCCGAGGGCCGGGTGGCGGCGTTGCGTCGCTGCGTGCCGATGGTCGCCCAGATCAAGGACCCCACGCTGCGCGACGAGTACGCCCGCCAGCTCGCCGGCTGGGTCGGCTGGGACGACGTGGCCCAGGTGATCGCCCGGGTCCGCGAGGAAGCCGGCCACAAGCCGGGCGCCCGCGCCGACAACCGTCGGGCACCGGCCGGGCGGCCCCGGACGGTCGGTGAGGGCGCCGCCAGCCGCCCCGACCCGCGTGACCCGACGCTGTGGCCCCAGCGCGAGGCGCTCAAGGCCGCGCTGCAGTACCCGGCGCTGGCCGGCCCGGTGTTCGACTCGCTGGCGGTGGAGAGTTTCACCCATCCCGGCTACGCCGCGGTGCGCGCCGCGATCGAGGCCGCCGGCGGCACGTCGTCCGGGATCACCGGCGCGCAGTGGATCGACACGGTGCGCGAGCAGACCAACGCGGCCGCCACCCAGGGCATGATCACCGAGCTCGGCGTCGAGGGCATCCGGGTCGATGACGAGGAGAAACTGCCCCGCTACATCGGCGGCGTGCTGGCCCGACTGCAGGAAGTCTGGGTGGGACGGCAGGTCGCCGAGGTCAAGTCCAAGCTGCAGCGGATGTCCCCGGTGGAGCAGGGCGACGAGTACCACGCGCTGTTCGGCGACCTGGTGGCGCTGGAGTCCTACCGCCGCAGCCTGCTCGAGCAGGCCAGCGGCGACGACCTGACTGCGTGAAAATTGTGATCACGGTATGGTTAACGTGCTGACTGTCTCCAGCGAAAGGCCAGATATGACTACCGCGAATACTCGTGCACGGCGAATCGCCGCCATCGGCGCCCTTGCCGTGGCTGCGGCTGCGGTGCCGGCTCTGGCCGCGCTGACGGACTCCAGCACCTCGACCACCTCGGCCACCGGCACACTGCCTGGCGTGGGTGGGCTCCCGCAACGACGGCCAGTGCATCTCGTGGTCCAACGGCAGCCCGACCTACATCGGGACGCCGCAGGTCGGCATCGGCGGCCCCAACAGCGGCAGCCCGGGTCTGGGCGTGACCACCGGTCCGATGCTGCCGGGCACAGTCCATCAGCATCCCGCTGGGCTGAGCCCCGGGCTTTCTCTACTGCACTTCCGGCTGCCGTGGCTCGACCACGGTGGTTTCGGAGTCGATTTCGGTCAGCATGACCATCTTGGGGTCCGGATCCGGCGACACCCGGTCGGCAAGCTTGCGGCGTCCGGCGTCGATCATCGACTTGGTGGCGGGATTACCGGTCACGGCGCGGTAGGTGCCGACGATCTGCTCGTAGCGCTGACGACCGGCCTTGGTGCCCAACACATAGCCGACGCCGAGTACGGCGAGATACCCGATCACTGCGCTCCCTTCATCAACATCTGCCCCCACCATCCTGCCTGACGCAACCGCGTCGCCGCCCGCCGCCCGTTTTGGCGTGAGGGGACCCCGGTAGGCTAGAGTCACTTCCCGGTCCGCGTCAGCGCAAGCGCGCCTGGCCGGGCAGGTAGTCCCCTGTAGCTCAATTGGCAGAGCTTCCGACTGTTAATCGGACGGTTGATGGTTCGAGTCCATCCGGGGGAGCCACGTCTCTGAGGCGAATTCAGCGCAATCCCTGAAGCCCGATGGCTTGGCGGACCAACCGACTGGTGCGTACCCCCCTCTGGCGGTTCGGCGTCAGCGGTGCGGTTCCGACGAGTACCGTTGCAGATGCGCTCACCGTAGAGCGTTGCCGATGAGGAGGTCTCAGCACATGACCACTCTCCGCGAAGCAGCCGCAGGGGTTCTCGGCGCCGCCGCGCTGGCGGCCACCGTCCTCTCCGTGGCCCCGGCGGCATCGGCCGACCCCGGTCCGGTGCCGTCCGCCCCCTGCTACAACGGGATTCGCCCGTTCAACCCCTACGTCAACAACTGCGCCATTCCGTCGCGCCCGCCCCACATCCTGGGGGCGGCACCGGACCAGACCGCGATTCTCAACTGCAGCGTCGGCAGCCGGGTCCTACGAGCGTTGTGTTTGTCGCAGTACGTCAATGGCGGGCCGTATGCGGGGATCGCGTTGGGTGGCGGATAGTCGACACCGACCCGGGACCGGGCGGCTCTGCGCCCACACGTCACGTCCCGCCTCAGCTCGCACAGCATCTACACCCCTGACCAGCGGCCGAAATCTGGTTCGAGTCCATCCGGGGAGCCACACCTGAGGTCTTGTGACCCTTCTCGCACGCCGGCGCCGATTCCTATCGTTGACTGCGTATAGGGGGCTCTCATGGCGGTGCATTCTGGGTTCAAGCGCGACGGCTTTCGACGTGGCCTACTCCTTCCGTTCGGTGTGTTGGTCGTCGGCGCGACACTGTTCTTCGGCGGCATGCTCGCGGCCGGCTTGGGCATCTCTGCCATCGCGGCGGGCAGCCCGTCGTGCACGAACGTCAGCCCGAATACGACCGTGTGCCAAAACCCGGGAAACGCACAGATCACCACCACGCCGGGAACCATCGCCACGCCGTACTGGGGCTGGCCGTACTGGGGTGGCGGCATGGCCATCTCTATCGGCGGCTGGCCGTAGACCTTCCCTCAGATTGGCATCGTCGCTAGCTGATTTCGACGAGCCGCTCCGGGTCCAGCATCTCGGTGTACCGCAACTGCTCGGGATCGCCGAACCCGTCGACGAGCGTCTCGGCATAGGGCCGCAGGGCCCGGCAGCGTTCGTTGATGCCCCGGGTGACGGCCTTGGCCCGCTCGGTGGAGAGGAACCGGTGCTCGATGAACCAGGCCTTGTCGTCCTCGATCACCGACAGCGCGTAGAGGTCGCACACCATCCCGAGGATGCGGCGGGCCTCCTCGTCCTCGCAGGCGTCGATACCGGCGACGAACGCCTCGAGCACGATGCGGTCGATGTGCGCCGTGGCGGTGTGCAGCACGTGGTCCTGCACGGCGTTGAACGCGTCGAACGCCGGCATCTCCTTGGACTTGCCCTGCAACCGGCGGGCCACCGACGACAGCAGGTACTGCTCGCGGTCCTCGAACATCTTGACCTGGGTGCCGCGGTTGAACAGGCTGCCTTCCTCCTCGTTGTCCTGGCGCGTGTCGAGGATGGTCTGCATGATCGTTTCTGCCGCAGTGCGTTTCAGCACCCGGTCGCCGGCGAAGTTGGCGGCGAAGCGCACCCACTCGACCGGGCTCATGCCCTTGATGTCGTCGGCGTAGGCGGTCAGCAGCTCCTTGGCCACCAGCTGGGTGAGCACGTGGTTGTCGCCCTCGAAGGTGGTGAACACATCGGTGTCGGCGCGCAGCGCGATCAGCCGGTTCTCGGCGAGATAGCCCGCACCGCCGCAGGCCTCGCGGGCCTCCTGGATCGCGGTGCTCGCATGCCAGGTGTTGGCCGCCTTGAGGCCCGCGGCCCGCGACTCCAGCTCGCGCTGTTCCTCGGCGTCGGGGCTGTCGGCGGTCTGCAGGTCGTGCAGCTTGGCCACCAGTTCGTTCTGGGCGAACTCCAGCGCATAGGAGCGGGCGATCAGCGGGAACAGTCGGCGCTGATGCACCAGGTAGTCCATGATCAGCACCTCACCCTCGTCGTCGGGGGCGCTGAACTGCCTGCGCTGCAACGCATATCGCACCGCGATGTCCAGCGCCACCCGCGCGGCGGCCGCCGCGCTGCCGCCGACGGTGACTCGGCCGCGAATCAGCGTCCCCAGCATCGTGAAGAACCGCCGGTTCGGGTTCTCGATCGGCGAGGAGTAGGTGCCGTCGGGTGCGACGTCGGCGTACTTGTTGAGCAGGTTCTCCCGCGGGACGCGGACGTGGTCGAACAGGATGCGGCCGTTGTCGACGCCGGGCAGCCCGCCCTTGTACTGGCAGTCCGAGGTGGTCACGCCGGGCAGGTCGTTGCCGTCGGCGTCGCGGATCGGCACCACGAAGCAGTGCACGCCGTGACCCTCGCCCTGTGTGATCAGCTGGGCGAAAACGGCTGCCACCCGGGCAGTTTCGGCCGCCCCGCCGATGTAGTCCTTGCGCGACGACGGTGTGGGGGAGTCGATGACGAACTCCTCGGTGGACGGGTCGTAGGTGGCCGTCGTCTCCAGCGACTGGACATCGCTGCCGTGGCCGGTCTCGGTCATGGCGAAGCACCCCACCAGGTCGAGCTCGATGATCCGCCGGACATAGGCCTCGTGGTGGCGCTCGGTGCCGAGGTTCTCGACGGCGCCGCCGAACAGTCCCCACTGCACGCCTGCCTTGACCATCAGCGACAGGTCCGACATGGCCAGCATCTCGATGCGGGTCACGGCGGCGCCGACGTCGCCGTTGCCGCCGTGCTCCTTCTTGAATCCGTCCTCGGCCGCGCCGGCGGCCGCCATGATCTTCATCTGCTCGGCCACCTTGGCCCGGGCGATGACGGTGTTGGGCGTGTAGTGCGGCCGGAACACCTCGGTGGACAGTTCGGCGCGCATCGAGTTCTTCACGTCGCGCCAGCGCCCGTCGAGGGCATTCCGCAGGTACTCCGCAGTGGTAGTCATACGTCTAGATAGCCCCCTTGCTCTCCGGGCAAACGCCGTTTCGGCAAACACAGGTAAACCTGAGTCGCCGCGCCGCGATCGACTGGAGTTGAATAGCGGTCATGCCCGAGTACGACGGGGGCACCGCGCAGCCGCCGGAGGTTGCCCTTCCCCACCAGATCGACCACTCGCACGCCGACGTCACCGGCGGGTGGCTGCGTGCGGCGACGTTCGGCGCGATGGACGGATTGGTCAGCAACACCGCGCTCATCGCCGGTGTGGCCGCCACCGCGAGCGCGCAGACCGTCGTGCTCTCCGGCGTCGCGGGCCTGCTCGCCGGCTCGTTCTCAATGGCGCTCGGCGAATATACGTCCGTCACGACCGCCAACGAACAGATCGACTCCGAGGTGCGCGCCGAGCGACTGGCCTTCGAGCGCCATCCGCACGCCGAGAAAGTCGAACTCATCGCCATGCTCATGGACATGGGCATGACCGAGGACACCGCCGGCCGGGCTGCCGAGGAGATCCACCTCGACGAGGACAAGGCGGTGCATTTCCACCTCACCCAGGAACTCGGCGTGGATCCCCGGGAGAAGCCGTCGGCGATGGTGGCCGCGGTGTCGTCGTTCCTGATGTTCGCGGTGGGCGCCATCATTCCGCTGCTGCCCTATCTCTTCGGCGCCCAGGCGTTGTGGCCCGGCCTGGTGTTCGGTGGCGTGGGCCTGCTGGTGGCCGGGGCCGTCGGCGGCGCGGTTCACCAAGGGCTCGCTGTGGTTCGGCGCCGGACGGCAACTCGTGTTCGGGGTCGTTGCGATCGCCGCGACGTACCTGGTCGGAATGCTCGTTGGCCACGTTCTCTGACGGGTTGACTACTACGCTGTCGCGATGATCCGAAGCGTCGGGGCGGCTGGACCGGTCAAGGTCGCGGGTCTGGTGGCCTGGCAGCTGCGCTGGGACCTGCTGGCGGTGCTGATCGTCGCGGCGGTGATGGTGCCGATCCCGACGCGGTGCAGAGCGAGAACGCGGTCGCGGTGCTGTCGGTTCTCGGCATCGCCGCCTCGATCTTCATCGGCTTCCGCAACAGCAACGCCTACGCCCGGTGGTGGGAGGCGCGAACGCTGTGGGGCGGCATCATCATCAACTGCCGCGCCCTGCACAACGGGCTGCGCTCCGTCGACACCGGGTCGGCGGCCATGGCCGCGATCGCGGACCGGATGCGCCGCCGTCAGGTTCGCCACGCCTGGCAGCTGGCGGCCGAGATGCGCGGCGTTCCACCGGTACCCGGGGTCGTCGAGCTGACTCCGGAAGATCCGGCCGACGCCAGCGCCACCGACCTGATCGTGTTTCAGGCTGACGACGTCCAACGGCTTCGTGCCGGACGGTATATCGACGACCAGGCCCGGGTGATGCTGATGTCGGCCAACACCGGGGTGGTCACCGCGCAGAGCGGGCTGGAACGAGTTCGCAACCAGCCGGTGCCGATTCACTACGACATGTTCATCCGCGCGATGGCCTGGTTCTTCGGGATCATGGTGTTCAACCGGCTCGATGCCGCCAGCCATCACGTCGCCAGCATCGTGATCGGCGTCCTGGTGATGGCGCTGTTCGTGATCGCCGAACGGGTGGGCCACTTCATCGAGGAGCCGATGAGCAACACCGTGTTCGACCTGCCGATGTACCGGTTCTGCGCGCTGGTCACCGGTAACCTGCTCGGCGCCGGCACCCGCTCGCGCAGCCCCGCGAGCGACGACGCTACGGTCTGGCGTTAGCCGGGCTCAACGGCATTTGGCCACAACGGATTCAGCGAACCGTTCGATGGAAGGGCGGTAGCGTTCGACGTCGGCGCCCTCGTCGATACCGGGCTCGGCGGCCCACGGCGCGCACATCACCGCGGTGATGCCGATGTCCTCGGCGCGCTTGTAGAGGTCCGCGGACGGCCGCTCCAGCAACGCCACCATGATGTCGAAAGGCTCATCGGCGCGGCCATATTCGCGTCGCAGGGCCGTCAGCTTCTCGACGTGGGCCACCGCGCCGTCCCAGCTGTAGGCGGTACCGATCCAGCCGTCACATAGCCGTGCCGCGCGGCGAAGGGCCGCCTCGGATTCGCCGCCGCAGAGGATCGGAACCGGTTGCGGGGGATGGGGTTCGATCATCATCTCCGGCACCTGGTAGTACGTGCCGTCCCAGGACACCCAGCCGCCCTGCCACAGTGCGCGCAGCGCGGGGATCATCTCGTCCAGACGTTTGCCGCGGTTGGAGAACTCCTGGCCCAGCAGCTCGTATTCCTCACGCATCCAACCGATTCCGACGCCCAGTGACACCCGCCCCTCGGCCAGCGACGCGGCGGTGGCCACCTGCTTGGCGACCTCGAGCAGCGGTCGCGCCGGTGCGATGTAGACCGCGTTGGAGAACCGCAGCCGCGTCGTCACGGCGGCCATCGCGCCGATCAGCACCCAGGTGTCGGGCCACGGGGTCTCCGGGGCCCAGCCTGGCTTGCCCGACGGGGACGGATACGGCGAGCGGAGTTCGCGCGGGAAGATCAGATGGTCGGCGCAGATCATGCCGTCGTATCCGGCCTCGTCGACCATCCGCGCGACCGCGGGCGCCTCGGCCGGCCTCTTCATGAACGGGGTGCCGCACCAGAACTGCATCGTTCTCCTTGGGTGCCCCGGGTGTCAGCTGTCGTTGCCGACCGTCACCGCGGTGGCCTGCTCGGTGATCTGCTCGAGTTCATCTTGCTCGATGTCAAGCCCCGTCAAGTGCCGACTGGTCAGACCCAGCACACCGGCGGCGACCAGCACCGCCGCCGCGCCCACCCAGAACGGCAGGTGCGCGCTGAAACGCTCACCGAGAAAGCCGGCCAGCCAGGGCGCCAGCGCGGCGCCGCCGAACCGGACGAAGCTGTAGGCCGCCGACGCCACCCCGCGCTCCACGGGAGCCGCCTTCATCACCGTCTCGGTGATCAGCGTGTTGTTGACGCCGATGAACAGCCCGGCCACCACCACACAGGCGGCGAGCACGGACTTGTTGTCGGTGCCGATCGCCATCACCGCGAGCACCGCCGACATGCACAGCAGGTTCACCAGCAGCGTCGGCACGGTGCCGAACCGGGCCTGTAGCCGGGGCGCCACCACCACCGAGGTGAACGCCAGGGCCAGACCCCAGCCGAAGAAGATCAGCCCGATCTGGCGTGCGCTCATGTCCAGCGGGAACGGGGTGAACGCCAGCAGGGTGAAGAACCCGAAGTTGTAGAACAGCGCGGTGATGGCCACGCCGAGCAGGCCGCGGTGACGCAGCGCCCGGAACGGGTCGGCCAACGTGGTGGCCCGCGCCGGCCGAGGCGTCGACGGCAGCAGCACGGCGGTGACCACCAGCGCGACGGCCATCAGCACCGAGACCCCGAAGAACGGCCCGCGCCAGGAGATCGAGCCGAGGACCCCGCCGACCAGCGGGCCCACCGCGATGCCCAGACCCAGTGCGGCCTCGTAGAGGATGATCGCCTGCGCCACCGAACCGCGTGCGGAGCTGACGATGGTGGCCAGGGCGGTGGCGATGAACAGCGCATTGCCCAGACCCCACAGCGCCCGCCAGCCGACGATGCCCATCACGGTGTCCGACATCCCGGCCAGGCCCGCCCCGGCGATGATGATGACCAGCCCCAGCAGCAGCGTGCGCTTGGGTCCGATGCGGCTGGACACCACGCCGGTGATCAGCATGGCCACCCCCATCACGGCCATGTAGCTGGTGAACAGCAGCGACACCTGAGACGGCGTGGCATTCAGGTTGTCGGCGATGGGTTTGAGGATGGGGTCGACGAGTCCAATGCCCATGAAGGCAATTACGGCCGAAAAGGCCACGGCCCAAACAGCTTTGGGTTGGCGCCACATGAGTGGCCACTCCTAACTTCTCAGCGGTCGGTGACGGAATCGGGAGAGGTGTCGAGATCGTCGAGCAGCCGGTGCAAGGCCCCGACGGCTGCCGACAGAGTTTCGCGGTCCTGCTCGGTGAGCCGCTCGATCCGCGGGTCGATGACCGCCGCCCGATCCGCACGCACCCGGGCGAGGATCCGCTGTCCCTCCGGCGTGATGCGGATCCGTACCGCACGCGCGTCGTCCGGATCGGGGGTGCGGGCCACCAGCCCGGCGTCCTCGAGGCGACGGACCTGGGTGGTCATCGTCGGCTGCGAGCAGTGATCGAGTTCGGCCAGATCGGAGATCCGCGCCTCGCCCTGGTCGTCGATCGTCCCCAGCAGCCGCGCCTGCGCCCACGGCAGTGGTAGCCGGATGCGCTGGGTGGCCAGCCGGTTCAGCTTGGCGACGACGGTGAGCAGCTCTGAGCCCAGGCCGGTACTGGTCTGCGGTGTGCTCGGGCCCATGCCTCCATATTTACATAGAAATACTATGTTGTCAGACGCGGGCCGGGGTGGCTTTGCTCACAGGACGGTCGCAGCGGCCGCCCACTTGGGCCGACTGGCAGAATCGTGTGATGACCGCGACCAGACCGGAGGCGCTGCAGAAGCCACCTCCGGGTCCGGCGCCGCGGCAGCACGGCAAATCGTTGACCCCGGTCGAGATGGCGCACGCTTCGGTGATGGCCGCGCTCGCTGCCGCCTTGTCCATCCTCTCGGTGGTGATCCCATTCGCCGGCGGCCTTTCGCTGCTGGTATCCGTGCCGATGGGCCTGCTCGGCTACCGATACCGCATCCGGGTGCTGCTCACGGCCACGTTCGCTGCCAGCGTCATCGCCTTCCTCATCGCCGGCATCAGCGGCTTCATGGTGGTGCTGAACTGTGCCTACGTCGGCGGTCTCACCGGCATCATCAAACGCCGCGGGCGGGGTACGCCGACGGTGATCGCGGTGTCGGTGGTCGCCGGAATGGTCTTCGGGTTGTTCATCATCGCCGCGCTGACCGTCCTGTCCCGGCTGCGCACCCTCACCTTCGAGGCGATGACCGCCAACGTCGACGGCGTGGTGTCGGTGATGTCGCGCTTCGAGCCGTTCCGCCCCGGCGCCGAGGACTTCAAGCGCTTCTTCACCACCGCCCTGGAGTACTGGCCGCTGCTGCTGATGGGCTACGCGATCCTGTCGATGATGATCGTCACCCTGATCGGGTGGTGGGCGTTGTCGCGGGTTCTCGAACGGCTGCGCGGCATCCCGGATGTCCACAAGCTGGAGCCGTCAGCCGACGGCGGCCCCGTCGCCCCGGTCCCGGTCCGGCTGACCGAGGCGCGTTTCCGCTATCCGGGTGCCGACCACGACGCGCTCGCACCGCTGAGCATGACCGTGGGCCCCGGTGAACACGTCGCCGTCACGGGCGCCAACGGGTCCGGGAAGACCACGCTGATGCTGCTGCTGTCGGGCCGGGAACCGACTTCGGGCACCATCGACCGTCCCGGGGCGGTCGGGCTGGGCCGGCTCGGCGGGACGGCGGTCGTCCTGCAGCATCCCGAGAGCCAGGTGCTGGGCACCCGGGTCGCCGACGATGTGGTCTGGGGTCTGCCGCCGGGAACCCGCACCGACGTGCCGGCCCTGCTCGACGAGGTCGGTCTGGCCGGCATGGAAGAGCGTGACACCGGCGGGCTGTCCGGCGGTGAGTTGCAGCGCCTGGCGGTGGCGGCTGCCCTGGCCCGGCAGCCGTCGATGCTGATCGCCGACGAGATCACCAGCATGGTCGACCAGCGCGGCCGCGAGGCGTTGATGGGCGTGGTGTCCGGCCTGACCGAACGGCACCGGATGGCGCTGGTGCAGATCACCCACTACACCAACGAGGCCGACATCGCCGACCGCGTGGTCAACCTCAGCGAGTCGGTGGACAACACCGACATGGTCGACAGCGCCGCCGCGCCCGCCCCCACGGTCGCCGAGCCGCCGCGCCGTGGTGCGCCGGTGCTGCAACTCGACGGCGTCGGCCACGAGTACGCCAGCGGCACCCCGTGGGCCAAGACCGCGCTGCGCGACGTCAGCTTCACCGTCGGCGAGGGTGACGGCGTTCTGATCCACGGCGGCAACGGTTCGGGTAAGTCCACTCTCGCCTGGATCATGGCCGGGCTCACCGTTCCCACCACCGGGTCATGCCTGGTGCGCGGCCGCCCGGCCCACGATCAGGTCGGCGAGGTGGCCATCGCCTTCCAGGCCGCCCGGCTGCAACTGATGCGCGCCCGCGTCGATCTGGAAGTGGCGTCGGCGGCGGGCTTTTCGCCCGACGACCGCGGCCGGGTGGTCATCGGCGCTGGCGATGGTCGGCCTGGACCCGTCGCTGGCCCGCCGCCGCATCGACCAACTCTCGGGCGGGCAGATGCGGCGGGTCGTGCTGGCCGGGCTGCTCGCCCGCTCGCCGCAGGCGCTGATCCTCGACGAACCGCTGGCCGGTCTGGATGCCGCCAGTCAGCGCGGGCTGCTGCGCCTGCTGGCGGACCTGCGCCGCACCACCGGCTTGACGGTCGTGGTGATCTCGCATGACTTCGTCGGTCTGGAGGAGCTGTGCCCGACCACCCTTCACCTCACCGACGGCATGCTGGCCGCGGCCCCGACGGCGGCGGGAGGGATGTCGTGACGGCCACCCGTCAGTCCCGCCCGGTGGTCCTGCTGCGCCCGATCGCCGGGTACCTCGGCCATCCACGAACTGTGGGCGGGCACCAAGATCATTGTGGTCCTGGCCCTTTCGGCACTGCTGGCGTTCTATCCGGGATGGGTGCCGATCGGGTTGGTCACGGTGCTGCTCGTCGTGGCGATCAGGCTGGGTCGCATCCCGTGGGGTGTGGTGCCGTCCATCCCGAAGTGGTTGTGGCTGTTGATCTTCTTCGGCGGGCTCACCGCCGCGTTGGCCGGCGGCAGTCCGGAGTTCCATCTCGGCCCGCTCGACGTCGGCCTCGGCGGCCTGCTGAAGTTCCTCCGGATCTTCGCGGTGTCGATCTTGCTTCATCGCGCTGGGTGCGGCTGGTCTCGTGGACCACCAACGTCGCCGACGTCGCGCCTGCGGTGGCCAAATTGGGCCGGCCCTTCAAGGTCCTGCGTATCCCGGTCGACGACTGGGCAGTGGCATTGTCGTTGGCGTTGCGGGCATTTCCGATGCTGCTCGAGGAGTTCCGGCTGATGTACGCCGCGCGGCGGCTGCGGCCCCGGCCGGTGCTGACTACGCGTCGGGGACGCCGGCGGCGGTGGGCGATCGAGCTGGTCGACCTGCTGGCCGCAGGCATCACCGTCACGCTGCGCCGCGCCGACGAGATGGGCGATGCGATCACCGCCCGCGGCGGTACCGGGCAGATCGCCGCGGCGCCGTCCGGTCCGCGCCGCGCCGACTGGGTGGCCCTGGCCATCACGGCAGTGGTCTGCGCGGTGGCGATTGCGCGTGGAGATCGTCGGGCTGTCCGGCGTTAGCGGGACGCGGCGATGTTGGCCGCGCGCTGGGCGGCCGCGAGCGCGTCGGCGACCGGCCTTCTGCCGAGGAACATCTCGTCGAAGTACGGCTTGATCGCCTGGTATCCGGCGGCGAAGCCGGCACCGCCGGGGGCGGCGATCCGGGGGCCGTCGAGCACGCGGAAGAACGGGCTGACGTCCACGCCCTTGCCGACCAGTAGTCGAAGTACACCTGCTGGGCGGGCAGCACCGCGGGGATCGCCGACCCGCGGCGGCCGAGGTACTCGTTGCCGCGGGCGCTGCCCAGCCAGGCCAGTACCTCGCGGACGGCGTCGGGATGGCGGGTGGCCGGATTGCCCGCCGCGGCAATGCCGTTGGTGACGCTGACCCGTCCCGCCGGTCCGGTCGGCAGCATGGCGACGCCCCATCGGAAGGTGGCCTGATCGGCGATCTGGGCGAGGTTGTAGGTGCCGGACTGGAAGATCGCCATCCGGCCGGACAGGAACTGGTTGCGGGAGAAGTCGCCGTTGTCGTTGGTGTCGGAGGCCGGCGGTGCGACGCGGTCGGTGTTGATCAGGCCGACGATGTAGCGGAACGCCTCGGCGGCTTGGGGATTGTCGAATGCGAACCGGTCACCGGTGGCGAACACGCCGCCGGCCGAGCCGATGTAGTTGAGGTAGATGCCCTGTAAGTCGTTGGCGGCGTTGTAGCCCCACTGGCGGCCGTGGGTCAGTCGTTTCAGGACGGGCCGCAGGGTGTCGACGGCCGCGTCGGGATCCCAGCGCAGGGTGTTGAGCTCCACGGGGTCGACAGCGTCGGCGGCCAGCAGGTCGGCGTTGTAGTACAAAGCGATACCGGCGTCGGTCAGTTGCGGCACACCCCAGAGCGCACCGTTGCGGGTGAACTGGGCGACCACCGATTGATCCCAGTCCGGGCGGGGATCGATGGCCATCAGCCGGTCGTTGTCGGAGTACTGGGCGAGGTAGGCGTTGTTGATCCAGAAGATGTCGCTGGCGCCGCCGCCGGCGACGTCGGTGCGCAGGGTGTCGAAGTAACTGGCGTAGGCGACGACGTCGACGTGCACCTCGATGTCGGGGTGGGTGCGGGTGAACTCGGCGAACGAGTCGCGATAGGCGGCGGCGACCTGCTGGTCCCACAGCCGGACCGTGACCACGGTTTTGCCGCCCGCGTCGGTGGTGCGGCCCAGGACCCAGACCCCGGCCACCAGTACCAGCGCGACGCGCGATCAGCGCGGCCAGCATGAGAGTCGAGGTTCTGGGCCGGTTCATTTCAGCCCCGTCACCACGATCGAGCGCACGATGTGGCGCTGGAATGTCAAGAACAGCACGATCAGCGGGACGATGGCCACCGTCGTCGCCGCCATCACCAATGTCCACTGCGCGTTGTACTGCGACTGCAGACCGGCGGTGGCCACGGTCAGCACCCGCCAGGTGCCGCCGCTGGTGATCACCAGCGGCCACATGAACGAATTCCATTGCGAGACAATGGTGATCAGCGTCAGCGTCACCAGGATCGGCTTGCTGGCGGGCAGGATCACATGCACGATCACGTCCAGGGTGTTGGCGCCGTCCAGCCGCGCCGCATTGACCAGGTCGGCGGGGATGGCCCGAAAGTACTCCCGCAGCAGGAAGATCGCGTACGGCGAGCCGAACAGGAACGGCAGCACCAGCGCCCAGAACGTGTTGCGCAGCCCGAGTTCGGCCATCATCAGATACAGCGGCACCACCGTCACCGTCGCGGGCACCATCAGCGTGGCGACGTACACCCAGAACAGTGCGTCGCGGCCGGTGAACTCCAGCCGGGCGAACGCGTAGGCCGCCAGCACCGAGAACGTCAGCTGCCCCAGCGTGATCATCGCCGTCATCAGCGCGGTGACCGCCAGCGCCCGCCCGAACCCAGCGCCGCCGAGTGCGGCGTAGTTGGCCAGCGTCGGCGGGTCGGGCAGCGACAGCGGTGTGCCGGTGGCGAACTGCTGCGCGGAGGTGAACGAGGTCAGCAGGCTCAGCCCGAACGGCGCCAGCGTGATGAGCGCCCCGGCTAGCAGGCCGAGGTAGATCAGCGCGTTACGTGAGGTCATAGCTGATCCGCCGGCGGAAGTAGAGGTGCTGGACGACGGTGGCGCCCACCAGGATCACGAACAGCACCAGGGCCATGACGGCCGCGCGCCCGATGGCCGCCGCGCCGAACGCCTCGGCGTAGATGCGGTGTGCCACCAGATCGGTGCGCCCGGCCGGCCCGCCACCGGTGAGCGCGTAGACGGTGTCGAACACCTGCGCGGCGCTGACGATGCCGGTGACCGAGACGAAGAACAGCGTCGGTCGCAGCATCGGCAGGGTGACGTGCCAGAAGCGCTGCCAGCTGGTCGCGCCGTCGAGGCGCGCCGCGGCCTGGATCTGCGGCGGGATGGCCAGGATGCCGGCCAGGAAGAACAGCGTCACGTAGCCGACGTTGGTCCAGACCGTGACCGCCGAGACCACCGGCAGCGCCAGGCCGGGGTCGGTGAGCCACTCGATCCGCCTGCCCAGGACCGTGCTGACCGCGCCGTCGGTCGGCGCCAGGATCCAGTGCCACAGCACCGCCACCGCCAGCGGCGAGCACACCCACGGCACCACGTACAGGGTGCGGAACACCCCACTGCCCGGCAGGCCCGCGAGCCAGCAGCGAGGCCGCGGCCAAACCCAGCACGATCTGGGCGGGAACCACGATCGCGATGAAGATCAGCGTGACCAGCAGCGAGTTGCCGAAGCCGGCGTCGGTGAGCACCGAGCGCCAATTATCCAGTCCCACATAGCGGATCGGGCCCAGCAGATCCCAGCGGTGCAGGCTCAGCCACACCACGACGAGCATCGGCAGCAGCAGGAAGCACGCCACCCCGAACAGGCTCGGCGCCAGCAGCGCGTACCCCAGCAGGGTCGAGCGCGCACGCCGGGTGATCACCCCAGTCATTAAAGCCGGTGGCAGGGGCGGCCGTTACGGTGTAGCGGTGAGTCCACCGTGACGTCGACGCCGACTTCATCGCCCTGCCCCGCCACCAGCTGGCCGACGCCGCGCTGAGCGCGGCGCGCCAGGCCGGCGCCAGCTACGCCGACCTGCGCATCCACGCCATCACCACCGAGGTGGTTCAGCTGCGCGACGGCGAGCTGGAGACCGCGGTCACCGACCGCGAGATCGGGCTGGCGGTGCGGGTGATCGTCGACGGCACCTGGGGTTTTGCCTCCCACGCCGAGCTCGCGCCCGAGGTCGCCGCCGACACGGCGCGCCGGGCGGTGGCGGTGGCCGCCACGCTGGGCGCGCTGAACGCCGAGCGCATCGAGCTCGCGGCCGAACCCGTGTACGCCGAGGCCACCTGGGTGTCGAACTATGCGATCGACCCGTTCACCATCCCGACCGCCGACAAGATCGGCCTGCTGGGGGAGTACTCGGGCCGGCTGTTGGCCGCCGACGGGGTGGACCACGTCTCGGCGATGGTCAACACGGTCAAGGAGCAGGTCGTTCTACGCCGACACGTTCGGCTCGAGCCATCACCCAGCAGCGGGTGCGGGTGATGCCGATGCTGGAGGCGGTGGCCGTCGACGCCGCGGCGGGCAGCTTCGAGTCGATGCGCACACTGGCGCCGCCGACCGCGCGGGGCTGGGAGGCGCTGGCCGGCGACGACGTCTGGGACTGGACCTCCGAGCTGGCCGAGCTGCCGACCCTGCTGGCCGAGAAGACCAAGGCTCCCAGTGTGGTGGCCGGGCCCACCGATCTGGTGATCGACCCGACCAACCTGTGGCTGACCATCCACGAGTCCATCGGGCACGCCACCGAATACGACCGGGCGATCGGCTACGAGGCGGCCTATGCCGGCACCTCGTTCGCCACCCCCGACAAGCTCAACACGATGCGCTACGGCTCCGCGGTGATGAACGTGACCGCCGACCGCACCGTCGAATACGGTTTGGCCACAATCGGATACGACGACGAAGGAGTGGCCGCGCAGAGCTGGGACCTGGTGCGCGACGGGATCTTCGTCGGCTACCAGCTGGACCGGGTGTTCGCACCGCGACTCGGGCAGTCCAGGTCCAACGGCTGCTCGTATGCCGATTCACCGCATCACGTCCCGATCCAGCGGATGGCCAACGTGTCACTGCAGCCGGGGTCTGACGACCTGAGCACCGACGACCTGATCGGCCGGGTGAGCGACGGCATCTACATCGTCGGCGACAAATCGTGGTCAATCGACATGCAGCGCTACAACTTCCAGTTCACCGGGCAGCGGTTCTACCGCATCCGCGACGGCCGGCTCGACGGCCAGCTGCGCGACGTCGCGTATCAGGCCACCACCACCGACTTCTGGAATTCGATGGAAGCCGTTGGCGGGCGAGTCGACCTGGCGACTCGGCGGGGCGTTCAACTGCGGCAAGGCCCAACCCGGTCAGGTCGCCGCGGTGAGCCACGGCTGCCCGTCGGCGTTGTTCCGGGGGGTCAATGTGCTGAACACCCGCGAGGAGGCCGGCCGATGAGCGTCGAACGTGACTCCAGCGTCACGCTGGCTGCTGAACGCCACTCTGGTGCGACGCTCGGCGAGGAGGCGGGCCGCGCATGATTCCCGCACAGCAGGTCGTCGAACTCGCACTGGCGGCTGCGACCGTCGACGAGACCGTCGTCATCGTCACCGACCGCGCCGAGGCCTCGCTGCGCTGGGCCGGCAACTCGATGACCACCAACGGGGTGTCGACCACCCGCTCCATCACGGTGATTTCCATTGTGCGCAAAGGCAATACCTCGCACACCGGGTCCATCCGCACCAGTGACGTCGAACCCGGCGGCGATCGGCGCCCTGGTGGCCGCCGCCGAGCAGGCCGCACACGCCGCCCCCGACGCCCGCGACAGCGCGCCGCTGCTGTCCGGCAGCGGCACTCCCGACGACTGGAACCAGCCGGTGCCCGAGACCGGGGCCGAGGTGTTCGCCGACGTCGCCGAGTCGCTGTCGTCGGGGTTCGGCGGCACCGACCGGCTCTACGGCTACGCCCACCACCTGGTCGAGACGACGTTCCTGGCCACCTCGACCGGGCTGCGCCGCCGCTTCACCCAACCGACCGGGACGGTGGAGATCAACGCCAAACGCGACGGCGCCAGCGCCTGGGCCGGGGTCAGTACGCCGTGGTTCCGCGACGTGCCGACCGATGCGATGCTCGACGACCTGGCGATGCGGCTGGGCTGGGCGCAGCGCACCGTCGAGTTGCCCGCCGGGCGCTACGAGACGTTGATGCCGCCCTCGACGGTGGCCGACATGATGATCTACCTGGGCTGGTCGATGGATGGTCACGGCGCGCAGGAGGGACGCACCGCGCTGTCGGCGCCCGGCGGCGGAACGCGGGTGGGGGAGAAGCTCACCGGGTTGCCGCTGACGATGTACTCCGACCCGTTCGCGCCCGGCCTGGAGTGCGCGCCGTTCGTCGCGGCCACCAGCAGCTCGGAGCGAATCTCGGTGTTCGACAACGGAATCGACATCGACCGGGTCGACTGGATCCGCGACGGCACCATCAACGCGCTGGCCTATCCGCGAGCGGCGGCCGCCGAGTTCGGCGCGCAGCCCGCGGTGCCCGCCGACAACCTGTTGATGACCGGTGGCACAGCGGATCTGGCCGACATGGTGGCCGCCACCGAACGCGGACTGCTGCTGACCACGCTGTGGTACATCCGCACCGTCGACCCGACCACGCTGCTGTTGACCGGGCTGACCCGCGACGGGGTGTACCTGATCGAGGACGGCGAGGTCACCGCGGCGGTCAACAATTTCCGGTTCAACGAGAGCCCGCTGGACCTGCTGCGGCGGGCCACCGAGGCCGGCGTGGCCGAGATGACGCTGCCCCGCGAGTGGGGCGACTGGGCCACCCGCGCGGTGATGCCCACCCTGCGAATCCCCGACTTCCACATGTCATCGGTGAGCCAGGCGCAATAATCCACAGATGGTCGACGATCTCGATGCCGAGCTGACCGAACTCGTGGTGCAGTCACCGGCTGGCCAGCAGCGACTGGTGGGCCTGGTCCGCACGACGTGCGCGACGGCGCTGCAGCTGACGCCATTGCCCGCCGAGGTGATGGTGACCAGACCGGAGTCGGACACCGAGAAGGTGCTGGCCGACTTCGCCGAGCAGTTCAGCGTCGACGTGTCGGCGGTGTCCGACGCCCAGCGCGCCGCGCTGACCGGGGCGCTGAAGGGGGCGTCGTTCGGGGCCGTCGTGCAGATGTTCGTCGCCGACTTCCTGCCCCGGGTGCGCAACGGTCTGGAGGTGCTGGGTCTGCCGGTGGGGTGGGTGCCCGACGACCCGCGCTGGGACGCCGGTATCGATGCCGCCGACGTGGTGTTCAACCGGCTGCTGCCCGGCGTCGCGCGGCTGCGGGCGCTGGACCCGGTGACCTCCGAGGTGGTGCGGCTGCGCGGGGCGACCCAGCACAACTGCCGGCTGTGCAAGTCGCTGCGGGAGGGCAACGCGCTGGATGCCGGCGGTTCGGAGAGCCTGTACGACGACATCGAGCATTACGAGGCCTCGGAACTGTTGAGCGAGGCCCACAAGGCGGCGTTGCGCTACGCCGACGCCCTGATCTGGTCGCCGGCGCGGATCAGCCCGGCGGTGGCGGCCGGGGTGCGGAAGCACTTCACCCTGGAGCAGGCCCGGGAGCTGACGCTGGACGTCATGCGCAATGCGAGCAACAAGATCGCGGTCGCGTTGAAGGCCGACGCGCCGCGGGTCGAGGACGGCACCGAGCGGTATGTCATCGACGTCGACGGGCAGACACAGTTCGCCTGAGTGGGCGACGGCCGGGCTAGTCGAGAGAGGTCGGGGCATGCTCGAGGTCTGCGAAGTCGGCAACAAGGTCAGCAAAGCCGACTACAAGGCGGCGATGCCCGACCTGCGGGTCGGACTGATCAACGCGCAGTACGACCTGCGCGATGCCGACTTCCCGCTCATCATCTGGATCGCCGGCGACGACCGGCTGGGCGCCAACGCGTTGGTGAATCGGCTCAACGAATGGATGGACTCCCGGTACGCCGACACCCATGTTTCTTCGGCGATCCGACGCGGCGAGGAGGCGCAGCGCCCCAGAGCTGTGGCGGCTGTGGCGGGCACTGCCGCCGAAGGGCCGGTCGGCGTTCTTCGTCGGCGGACTGATGCGGGCGGCCGACCAGCGCGCGGTGGGGGAGATCGACGAGCCGGAGTTCTGCATCTGGCTGCGGCACATCGCCAACCTGCAGAGCGCGCTGGTCGCCGATGGCGCGCTGATCCTGAAGTTCTTCCTGCATACGCCGGCCGAGGCGCAACGTAAGAAGCTGAAGAAGGCCGAGAAGGACCCGCATGCCGGCTGGCTGGTGGACCAGCGCGACTGGGCGGCTCTGGACGACGATGGGTCCGGTGCTGCCGATCGCCGAGCGCATCCTGCGGGAGACCAGCGGGCCGGGGGCGCCGTGGACCATCGTGGAGTCCACCGACGCGCGCTATCGCGATCTGACGGTGGCCCGGACGATCCTGGCCGCGCTCACCGCTCCGCCTCGCGCGAGGGCTCGAAGCCCGTCGTCACCGTCGGTGGCCGAAGTCGGTGTTCGGCAGCTTCGATCCCGAATCCAACGTGCTCTCCGGCGTCGACCTGTCCAAGGCCCTGGACAAGCCCACCTACCGCGCAAGACTGGCCAAGGAGCAGGCCAGGCTGCGCCGGCTGTCCATCGAGGCTCGCACCCGAGGGATCAGCGCGGTGCTGGCCTTCGAGGGCTGGGATGCCGCCGGGCAAGGGCGGTGTCATCCGTCGTGTCACCGGCGCCTTGGAGGCAGGCGACTACCGGGTGATCCCGGTGGCCGCGCCCACCGAGGAGGAGCGCAAGTACCACTACCTGTGGCGGTTCTGGCGCGATCTGCCGGCGGCAGGCAAGTTCGTCATCTTCGACCGCACCTGGTACGGGCGGGTGCTGGTGGAGCGGCTCGAAGGCTTCGCCACCGCGGGGGAGTGGCAGCGCGGCTACGACGAGATCAACGACTTCGAGAGCCAGCTGGTCGAGCACGGCTACTACGTCGCGAAGTTCTGGCTGCACCTGTCGCCGGAGGAGCAACTCGCCCGCTTCAAGGCACGCGAGGAGACGCCCTACAAGAAACACAAGATCACCGAAGAGGACTACCGCAACCGCGAGAGGTGGGACGAGTACGTGATGGCCGTGGACCAGAAGGTTCTGCGCACCACCTCCGAGGGGGCGAAATGGCATGTGATCCCAGCGGACAACAAGCCCTATGCCCGAGTGGCGGTGCTCAAGGCGATCAACAAGGGACTCGCGCAGCGGTTGCGGGAGGCCTGAGCTCGCACGTGTGCCGTGTTGCGCGGCGGCCGTCGTGGGAAGATGGTGCCGCACCAGGGGCGGTAGCTCAGTTGGTTAGAGCCGCGGACTCATAATCCGCTGGTCGCGGGTTCATGTCATCGATGTCGACGGGCAGACACAGTTCGCCTCGTAGTGGGCGCGGCGGGCTAGTCGAGAGAGGTCGGGGCATGCTCGAGGTCTGTGAAGTCGGCAACAAGGTCAGCAAAGCCGACTACAAGGCGGCGGTGCCCGACCTTCGGGTCGGACTGATCAACGCGCAGTACGACCTGCGCGATGCCGACTTCCCGCTCATCATCTGGATCGCCGGTGACGACCGGCTGGGTGCCAACGCGCTGGTGAATCGGCTCAATGAGTGGATGGACTCCCGGTACGCCGACACCCAGGTCTTCGGGGATCCGACCGGCGAGGAGGCGCAGCGACCCAGACTGTGGCGGCTTTGGCGGGCACTGCCGCCCAAGGGTCGGTCGGCCTTTTTCGTCGGCGGACTGATGTGGGCGGCCAACCAGCGCGCCGCCGGGGAGATCGACGAGCCGCAGTTCAGCGTGTGGCTGCGGCACATCGCCAACCTGCAGAGCACGCTGGTCGCTGACGGCGCCCTAATCCTGAAGTTCTTCCTGCACACACCGCCCGAGGCGCAACGCAAGAGACTGAAGCAAGCGGAAAAGGACCCGCAGGCCGGCTGGCTGGTGGATCAGCGCGACTGGGCGGCCCTGGACACCATGGGCCCGGTGCTGCCGATCGCCGAGCGCATCCTTCGGGAAACCAGCGCCCCAGGCGCGCCGTGGACCATCGTGGAGTCCACCGACGCGCGCTATCGCGATCTGACGGTGGCCCGGACGATTTCGGCGGCGCTCACCCTCCGGCTCGCCGAGGGCTCGAAGCCCGTGTCACCGTCGACCGCCGAACTGGTGTTCGGCAGCTTCAATTCCGAATCCAATGTGCTCTCCGGCGTCGACCTGTCCAAGGCCCTGGACAAGCCCACCTACCGCGCCCAACTGGCCAAGGAACAGGCCAAACTGCGTCGGTTGTCCATCGAGGCTCGCAGCCGAGGAATCAGCACTGTGCTGGCCTTCGAGGGCTGGGATGCCGCCGGGAAGGGCGGCGTCATCCGGCGCGTGACCAGTGCGTTGGAGGCCGGAGACTACCGGGTGATTCCGGTGGCCGCGCCCAACGAGGAGGAGCGCAAATACCACTACCTGTGGCGGTTCTGGCGCGACCTGCCGTCAGCGGGCAAGTTCGTCATCTTCGACCGCACATGGTACGGCCGGGTGCTGGTGGAACGGCTCGAAGGCTTCGCCACCCCAGCAGAATGGCAGCGCGGCTACGAGGAGATCAACGACTTCGAAAGCCAACTGGTCGAGTACGGGTACTACGTCGCGAAGTTCTGGCTGCACCTGTCGCCGGAGGAGCAACTCGCCCGGTTCAAGGCGCGCGAGGAGACCCCCTACAAGAAGCACAAGATCACCGAAGAGGACTATCGCAACCGGGAGAAGTGGGACGAATACGTCGAAGCCGTGGACCAGAAGGTTCTCCGCACCACTTCTGAGGGCGCGAAATGGCATGTGATTCCGGCGAACAACAAGCAGTACGCCCGCGTGGCGACGCTCAAGGCGATCAGGAAGGGATTGGCGCGACGACTGCAGGAAGCCTGAGTCGTTGCAGGTGTGCCGTGCTGCGCGGCGGCGACGGTAAAGTGGTGCGCCCAGGGGCGGTAGCTCAGTTGGTTAGAGCCGCGGACTCATAATCCGCTGGTCGCGGGTTCGAGCCCCGCCCGCC
>CAVXWQ010000016.1:0-132955 GCA_963765445.1 uncultured Actinomycetota bacterium
GTTCGGCGTGTCCGAGGTCTAGACCGAGTTCTTGAGGTCGTCGACCTTGTCCAGCCGTTCCCAGGGCAGCTCGATGTCGGTACGGCCGAAGTGGCCGTACGCCGCCGTCTGCGCGTAGATCGGGCGCTTGAGGTCCAGGTCGCGGATGATCGCGCCGGGCCGCAGGTCGAACACCGCGGTGATGGCCTTCTCGATGCGGGCCGGATCGACGGTCTCGGTGCCGAAGGTCTCGACGAAGAGCCCGACCGGGGCCGCCTTGCCGATGGCATAGGCCACCTGGACCTCCACCCGCTCGGCCAGGCCCGCTGCGACGACGTTCTTGGCCACCCAGCGCATCGCGTACGCCGCGGAACGGTCCACCTTGGACGGATCCTTGCCGGAGAAGGCACCGCCGCCGTGGCGGGCCCACCCGCCGTAGGTGTCGACGATGATCTTGCGGCCGGTCAGCCCGGCGTCGCCCATCGGGCCGCCGAGGACGAACTTGCCGGTGGGGTTGACCAGGAGCCGGTAGTCGGAGGTGTCCAGGTGCTCGTGACCAAGGTCGTCGAGCACGGTGTTGACGACCTTCTCCCGGATGTCGGGGGTCAGCGTCTTCTCCAGATCGATGTCGGCAGCGTGCTGGGTGGACAGCACGACGGTGTCCAGCCGAATCGGGGTGTTGCCGGAGTACTCGATGGTGACCTGGGTCTTGCCGTCCGGCCGCAGGTAGGGCAGCACACCGTCCTTGCGGACCTCGGTCAGCCGCCGGGACAGCCGGTGCGCCAGCGCGATCGGCAGCGGCATCAGCTCGGGGGTGTCGCGGATCGCGTAGCCGAACATCAGGCCCTGATCGCCGGCGCCCTGGCTGTCCAGCGGGTCACGCTCGCCCTCCACCCGGGCCTCGTAGGCGGTGTCGACGCCCTGCGCGATGTCGGGCGACTGGGCGCCGATCGCCACGTTCACGCCGCACGAGGCGCCGTCGAAGCCCTTCGTGGAGGAGTCGTAGCCGATATCGAGGATGCGATTGCGCACGATCGTCGGAATGTCGACGTACGCCGACGTCGTCACCTCGCCGACGACGTGCACCTGACCGGTGGTGACCAGCGTCTCGACCGCGACACGCGAATCGGGATCCTGCGCCAGGAGTGCGTCGAGCACCGAGTCGCTGATGGCGTCACAGATCTTGTCGGGGTGCCCCTCGGTTACCGACTCACTGGTGAACAGCCGACCCTTATCGCTCACGGTCTCATTCCTTTCCAAGTACTTAGTCAAGCAAATCATAGTGGTGCCCGGCTGTAACCAACCAGGCGCGATCCGTACGTGTGATCCCCCGACCGCTACGCACTGCTTCCGCGCATGAACGCGGCGATCGCGTCCACGATACGACTAGCCATCAGGGTCTTCGACCCGTGCTCCAAGGCGACCTCGGTGCCGTCGGCCCCGAGCAGCCATCCATCGTTGCTGTCGACCTCGAACGCCCGGCCTTCGCCGACCGCGTTCACGACGAGCAGATCACAGCCCTTGCGCTTGAGCTTGGCCCTGGCGTGGAACAGCACGTCCCCGTTGGCGTCGCCGGTCTCGGCGGCGAATCCGACGATGGCGCGCATGTTCGGCAGCTGCCCGTCGGCGCGCTGGTGGACCGCGCCTGCGAGCACATCGTCGGTCCGGATCAGTTCGATCGCCGGGCCGTCCTGGACGCCCGGCTGCTTCTTGATCTTGCTGGTCTCCACCGTCGCGGGCCGGAAGTCGGCGACCGCGGCGGCCATGACCAGAACGTTGGCGTCGGGAGCGTGCTTGGTCACCGCCTCGTGCAGCTGCGCCGCCGAGGTGATGTGCAGGACGTCGACGCCGGCCGGGTCGGCCAGGCCCGCGGTGTTCCCCGCGATCAGCGTGACCTCGGCGCCGCGCTGGGCGGCCACCCGGGCCACCGCGTAGCCCTGCTTGCCGGAGCTGCGGTTGCCGATGAACCGAACCGGGTCGATCGCCTCGCGGGTGCCGCCCGCGGTCACCAGCACTTTGGTTCCGCTCAAGTCGTGGGGCAGCGCGTCGTGCCGGGCCAGCAGCAGCTCGGCGAACGTGGTGATCTCCTCGGGCTCGGGCAGCCGTCCCGCGCCGCTGTCGGCGCCGGTGAGCCGGCCGGAGGCGGGTTCGAGCACGACCGCCCCGCGCTGGCGCAGGGTCGCGACGTTGTCGACGGTGGCCGGGTGCTGCCACATCTCGGTGTGCATGGCCGGCGCGAACAGCACCGGGCACCGCGCGGTCAGCAGGGTCGCAGTCAGGAGGTCGTCGGCACGGCCGGCGACGGCTCGGGCCAGCAGATCGGCGGTGGCCGGCGCGACGACGACCAGATCGGCTTCCTGGCCCAGCCGGACGTGCGGGACCTCGTCGACGTCCTCGAACACCCCGGTGCGTACGGGGTGGCCGGACAGCGCCTCGAACGTGGCGGCGCCGACGAAACGCAGCGCGGACGCGGTAGGAACCACGCGCACGTCGTGGCCCGCTTCACTGAGTTGGCGAACCAGCGAGCACGCCTTGTACGCGGCGATGCCACCGGCGACGCCGACGATGATCCGCTTCGGGTTCATCTCCGAAAACCCGGGCCTGGTACGGCTACTCGCCTTCGGTGTGCTCGAGCAGGTCGGCGTGGATCTCGCGCAGCGCGATCGACAGCGGCTTCTCCTGCAGGCCCGGCTCGACCAGCGGCCCGACGTATTCGAGGATGCCGTCACCGAGCTGGTTGTAGTAGTCGTTGATCTGACGGGCCCGCTTGGCCGCGTAGATCACCAGCGCGTACTTGCTCGACACACGGTCGAGCAGCTCGTCGATGGGCGGGTTGGTGATGCCCAGCGGCGTGTCATAGGCGGTAGCGGCACCCGGGGCCGGGTCGTAGTGATCCGTGCTGGCTTGCGTCACGTAGAAACTCTCCTGGCGGGGTTGAAGGCTGAGTCTGACGGGCTGTGCTGCGGTCGCTGCCGACCTCTCACGCCGACTCCGGCGCTTTGCCCACCAGCAAGGATACCAATTCGGCGCACGCCGACTCCAATTGGCTGTTCACGACGACCACGTCGAAGTCGCCCTGGGCGGCCAGCTCGGCGCGCGCGGTGGCCAGTCGGCGGGCCATCACGTCGGGTGTCTCGGTCCCCCGGCCGACGAGTCGCTGTTCGAGCGCCTCCCAGCTGGGCGGGGCCAGGAAGACCGTGACGACCTCCGGCATGGCCTTCTTGACCGCCTTGGCGCCGGCCAGATCGACCTCGATCAACACCGGGTGACCGGCTTCGGCCGCAACGGCCACCGGAGCGGCCAGTGTGCCGGAACGATGCAGGCCACCGTGGATGTCTGCCCATTCCAGCAGGTCACCACGATCGATCAGCTGCTGGAACTCCCCGGGGGACACGAAGTGGTAGTCGACGCCATCCACCTCGCCCGGGCGGGGAGCCCGGGTCGTGGCCGACACGCTGAAATGCAGGTCGGGGACCTGCTCGCGCAGGCGGCGGACGACGCTCGACTTACCGACCGCAGAAGGCCCGGACAGCACCACCACGCGACCATGGGCCGCGCGACGGTCAGGCTCACCGCCCCCGCTGTCCGGCCTTCTGCCGGCGTCCATCGACCTCCCTATGCGGTGAAGTCGAACTTTTCCAGCAGAGCCTTGCGCTGCCGATCACCGAGACCGCGAAGACGACGCGTCGGCGCGATCTCCAGCTCGGTCATGATTTCCTGCGCCTTGACCTTGCCAACCTTCGGCAACGCCTCCAGCAGCGCGGAAACCTTCATCTTGCCGAGAACCTCGTCGGTCTCAGCGTCCTTGAGCACCTGCTGGAGATTGGTGCCACCGCGCTTGAGTCGATCCTTCAGCTCAGCGCGGATCCGACGTGCGGCGGCAGCCTTTTCCAAGGCGGCGGCGCGCTGCTCGTCGGTCAACTGGGGAAGGGCCACGGGTTCCTCCGTCTCATCACCATCATTTTATTGCCTGGGCCGGGTACTTCAGCCAGCGACGACGACCGTACCCACGCTGTCTGACGAAATCTAACCCCACCCCCGGTTTACGGGTGCAAACCCGCAGGATATGGCCGAACAAGTGGCAGGTCGAACCACCGCAAGGCAAAGATTCGGACTCCTCGCACAACCGCCCGCCGATTCCGCTGCCGACGCGAAAGCCCAGCTCTGAGTGGACTTTTCCGCGCGGGCACCGACTAACGCGACCCCCGCAGCGCCCCGCCGCACCCGGTTCGTGGCCAATTTTCAGGCGCCGGGCACCTCGACGGCGTGTCGGGCGTGTCGGATCGCCGAGCGCGACCAACGGCTCGCACGCGGCCTGACCTGAGCAGTTGCGTAGCGCAGCTAGACAAGTACAGGGCGCGAGAACTGTGTCGGCCGACACTCTCGTCGGCGGGGGTATCCGTCGTGGAATCGGCCGCGACCGTCTAGAGTGCTTCGCAGGGTGCTGTTGGAAAACTAGATGTTGGGAGACATCGTGGTTTCTGAGGCGCCCCAGGCTGCCCTTTTGCAGGCCAAGCGGCCGACCCCCCAGGGGGTTGGTCCCAAAGGCAATCTGATCTACAAGGTCCTCACGACGACCGATCACAAGCTGATCGGCATCATGTACGTGGTTGCCTGCTTCATCTTCTTCGCGGTCGCGGGGCTCATGGCGCTGTTCATTCGCGCTGAGCTGACCTTGCCGGGTCTGCAGTTCCTGTCCAACGAGCAGTACAACCAGCTGTTCACGATGCACGGCACGGCGATGCTGCTGTTCTATGCGACGCCGATCGTGTTCGGGTTCGCCAACCTGGTGCTGCCGCTGCAGATCGGCGCCCCGGACGTGGCCTTCCCGCGGCTGAACGCGCTGTCGTTCTGGCTGTTCGTCTTCGGCGCGCTCATCGCGCTGGGCGGCTTCATCACCCCCGGTGGTGCGGCCGACTTCGGCTGGACGGTCTATGTGCCGCTGTCCGACGCGGTGCACAGCCCCGGCGCCGGCGCCGACCTGTGGATCCTGGGCGTCGCGGTCGGCGGTCTGGGCACCATCCTCGGTGGGGTCAACATGATCACGACGGTGGTCTGCATGCGCGGCTCCCGGCATGACCATGTTCCGGATGCCGATCTTCACCTGGAACATCTTCGTCACGTCGATCCTGGTGATACTGATCTTCCCGCTGCTGACCGCCGCGGCATTCGGCCTGGCCGCCGACCGCCGACTCGGGGCGCACATCTACGACCCGGCCAACGGCGGAGTCACGTTGTTCCAGCACCTGTTCTGGTACTTCGGCCATCCCGAGGTGTACGTGCTGGCGCTGCCGTTCTTCGGCATCGTCTCCGAGATCTTCCCGGTGTTCTCCCGTAAGCCGATCTTCGGCTACACGACCCTGGTGTACGCCACCATCAGCATCGCCGCGCTGTCGGTGGCGGTGTGGGCACACCACATGTACGTCACGGGAGCCGTTCTGCTGCCGTTCTTCTCGTTCATGACGTTCCTCATCGCGGTGCCGACAGGCATCAAGTTCTTCAACTGGCTCGGCACGATGTGGCGAGGTCAGTTGACGTTCGAGACGCCGATGCTGTTCTCCATCGGCTTCCTGGTGACCTTCCTCTGCCGGTGGCCTGTCGGGTGTGCTGCTGGCCAGCCCGCCGCTGGACTTCCACGTCAGCGACACCTATTTCGTCGTGGCGCACTTCCACTACGTGCTGTTCGGCGTGATCGTGTTCGCCACCTACGCGGGCATCTACTTCTGGTTCCCGAAGATGACCGGCCGGCTGCTCGACGAGCGACTGGGCAAGCTGCACTTCTGGCTGACGATGATCGGCTTTAACGTCACATTCCTGGTCCAGCACTGGCTGGGCAACGAGGGCATGCCGCGCCGGTACGCCGACTACCTGCCCAGTGACGGGTTCACCACGCTGAACATCATCTCGACCGTGGGAGCGTTCATCTCTGGGTGTCTCGATGATCCCGTTCGCGTGGAACATCTTCAAGAGCTGGCGCTACGGCGAGGTCGTCACCGTCGACGACCCGTGGGGCTACGGCAACTCACTGGAGTGGGCGACCTCGTGCCCGCCGCCGCGGCACAACTTCACCGAGCTGCCGAGCATCCGCTCCGAGCGGCCGGCGTTCGAGCTGCATTACCCGCAGATGGTGGACCGGATGCGGGCCGAGGCCCACGTCGGTCGCGAACACCACCACGAGATCGAGAAGACGAAGGTCTGAACCTAGGCCAGGTAGGCCACTTCGTCACGAAGTTTCTCCCCTGCGCGCCGGACCGCGGCGAAATCCGGTCCGGCGCGCAGTATTTCGCGGGACACCGCGGGAAGCAGCTGACCGGGCCGGGCACCGCCGAGGCCGCCGAGAGCATCGGGGCGGCCGCCCTGGGCACCCACACCGGGCACCAGCACCGGACCGCCCAGCTCGCTGACGTCGGGCACCTGCTCGAGCGTGGCGCCGATGACCACGCCGACCGAACCGGGCTCCGGAAAGCCCGCCCGGTTGACCGCACCGGCGTCATCGACGATCGACTGCGCGACGGTGCGGCCGCCGGCCATCGCCCGCTGAATGCTGGCACCTTCCGGATTGGACGTCGCGGCCAGAACGAACACCCCGCGTCCGTTGGCGGCGGCCAGATCCAACAGCGGCTGCAGCGAACCGAATCCGAGGTAGGGCGAGGCGGTGACCGCGTCGGCCGCCAGCGGGCCGTCCCCGGCCCAGGCCTGGGCGTAGGCCGCCATCGTCGACCCGATGTCGCCGCGCTTGGCGTCGGCGAGCACCAGCACCCCGGCCTCCTTCAGCGCGGCCGTGGTGCGCTCGAGCACCGCGAAACCCGCTGAGCCGTAGGCCTCGAAGAACGCGACCTGTGGTTTGGCGACGGCGAAGCCAGCGTAGGCCTGTACGCAGATGTCGCAGAACCGGGCCAGACCGTCGACGGTGACCGGTAGGTCCCAGGCCCGCAGCAGCTCGGGGTGCGGGTCGATGCCCACGCACAGCGGGCCCCGCGTGGCGATCGCGGCGGCCAGCCTGGCGCCGAAGCTCGGCGGGCCGGAGCGAAGCGACTCGGGGATCGGCACAGTCGGCTCAGTCATTGCCGAAGGTGGCGTGCAGCTCCTGCAGCGAGCGCACGTCGATGTCGCCACGGATGCCGGCCTCGATGCCCTGCACGGCCGCCGACGCGCCCTGCACGGTGGTGATGCACGGGATGTTCATCGACACCGCCGCCGACCGGATCTCGTAGCCGTCGATGCGCGGCCCGGAGTTGCCGTACGGCGTGTTGATCACCATGTTCACCTCGCCGGCGAGGATGGCGTCGATCGCCGACATCGCCGGGCGGCCCTCCCCCGGCTCCTCGAAGTGCTTGCGCACCACGTCGCACGGAATACCGTTGCGGCGCAGCATCTCCGCGGTGCCGTCGGTGGCGAGGATCTTGAATCCGAGGTCGGCCAGCCGCTTGACCGGGAAGACCAGGGAACGCTTGTCCCGGTTGGCCACCGACACGAACACCGTGCCGTCGACGGGCAGCGACCCGTAGGCCGCGGTCTGGCTCTTGGCGAACGCGCTGCCGAAGTCGCGGTCGATACCCATGACCTCGCCGGTGGACTTCATCTCCGGACCGAGCAGCGAGTCGATGCCCGAGCCGTCCGCCTTCCGGAACCGGTGGAACGGAAGCACCGCCTCCTTGACCGCGATCGGGGCGTTCGGGGACGGGCTGGCACCGTCGCCGGCGCGCACCAGCAGACCCTCCTCGCGCAGCTGAGAGATGCTGGCGCCCAGCATGACCCGTGCGCACGCCTTCGCCAGCGGAACCGCGGTGGCCTTGGAGACGAACGGCACGGTGCGGCTGGCCCGCGGGTTGGCCTCCAGCACGTAGAGCACGTCGTCCTTCAACGCGTACTGCACGTTGAGCAGACCGACGACGCCGACCCCGTGCGCGATCGCCTCGGTGGCGCGGCGGACCGCCTCGATGTCGCTGCGGCCCAGCGTGACCGGCGGCAGCGCGCAGGCGGAGTCGCCGGAGTGGATACCGGCCTCCTCGATGTGCTCCATGACGCCGCCGATGTAGACCTCGGTGCCGTCGCAGAGTGCGTCGACGTCGATCTCGATGGCGTCGTCGAGGAAGCGGTCCACCAGGACGGGATGCTCGGGCGAGAGCTGGGTGGCGCGGGTGATGTAGCCGTGCAGCGTCTTCTCGTCGTAGACGATCTCCATCCCCCGGCCGCCGAGCACGTAGGACGGCCGCACCAGCACCGGATAGCCGATTCGGGCGGCGATCTCGCGGGCCTGCTCGAAACTGGTCGCGAGGCCGAACTTCGGGGCGGGCAGTCCGGCGTTGGCCAGCACCTGCCCGAACGCGCCGCGGTCCTCGGCCAGGTGGATCGCCTCGGGGCGGGTGCCGACGATCGGCACGCCGGCCTCCTCCAGCCGGTGGGCCAGCCCGAGCGGGGTCTGGCCGCCGAGCTGGACGATCACCCCGACGACACCCGGGCCGCCCTGCCCGGACTGCGATTCGGCGTGGTAGACCTCCAGGACGTCCTCGAAGGTCAGCGGCTCGAAGTACAGCCGGTCGGCGGTGTCGTAGTCGGTGGACACCGTCTCGGGGTTGCAGTTGACCATGACGGTCTCGAAGCCGGCCTCGCTGAGCGTAGTCGCGGCGTGCACGCAGCTGTAGTCGAACTCGATGCCCTGGCCGATGCGGTTCGGGCCGGAGCCCAGGATCAGCACCTTGGGCTTCTCGGTCTGCGGCGCGACCTCCGTCTCGGCGCCGGGTCGAGCTCGTAGGTGGAGTAGTGGTACGGCGTCTTGGCCTCGAACTCCGCGGCGCAGGTGTCGACGGTCTTGAACACCGGGTGGATGCCGAGCCGCTGCCGCAGCGTGCGGACCCCGGCCTCACCGGCCAATTCCGGTCGCAGCGCGGCGATCTGACGGTCGGACAGGCCGTTGTGCTTGGCCCGCCGAAGCAGGTCCTCGTCGAGGACCGCGGCGTCGATGAGCTCGCGGCGCAGCGCGACCAGGCCGTTGATCTGCTCGACGAACCAGGGGTCCACACCCGAGGCCTCGGCGACCTCCTCGACGCTTGCGCCCATCCGCAGGGCGAGCTCGATGTCGTAGAGGCGGCCCTCGGTCGGCGTCCGCAGCCGCTCGAGCACGTCGGACACCCAGCCGTCGTCGTCGGGTGCGGTCCAGAACCCGGCCCTGGTGGTCTCCAGGGAGCGCATCACCTTGCCGAGCGCCTCGACGAAGTTGCGGCCCAACGACATCGCCTCGCCCACCGACTTCATCGTGGTGGTCAGCGTGGGGTCGGCGCCGGGGAACTTCTCGAAGGCGAACCGCGGCGCCTTGACGACCACGTAGTCCAGCGTCGGCTCGAAGCAGGCCGGGGTCTCCTTGGTGATGTCGTTGACGATCTCGTCGAGGGTGTAGCCGATGGCGAGCTTGGCGGCGATCTTGGCGATCGGGAAGCCGGTGGCCTTCGACGCCAGCGCGCTGGACCGCGACACCCGGGGGTTCATCTCGATGACGATGAGGCGGCCGTCTTTCGGGTCGACGGCGAACTGGATGTTGCAGCCGCCGGTGTCCACGCCGACCTCGCGCAGGATCGCGATGCCCAGATCGCGCATCGTCTGGTACTCGCGGTCGGTCAGGGTCATCGCCGGCGCGACGGTCACCGAGTCGCCGGTGTGCACGCCCATCGGGTCGACGTTCTCGATCGAGCAGACCACCACGACGTTGTCGTGCCCGTCGCGCATCAGCTCGAGCTCGTATTCCTTCCACCCGTAGATGGACTCCTCGATCAGCACGTTCGGCGCGTCGGCGAGGCCGCGAGGCCCTCGCCGGCCATCCGCTCGACGTCGTCCAGCGTGTGCGCCATACCCGAGCCGAGGCCGCCCATGGTGAACGACGGCCGGACCACCACCGGCAGGCCCAGTTCGGCCACCGTCTCGCGGACCTCGGCCATGCTGAAACAGACTCGGCTGCGGGCGGATTCACCGCCCACCTTGGCGACGATGTCCTTGAACTTCTGCCGGTCCTCCCCGCGCTGGATGGCCTCGAAGTCGGCGCCGATGAGCTCGACGCCGTAGCGGTCCAGCGCCCCGTTCTCGTAGAGGGCGACGGCGGTGTTCAGCGCGGTCTGCCCGCCCAGGGTGGCCAGCAGCGCGTCGATCCGGTTGCCGCGGGCGGCCTGCTGGGCGATGACCTTCTCGACGAACGCCGCGGTGATCGGCTCGACGTAGGTGTAGTCGGCGTACTCCGGGTCGGTCATGATCGTCGCCGGGTTGGAGTTCACCAGGCTGACGGTCAGGCCCTCCTCGCGCAGCACCCGGCAGGCCTGGGTGCCGGAGTAGTCGAACTCGCAGGCCTGGCCGATGACGATCGGCCCGGAGCCGATGACGAGGATGTGGTTGAGGTCGGTGCGGCGTGGCATTAGTTCCCTCCATCGCGAGCGTGCGCGAACGACCCGATGTGAACGGCGTGTCGAGTACCGACACGCACGCTCGCGGCGGGGTGACCGGGAGGTGCGTCATCTCCGCCCTTCCATCAGCTCGACGAACTGGTCGAACAGGTAATTGGCGTCGTGCGGACCGGCCGCGGCCTCGGGATGGTATTGCACCGAGAAGGCACTCCCGTCAACGAGTTTGATGCCTTCGACGACCCCGTCGTTGGCGCAGGTGTGGCTGACGATCGCCGGGCCGAAGTCGGTGTCGAACCGCTCGCCGGCGCTCGCCTTCGAACGCGAAGCCGTGGTTCTGCGCGGTGATCGCGACGTTGCCGGTGGCGTGGTCGATGACCGGCACGTTGATGCCGCGATGGCCGAAGACCATCTTGTAGGTGGACCGGCCCAGCGCCCGGCCCAGGATCTGGTTGCCGAAACAGATTCCGAACAGCGGGATTCGGGCGCCCAGGACCTCGCGGGTGAGGCCGACGACCTGGTCGGCGGTCGCCGGGTCGCCGGGCCCGTTGGACAGGAACACCCCGTCCGGCGCGAGGTCGGCGATCTGCTCGAACGTCGCCGACGACGGCAGCACGTGGGTCCTGATCCCGCGCAGCGCGAAGTTGCGCGGGGTGTTGGTCTTGATCCCGAGGTCGAGTGCGACCACGGTGAACCGCTGCGGCCCTTCGGGTTCCACGATGTAGGTCTGCTCGGTGCTCACCTCGCCCGCGAGGTCGGCACCCAGCATGGCCGGCTGGCTGCGCACCCTGCGCAGCAGTTCGTCGGTGTCCGCCAGTGCCGGACCGGAGAACACGCCGGCCTTCATCGAGCCGCGGTCGCGCAGGTGCCGCACCACCGCGCGGGTGTCGACGCCGGCGATCCCGACGACGCGCTGCCGCTTGAGTTCGTCGTCGAGTGTCCCGGTGGCGCGCCAGTTCGACGCCCGCGGCGACGGGTCGCGCACCACGTAGCCGGCCACCCAGATCTTGTCGCCGCGGCTCTCGCCGTCCTCGTGGTTCCAGCCGGTGTTGCCGATCTGCGGCGCGGTGGCGATCACGATCTGCCGGTGGTAGCTCGGGTCGGTCAGCGTCTCCTGGTATCCGGACATGCCGGTGGAGAACACCGCCTCACCGAGGGTCTCGCCGGCCGCGCCGAACTCGGTGCCGGTGTAGACCCGGCCGTCCTCCAGCACCAGATGGGCTGTCCTCGGTCACGCTGCCTCTCCTATCCATCTGGCGTACTCGCTGCGGTCGTCGCCGCGAAAGCCGGTGTCGATCTCGGTGCCCGAGGGCAGGCGCCAGCGGATCGCCAGAATCCCGGTCGCCGTCTCGGTCTTGGCGCGCCCCGGGATGACCTTGCCCGCCAGGCCCCGTTCGGTGCGGATCGCCGTGATCGCGTCCTGCGGGATCCAGATCGGGGTGGCACCCGAGCGCTCGAGCAGGATGCCCTCCGGGTAGCGGGTCAGCACGGCCTTCGACGCGGAAACCGATGTCCCCGACGGCGATGCGCTCCAGCCAGTCCGGCGCGAGGGTGCTCCCGACATACAAGCCGCGGGTTGGCGCGACGATCGCCGGGCTGAGCATGTCGGGCAGCGACGGGAACTCGCCGAGCAGTTCGGTCTGCCGCAGCGCGCGGTTGCGCCAGCCGCCCAGCATCCGGCGGATCACCGCGCCGATGATCACGACGATGAAGAACGCGAAGACGAACGTCGCGACCGCCGTGCCGGTGTTCATGCGCGCCGGACTCTTCCCGATCCCTGCGCCGTCACCGTGCCCCGCAGCAACGTCGCGGTGACCGTCGCGGGCAACGTCATCGACGCGTACGGCGTGTTGGACGAGCGGCTGGCCAGTTCGGCGCCGTCGACGATCCACGTCGCGTCGGGGTCCACGACCACCAGGTTGGCCGGCTCGCCGACCTCCAGCGGCCGGCCCTGGTCGTCGAGACCGACGATGCGGGCCGGGTTCTCGCTCATCACCCGCGCGACACCGCGCCAGTCCAGCAGCCCCGGCTCCACCATCGTCTGCACCACCACCGACAGCGCGGTCTGCAGCCCCAGCATGCCCGGGCGCGCGACGGAGAACTCGCAGCACTTCTCGTGCTCGGCGTGCGGGGCGTGATCGGTGGCCACGCAGTCGATCACACCGTCGGCCAGGGCTTGGCGCAGCGCCTGGGCGTCGGAGGCTTCGCGCAGCGGCGGGTTCACCCGGTTCACCCCGTCGTAGGTGGCCAGCCGGCTGTCGTCGAGCAGCAGATGGTGCGGGGTCACCTCGGCGGTGATCGAGATGCCCTGCTGCTTGGCCCATCTGATGATCTCCACCGTTCCCGCGGTGGAGGCGTGGCAGATGTGCACCCGCGCCCCGGCGTCGCGGGCCAGCAGCGCGTCGCGGGCCACGATCGACTCCTCGGCCGCCCGCGGCCAGCCCGCCAGACCCAGCACCGCGGCGTTGGGGCCCTCGTGCGCCACCGCGCCGGCGGTCAGCCGCGGTTCCTCGGCGTGCTGGGCGATCAGTACGCCGATACCCTTGGCGTACTCCAGCGCCCGGCGCATCACCAGCGGGTCGGCTACGCAGATGCCGTCGTCGGAGAACAGCCGCACCTGCGCCAGGCCGGCTGCCATCAGGCCCATCTCGGTGAGCTGCTTGCCCTCCAGGCCCACCGTCACCGCGCCCGACCGGGTGCACGTCGACCAGCCCGACCTGCTGGCCGCGCCGCCACACGTGGTCGGTCACCACCGGGCTGTCGGCCACCGGGTCGGTGTTGGCCATCGCGAACACCGCGGTGAACCCGCCGAGAGCGGCTGCCGCCGAACCGGTTTCGATGTCCTCGGCGTACTCGCGGCCCGGCTCGCGCAGGTGGGTGTGCAGGTCGACGAAGCCCGGCAGCAGCACCTGGCCGGTCGCGTCGATCACGTCGGCGTCGTCGGGAACACCCAGCTTCGGGCCGATCTCGGCGATCTGGCCGTCGGCGACCAGCACGTCGACCTGCGTCGCCCTCGCCGTAGCAGCCGCACGCCGCGAATCAGGACCGGGCTCGGGCTCATACCGTCACCGCCTCGTCCGTGCCGACCAGCAGATGGAACAGCACCGCCATCCGCACGTGCACACCGTTGGAAACCTGTTGCAGCACAGCCGATTGCGACGAGTCGGCCACCGAGAACGAGATCTCCATGCCGCGCAGCATCGGGCCCGGGTGCAGCACCACCGCGTGGCCGGGCAGCATCGCCTGGCGCCTGTCGGACAGCCCGTAGAGCACCGAGTACTCCCGCGCGGACGGGAAGAACCCGCCGTTCATCCGTTCGGCCTGGACCCGCAGCATCATCACGGCGTCGGCGGCGGGCAGTTCGGCGTCCAGATCGTGCGACACCGTCACCGGCCAGTCCGCGACCCCGACCGGCAGCAGCGTCGGCGGGGCGACCAGCACCACCTCGGCGCCCAGGGTGTCGAGCAGCGTCACGTTGGAGCGGGCCACCCGGCTGTGCAGGATGTCGCCGACGATGACCACCCGGCGGCCCTCGATGTCGCCGAGGCGCTGGCGCAGGGTCAGCGCGTCCAGCAGCGCCTGGGTGGGGTGCTCGTGGGTGCCGTCGCCGGCGTTGATGACGCTGGGCCCGGTGCCGTCGGGCTCCAGCGTCCACTCGGCCAGCTGCTGGGCCGCGCCCGAGGCGGGGTGGCGGATGATCAGCGCGTCGGCGCCGGCCGCGCGCAGCGTCAGCGCGGTGTCGCGCAGCGACTCCCCCTTGGACACCGAGGAGCTCGACGCGCTGACGTTGATCACGTCGGCGCTCATCCACTTGCCTGCCACCTCGAACGACACCCGGGTGCGGGTGGAGTTCTCGTAGAACATCGTGATGATGGTGCGCCCGCGCAAGGTCGGCAGCTTCTTGACCTCGCGGCCCACCAGCGCCTGCTGGAACCGGTCGGCGTTGTCCAGGATGGCGGTGGCCTCGTCGCGGGTGAGATCGCCGGCCGACAGCAGATGCCTGATCGTCATCTGCCGTCTCCTCTTCGCGCAAGCGCTCATCGCGCCGCTCGCGCAAGCCTCCGGACCTCCGGGTGCGATCCAGATGCCTTCGACATCGTCGTCCTCCACGCAGCCGCACCTTGACGTTCTCGCTGCGCGAGGTGGGCACGTTCTTGCCGACGTAGTCGGCCCGCAGCGGCAGCTCGCGGTGGCCGCGGTCGACGAGCACCGCCAGCTGCACCGCCTTCGGCCTGCCGATGTCGCGCAGCGCGTCCAGCGCCGAGCGCACCGAGCGCCCGGTGTAGAGCACGTCGTCGACGAGGATCACCAGGGCGTCGTCGATGCCGCCGGCGGGGATCGACGTCTCCTCCAGCGCGCGAGGCGGCTTGAAGTCGAGGTCGTCGCGGTAGAGCGTGATGTCGAGGCCGCCGCGGGCGACCGTGACGCCGGAGAACTCGTGGATCTTCGCGGCCAGCCGGTTGGCCAGCGTGACGCCCCTGGTCGGAATGCCGAGAAGGATGACGCGCGGCGCGTCGGGGCCGTCGAGGGCGGTTTTCTCGATGATCTGATGGGCGATTCGGGAGACGGTACGGCCGACGTCCGCGGCGGACATCAATTCCCGGTCGGTGGAGCCCACGAGCTGACCAGACCTCCTTCTCCGCCTCGCCGGACGGATCGTTAAAGGATGTCGAACTGTCGGGCAGCTTAGCACCCGTTCGGCCAAACCGATCGCCGGGACGGGCGCAGTAGACTCGGCCCGGTGAATCTCGCGGACAACCGCACCTCGATCGTCCAGGCGGTGGACGCCGGCCTGCTCGCCGGTGCCGTCACCCTGGTGTGGCAGAGCGGAAAAGTATTGCAGGTCAACGAGATCGGTTCGCGCGACGTCCAGGCTGGACTGGGCAGCGCGGAAAAATATTGCAGGTCAACGAGATCGGCTCGCGCGACGTCGAGGCCAGACTCCGATGCAACGCGACACGATCTTCCGGATCGCCTCGATGACCAAGCCGGTGACGGTGGCCGCCGCGATGGCCCTCGTCGAGGAGGGCAGGCTCGCCCTGTCCGACCCGGTGAGCCGGTGGCTGCCCGAGCTGGCCGACATGCAGGTGCTGGTCGACCCGATGGGCCCACTGGACCGGACGGTGCCCGCGCGCCGCCCGATCACCATCGAGGACCTGATGACCCACCGCAGCGGGCTGGCCTACGTGTTCTCCGTGCTGGGCCCGCTGAGCCGCGCCTACGGCCAGGTGTCGCTGCGTCAGGACCAGGATCACTGGCTGGCCGAGGTCGCCGCGCTGCCGCTGGTGCACCAGCCCGGCGAGCGGCTCACCTACAGCCACGCCACCGAGGTCCTGGGCATCGCGCTGTCCCGCATCGAGGGCAAGCCGCTGCACACGGTGCTGTCCGAGCGGATCTTCGAGCCACTCGGCATGCCCGACACCGGGTTCTTCATCTCGCCGGACAAGCGGGCGCGCGCCGCGACGATGTACCGCCTCGACGACCAGAGCGGCCTTCAGCACGACGCGATGGGCCCGATCCCGGTCACCGAGCCGCGGTTCTGCCAGGGCGGTGCGGGGCTGGTGTCCACGGTCGACGACTACCTGCGCTTCATCCGAATGTTGTTGGGCGGCGGCGAAGTCGACGGCGTTCGAGTGCTCTCCGAGGAGTCGGTGGCGCAGATGCGCAGCGACCGGCTGACCGACGAGCAGAAGAGTCAGCCGTTCCTGGGCATGCCGTACTGGGTGGGCCGCAGCTTCGGGCTGAACCTGTCGGTGGTCACCGATCCGGCCAAGTCGACACAGCTGTTCGGGCCGGGCGGCCTGGGCACCTTCAGCTGGCCCGGCGCCTACGGAACGTGGTGGCAGGCCGACCCGTCCAACGACCTGATCCTGATCTACAAGATCCAGAACTACCCGGACCTCACGTCGGCCGCCGCGGCCGTGTCCGGCAACACCTCGCTGGCCAAGCTGCAGTCGGTGCAGCCGCGGTTCGTCCGGCGCACCTACGCCGCGCTCGAGGCGTAGTCAGACCATCGCGATCGGCGAGATCGGCACCCCGACCTCCAGCGCACCCGCGAGTTCCCGGCTGACGTCGTAGTCGAAGACGACATGGCCGGAGATGACGTCGACGTCGCGCTTGGCCCGCTGCAGCGGGCTGGTCAGGAATTGCGCACTGGCGCCAGATGATTCGAGCAGATCGGCGATGACGGACCGGGATTCGTGCACGATGTGCGCGGCGGCGACCCTGGCCTCGGCGCGCACCGCGCGGGGAATCCGGACGCCGTCGGCGACCATCGTCTCGAGCGTGGCCACGGTGTCCCGCAACAGCCCGTCGAGGGCGCGCAGCCGCACCCGGGCGTCCCCGAGCCGGATCTGCGCGGCCGGCTGCTGCTTCTGCGCCACACCGGAGTACGCCAGCACCCGCTCACCGAGCCGGGTGGCGAACACGTCGGCGACGTGCTCGGCCGCACCCAGCGCGGGCATCGCCGCGACCAGCGCCAGCGCGGGCACCATCGGCCAGCGGTAGGTGGCCGCGTCGTGCAGCGCGGCGCCCGGCGCGGTGCCCGCGTAGATGTCGGTGACCTTCACCAGCCGGTGCTCGGGGACGAAGACGTCGTCGACCACCACGTCGTTGGAACCGGTGGCCCGCATGCCCGCGGTGTGCCAGACGTCCTCGACGCGCACCTGGTCGGCGGGCAGCAGCGCCAGGGCGGGATAGATCGAGTCCTGATCGGGACCACACAGCGCCCCGACCATCACCCAGTCCGCCGCCATGATGCCGGTCGCCCAGGACCAGCGGCCGCTCAGCCGCACCCCGCCGTCGACGGGCACGCCGCGCCCGGTCGGCGCCAGCGGGGCCGGGCACAGCACCGGCCCGTCGGCGAACACCTCGTCCTGGGCCTGCTCGCCGAACAGCGCCAGCATCCAGTTGTGCAGGATGTAGAACCCCAGGGTCCAGCGCGGACGACGCGCAGCCGTGCGCCATCCGGCGCACCGGGTCCAGGATCGCGCTGAACGGCGCCTGCTCACCGCCGTAGCGGGCCGGCAGCAGCAGCCGGCTCAGGCCGCTGTCGCGGAAGTCGGCGATCGTCGCGTCCGGCAGCCGCCGCAGGTCCTCGGCCTCGGCCGCCCGTTGCGCCAGCCGGTCGACGAACTCGTCGGTGATGCCCGGCATGACGGGGACGCTACGCCTCGGGGGCGGCGGCACCTCGGACCGCGTCCGACGCGGCGCGGATCTGCGGGGTGACCAGCATGACCTGGCCCAGCACCCCGTTGACGAAACCGGGGCTCTCGTCGGTGGACAGCTCCTTGGCCAGCTCGACGGCCTCGTCGACGGCCACCGGCTCCGGGACGTCGTCGGCGTGCAGCAGCTCCCACACCGCCACCCGCAGGATCGCGCGGTCCACCGCGGGCAGCCGCTCCAGCGTCCAGCCCTGCAGGTAGGACGCGATCAGCTCGTCGATGTGCGCGGCGTGCTCGCTGACCCCGCGCGCCACCGTCACGGTGTAGGGGTTCAGCACCGACACGTCGTCGGCGTTGGTCTCGGCGAGCCCGATCCGCGAGTCGGCCACCTCGGCCGGTGTCAGTCCCCGCGCCTCGGCTTCGAAGAGCAGGTCGACGGCACGCTTGCGCGCCTGATGCCGACCCTTGTCGGCCTTGCGGTCGGCCATGTCAGGTCAGCGTATCAGCTGCGCCCCAGGTAGCTGCCGTCGCGGGAATCGACCTTCAGCTTGTCGCCGGTGTTGATGAACAGCGGCACCTGGATCTCGGCGCCGGTCTCCAGCGTCGCGGGCTTGGTGCCCGCGCTGGACCGGTCGCCCTGCAGGCCGGGCTCGGTGTGGCTGACCACGAGCTCGACGGTGACCGGCAGCTCGAGGTACAGCGGGGCGCCCTCGTTGAACGCGATCTGCACGGGCATGCCCTCGAGCAGGAAGCCCGCCGCGCGGCCGACCAGGGCCTCGGGCAGCGGATGCTGCTCGTAGTCCTCGGAGTCCATGAACACGAAGTCCGAGCCGTCGCGGTAGAGGTAGGTGGCGTCGCGGCGGTCCACGGTGGCGGTCTCCACCTTCACGCCGGCGTTGTAGGTCTTGTCGACGACCTTGCCCGAGAGCACGTTCTTGAGCTTGGTGCGCACGAAGGCCGGGCCCTTGCCGGGCTTGACGTGCTGGAACTCGGTGATGGTCCACAGCTGGCCGTCGATGTTCAGCACGAGGCCGTTCTTGAAGTCGGCAGTAGATGCCACGGTCGGTCGTTCTCCTAGCTTCGCTTCTACAGAATGGCCAGTTCCTTGGGGAACCGGGTCAGCAGCTCCGGGCCCCGCTCGCCAACGACCAGGGTGTCCTCGATGCGTACACCGCCCCGGTCAGGCAGGTAGACACCCGGTTCCACGGTCACCACGGAGCCAGCAAGCAGTGTACCGGCGGCCGCGGAGTTGATTCCCGGCGCTTCGTGGATCTGCAGTCCGACGCCGTGACCCAGCCCGTGGCCGAAGTTCTCGGCGTGGCCGGCGTCGGCGATGACCTGGCGGGCGGCGCCGTCGACGTCGCTCAGGGTGGCCCCGACTTCGAGCGCCTCGCGGCCGGCCCGCTGGGCGTCCGACACCAGCTGGTAGATCTCCCGCTGCCAGGTCGCCGCCTTGCCGAGCACGAACGTGCGGGTCATGTCGGAGTGGTAGCCGCCGACCAGCGCGCCGAAGTCGATCTTGACGAAGTCACCCGCCGCGAGCACCGCGTCGGTCGGCCGGTGGTGCGGGATCGCCGAGTTCGCGCCGGCCGCCACGATGGTCTCGAACGACGGTCCGTCGGCGCCGTGCTCTACCATCAGCGCCTCCAGCTCGCGGCCGACTTCCCGCTCGGTGCGGCCCGGCCGCAGGCCGCCCTGGCTCACCAGCTGCTGCCAGGGCCGCGTCGGCGGCCTCGCACGCCAGCCGCAGCAGCGCGACCTCGCCGGCGTCCTTGACCTCCCGCAGTGCCTCCACGACGCCGGAGGCCCGCACCAGCTCGGCAGGCGGGTCACCGAGTTCGCGGGCCAGCACGTCGAAACCGTCGACGGTGACGACATGGCTCTCGAAGCCGATGCGGCGCGCCCCGTCGGCCACCGCCCGCGCCACCAGATGGCGGCCGCAGGCCCGCTCGATCACCGTCTCCAGATCGGGCGCCTGGCGGGCCGCCTGGGTGCGGTAGCGCCCGTCGGTGGCCAACACCGTCGGCGTGTCGCCGGCGAACACCAGCAGCGCCGCGTTCGACCCGGTGAAACCGGACAGGTATCGGACGTTGACCAGGTCACTGACCAGCATCGCGTCCACGCCGTCGGCGGCCAGCCGGGCCGCCAGCCGGTCCCGGCGTTGGGAATGTGTCACGGTCGCCGACGGTACTCGCTACGCTGATGCCCCATGAACAGTTGGTTGTTGCGCGGGCTGGCCTTCGCGGCCGGCATGGTCATCGTCCGCCTGGTGCAGGGAACGCTGATCAACCAGTACGCGACCAAGGCGGGTTTGATCAGCATCGTGCTCGTGGCGCTGTTCGCCATCGCCGCCTTCCTCTGGGGCTATCTGGACGGCCGTTCCGACGCCAACGCCCAACCCGACCCGGACCGCCGCCGCGACCTGGCGATGACCTGGCTGCTCGCCGGACTGGTCGCCGGTGTGGTCAGCGGCTTCGTCGCGTGGCTGATCTCGCTGTTCTACAAGAACGTCTACGTCGAGGGGCTGATCAGCGAGGTGAGCACGTTCGCGGCCTTCACCGCGCTGGTCGTCTTCCTGCCTGCCATCGCCGCGGTGGCCATCGGCCGCTGGCTGGTCGACCGCGGCCGTCCCGACGAACCCCGCCGCCGCTACGGTGAGGCGCACGACGTGTTCGACGCCGCCAGCGAGGACGACCGGACCGGCCCGATCCCCGCGCACGGCGCCGGCGAGTCCGCCGCCCAGGAGCAGACGTCCGCCGTGGCCACCGCCGAGCGCGACGCCCCGACCGAGGCCATCGACTACCCCGAGGACGACGGTAAGGGCGCGCCAAAGCCTGACCCGCTGAGCAGAGCCGTCGTCGGGCACCGTGAATCCCGATCAGTCGTGTAGCTCCGACCAGTGGAGCATGCTGACCTCGGCTGCCTCGCATCTCGCAGTTGGCCGGCGTTCTCGGCGGCTTCCTCATCACCGCCATCGCGCTGCTGTTCGACCGCACCAACCGCGAATCGGTCCACACCATCGCGCTGTTCTCCTCCGCGGTGCTGATCCTGATGCTCGACAGCTACCTGTTCAGCATCATCACCGGCACCGTGGTCCCCGACGACGGCGACCGCCGCGGCATCTGCGCGATCGTCTGGACCCAGGGTGCGGTGTCGACGGGAATGCTGGCCGCGGGCACCACGGCGTTGTTCGGCGGCCTGGGCTGGATGCTGGCAAGCCACGCGGTCAGCCGGTCGGTCGACCAGGAACCCGATGACATCCGGGCCTACTGTTTCCTGGCCGACCTCGGCGGCTGGCTGACCTTCGCATCGGCGATGGCCATGACGCTGGTGCTCAGCGAAACCACCATCGACTACTTGCATTTCATGTACGGCGAGCGCCCCCCGCTGTGGGTGGTCGGGCTGATCACCGTCTCGGCGGCGATGGTCATCGCGCGTCGACCTCTGGCTCGTCTACGTCCGGACCAGGGCACTGCGCAGGTCACTGCTCGACGTCGCCGAGCCGACCCGGCTGACGTTGCGTTCGATCAGGTTCGCCACCGTCGGGATGACGCTTCTGGCGATCATCGGCGCCTGGCTGACGATGAGCATCAACCGCTTCCCCAAGGACTGGCTGACCACCCCCAACATGGCGGTGGTGGTGTTCGTCATCGTGCTGACCTACGTGGTCCCGTCGCTGATCTCGACGGCGATCTGCAACTCGGTGGCCAGCACCAAGCGGTGACCGGTCACCCGGCGGTGTCGGGCTCCGCGGTCTTGGCCCAGGTAGCGAAGGGCCAGCAGGTAGCCCTGGACACCGAGGCCGACGATCACGCCGGTCGCCACGGCGCTCAGATACGAGTGGTGCCGAAACTCTTCGCGCGCATGGACATTCGAGATGTGCACCTCGATCAGCGGGGCGCGCAGTTCGGCGCAGGCGTCCCGCAGCGCGATCGACGTGTGGGTGAGCGCCCCGGCGTTGATGATCACCGGATCACCGGCGTCGGCGGCCGCGTGCAGCCAGTCCAGCAGCTGCGCCTCGCTGTTGCTCTGCCGCACAACGGCATTCAGACCGAGCTCGGTGGCTTCGGCCTCGATCATGGCGACCAGGTCGTCGTAGCTGGTGCTGCCGTAGACGTCGGGCTCGCGACGCCCGAGCCGGTCGAGGTTGGGTCCGTTGAGAACCAGAACAGTGGTCATCGCGTCGTTCCGCCACCTCCGCGTATGCCGCCGCCAGCAGCGACGGGTCCGGGCCTTCCAGACGGCCCGGTTTGGCCAGGCCGTCGAGCACCACGAAGCGCAGCACTCCCGACCGGGTCTTCTTGTCCCCGGCCATGATCTCGATCAGCTGCGGCAGCGCGTCGGCGTCGTAGCTGACGGGCAGACCGAGCGCGGTGAGCACCGAGCGGTGCCGGTCGGCGGTGGCGTCGTCGAGCCGTCCGGCCAGCCGGCCGAGCTCCGCGGCGAACACCAGTCCCACCGACACCGCCGCGCCGTGCCGCCAGCGGTACTGCTCGCGGCGTTCGATGGCGTGCGCCAAAGTGTGCCCGTAGTTGAGGATCTCGCGCAGCGCCGACTCCTTCTCGTCGGCGGCGACGACCTCGGCCTTGACGGCGATCGCGCGCCGGATCAGCTCCGGCAGCACCGAACCCGCCGGGTCGACGGCGGCCACCGGGTCGGCCTCGATCAGGTCGAGGATGGTCGGGTCGGCGATGAAACCGGCCTTGACGATCTCGGCCATCCCGGCCACGAGTTCGTTGGACGGCAGGGTCTGCAGCATCGCCAGGTCGACGAGGACCGCCGCGGGCTGGTGGAAGGCGCCGACGAGGTTCTTGCCCGCGTCGGTGTTGATCCCGGTCTTGCCGCCGACGGCGGCGTCGACCATGGCCAGCAGCGTGGTCGGGATGTGCACGATGTCGACGCCGCGCAGCCAGGTCGCCGCGGCGAAGCCCGCCACGTCGGTGGCCGCGCCGCCGCCGAGACTGACGACGGCGTCCTTGCGGCCGATTCCGATGCGGCCCAGCACTTCCCAGATGAACCCGACGACCGGCAGGTCCTTGCCCGCCTCGGCGTCGGGGATCTCGATGCGGTGCGCGTCGACGCCCTTGGCGGCCAGGTGGGCGCGGACGGCCTCGGCGGTCTCGGCCAGCACCGGCTGGTGCAGGATGGCGACCTTGTGGCGGGTGCCGAGCAGCTCCCCCACCTCGGTCAGCAGCCCGGTGCCGATGATCACCGGGTAGGGCGGATCGACGGCCACCTCGATGGTCACCGGGGCGGCCGGCGTGGTCTTGGTCATTTGCGGACTCCAGCGCGACGGGCGGCCAGCGCCGCCGGGGTGGCGGGGGTGACCGGTGCGGACTCGACGGGGCTCGGGGTCGGCGCGGGAGGTGTTGTCGCGGGCTGCTTTTCGGCCTGCGGCGTCGACGATCTGCGCCACGGCGGGCGGCGGCGGCGCGGCGGCGTCGGGTTCTCCAGCCGCGAGATGATGTAGCGCACCACCGCGCCGGGGTTGCGGCGGTTGGTGTTGACCCGGATGGTCGCGACGCGCCGGTACAGCGGCACCCGGTCGTTCACCAGCTTGCGGTACTTCTCGGCGTGGTCCGGACCTGCGAGCAGCGGGCGTGAGGTGTTGCCGCCGGTGCGTCGAATGCCCTCGGCCGCAGTGATTTCCAGGTACACCACGGCCTGGCCGGCGAGCGCCTCCCGCACGCCGGGCGTGGTCACCGCGCCGCCGCCCAGCGACAGGATTCCGTCGTGGGTCGCCAACGCCTCGCGGATGACCTCTTCCTCGATGCGGCGGAACTCCTGCTCGCCGTCTGCTGCGAAGATCTCGGCGATGGTGCGGCCGGTCTTCTCCTCGATGGCGGCGTCGGTGTCGAGCATCGTCAGGCCCATCGCCTTGGCCAGGCGCCGCCCGATGGTGGACTTCCCCGAGCCGGGCAAGCCGATCAGCACGGCCTTGGGCGCCATCTCGGCTACCCCGATGCCCGGACGGCTGTTCCGGACGGCGTGCGCTGGGCCACCGACTGCAGATACCCGTCGATGTTGCGCCGCGTCTCCTCCAGCGAGTCACCGCCGAACTTGTCCAGCACCGCGCGGGCCAGCACCAGCGCCACCATGGTTTCGACGACGACGGCCGCGGCGGGCACCGCGCACACATCGGAGCGCTGGTGGATCGCGACGGCCTCGTCACCGGTGCTCATGTCGACGGTGGCCAGCGCGCGCGGCACGGTGGAGATCGGCTTCATCGCGGCGCGCACCCGCAGCGGCAGGCCGTTGGTCATGCCGCCTTCCAGGCCGCCGGCCCGGTTGGTGGAGCGCACCACGCCGTCGGGGCCCGGGTACATCTCGTCGTGGGCCTGGCTGCCGCGGCGGCGCGCGGTGGTGAAGCCGTCGCCGATCTCGACGCCCTTGATGGCCTGGATCCCCATCACCGCGGCGGCGAGCTGGCTGTCGAGCCGGTTCTCGCCGCTGGTGAACGAGCCGAGCCCGATGGGCAGGCCGTGGGCGACCACCTCGACGACGCCGCCGAGGGTGTCGCCGTCCTTCTTGGCGGCCTCGATCTCGGTGATCATGTTGGCTTCTGCGGTCTTGTCGAAGGCCCGCACCGGGCTCTCGTCGATGCCGGCCAGGTCGGCCGCGCCGGGCGGGGGGCCGTCGTAGGGCTCCGAGGCGCCGATCGAGATGACGTGGGACACCACCTCGACCCCGAGCGCCTGGCGCAGGAACTCGCGGGCGACGGTGCCTGCGGCGACCCGGGCGGCGGTCTCGCGTGCGCTGGCGCGCTCGAGAACGGGCCGGGCGTCGTCGAAGCCGTACTTGAGCATGCCGGCGAAGTCGGCGTGCCCGGGACGGGGCCTGGTCAGCGGCGCGTTGCGGGCGGCCTCGCTGTCCAGCTGGGCGGGGTCGACCGGGTCGGAGGCCATCACGGTCTCCCACTTGGGCCACTCGCTGTTGCCGATCTCGATGGCGATCGGGCCGCCGAGCGTGCTGCCGTGCCGAACCCCGGCCAGGACGGTGACCTGATCCTGCTCGAACTTCATCCGGGCGCCCCGGCCGTAGCCCAGCCTGCGGCGGGCCAGCTGGGCGGCGATGTCATCGGAGGTGACCCGCACACCGGCGACCATGCCTTCGACCACGGCTACCAGCGCGCGGCCGTGGGATTCACCGGCGGTCGTCCATCGCAACACGCGTCCCATCTTCCCACGTCGGTCACGCGGGACCCAATCTGCTGGGCGGCTGACGGCGTCAGAACACCGCGAGTGCGGCGGCCGCCAGGCTGGCCACGCACATCGACGGGCCGTGCGGCAGTGTCCTGACCCTGGCCAGCAGACCGAACAGCGCGGTGAGCACCGGCGCGCCCAGCGCGCCGAGCAGCCACACGTCGGCGCCGAACGCGCCGGTGAGCGCTCCGAGGCCGACGGCGAGTTTGACGTCGCCGGCGCCCATCGCGCCGGGGCGCGACCAGATGGACGGCGAGGTACAGCGCGGCCAGGCCGAGCGCACCGCAGAGCGCGGCCTGCCCGCGCCCCTGGGCGGCGGCGACCGCGAGGATCAGCACGGCACCGGGCAGCGTCAGCGCGTTGGGCAACCGTCGCCGGCGGAGGTCGTGGACGCGTCAGTGCGGCCGCCCAGGCCAGCACGGCGGCGCACGCCAGAAAGCGCATGCGCCGCAGGCTAACCCAGAGCGGCGGCCATCTCAGTGCGCGGAGCCGGGCGGCCTGTGAATTGTTCGACCTGACTGAACGCCTGGTGCAACAGCATCTGCAGCGCCGCTGATCACCTCACCGCCGGCCGCTCTGGACGGCGGCGGCCAGCGGCGTGGGCCACGGGTCGTAGATCGCGTCGAGCAGCAGCGGCACGGGCGCGAAGATGTCGGCGTATTCGGCGGCCGGCGCCGGCCGGGATGGTGCTGACCATGACGTCGGCGCCGGCGACGACGGCCGGGAGCCCCGGATGGCTCAGCGCACAGAACCGGGTGGTGACCCCGACGGCGCGGCCGAGGTCGAGCAACCGGGCCGCCTTGTCGCGGTTGCGCGCGACGACGGTGATCTCGGTGACCCCCAGTTCGGCCAGGCCGACGACCGCGGCGGGTGCGGTGCCGCCGGAGTCCGAGGACGATCGCGTGGCGCAGATGGCGGTGGTGGCCCAGCGCGCCTGCCACGCCGTCGATGTCGGTGTTGTCGGCCCGCCAGCCGTGGTCGGTGCGCACCAGGGTGTTGGCCGAGCCGACGAGTTCGGCCCGTTCGGTGCGCTCGTCGGCGAACTGCAGGGCGGCGAACTTGCCGGGCATCGTCACCGACACTCCGACCCATTCGGGCCCGAAATCCGCCGACCAGCGACGGCAACTGCTCAGCCGTGCACTCGATACGGTCATAGGTCCAGTCGGTCAGGCCCAGCGCGCGGTAGGCCGCCAGGTGCAGCAGCGGTGACTTGGAATGCGCGACAGGCGAACCCAGCACTGCCGCCCTGCGTGCGGCCATTGCTCATCGCGCGGAATCGAGGACGCCGTTGCGGCGGGCCAGCTCGATGTTCGCCAGGTGCTGCTGGTAGTCCTTGGTGAACAGCGTCGTACCGTCCATGTCGACCGTCACGAAGTACAGCCAGTCGCCGGGATCGGGCCGCTCGGCGGCGGCCAGCGCCTCGTCACCGGGCGAGCAGATCGGCGTGGCGGGCAGGCCGTCGGAGGCGTAGGTGTTCCACGGGGTCACCTTGGCGCGGTCGGCGTCGGTGGTCGCCACTTCCTGGCGGTCCAGCGGATAGTTCACCGTCGAGTCGAACTCCAGGCGCTGCGGCGCGGCCAGCCGGTTGTAGATGACGCGCGCCACCTTGGCGAAGTCGGCCGGCTTGGCCTCGCGCTGCACCAGGGAGCCGACGACGAGGATCTCGTAGGGCGACATGTTCATCGCCTTGGCGGTGTCGAGCAGGCCACCCTTGACGTAGTGGTCGGCGCTCTCGGCGACCAGGGTGGCCAGGATCTGCTGCGCGGACCCGGACGGGTCGACGTTCCAGGCGCCGGGTGCGATCAGACCCTCGAGCCGGCGGTGGTTCTGGCCCAGTGCCGTAACGGGTTTCATCGCCCAGTCCGGAACGTTGAGCGCGGCCGGGTCGGCCTGTTCGGCGACTTTGCGAAGGTCCTCGGCCGAGACACACTTGCGCTGACCGTTGAGCTCGACGCAGCTGGCATCGGCGATCAGCGTGAAGATGCCGTCGGTGGTCTTGTCGGAGCCGACGGCCTTGACGTCGTCGAGCTGCCTGCCCTCGGGAATCACCAGCTTGCCCACCCGCGTGCCGGGGTCGGCCAGCCGCTCCACCGCGGCCGAGGCCGACATCTCGGTGCGCATCTTGTAGAAGCCCGGCTGGATCGCCGCGATCGCGGCGTTGTCCTTGGCGGCGTCGACGAACGACTTGACGTTCGCGACCACGTTCTGGTCGCGCAGGGTCTGCCCGATCTGGGTGGTCGAGTCGCCGTCGTGGACCTGGACGACGATGTCGTCCTTGCCGGCACCGGAATACTCGCCGCCGCCGCTGTGGAAGATCTTGGTGCCCAGGAAGATCACCGCGAGAACGACGGCCAGCAGCACGGCGACGGCCGCGCCGGCGACCGCCCGACGCCGAGTGTGGTTGCGGCGGGCCCGGATTCGTTCCAGCCGGCTCATCCGTTGGCGCGGCGCGCCGACCGCCACCGGCTCCGCGCGCTCGGATGCGGTTCGTTCGTCGTCGAATTCGTCAGACATCATCGCTCTCCGCACGCGTCGGCGCCGCGTTGCGGCGTTGGTCTAGCCAGCCCTGCAAGATTCCCACAGCCGCGGCCTGGTCGATGACGCCGCGCTGGGCCTTGGCCCGTACGCCGGCTTCCCGCAACGATCGTTGGGCGGCGACGGTGGTCAGACGTTCGTCGGCCAGCCGCACCGGAACCGGGGCGATCCGCGCGGCAAGCGCGTCGGCGACGTCGACGGCGTCCTGCGCGGAGGTGCCCGCCCGGTCGGCCAGCGTGCGCGGCAGTCCGACGATCACCTCCACGACGCCGAACTCGTCGACCAGCGCGGCGAGCCGGCGCAGGTGCTTGCCGGTGCGTTCCCGCCGAACCGTCTCCACCGGGGTGGCCAGGATGCCGTCGGGGTCACTGACGGCCACCCCGATCCGCACCGTGCCGACGTCCACGCCGAGGCGCCTGCCCCGCCCGGGATCATCGGACCCGGGCCGATCGGGCACGCGGTTCTGCGCGGAGAGCACTGACGCTAGCTCCGGGCGATCTCTGCGCGTACCGCCGCCAGCGCCGCGTCGATGCCGCCCGGGTTCTTCCCCGAGCCCTGGGCCAGATCGGCCTTGCCGCCGCCGCGGCCGTCGACCGCCGTCGCGATCTGCTTGATCAAGTCGTTGGCGCGCAGGCCGGCGTCCTGGGCGGCCGGGATTGGCCGCGACCACGAACGGGACAGTCGCGACCCCGTCAGTTTCGGGGCCCTCGGCGATGAGCACCACCACCGCGGGGTCGGAGCCCATCTTGCCCTTGATGTCGCCGACCAGGGAGCGCAAGTCGTTCGCGGTCATTCCCGCCGACATCCGCTGCGCCACCAGACGGACCTTACCGACCTGCTCGGCGCCGGCGGCCGCATTCCCCGCCGCCGCGCGGGCCGTGGCCAGTCGCGCCCGGTCGAGTTCCTTCTCGGCGGCCTTGAGCCGCTCGACGAGGTTGGCCACCCGGGCCGGCACCTCGTCGGAGGGAACCTTCAGCGACGAGGCCAGTCCGGCCATCAGAGCGCGTTCCTTGGCCAGGTGCCGGAACGAGTCCAGTCCGACGTAGGCCTCGACCCGGCGCACGCCGGAGCCCACCGACGACTCGCCCAGGATGGTGACCGGTCCGATCTGGGCCGAGTTGTGGACGTGGGTGCCACCGCAGAGCTCCAGGGAGAACGGGCCGCCGATCTCGACCACCCGCACCTCGTCGGGGTACTGCTCGCCGAACATCGCCATCGCGCCCATCGCCTTGGCCTTCTCCAGGCCCGGTGGTGAAGGTGTTGACCGCGAAGTCGGCCTCGACCGCCTCGTTGGTGACCTCTTCAACCTGGGTGCGCTGCTCCTCGGACAGCGGGCCCTGCCAGTTGAAGTCGAACCGCAGATAGCCCGGGCGGTTCAGCGAACCCGCCTGAACGGCGTTGGGCCCCAACACCTGTCGCAACGCGGCGTGCACCATGTGGGTGCCGGAGTGGCCCTGGGTGGCGCCGCGGCGCCACTTCGGGTCGACGGCCGCGACCACCGTGTCGCCCTCGACGAACTCGCCGGACTCGACGTTGACGCGGTGCACCCACAGCGTCTTGGCGATCTTCTGCACGTCGGTGACGGCGGCCTTGGCCGACTCGCCGCCGCCGGTGCCCGAGATCCAGCCGGCGTCGGCGATCTGGCCGCCGGACTCGGCGTAGAGCGGGGTGCGGTCCAGCACGATCTCGACCCGCTCCGGCGGCGGGGTTTCGGAGTGCACGCGGGGCTGGTGGCCGACCACCGGAACCCGCTTGCCGTCGACGAAGATGCCCAGGATCCGCGCCTCGGAGCTCAGCTCGTCGAACCCGGTGAACTCGGTCGGGTCCGGCGTCGACCAGCTCGCGGAACGCCGACAGGTCGGCGTGCGCGTGCTTGCGGGCGGCGGCGTCGGCCTTGGCGCGGCGGCGCTGCTCGGCCATCAGTTCGCGGAAGCCGAGTTCGTCGACGGTCAGGCCGGCCTCGGCGGCCATCTCGAGGGTCAGCTCGATCGGGAAGCCGTAGGTGTCGTGCAGGGCGAACGCATCCGAGCCGCCCAGCGTGGTCTTGCCCGCGGCCCTGGTGGCGGCGGCGGCGTCCTCGAACAGCTTGGAGCCCGCGGCCAGCGTCCGGTTGAACGCCTTCTCCTCGGCGACCGCGATGCGGTTGATCCGGTCGAAGTCGGTGACCAGCTCGGGGTACGACGGGCCCATCGCGTCGCGCACGGTCACCATCAGCTCGCCGACGATCGGCCGCTCGATGCCCAGCAGCTTGGCGGCGCGGATGATGCGGCGCAGCAGCCGGCGCAGCACGTAGCCGCGGCCCTCGTTGGACGGGGTGACGCCGTCGGCGATGATGATCGCCGCGGTTCGGCTGTGGTCGGCGATGACCCGGTAGCGGACGTCGTCGTCGTGGTTGCCCTTGTTGTAACCGCGTGGCGCCGCCGCGGCCGCCGTGTCGATCACCGGGCGCAGCAGGTCGGTCTCGTAGACGTTGTCGACGTCCTGCAGCAGGCAGGCGATGCGCTCCACGCCCATGCCGGTGTCGATGTTCTGGCGCGGCAGCGGCCCGAGGATCTCGAAATCGTCCTTGGAGGTGCCCTCGCCGCGCTCGTTCTGCATGAACACGAGATTCCAGATCTCGATGTAGCGGTCCTCGTTGGCCTCCGGGCCGCCCTCGACGCCGTAGTCGGGCCCGCGGTCGTAGTAGATCTCCGAGCACGGCCCGCACGGGCCGGGGATGCCCATCGACCAGTAGTTGTCGGCCATGCCGCGGCGCTGGATGCGCTCCGGCGGCAGCCCGGCGATCTCCTGCCACAGCTGCTCGGCCTCGTCGTCGTCGTAGAAGACCGTCGCCCACAGCCGTTCCGGGTCGAACCCGTAGCCGCCCTCGGCGACCGGGTTGGTCAGCAGGGTCCAGGCCAGCTCGATGGCGCGGCGCTTGAAGTAGTCGCCGAAGGAGAAGTTGCCCGCCATCTGGAAGAAGGTGTTGTGGCGGGTGGTGATGCCGACCTCGTCGATGTCGGGGGTGCGGATGCACTTCTGGATGCTGGTGGCCGTCGGGTACGGCGGGGTGCGCTGGCCCAGGAAGTAGGGCACGAACTGCACCATGCCGGCGTTGACGAACAGCAGGTTCGGGTCGTCGAGGATCACCGAGGCGCTGGGCACCTCGGTGTGGCCCGCCTGCACGAAGTGATCCAGGAACCGCTTCCTGATCTCGTGTGTCTGCACTGGGTGGCTGTCCTTGCTTGTGGGGTGCGGCTCGACTGTCGCTTCGACCGCATTACATTACCGGTCCGGTGACCTGCGCCGGCTCAGCCGCCGAGGAAGCTCAGCCGCACCGAGCGGCGCGGATTGTCCCGGTTGAGGTCGACCAGGACGACGCTCTGCCAGGTGCCCAGCAGCGGACCGCCCTCGGCGACGGGGATCGTCACCGACGGGGCCACGATGGCCGGCAGCACATGGTCGGCACCGTGGCCCGGCGAGCCGTGCGAATGGCGGTAGCGGTCATCGCGCGGCAGCAGCCGTTCCAGCGTGTCGAGCAGGTCGTCGTCGGATCCGGCTCCGGTCTCGATGACCGCGACACCGGCGGTGGCGTGCGGGACGAAGACGTTGCACAGGCCGTCGCCGCGGCCGCGGCAGAACGACCGCACCGCATCGGTGAGGTCGACGATCCGCCGCCGCGCCGTGTCGACGTCGAGCACATCGGTGTCCACGACTTCCAGCCTAGGCGACCCATTGCCAGGCCAGATCCGGTGGAGGAAGGTGAGAAGAGCCGGTGGCGCCACCGGGGCGCTGCCCCGAGTCCGAGGAGGTGGACCGTGCTCGCACGCTCTACCACGTTTGACGCGCGCCCAGAATCGATCGATGCCGGAATCGCCTACTTCCGGGACGAGGTGATGCCCGCGCTAGCAGGGCATGGCCGGCTGCGTCGGCGTCTCGCTGCTGGCCGACCGGGAGTCGGGACGCTGCATCGCCACCAGCGCCTGGGACTCCGAAGCGGCGATGCAGGCCAGCGCCGACCGAGGTCGGACGCGTGCGGGACCGAGCGGCCGAGGTGTTCCAGGCCGCCACGACGGTGGACGAGTGGCAGCTCGCGGCGGTGCATCGCGACCACCACTCCCGCGAGGGCGCCCGGGTGCGGGCCACCTGGCTCAAGGTCAGGCCCGACCAGTTCGACCGGGCCGTCGAGTTCTACAAGACCTCGGTACTGCCGGAGATCGAGCGGCTCGAGGGGTTCTGCAGCAGCAGCCTGATGAGTGACCGCGGCTCCGGGCGGGTGGTCGTCTCGGTGACCTACGACAGCCAGGACGCGATGGAACGCAACCGGGAACAGGCCCGATCGCTGCGCACGTCGCTGCTGCGCGACCTCGGGGCCGATCAGCAGGACGTCGGCGAGTTCGAGCTGGTCATCGCCAACCTGCGCGTACCCGAGATGGCCTGAGGCGCGGTGACTTAAGGCTCTCCCCCGCGCCGACGGCCACGACTAACTTCTCGGCTATGGGCACGCAGAGACCACTGCTGGCCGCCGCGATGGCCGCGGCAGGCGTCGTCGGGCTGTACCGCTGGGTCGTGCGGCCGCGGATGTACAACTGGGGCGCCACCGCCGAGGAGATCACCGCGGTGCTGCCCGGTGACGAACTGGTCGAGCCCGGTGCGCCGCGCACCACCCGGGCGGTCACCATCGACGCGCCGCCCGAGGCGGTGTGGCCGTGGCTGGCGCAGATCGGCGAGGACCGCGGCGGCTTCTACAGCTACGACTGGCTGGAACGTCTCGTCGGCGCGAAGATCCACAACGCCCGGGCCGTCCACCCGGAATGGCAGGACCTCGGCGTCGGCGACACGGTGTGGCTGGCCCGGCGCTACGGGCAGAACGCCAGTCAGGTGGTCGCGGCGGTCGAGCCGAAGTCGCACCTGGTGCTGATGTCGGCGGCCGACTTCGACCGGGTGCAGCGCGGCGAGAAGGCATTCGGTTCGTGGGCGTTCTATCTGCGACCGGCGCGGCGGCGGCACCCGGCTGCTGGCCCGCGGCACCGGCGGCACGACCGGGATCACCAGCTTCGACATCCCGCACTTCGTGATGGAACGCGGGATGCTGCACGGCATCCGCGACCGCGCGGGCACCACCGGCTGACTACCGGTCGCGGGACACCTGCGCCGTTTGCGGCAGCCGGTGCCGGGGTATCCGCGCGTCAGTCGCAGCCCTTGGAGGAACAATGACTATTACCGGAATCATCAGCGCAATCCTGATCGGTGTGGTGGTCGGTGTTCTCGGCCGTCTGCTGGTTCCCGGAAAGCAGCCCATCGGAATGCTGCTGACCATCCTCGTCGGTATCGTCGCCGCCTTCCTGGGCACCGCTCTGGCGCGCGCGATGGGAATTCCGACCGCGACCAATGGAGTGGACTGGCTGGAACTGCTGGTTCAGGTCGTCGTCGCGGCACTCGGTGTGGCGTTGGTGGCCACCCGCTGACCGCGGCAGCGGCTGCGCGGCGGCGGCATTCTGCGCCGCTGACTCAGCGCCTGCGGCGAATGATCGCCCGCAGCTTGTCGAGACGTCCGGCGATCTCGCGCTCCATGCCGTGGCTGGTCGGCTTGTAGTAGTCGACGCCGACCACCTCGTCGGGCGGATACTGTTGCGGCACAACGCCATCCGGGTCGTCATGGGGATATCGGTAGCCCTGGGCATTGCCCAGCTTCGCCGCCCCCGAGTAGTGCCCGTCGCGCAGATGCGCCGGTACCAGACCGGCCTTCCCGGCCCGGATGTCGTTCATCGCCGCGCCCAGCGCGTTGGTCACCGCGTTGGACTTCGGCGCGGTGGCCAGGTGCACGGTCGCGTGGGCGAGAGTCAGCTGGGCTTCCGGCATTCCGATCAGCGCGACCGTCTGCGCGGCGGCCACCGCGGTCTGCAGCGCGGTCGGGTCGGCCATGCCGATGTCCTCGCTGGCCAGGATCATCAGCCGGCGGGCCAGGAACCGCGGGTCTTCACCGGCCACCAGCATCCGGGCCAGGTAGTGCAGGGCCGCATCGACGTCGGATCCGCGGATGGACTTGATGAACGCGCTGATGACGTCGTAGTGCTGGTCGCCGTCGCGGTCGTAGCGCACCGCGGCCTTGTCCAGCGACTGTTCGATGACGTCGACGGTGACGTGCTCGCCGGCCTCGGCGGCCACCTCCAGCGCGGTCAGCGCGCGGCGGGCGTCGCCGGCCGACAGCTGCACCAGCAGGTCCACGGCGTCGTCGTCGACGGTGACCTTGCCGCCCAGCCCGCGCGGGTCCTCGATGGCCCGGCGCACGACGGCGCTGATGTTCTCGGCGGTCAGCGGCTGCAACTGCAGGATCAGCGACCGCGACAGCAGCGGCGCGACGACGGAGAACGACGGGTTCTCGGTGGTGGCGGCGACCAGGAGCACGATGCGGTTCTCCACGGCGGCGAGCAGGGCGTCCTGCTGGGTCTTGGAGAAGCGGTGCACCTCGTCGATGAACAGCACGGTCTGCTCGCCGTAGGCCGCCGCGCGGCGCGCGTTGTCGATCACCGCCCGGACTTCCTTGACGCCCGCGCTCAGCGCCGACAGCGCCTCGAACCGGCGCCCGGTGGCCTGCGACACCAGCGAGGCCAGCGTGGTCTTGCCGGTCCCCGGCGGGCCGTACAGGATCACCGAGGCCGCGCCGGAGCCCTCGACCAGCCGGCGCAGCGGCGAGCCGGGCCGCAGCAGGTTGTCCTGCCCGACCACCTCCTCGAGCGTGGCCGGGCGCATCCGCACCGCCAACGGAGCCGACGGCGGCACGTCCAGACCCCGCCGGTCGTCACCGCCGGGGACGTCGAACAGGCTGTCGGCCACGACCACAGGCTTACCACGTTCGTAATGTGGTCGTCGTGAGCGCACGCGGCTGGGTCCTGTTCGCGGCCATGAGCGTCATCTGGGGCGTCCCGTACCTGATGATCAAGGTGGCCGTCGAGGAAGTGTCGGTGCCGCTGCTGATCTTCACCCGCTCGGCGGTCGGAGCGGCCCTGCTGCTGCCGCTGGCGTTGTCGCGGCAGTCCCGGACCCTGCTACGCAGGCACTGGAAAGCGGTGGCGGGCTTCGCGTTCTTCGAGATGATCGCGGCCTGGCTGATGCTGTCGGACGCCGAACGGCACCTGACGAGTTCGCTCACCGGTCTGCTCATCGCCGCGGCACCGATCATCGCGGCGGTGCTCGACCGGCTGACCGGCGGGGAGCGACTGTCGGTGCTGCGCAGCGCGGGATTGGGTGTCGGATTGGCGGGGGTGGCGGTGCTCGCGGGTCCGGGGCTGACCGGCGGCAGCGGGTGGCCGGTCGCCGAGGTGCTGCTGACGGCGACCTGTTACGCGATCGCACCGCTGATCGCCGCCCGCTATCTCGCCGACGTGCCAGGCCCCGCTCTCACCGCCGCGTGTCTGAGCCTGGCCGCGTTGGTGTACGCCGTGCCGGCCGCGCTGACCCTGCCGACGCACGCGTTGGCCGGGCGCACCTACTGGGCCATCGCCGGACTCGCCGGCATCTGCACGGCGCTGGCGTTCGTGTTGTTCTTCGCGCTGATCCGGGAGGTCGGCCCGACCAGGGCGCTGATCTTCACCTACGTCAACCCCGCGGTGGCGCTGCTGGCCGGTGTGCTCATCCTGCGTGAACCTCTGACGTGGTGGAACATCGCCGGCCTGGTGCTGATTCTGGCCGGTTCGGTACTGGCCACCCGTCCGGCGCAGGCCGTTCGGCAGGCGACGGCCTCCTCCTCGCCATGACGTGATGTCCCGTACGAACCGCTATCTTCCCTCTGCGGCAACGGCTTTCGCGGCGCCGGACGGGTCAGAATGCGCCGGCGACGAGGAGCCGGCAGGCGACGTCGACGTCGGACAGCGCATCCTCAGGCGTGAGCGCTCCGCCTACCGTCCAGGTGAGGATCCCGGTCGTGGCCTGCTGAACCAGGCGGACGACGACGGAGCTGTTCCTCGGTCGGGTCGTCTACGCCGGCGACCTTCAGGATCAGCTCGCGCAGCGTCGGATCCTCGGGCGCATCGACCTGGGCCCGGACCACCTGGGTGGAGGTGATCATGGCGTGGGCAAGATGCTTGTAGCGCAACAGATTACGGCACGCCGCCACCATCAGCGTCGCGATGTCGTCCACCGGATCGCCGGTCGGCGGCGGCGGACGGAACCGCGACACCTGCTCGGTGAGCACCGCCGCGAAGACGTGGTGCTTCGACGGGTAGTAGCGGTAGAGGGTGCGCAGTGCCACGCCGGCATCGGCGGCGATCTCCTGGGCGCCGATGCGGTCGAGTTCCTTGGCCGCGCCGAGTCGCGCCGCGGCGGTCAGGATCGCGCCGCGGCGGTTCTCCTGGTCGTCGGTCGCCGGCATCGCCGGTGCCCGGGGCTCTCCGATCCGTGGCACTTGCCAGTATCGGGCATCGGATGGTCCGCGGCGGCGCTGTACCGATCAGCGGGACCACGGCGACGCCGCAGTCACCGACGAGCGACGATCACCTGGTGTCGTATGCGAAGTACGGGCCGTGGGCCGTCGTGGCCGGCGGATCGGAAGGTGTGGGAGCCGAGTTCGCCCGCCTGCTCGCCGGCTCGGGCGTCAATCTCGTTCTGGTGGCCCGTAAGGCCGAACCGCTGGAGAAGACGGCGGCCGACTGCCGGCGAGCTCGGAGTCGAAGTACGCACGCTGGCAACCGATCTCGTGGAGCCTCCGCGGTGGCCGAGCTGACGTCGCTCACCGAGGGTCTGGAAGTCGGGCTTGCTGATCTACAACGCGGGCGCCAACACCTGCAGCGCAGAGTTTCTCGACGCCGAGCTGGCGGACTTCCAGAAGGTGATCGAACTCAACATCACGACGATGATGGCGCTGGTTCAGCACTACGGCCGGGCCATGCGGGAGCGCCGGCGCGGCGGCATCCTGCTCGTGGGGTCGATGTCGGGATATCTGGGCTCGGTGCGCCACACGGTGTACGGCGGGGTGAAGGCCTACGGGCGGATCTTCGCCGAAGGTCTGTGGCTCGAACTGCGCGAGTACAACGTCGACGTGCTGGAGCTCGTTCTCGGGGTCACCCGCACGCCCGCGATGGAACGGGTGGGGCTGAACTTCGACGTGCCCGGCATGCGCGTCGCCGAGCCGGCCGACGTCGCGCGCGAGGGCCTGGACCACCTCGGGGACGGCCCGGTCCACGTCGCCGGCGGCAATGCCGAGGACGTGGCGCGGCGCAGCGACCCGGACCGCGCCAAGGTGGTGGCCGGGGCGCATCGGATGATGCAGCGGCTGATGGGACTTGCCAAGTAGCCGTTGGGTTTCCCATACACCCCATCGGTGGGTTCGGACACCGAGGCCAGTCCCTCGGATCGATGTGTTTCGTTGTCTCCCTGACAGTTAGGCCCAGACGCCGCCGGTCAGTTCGGTGTGTCCGGACTCGGCGAGCACTCTGTGGATGAGGCGGTATTCGCCAACGGTGAGGGAGACGCTTTCGCAGTCGTCGGCGGCGTAGTTGATGCGCAGACGGTCGTCTGGCTCTTCCCGGAAAGGAAGTCGAATTATGACCCTCCAAGCCCTTCCACTCCGCACCCTCAGATATGTCCGACCGAGGGTGGTCGTGAACAATCCGCCGAAACTGATGGAACTGGGCGGTACCGGAGTAACTTCCCGATTCATATAACTGCCAGGAGTCGGGAGAGAACCATGGTCAATCAGATTCGGGTCAAAGGTGGGGTGTTGCTCAGCGCGTTAGTGTCCGGTGCGCTGGCCGCCGGGACACTGACCGGTACCCCCACCGCTAACGCCACGTGTGCGTCGTTCTGGGGCATCGGTAACAGCGCCGACTGCACCAGCAACCTATTCGGGTTAGCCATCGCCATCGGGCCGGGCGCAAAGGCGAGCGCCTACGGGGCATTCGGCGCAGCGTTCTCTGTGGGCACCGGCGCGGCGGCTAATGTGAGCGACCCCTTCAGTTTTGCGGTCGCCGCAGGCGACTCCGCAGTTGCGCAAGGCGGCGGCTTGTTCGGCATCGCGGCTGCGCTAGGGACCAAGACTATTGCGCTTACGAGCGGTAGCCCATCGCTGGGCAACCTCGGGTTCAACATTGCCCTCAATGTCTCGCCGACGAATCAGACCAGCCAGGTAACTGCCATTGGTGTCGGCAATCTCGCCGTGAACCTGTTCAACACTGGCGGTGTGCAGGTGGTGGCCGAAGGGGTCGCCAACATCGCCAGCAACGTCGGCGGAAACGGAAACACCGTTGTTGCAGGCGGAGGGTCCACTTCGGTTCTGAACACGGCGTTCAACCTCTTCGGCAGCGGCAACATAGTGAAAGCTGCGCCGGGTCCGTTGGCGGTCGCGGGATCGATCCTGCAAACCGGAGCGACCATCAAGAAAGTCGGTCCGGGCTTCAACATCAATGGGATTGTGGTCGGGGGGGCGGCGGCGGTCCGCAACGCCAAGACCTCCGCCCCGACAGCCACGGCGGTACGCACAGGCAAGGGAACGGCGTCAGCGGTCTCAAGTGTCGGCGGTAGCAAGAGGACCGCCGCCCCATCGGCGGCCAGCGTCGGCCACAAGAAGTAAGGAGGCGACCAATGAATCAGATTCGGGTTAAGGGTGGGTGTTGCTCGGCGCGTTGGTGTCGGGTGCGCTGGCCGCCGGGACTCTAGGTGGGGCACCCACGGCCAAGGCCGACTGCGTGTCGTTCTTCGGCATCGGCAACAGTGCCAATTGCACGAGCACCCTGACTACTGTGGCGATTGGGATCGGCACCGGGGCAACCGCGACCGCCACGGGGCTGTTCGGCAGCGCGTTTGCGCTCGGAAACGACGCGTTCGCCGAATCGACGGGTGCCCTCAACCTCGCCTACGCGAGCGGCGACGGCTCCATCGCAGTAGCCGCCGGCGGCCTCGGGTTCGCCGTTGCACAGGGCACGAAAAGCTACGCGGGTGCAGGCGACACCAAGACAGGGGGTTTTGGCAACATCGCCATCTACGTCGGTACCTGCGATAAAGCGGGCTTCTGCCAGGCTTCGGCCAGCGGCTATGGCAACGTGGCGGTCAATCTCTTCGGCAGCGGCACTGCGGCGAAGACCAGCATCACGAACGCACTTGGGGCGCTCAACCTGGCCACCAATCTGGTCGGGGATCGGAATTTGGTTGACGCTATTGGCGTCCTTAACAACGCCAGCAATACTGGCGGGAACGACAACAGGGTTTTTGCCGGTGATGCCTTTAATTCGGCCACGGGCAGCGTGGCGTTCAACGCCGTAGGCAGCGGTAACAAGGTGAACGCATACCCCGGCCCGCTGGCGGTCGCGGGCGCAGTCAACCAAAACAATGTGACCGTCACCCAAGCATCCCCGGGCATTAATCTCTACACCCGACTCGCACTCGGGGGTCCAGTACGTCGCGCCAGCAAGACCTCCGCTCCGACAGCGACGGCGGTACACACCGGCGCGAGGACCGCCGCCCCAGCGGCCTCCGGTCGCGGCAGCACCAAGAGGTAGGCCAACCAGCCCCACCCCGGCTTGATAGAACGCGTCTTCGGTACGGAATTAAGCATCGACCAGCCCAACCCTGTGAAAGGGTGCCTGGCTCACCACTGTATTGAGCGAACAGCCATGAAGTTGACCGCCACCCCGGAGTTGCGGGCGCTGCTGGATGCGTGGTTGGCGATGTTCGCCGCCCCCGGCATGTGCAACCCGGATAGCGGCGACGCCGAGCGGGATGTGCGCGGGCACGGCCAGCGCCAGCACGACACGTTGGCTGAACTGGTGCGTGGTCGGTTGGGTGATCCGAAACTGGGCAAGCACAACGGGCTTCCCGTCACGGTAATCGCGGATGGGCCCCACGCGGGGATCGTCGCGCCCGCCCCGATCGCCCCATCATCAAGTCGTGAATCATGCAATCCGAAGTACTTGCGGCGCTAGACCGTGCTCTGATAGCGATCACGAGGCGGCCCCGCCGGGGAGAGGAAGACGGAAAGGGAACAGGGCATGAAAGCGATCGTGTCGCTGAAGGTGATGTCCGCGTTCGCGGCGGCATGCGCAATCGTCGAGGTCTTGGCCCTGGCCACTCCCGCGCACGCCGACCGCGTGGTGGACGACAACACCGGCTTCACGTCACCGTCAGGGAACATCTGGTGCATGATTGCCCCGTCATCTGCCCGGTGCGACATTGAACAGCGAGACTGGTCTCCACCGCCCCGTCCGGCTTACTGTCCACTGGATACCGGTTACGGGCACGGCATAATCTTGATTCCCGGCCGGCCCGCACAAATCGTGTGCGCGGGCGACACCACCTTCAACAACAACGGTGCGCTTGCCTACGGCGAATCGATCACCGCGGGCGTACTGCGCTGCACGAGTATGGAAACCGGGATGACCTGCCGTGACCTGCAGACCGGCCACGGGTTCACTATCGCGCGCCAGGCCTACCAGCTGTTCTGAGCACAGCTCCGAGGTGGGGGAACGCGCCGGGAGGAATCTCTGACGCTTGGCGCTTTCAATGCATCAGTCGCACAACGACGGTGATCGTCTCGGCCACACTGCAACAGTTGCAGGAGAAGACCGGCCACGCCGTGACAGCCGGCGGCACATTGCTGCCGATCCCAGACCTGATCCGAATGGCACGCCACGCCTTCACTATCTGGCGCTGTTCGACGGTGCGACGGGGCGCGCGCTGTGGTTGGGGCGCACCAAGCGGATCGCGTGAGCCGATCAGCGAATCGTGTTGCACGCCAGGGATCGTGGATGCACCGCGCCGGGTTGCACGGTTCCCGGCTACGCGTCGCAGGTTCATCACGCCGCCAAAGACTGGTCCGACGGCGGCAGCACAAACGTCGACGATCTCGGCTTCGCCTGCGAACCGGACAACATGTTGGTCGAGAACGGTGGCTGGCGAACACGCAAGCTACGCAACGGCGACACCGAGTGGATGCCGCCACGGCAGTCGCCACTCAAGGGCGGGGTCAACACCTACCACCACCCCGAACGCTTCCTGCGCGACCGGGAGGGACCGTGATCCGCTCAGTTGGTGGTGCCCGCCAGCGCTCTGGCGATGCCGGCCGCGGCGGCCGCGACCAGAGGCTGACAGCGCTGAGCGAGAATCCGGTCCGGGGTCACCACGCCGATTGCGGCGCGGGAACCGACGGTGGCCGCGACCGACAACAGCGACAAGGCGTAGTCGCCGGAGCGCACCGCGACCCGACGGCGGACGTTGTGCAGTTCACCCCACCAGCTCGGGTCGGGTTGCCAACCGCGGATGTGGGTCAGTTCGGCGACGACGTCCTCAGGCGAGAGGCCGGCCAGCGCGGCCACACCCAGTGCCAGTCGATGAGCCGGCATGCGGCCGCCGACGGAGGTGGGAACCTGGCGGGCCGAGGGGCCACCCAGCTTGTCCAGGTGCACGACGTGACCTTTGTCTCGCAGCCCAGGTGAACCACGGCACCGGTGCGCATCTGCAGGTCGTGCAGCACGGGCGCGGCCACCGAGCGCAGCCGTGCGTCAGCGGACTCGCCCGTCCCCCATGACGACGTCCGCGCGCCGAGCCGGTAACCCCGGCCCGAGTGGGTGAGCCAGCGCAACCGCACCAGCTGATCGAGAATACGGTGCGTCGTCGACCGCGGCAGGCGCGCGCGGGCAGCGATCTGATCGAGCGTCAGGGCCGCCGAGGCGTCCTCGAAGGCATCGATGATGGCCGTGAACCGGTCCAGCATCGATGCCGGGGCGGTGTCGGTCAGCGCCGCGGTCATCAGCACTCCTGTCCAACCCGAGAATTCGTTCTACCTCACCGTAGCGGTCCCGATCACCGGGACGCAAGCGTCGACCCGGTGTGGCGCCGGTTAGAACAGCACTGTGCGGATCGGACTGTCCACCCCGCTGGTGATGCAGCTGCCCGGGGTCTCCTCCTCGTGGGAGCGGTCCGCCACCGTCGCCGACCTGGCCCGCGTCGCCCGTACCGCTGACGAACTGGGTTTCGACCATCTCACCTGCGCCGAACACGTCGCGGTCCCCGTCGACGAAGGCGGCACGCGTGGCCTCACCTACTGGGACCCGTTGTCCACGTTCGGGTTTCTGGCCGCGCACACCAGCCGGATCCGCCTCACGACCTCGGTGATCGTGCTCGGCTACCACCATCCGCTGGAGATCGCCAAGCGGTTCGGTACCCTCGACCTCATCAGCGGTGGCCGGCTGGTCCTCGGCGTCGGTGTGGGCTCGCTGGCCGAGGAGTTCGACCTGCTCGGCGCCGAATTCGACGGGCGCGGCGAGCGCGCCGACGACGCGATCCGGGCGCTTCGGGCGGCACTGTCCACCACCCGCCCCTCCTACCAGGGCAGCCACTACCAATACGAGGGTTTCGCCGTGGAGCCCTGCGCGGTGCAGGAGCAGGTGCCCATCTGGGTCGGCGGACGCACGCTGCGGTCGCTGCGGCGCGCGGTCACCCTGGCCGACGGATGGATGCCGTTCGGGCTGAGCACCACGGACCTTCAGGCCATGCTGGCGCCGGTGGACCTCCCCGCCGGCTTCGAGACGGTGCTGCCCGCCGGACCCCTCGACCCCCTCGCCGACCCGCGCCGCACCACGCAGCGGCTGACCGTCCTGCGCGACGTCGGCGCCACCGCCGTCACGGTCACGGTGTCCGCCGAGTCCGCCGACCACTACTGCGATCAGCTCGCCGCCCTTCGCGACCTGGCCGACATCTGAGGAGAACGCCGTGAGCGACGACAGACTGGCCGCCCTCGAACACCGCCTGAACCGCCTCGAGGACGAACGAGCGATCACACGGCTGATCGCCTCCTACGGGCCGCTCGTCGACGCCGGCGAAGCAGAGGCAGTGGCCTCGCTGTGGGCGCCCGACGGAAGCTACGACGTCGGCGACTGGCAGATGTCCAGCCGTGACGAGGTCAACGCGATGGTGAAATCCGATGCGCACCAAGGATTGATGGCCCGAGGCTGTTGCCACTTCTTTGGTCCGCCGGTGGTGACCATCGACGGTGACACCGCGCGCGCGGTGTGCCAGTCGACCATCCTGGTCCGCCGCGAGGCGGGCGGCTACCACGTGATGCGCGCCGGGGTTCACCTCATCCGGCTGCGCCGGGCCGGGCACGGCTGGCAGATCCTCAGCCGTACCGCTCGCCAACTCGACGGCAGCGGTGAGGCTTTCGACCTCATCACCACCGGGATCAAGGGCGACCATCGATGAGCGGCGCACTGGACGGCAAAGTCGCTCTGGTCACCGGCGCGGGCGCGGGCATCGGTGCCGGCATCGCGCGCCGATTCGCCGACGAAGGCGCTCTAGTGGTGGTGGCCGAGTTCGACGCTGACACCGGCGCCGCGGTCGCCGACGACATCGGCGGGCTGTTCGTCGCGACCGACGTAACCAAGCGCGAGCAGGTCGAAAACGCCGTCGCCGCAACGATATCGGAATACGGCGCGCTCGACATCCTGGTGAACAACGCCTGGGGCGGGGGCGGCATCGGCCGGGTGGAGAACAAGACCGACGCCGACCTGGAGCACGGTGTCGCGATGGGCTACTACGGACCCTTCTGGGCGATGCGCGCCGCGTTCGGCCAGATGAAGGAACGCGGCTGGGGCCGGGTGATCAACATGTGCAGTCTCAACGGCGTCAACGCGCATGTCGGGTCGCTGGAGTACAACGCCGCCAAGGAGGCCCTGCGTGCCCTGACCCGGACCGCCGCGCGCGAATGGGCGCCGACCGGGGTGACCGTGAACGCGATCTGCCCCGCCGCCAAGAGCGCGGCGTTCCTGAAGCTCACCGCGGACCACCCGGAGATCGCCGCGATGGCCGACGCCGCCAACCCGATGGGACGGATGGGCGACCCGTACGACGACATCGCCCCCGTCGCGGTGTTCCTGGCCGGCGAGGGCTCGCGCTACCTGACCGGCAATACCTTGTTCGTCGACGGCGGCAGCCACATCAACGGCGTTGCCTGGGCACCCGACCTTGGACCCTAGGCCGGCTGGGTCACGAAGTCGATCAACTCTTCGACACGTCCGATCAGTGCCGGCTCGAGGTCAGTCCAGTCGCGCACCGTCGACCGGATTCGCTGCCACGCCCTGGCGATATCCGCCTGGTTGCGGTGCGGCCAGCCCAGGGCGGCACAGATGCCGTGCTTCCACTCCACGTTGCGCGGGATGTCGGGCCAGGCGGGCAGGCCGAGCCGGCCGGGCTTGACCGCCTGCCAGATGTCGACGTACGGATGTCCGACCACCAGGGTGTGCTCGCCGCCGGGGCCGCGCCGGACCGCCTCGGCGATCCGTGCCTCCTTGGATCCCGCGACGAGGTGGTCGACCAGGACCCCGAGCCGCCGGCCCGGCCCCGGGCGGAACGAGGCGACGATGTCCACCAGGTCGTCGACCCCGCCGAGATGCTCGACGACCACACCCTCGACCCGCAGGTCGTCTCCCCAGACCTGCTCGACGAGTTCGGCGTCGTGGCGGCCCTCGACATAGATACGGCTGGCCAGCGCCACGCGGGCCCGGCCGTCGGCCACCTTCACCGAACCGGACTTGGTGCGCTGTGGTGCGGCCGCGGCGGACGGGCGCGGGGCGGTCAGGATCACCGGCCGGCCCTCCAGCAGGAATCCGGGGCCCAGCGGGAAAACTCGCCTGCCGCCGCGGCGATCCTCGAGTTCGACTCGTCCGCCCTCGACGCCCACGACGGCACCGACATAGCCGGACTGCGGGTCCTCGACGACCATGCCGATTTCCACGGGCTGCTCGGTGGAGCGCACCTTGCGGGACTCGTGCGGGTCATTGGCCAACACGTCGGCGCCATAACGATCAGCCACCCGGCGATCGTAGGGACCCGTGCACCCATCGAGGACTCAACCGCTGCGGCGCGTCGCCGGAACTGAACTGTGCGACAAAGCACAGTTCTTTGCTACTTCTTGCATGGCGAACATACATTGGGTTATGTTGCACGCGGCTCACGGAGTCGCGCCCCAAAACGGCGCAGCACCGCCGGCCGACTGCCGCCCAACTTGGATTTTGCTTCGAAACCGCGTGTATGTAGGGGTGCGGCAGCCATACCCCCAGTCAGACATACACGCGGTAGCAGCCATGCAACCGTGGGAATGCCCGCGACGGAGTCATGCCGTCGTGGGCCAAGGAAGGCCCCATGGCTCACACACTCACGCGGTCCGCCGCCGGCGGCCTGGCCGCAGTCAGCCTGCTGGTCACCGCACCGATCGCGAGCGCAGACCCGTCCGCCGACGCCGTCGCCGCCATCGACACCCATTACGAGATGCTCGGCCGGGCACAGTCCCGGCTCGGCGCCCCGGTCAGTGACACCTTCGAGGTCGCCGGGGGCGCGGAGCGCGACTACGAGGGCGGTTCGATCTTCTACTCGAAGCAGACCGGGGCCAAGGTGCTGTACGGTCCGGTACTCGCTCGCTATCAAGAGCTCGACGGCCCGAACGGGAAGCTCGGGTTCCCGGTGAGTGACGAGGCCGACGCCGGCAACGGTGTCGCCCATGTCGCCGACTTCAGCCAGCCGGGCGGAGCCGCCATCTATTGGAGCCCCCAGTGGGGCTCGGTGGTGATCACCGGCGCGGTGCTCGACACCTATCGCGCATCCGGCGGTGCCGTCGGCCCGTTCAGCTACCCCAGCGCGGACACCACCGTCATCAACGGCGTCGAGACCGGAAGCTTCATCGGCCCACGCGGAACGCGGATCCAGTGGTCGAGCAACAGCGGGGTGTCAACGGTTCCCGCAGCACTGGCCGGGTCGCTGTCATCGGCGAAAAGCCCTGCCATCAAGGCGGTTCGCACCAGCAAGTGGTGGTGGATGCCGGCCGCCCTGGCCGTCGGCCTCGCGGTGGCAGGAGCTTTCCGACTGGTTCTGCGCCGGACGCAGCCGCAGGCCGTACCAGTTGACGCACCTCGTCAAGAACTGCCGCCCCGGCCGCGGATGCTGTTCACCCACGAGGACACTCTGAGCGCGCCCGCGCCCTTCTGAACCTCCCCGCGCACGGGGACGTGCATATCCGAAACACATTGCTTCACTTCGTGTTTCACTATTGTCTTTGTCGACCCATAATCTGATGGCACGAAACGTATTGGGCAGAAATACTTTTCAGAAACACTTGCGCCAACACGGTTATGTGCGTTACGTTCTGATTGTTCGCGATGAGTGGCAGGGATCACCCTGGCTTCTCACCCCGAGCGGCTGCTACCGCCACTCTCCGATACGTAACCGCGTGTATGTCACGGTCCAGCAGTCTGCCCAAAAGCTGACATACACGCGGTCGCTGCCATGCACCGTGTCGAATCCCGGTGCCGGAGCGAGTCCGGCCCGGGCCCGAAGGAGACCCCATGGCCGAGAAGTACCCCAACCATCCCCTCAATGTCGTCGACAACGTGGTGAACAAGCCCTACACCGTCCAGCGGTTGGTGGAGCGCCCCGTCGAGAAGGTCGTCGACAAGCCGGTCCACCTCGAGCGCGTGATCGAACGACTCGTCGTCGACACGGTGGACAAGGTGGTCGACAAGCCGGCGACCGTATTGCGTCTCGTCGAGCGCCCGGTTGTCACCATCGAGGACAAGGTCGTCGACAAGCCGGTGAGTGTCAACCGGGTCGTGGAGCGCCCCGTCGTCACCGTGCACGACAACGTCGTCGACAAGCCGTCGAAGGTCGACCGGCTCGTGGAGCGGCCCGTTGTGACAGTGCACGACAACGTCGTTGACAAGCCTGTCACCGTGCAGCGCCTCGTCGAGAAGCCGGTCGTCACCATCGTCGACAAGATCACCGACAAGCCGATGGACGTGCAGCGCCTGGTCGAGAAGCTGGTGGTATCGGTGGTCGACAAGGTGGTCGAGAAGCCGGCCCAAGTTCAGCGCCTGGTGGAGAAACTGCTCGTCGACATCCAGGACAACGTCGTCGAGAAGCCGGTCACCGTGCAGCGTCTGGTGGAGAAGCCGGTGGTGACGATCGTCGACAAGGTCGTCGAGATCCCGGTGGAGCGCATCGTCGAGCGAGTGGTGGAGAAGCCCGTCGACAAGATCATCACCAAGGTCGTCGAGAAGCCGGTGGAGAAGATCGTCGAGAAGATCATCGAGATCCCGGTCGAGAAGATCGTCTACAAGACTGTCGAGAAGCCGGTCGAGAAGATCGTCGAGATCGTGGTCGAGAAGCCGATCGTGAAGGTCGTGGAGAAGATCCGCGAGGTCACCGTCGAGCAGATCGTCGAGAAGCCGATCGAGAAGTCGGTTGACCGCGTGGTCGAGAAGGTCATCGAGAAGCCCAACATCATCGAGAAGGTCATCGACCGACCCGTCGACCGCGTCATCGAGAAGATCATCGAAAAGCCCAACATCATCGAGAAGGTCATCGACCGACCCGTCGACCGCGATCATCGAGACCGTCGACCGCGTCAAAGATCATCGAAAAGCCCAACATCATCGAGAAGGTCATCGACCGACCCGTCGACCGCGTCATCGAGAAAGTCATCGAAAAGCCCAACATCATCGAGAAGGTCATCGACCGACCCGTCGACCGCGTCATCGAGAAAGATCATCGAAAAGCCCAACATCATCGAGAAGGTCATCGACCGACCCGTCGACCGCGTCGTCGAAAAGGTCGTCGAGCGGCCACGCATCGTGGAGAAGGTCGTCGAGCGGCCTGCCGAGAAGGTGATCGAGAAGATGGTGACCAACCCCGTGCTGGTGGAGCGGCTCGTCGAGAAGGACGTGGAGTACGTCAACGAGCGGATCGTCGAGAGGCCGATCGAGACCGTCGTCGAGCGCATCGTGGAGCGCCCGGTCTACAAAGAGGTCGAGAAGATCGTCGAGAAGCCGGTCGAGAAGGTTGTCGAGGTCGTCGTCGAAAAGCCGGTGATCGTGCACAAGTTCGTCGAGCGTCCGGTGGAGACCGTCGTCGAGCGCTACCGCGAGACCACCACGGTCAACCGGCGCGAGATCGCCAAGGCCGCTGAGGTCGAGGCCAAGTTCCTCCGCAACGACGGCGCACGCCACGTGCCGTGGGTGGAGCGCTCCACGGGCGAGCATCCCGCGGACAACATCGCCGGTGACGATTCGGCCGAATTCCGGGCTCGCGAGGCCTATCTGGTGCAGCCGTCGAAGATGGTCGAGCAGCCGCTGCAGCAGCAGCACCGGGCCGACGAGTCCAAGCATCGCCGTCCCTGACGGTGTGCCAGTGAGCTGAGACGCCGGGGCAACTCCCCCCAAGCCCCGGCGTCTCCCTCACGCGTTCCTTCCTCTTTTCCATTCTCAGTACTAGGAGTCTGTCGTGACCCTGCTTCTGTCTGCGCGCACACCGCGCCGGACCTCACTGTTCACCACATCCATGGCCCTGTCCCTCAGCGGGCTTGCCCTCGCCGCATCCGGAATGCTCCTGCACCCGGCGGCGGCCAACGCCACCCCGTCGATCGAGGCGAACGAGGCGATCAACGCCCGTTACAACACATTTGGCGGGGACCAGTCACTGCTCGGCGCCCCGGTGAGCGACGCCGTCGACATCGCCGGCGGTGCCGAGCGGGACTACCAGGGCGGTGCGATCTTCTACTCGACCAAGACCGGCGCGAGGATCATGTACGGCGCCATCCTGGACCGCTACAAGGCGCTCGGCGGACCGGGCGGTGAGCTCGGCTTCCCAACCAATGACGAAACCGACGTCGGCAACGGTGTCGGCCGCTTCAACGACTTCACCGAGCCGGGCGGCGCGTCGATCTACTGGAGCCCCGACTGGGGCGCCGCGGTCATCAAGGGCCAGGTTCTGGACGCATGGCGTACCTCAGGCGGCGTCACCGGACCGTTCGGATACCCGACCACCGACACCACCTCCATCGACGGGATTCAGACGAGCAAGTTCGTCGGACCGGCCGGGACCGAGATCCAGTGGTCGGATGCCGGCGGTTTGATCACCGTGCCCGCCTCGCTCGCCGCCACGCTGTCCGGATTCAGCAGCGGCGCAACGCCTTCAGAAGGGACCCCGCCAATGCCGACACCCCCATCCGCATCCGAACCCACGGTCTCGGGCACACCGGCCGTCGAGGACAGAAGCAGCAAGTGGTGGTGGATCCCGATCGGAGTCGCGGCCATCGCAGCCCTTGCCGGGCTCATCAGGCTGGTGACCCGGCGCCGTCCGGTCGAGGAGCCCGCCGCACCGATCGCGGTGTCGCGCCTCGCGGCGCCGGCCGAGAAGGAGAAGGTCGGGGCGGGAGTCGCCACGGCTCCCGTGAAGGTCGCGACAGCCCCGGTGAAAGCCGCACCCGCACCGGTGAAGACCGCACCCGTACCGGTGAAGGCGAAAGCGCCTGCGCCGCAGCCGAAGGCGGCTGAGCCCGCCCCGACGAAGGCGATGTCCTTCACCAACGGCACCACGCCGACGACGAACGGGCACCGGAACGGAACCAACGGGTTGGCCAAAACCGCCGACGGCCCAGTTGTCAAGTACGAGAACAAAACTGCCGCAGCGGAATCGAAGGTCCTGGTGACCTACGAGAACAACGCGGTGGGCGTCAACCAGGAAAGCGCTGCCGACAAGAGCAGCCGGTTGTAGTTCGCCTGACAGGAACCCAGAGGGGTCAGTGGCACGGGTCGGCAACGCCAATCCGTGCCACTGTCGTCTGCGCAAGATCTATTGCTGCTGTCCGCCGGCCGCGATCTCGAGTTTGCCCGGCGACGAGGTCACCTCATCGATGACGGTGTGGATGAAGCGCATCTTCTCCAGCACCGGCACCGGCAGCACGAACGGGTACAGATCGTCCTTGCCCATCGACCGGTTCACCATGTTCAGCGACCACGCCAGCGGCAGCCACATCTCGATGATGGTGTCGAATCCGCTGGGGCCCAGCTGACGCCGATCAAATGTGGCGTTCGCGGGCGCGAAGCTGAACGCGGCCGCGGTGTCGAGGGTGTCGCGGATGTGCAGGTAGTGCGCGAACGTCTCGGCCCAGTCCTCGGCAGGGTGCATCGTGGCGTAGGACGATACGTAGTTCTGCTTCCACCCCGGCGGCGCACCCTGGCTGTAGTGCCGGTCGAGCGCGGCCTGGTAGTCGGTGTCCGGATCGCCGAACAGATCGTTGAACCGCTGCAGGTAGCCCTGATCCGTGCCGATGAGCCGATAGAAGTAGTAGTGGCCGACCTCATGGCGGAAGTGACCGAGCAGCGTGCGGTACGGCTCGTCCATCTCCACGCGCAACTGCTCGCGGTGCACGTCGTCGCCCTCGGCCAGGTCGAGGGTGATCAACCCGTCCTCGTGGCCGGTGAACACCTGCTCCAAAGCGCTGGAGAGCAGATCGAACGCCAGCCCGTACTGCGGGTCGGCGTCGCGACCCACGATCGGCAGTTTGAGTTCGTGCAATTCGGCGATCAGCCGGCGTTTGGCCTTCTCGGCGCCGGCGAACGCCGCCATCGCGATCGGTGTCGGAGTCGCTGGGCCGGGTGCGCGTCAGCACGCAGGATTCGCACAGCCGGCGGACCGGTGCCACCTCGACGAGCCAATTGCATTTGGCGGCATGCAGATTCGCGCACAGCTGGTACTCGCTGGCGTCCACCGCACCGCCGTGCTCGCTGTCCTCCCCCGACGCAATGACCAGGAACGCCATCTTGTCCAACGAGAACCCCAGCCGGCTGCCGCACGACAGGCACACCGAGTTCTCGAACGCCAGATGCTGACCGCAGTTGGGGCAGATGAAGTCACGCATGCAGCACACCGCCTTCGAACGGCGCGACGTCGACCGACACGTCGATGACGCTGTGCTCGGAGTCGGTGTAGATGATGCCGCGCAGCGGGGGCACATCCGCGTAGTCGCGACCCCAGCCGACGACGATGTAGCGCTCGTCGATCAGCGCATCGTTGGTCGGATCAAGACCGAGCCACTGGTTCTGCGGGGTCCACACCGAGGCCCAGGCGTGTGTGGCGTCGACGCCGAACATCCGTTCCTTTCCCGGCGGAGGGTCGGTGGCGAGGTATCCCGACACGTAACTCGCCGCCAATCCGTTGGCGCGCAGGCAGGCGATCGCCAGCCGGGCGAAGTCCTGGCATACCCCTTCTCGCGCTTCCAAAACCTCGATTCACCTGGGTGGACACCGTGGTCGAACCCGAACGGTAGGCGAAGTCGGAAAAGATGCGTGCGTTCAGATCGCGCAACACCTCGATCAGCGGCCGGCCCGGCTCGAAGCTCGGCGCGGCGTACTCGCGCACCGCGTCGGTGATCTCCGGCGGCCGCAGATCCAGGGCGAACTCGCTGGCGAGCACCCCGTCGCGGCCGACCGGCCGGGCTGACTCCCACGGTGCCAGCGCCGACCCGCCGCCGTAGAACTCGGCAGGCGGCGGGTCGACCTCCACGACGGAGTTGCTGGTCACCGTCAGCGCGTGATGACGCTGGGTGATGTGGAAGTACGAGCTGATGTTGCCGTAGACGTCGCGGCCGGTGGACCGGTCGGCGGGATCGGGGTCGATCTCCAGGGCGTTGTTCAGGCAACGCTGCCGCGGCGTGTCGCGCGGGGTGAGATGGCCGCGGCCGTAGGAACTCGTCACCACGTCGGAGTAGCTGTACTCGGTGCGGTGGGTGACCCGGTAGACGCGGCCGATGCGCGATCCGCCTTCGCTCCTCGCGGGACCGTCACGGCACCTCCCGGCGCTGGTCGGGTCCCCACAGCGGCTGCATGTCGCCGGGCAGCGACAGCTGGGTGCGGGTGATGATGTCGGAGAGCTCCCGCAGCCCGATCTCCACACCCTTGAGCAGGCCGTCCAGCTCGACGCGGCGGCCTTCGTCGTCGACCTCTTCCAGCTCGGCGGGGTCCAGCCTGCGCAGCCGGATGCCGATGTCGTCGACCAGCCGCTCGGGGCGCGAGGACCCCGAGGAGCCCGGCAGCGCCCGCAGGTCGGCCGGAGCCGTTCCAGTTGGAAGACAAGCGATCTCGGGTTCTCCCCGTCGAACAGCACCAGGTCGGCCACGGCAGCGACGCTGACCTTGCCCAGATTGCGCCGGCGGTACAGCACCGAGGACTCGCACACCACCAGTGCGGACTCGGTGATGGTCTGTTCGGCACCCGGGCTGCGTTCGGTGGTCAGCGTCGCGCGCAGCAGGGCGGTCAGGCCCAGGCCGCGCTCGATGCGCTTGCCGATGTCCATCATCATCCAGCCCGCGTCGTGCACCATCGACTCCGCGGCCACCCCGGACAGCGCCAGCATGCCGGCCAGCGTCTGCTGCTGGGCGGCGGCGAGCTGGGTGTCGTCGGCCACCCGCGACCCGCGCTGCACGCTGGGCGGCGAGCCGGCCTGCTGGGCCAGCGCGCGCTCGACGGCGCCGAGCACCATCCAGGTGTCGTTGGACATCTGGTCGCGCACCGATCGGGCCGCCAGCCCGAGGCCCTCGATCGACTGCGCGAGCGAGCCGGGGCGCTGCCGGTCGACGGTCAGCGACCACAACGTGCGCTGCGCACCGGCGACCGCGTCGGCGTAGGAACCCGTTGTGTCGGCGTCGGTTCCGGTCACCCCACTCAAGGCGCCCAGCAGGACGGGGACGCACTCGCTGCCCTCCATGTCCTGGCGGTAGCGGTACTCGTGGTAGCGCTCGCGGGTGACGATGAGCATTCGGGCCAGGTGCTCGGCACGTTCGCCGTAGCGGCCCATCCAGAACAGGTCGGACAGCACACGCGGCGAGCTGATGAACCGGGTGCCGCTGGGCAGCTCCACCGACGGGACGGTCAGCGTCTCGGCCTTGACCCGCGTCGGCGGCCGTACCCAGATGTCCTTGGCTGCAACGCTGTTCAGCTTGTAAGCGGCATTGCCCGGTGCCAGCACATAGCCCAGGCCGCCGACCATGGGTGCGTAGCCGCCACTTTGGGAGACCGTGAACAACCGCATCCCGACACTGGCCGCCGAGAGCGTGCCCGGGTAATGGTCGGTGGGCGCCGAGGAGAACTGCGGCAGCTCCTGGCCGACCCACTGCCACGGCGCGGCCTCGATGCGATCGGCCAGTTCGCCGCGCTCGGCGGCCGACAGCGCCGGGCCCACGATGGTCGGACCGCCCACCGTCGACTTGATCAGCAGCGACGACAGCCGCGACAGCAGGTGCGAGCGTTCCCTGTCGAACCCGCCCCAGTAGAGCGCAGGGGTGTCCAGCAGCGGCTTCTCCCCCAGCAGCCGCTCGGCCAATTGCGGCAGGAACCGTTGCAGCCCAGGGCTTTCCAGGATGCCCGCGCCCAGGGTGTTGACCACGGTGACCGCGCCGCGGCGCTGCACCTCGACCAGGCCGACCACACCCAGCCGCGAGTCCGGCCGCAGATCCAGCGGATCGACGTACTCGGCGTCGACCCGGCGCAGCACCACGTCCACCCGCTTGAGAGTGCCCAGCGACCGCATCCACAGCCTGCCTTCGCGGACCACCAGGTCGGCGCTCTCCACCAGCGGGAAGCCCAGCACCGACGCCAGGTAGGCCTGGTCGAACGCCGTCTCGGAATGGATGCCCGGACTGAGCACCACCACCACCGGGTCCTCGGCCGCTTCCGGGGCGGCGTCGATCAGGGCCAGCCGCAGCGCCTGGGCGAACGGCGACGCCGGGCGCGGCCCGATCCGCTCGTAGACGTCGGGCACGGCGTGGGCGACCACCCTGCGGTCGGCCAGCGCGTAGCCCGCACCCGAGGGAGCCGCGCCCGACGGGGCCTGGCCCAGTCGGCGTTGACCAGGAAACGGCCGTCGGACGCCCGGCTCACGTCGCAGCCGTGCATGAACAGCTGATGGCGACCGGGGTTCTCGATGCCGCGCGCCGCCCGGATATAGCCCGGATGGCCGAACAGCAACTGGGGCGGCAGGATCCCGCTGGTGACCGCCCGGCGCGGCCCGTACAGGTCGGTCAGGACGGCGTCGAGCAACCGGGAGCGTTGCACCACACCGGCTTCCAGCGTCTCCCAGTCCGACGCCGACAGCAGCAGCGGGATGCCGTCCAGATGCCAGGGACCCGGCATCGAGATGCCCTGTCCGTTGGTGACGGCCTCGCCGTGCCGGTCGACCTCGATGTAGGTGATGCCGTCGTTGTCGACCAGTCCGCGCACCACGGTGCGCAGCCGCTCCAGGCCGGCGCGGCCGCGCTCGCCGATGAGATCGCCGAGTTCCTGCCAGGACGCCCGGATGGTGCCGGTGGCGTCGACGAACTCGTCGTACCCGGTGCCCCCGAACGTTCCCGTCGTTCCGGGTCCGCCGCCGCGCAGGTCGAACAGCGTGTCCTGCGCCCGTGCCGAGCGGTAGCCGGCGAGCAGGCGGTCGGGGTCATGGGAGGGCCTCAGGTCAGAACCGGCAGCCGACAGCGACAACGGCCCCACCTCCTGACTGACGACTCCTGCAAACTTATCGCTCCGGCCCGGACGTGCCGGGCCGGCGACCCCATCAGTTCTGCAGCACGGTACGCACCCGGCGCAGGTCGAGGATCCCCGGCGCGCCGACGTCGATGGACTGGCGGGCCTGTTTTTCCCGGATGTCGGCCACGTCGACGTTTCCCGGGGTGAAGCCGGTGGCCTCGAACCGCCGTCCCCGGCGGGACTCGGCCTCCACGGCGTTGACCGGCGGGCTGTCGTAGGCACGGCCACCGGGGTGGGAGACGTGATAGGTGCATCCGCCGCGGGAGGCGCCGGTTGCGATGTCGACCAGTTCGAAGCGCAGCGGGCTGTCGACGGTGATCGTGGGGTGCAGCGCGCTGGGCGGCTGCCAGGCGCGGTAGCGCACGCCGCCGACCTGGACGTCGGGGTTGTCGGTGGCCAGCATCGGGATGGGATAGCCGTTGCAGGTGACGACGTGGCGCTGGCGGTCGGCACCGATGGTGCGCACCTGGATGCGCTCCACCGAGGAGTCGACGTAGCGGGCGGTGCCGCCGGCGGTGGACTCCTCACCGAGGGTGTTCCACGGCTCGATCGCGCCGCGCAGCTCGATCTCGACGTGGTCGAACACCGCGGTGCCGATCCGGGGGAAGCGGAACTCGGTGAACGGGTCCAGCCAGCTGGTGTCGAAGTCGATGCCGTGGGCCCGCAGGTCCGCGGCGACGTCGGCGATGTCGTGAATAATGAAGTGCGGCAACAGGTATCGGCCGTGCAGGTTCAGTCCGTGGCGGATCAGCGGGGCGCGCAGCGGCTCGTCCCAGAACCGCGCCACCAGCGCGCGCACCAGAAGCGACTGCACCATGGCCATCTGGAAGTGCGGCGGCATCTCGAACCCGCGCAGCTCCAGGATGCCCAGCCGGCCGCGGGGACTGTCCGGGCTGTAGAGCTTGTCGATGCAGAACTCGGCGCGGTGGGTGTTGCCGGTGATGTCGGTGAGCAGGTGGCGAAGGGCGCGGTCGGTGACCCACGGAGCGGAGCTTGCGGAGCGACCATGTTCGGGAGCGGAGCTTGCGGAGCGACCATGTCCGGGAGCGGAGCTTGCGGAGCGACCGTGTTCGGGAGCGGAGCTTGCGGAGCGACCATGTTCGGAAGCGGAGCCTGCGGAGCGACTGGACGACGCAGTCAGGCGGGCGATCTCGGCGAAGGCGATCTCCAGTTCGTAGAGCGCCTCCGAGCGCCCCTCGTCGACCCGCGGGGCCTGCGAGGTGGTGCCGATGAAGCGGCCGGCGAACAGGTAGGACAGCGCCGGATGGCGCTGCCAGTAGGTCAGCAGCGATACCAGCAGGTCGGGCCTGCGCAGCAGCGGCGAGTCCGCCGGGGTGAGCCCGCCCAGGGTGATGTGGTTGCCGCCGCCCGTGCCGCCGTGGGTGCCGTCGAAGTCGAAGGACTCGGTGGACAGCCGGGCCTGGCGGGCCTCCTCGTAGAGCGTGTGCAACTGATCGCGCTGTTCGGCGAAGCTGGCGCTGGGGGCCACGTTGACCTCGATGACGCCCGGGTCGGGGGTGATCGACATCGACACCAGCCGGGCGTCCGACGGCGGGCCGTAGCCCTCGACCACCACCGCGCAGCCGACCTTCGCGGCGGCCGCCTCCAACCGGGCGACCAGGTCGATGAAGTCCTCGAGCGCGTCGGTCGGCGGCAGGAAGACGTAGAGCAGCCCGTCCCGGATCTCGGCGACCATGGCCGTGGTGGGTGCGGTCTCCGGATCCTCGAGGACTGCGTCGGAATCCTCGACGCCGGCCCGCAACTCCGCGGTCCCGGTGGCCAGCGGGTCGCTGGGCACTGTTGCGCGCGGCGGCTTCCAGCTGATCGAGTCCAGCGGCAGCCGCAGCCCGGCCGGCGAGTCGCCGTCGAGCAGCACGATGCGCCCGCGGCGCAGCCGCCAGTCGGCGCTGGCCCAGCCGGTGTCGTCCTCGCGGCGGTGGATCGGCAGCACGTAGGCGGCCGGCTCGCCCACCGACTCCTCGAGCCGGGCCAGCAGACCGGCGCGGGCCGCCGCGGTGTCGGTGGCCAGGTCGTCGTCGGCGTCGACGGCCTCGCCCTCGGGCAGGCGCACCGCGGTGGCCAGCCGGCTGAGCGGGTCCTCGTAGGCCGGCCGCACCTGGGTGGCGGGCAGCCCGAGATCCGCGGCGATCGCCGACAGCAGCTGCTCGGCGGCCTGCGGGTCGGCCTCGGAGCGGCTCACCGCTCCACGGGTCGGCCAGCAGTGCGGCGTCGGTCCACAGCGGTTGGCCGTCGCGGCGCCAGTACAGCGCGATCTGCCAGCGGGGCAACGGCTCTCCCGGGTACCACTTGCCCTGGTTGCGCTGCACCAGCCCCTGCGGCGCCCACACCGCCTTCAGCCGGGCGGCCAGTACGGAGGCCCGCTCCCGTTTGTGCGGGCCGTCGGCGGCCGTGGTCCACTCCTCGTCGACCTGGTTGTCCACCGACACGAACGTCGGCTCGCCGCCGATGGTCAGCCGGACGTCGGCGTCGGCAAGCCGCCGGTCGACCCGGGCTCCCAGGGCGTTGATCGCCGCCCAGGCCGCGTCGGTGTAGGGCAGGGTGACGCGCGGGTCCTCGTGGACCCGGGTGACGGTGTTGGAGAAGTCCAGCGTGGACTCGGCGATCCCGGTGGCCCCGGTGATCGGCGCGGCCGACGACGGGTGCGGGGTGGCGGCCAGCGGGATGTGGCCTTCCCCGGCGAACAGTCCCGAGGTCGGGTCCAGCCCGATCCAGCCGGCGCCGGGGATGTAGACCTCGGTCCAGGCGTGCAGGTCGGTGAAGTCGGCAGCCGGGCCCGACGGGCCGTCGAGCGCCTCGATGTCGGAGGACAGCTGGACCAGGTAGCCGGAGACGAACCGGGCGGCAAGGCCGAGCTGGCGCAGGATCGACACCAGCAGCCACGCCGAGTCGCGGCAGGACCCGATGGCGCTGCGCAGCGTGTGGTCCGGGGTCTGCACACCCGGCTCCATGCGGACGCTGTAGCCGACGTCGGCGTTGACGGCCCGGTTCAGCGCGACCAGGAAGTCGATCGTGCGGGTTCCGGGCGGAACGCTGAAATCGCGCACCCACGAGGCCACCAGATCACCGGGCCCCGAGCCCTCCTCGCCTTCGTCGACGGGCCGCAGATACGGCTCGAGGTCGTCCTTGAGCGCCTTGGTGTAGGTGAACGGATAGGTCTCGGCGTAGTCCTCGATGAAGAAGTCGAACGGGTTGATCACCTTCAGGTCGGCGATCAGGCCGACCTTGATGGTCAGCTCGCGGGTGCGGCTGGGGAACACCAGCCGCCCCAGGAAGTTGCCGAACGCGTCCTGCTGCCAGTTGACGAAGTGGTCGGCCGGTTCCACCTCCAGGGAGTACGCCTCGATGGGCGTTCTGCAGTGCGGTGCCGGCCGTAACCGGACGACGTGCGGGTACACCTCGACCAACCGGTCGAAGGAATAGCTGGTGCGATGCTCCAGCGCGACTTTGATACCCATAGGCCGCCATCCCATCACAAGAGATAGCGGAGCGCAGGCCGCACGCGCATCAGCGCGCGCCGCTAGCCTCGCCGTCACGGCTGGACCGTGCCGAAGCGCCGGCCACCGTTCGGAAGCTCGGTGGGGTTCGTATCCCGACGAGGTGTGAACGTCGTACTGGAGAGTGGGGGGCGCACTGGAAGTGGGCGTCTGCGTCGGGCCGGGGGCCTGAGTGGGGACGAGGTCTGGGTGGGGACGAAGGTCTGCGTGGGGACGACGGTCTCCACGGGACGTCGGCTCGGTGGAACTCGGCGGCGGAACCGACGGCGGCGGAGCGAGCGGGACGGGTCGACGGCGGGCGCGGGGGCGAGCCAGGGTCCGGCGGGAACTGTCGTGCTCGTCGGCGAATAGATCGACGGTCGTCGGAAGGGCTGGGCTGATATCGCAACGTCGCGATCGCCAGACCGGCGACCACCACGGCCAGGATCGTCATCACAATTCCGCGAAGCGACACACGTTGCTTCAGCGTCTCGAAATCAGTCATCCACCCCACAGGGGCTAGACACTAGCCCAACTGCCGATGCCGGCTGGCGTGGCGGCGCCGCACGCCCAGGACCAGCACCCCGGCCAGCGTGATGCCGAGCAGGTTGACCAGCAGCTGGGTAGCGGACTGTGCGGCGATGTCCCAGTCCCCGACCGACGCCGCGACGACGGCGAACCCAGCCGCGGGCACCGTCGTCACCGAGATGAACACCCCGACCAGGGCCGCCGACTTCGCCGACACCAGCGACAGCATTCCGGCCGCCCCGGCCAGCAGCGCGACGACGAACGACAGCGGCCCCACCTGGAAGATGAAGTCGACCTCGTTGAGCTGCCGGGTGCTCTGCAGCTGAATCCACCCCAGCGCCTCACCGCCGAGCACGAACGCCGCCGTCACCGCCATGGCCACCGGGAAGCCGACCAGCAGCGCGAGGGAGGCGCGACGGGCCAGATCCAGCCGGCGGCGCACGAGCGCGACGGCCAGCGCCGCCAGCGGGCCGAACTCGGGGCCGACGACCATCGCGCCGACCACGGTCACCGGCGAGTTGGTCACCACGCCGACCGCGGCGATCATGCAGGCCAGGCACAGGAAGGTCAGGAACGTCACGTTGAACGTGGACTCCTCGCGGGTGCGGGCGACCAGTTCCTCCCACACGATCGCGTCGCCGGGGTCGCCGTCGGCCTCCTTCTCGGCCCGGTAGGCCGCGTTGGACACCACCGTGTCGACGACGTCGAGGGTGATGGCTCCCAGCCGCCGCAGATCCAGCGCCTTGAGATCGTCGACGACGTCGTTGGCGCTCTCCCTGGCGATGTCGGCGGTGATCTCGTCGCCGGGCGGGTCCAGCGCCGCGTCGCGATGAACGACGACGTGGGTCACCCCGACGTGGCGGCGAAGCACTCCCAGCACCTCGTCGCGCTGGCCCACCGGTGCGATCACCCGCAAATGCAACACAACCGCGAGACTACTTTCGCCTCCGGTCCGCTTCGGTGCGAGAATCCGGTCGTGGACCAGCCGAAGGCGCGTTGGGTGCCGAGTCGGCTGCGGCCGTGGCTGAGCAAGCGATGGGTTCAGGCCCTGTTGGTGGTGGCGGTCTTCGCGCTACTCGCGGTGGTGTTCATGCTGTCCTCCGAACGCAAGGACTCGTCGTACTGGGCCGGCTACGCCGACGGTCAGCGCTGGGTGCACGAGGGCGGTTATCAGGCCCACGAGGAGTCCATCGCCGCGTACTGCCGCGACCGGACCGCGGCCCAGCACAGCACCGGGAAGTACGAGCACGGCTGTGTCGACGGCGCCCACAACGCGATGAAGTGAACGCGCTATTACGTTGCGGTACTTAGACTTTCAGACTGGCTGGCGCGGTGACGGGTTCGGTGGAGTCCGTCGTCGGCTGCGGCCACGGGCTGGGCACCGGACGCTGACGCACCCGCTGCGGCCACCAGAACCAGCGGCCCATCAGCGCGGCGATCGACGGCGTCATGAACGAGCGGATCACCAGGGTGTCGACCAGCAGGCCCATGCCGATGGTGGTGCCGACCTGGGCCAGCACGCGCAGCTCGCTGAACACCATGGCGCCCATGGTGACCGCGAACACCAGCCCCGCCGAGGTGACCACCGAGCCGCTGCCGCCCATCGCGCGGATGATGCCGGTGTTGAGCCCGGCTCCGATCTCCTCTTTGAACCGCGAGACCAGCAGCAGGTTGTAGTCCGATCCCACCGCCAGCAGGATGATGACCGACATCACCAGCACCATCCAGTGCAGCGGGTGGCCCAGCAGGTCCTGCCAGATCAGGATGGACAGGCCGAACGACGTGCCCAGTGAGAGCAGCACGGTGCCCACGATGACCGCCGCGGCCACCACGGCCCTGGTCAGGATCAGCATGATGATGAAGATCAGGGCCAGTGCGGCGATGCCCGCGATCAGCAGGTCGTAGTTGGCGCTGTCCTGCATGTCCTTGTAGCTGGCGGCGGTGCCGGCCAGGTAGATCTTGGAGCCCTCCAGCGGGGTGCCCTTGATGGCCTCGAACGCGGCGTTCTTGATCACGTTGACGTGGGTGAGGCCCTCCGGCGACATCGGGTCACCCTCGTGAGAGATGATGAACCGCACCGCTTTTCCGTCCGGCGACAGGAACATCTTCATGCCGCGCTTGAAGTCGGGGTTGTCGAACGCCTCGGGCGGCAGGTAGAACGAGTCGTCGTTCTTGGCGTCGTCGAACGCCTTGCCCATCGCGCTCTGGTTGTCCTGCATGGCCGCGATCTGGTCGTACATGCCGGCCTGGGTGCTCTGCATGGTCAGCTGCATCGTGCGCATCGAGCGCATCGTCTCGATCATCGGCGGCATCAGCGTGCGCATCTGGGCGGTCAGCATGTCCAGCTGGTGCAGGCTGGGCACCAGCTGCTGGAAGTCGTCGGTCATCGTGTCGATGCCGTCGAGGGTGTCGAACACCGAGCGGATCGACCAGCACACCGGGATGTCGAAGCAGTGCGGTTCCCAGTAGAAGTAGTTGCGGATCGGCCGGAAGAAGTCGTCGAAGTCGGCGATGTGGTTGCGCAGGGTCTGGATGTCGGCCAGCGTGAGGTCCATCTTGCCGACCATGTCGTGGGTGACGGCGTTGAGCTCGCCCATCAGGTTGTACATCTGCGTCATGGTTTCGATGGAGACGTTCATGTCGTCGCCCATCTTCAGCATGTCCTTCATGCGGTCCTGCAGGTACGACTGGTTCATCGTCTGCGTGGTTCCCTGCATGCCCAGCATGAACGGGATCGAGCTGTGCTCGATCGGGGTGCCCAGCGGCCGGGTGATGGTCTGCACCCGCCCGATGCCGGGCTGGTGGAACATGCTCTTGGCCACCCGGTCGATGACCAGGAAGTCCGCCGAGTTGCGCAGATCGTGGTCGCTCTCGATCATCAGCAGCTCAGGGCTCAGCCGCGCCGCGGGGAAATGCCGTTCGGCGGCGGTGAAACCCTCGGCGGCCGGGATGTCCGGCGGCAGGTAGTGCCGGTCGTTGTAGTCGGTGCGGTACCCGGGCAGCGCGATGAGTCCGATCAGACACAGCATCGTCGTCGCGATCAGGATCGGGCCGGGCCAGCGCACGACCGCGGCGCCGATGCGGCGCCAGAACCGGATCCGCATGGCGCGCTTGGGTTCCAGAGCACCGAAGTGACTGGCCACGGTGACCACGGCGGGCCCGAGCGTGACCGCGGCGAGCACCACGACGATCATGCCGATGAACAGCGGGATGCCCATCGAGTTGAACATCGGGCTGCGGGTGAAGTGCAGGCAGAACATCGCGCCGGCGATGGTCAGGCCGGAGCCGAGGATGACGTGCGCCGTCCCGTGGAACATCTCGTAGTAGGCGTCCTCCTTGCCCACCCCTTTGCTCCGCGACTCCTGGTAGCGCCCGAACAGGAAGATCACATAGTCGGTGCCTGCGGCGATCGCCACCATGGTGAGCAGGTTGACCGCGAACGTCGACAACCCGATCAGGTGGTAGTGACCCGAGAACGCCACCACGCCTCGGGCGACCGCCAGTTCGAGGAAGACCATGAACAGCGCCAGCACCACGGTGATGATCGAGCGGTAGACGAACAGCAGCATCACCGAGATGACGCCGAACGTCAGCCCGGTGATCAGCTTGAGGCTGCGGTCACCGGCGATGTGGGTGTCGGCGATCAGCGCGGAGGGACCGGTGACGTAGGCCTTGACCCCGGGCGGTGCGGGCACGCTGGCGACGATCTGCTTGGCCGCCTCCACCGACTCGTTGGCCAGGCCCTCGCCCATGTTGCCGGCCAGATAGGCCTGGACGTAGGCGGACTTGCCGTCCTCGCTCTGTGAGCCCGCCGCCGTCAGCGGGTCGCTCCAGAAGTCCTGGATGTGCTCGACGTGCTTCTTGTCGGCGTTGAGCTTGCCGACGATCTCGTTGTAGTACTGGTGGGCGGCGTCACCGAGCGGCTGCTGGCCCTCGAGGACGATCATCACCGAGGTGTTGGAGTTGAACTCCTGGAACGTCTTGCCGATCTTGTTCATCGCGATGGTCGACGGCGCGTCCGGGGCGGCCATCGGGACCGACTGGGCCTGGCCGACGACCTCGACCTGAGGCACCGCGATGTTGGTGAACACCGTCAGCGCCAGCCAGCCCAGGATGATCGGAACCGACAGCCAGCGGATCCAGTGCGCGATGTGCGGCCGGTTGCCGTGCTCGTCGACCTGAGGCCGATCGCCCTTGTTCAGGGTGATCATGCGGATTTGACCAGGCAGAACGTCTGAGCGTTGACGCCGGTGGAGGTCTTCTCGTCCTTGAGTTCGCCGTTGACGGTGATGCGGCAGCCGATGGTGTCACTGTCGCCCTGCGCGACGATGTTCGCCGAGGCGGCGGGTGCGGTGGTGGTCAGCGTGAGCGACCACGGCAGGGTGACGTCGCGGGCGATCTGCGGGGTCGCGTCCAGGTCGAGGTAGTTGATCGTGGCGACGGTTCCGGGCGGGCCGTAGATCTCGTACACCACGGTCTTGGGGTTGAACGGTTTGGTGTCGTTGGCCAGGCCGCTGCCCTGCCGGGTGGTCTCGGTCTTGCCGAAGACCCCGTGCAGCCGGTAGACGCCGAATGCGGCGATCGCGACGACGATGATGATGACCAGGGGCAGCCACACCTTGCGCAGCAGCCGCATCGACCAGCCGCGCCTGCTCTTGCGGCGTTTGGTGGCGGGTTTGGCGTCCTGCGCGGCGGGCGATGCCTGGGCCGGTTGGGCCTCGGGCGAGTCGGTGGCGCGGGTCCCACTGTCGAGCGTCACGACCATCCCCCCTTCGCATCGTGCAGGTCAGCCCGTCGAGTTGCCGCCGCCGCAGTTAGCACCGCTACATAGTACGGCTAACGGTTGTTTCATCCTAACCCCTGTGATCAGCGTCATGGGCTGGGCAGCGGACGCTGCCGCACCGGCTGCGGCCACCAGAACCAGCGGCCGAGCAGCGCGGCGATGGACGGCGTCATGAACGAGCGGATCACCAGGGTGTCGAACAGCAGGCCCATGCCGATGGTGGTGCCGACCTGCGCCAGCACGCGCAGCTCGCTGAACACCATCGCGCCCATGGTCACCGCGAACACCAGGCCCGCCGAGGTGACCACCGAGCCGGTGCCGCCCATCGCGCGGATGATGCCGGTGTTGAGCCCGGCGTCGGATCTCCTCTTTGAACCGCGAGACCAGCAGCAGGTTGTAGTCCGACCCGACCGCCAGCAGGATGATGACCGACATCACCAGCACCATCCAGTGCAGCGGATGGCCCAGCAGGTCCTGCCAGATCAGGATCGACAGGCCGAACGAGGTGCCCAGCGAGAGCAGCACGGTGCCGACGATCACCGCCGCGGCCACCACGGCCCGGGTGAGGATCAGCATGATGATGAAGATCAGGGCCAGCGCGGCGATGCCGGCGATCAGCAGGTCGTAGTTGGCGCTGTCCTGCATGTCCTTGTAGCTGGCGGCGGTGCCGGCGAGGTAGATCTTGGAGCCCTCCAGCGGGGTGCCCTTGATGGCCTCGAACGCGGCGTTCTGGATGGTGTCGACGTGGGTGAGGCCCTCCGGCGACATCGGATCACCCTCGTGAGAGATGATGAACCGCACCGCTTTTCCGTCCGGCGACAGGAACATCTTCATGCCGCGCTTGAAGTCGGGGTTATCGAACACCTCGGGCGGCAGGTAGAACGAGTCGTCGTTCTTGGCGTCGTCGAACGCCTTGCCCATCGCGCTCTGGTTGTCCTGCATGGCCGCGATCTGGTCGTACATGCCGGCCTGGGTGCTCTGCATGGTCAGCTGCATCGTCCGCATCGAGCGCATCGTCTCGATCATCGGCGGCATCAGCGCGCGCATCTGGGCGGTCAGCATGTCGAGCTGGTGCAGGCTGGGCACCAGCTGCTGGAAGTCGTCGGTCATCATGTCGATGCCGTCGAGGGTGTCGAACACCGAGCGGATCGACCAGCACACCGGGATGTCGAAGCAGTGCGGTTCCCAGTAGAAGTAGTTGCGGATCGGCCGGAAGAAGTCGTCGAAGTCGGCGATGTGGTTGCGCAGGGTCTGGATGTCGGCCAGCGTGAGGTCCATCTTGCCGACCATGTCGTGGGTGACGGCGTTGAGCTCGCCCATCAGGTTGTACATCTGCGTCATGGTGTCGATGGAGACGTTCATGTCGTCGCCCATCTTCAGCATGTCCTTCATGCGGTCCTGCAGGTACGACTGGTTCATCGTCTGCGTGGTCCCCTGCATGCCGAGCATGAACGGGATCGAGCTGTGCTCGATCGGCGTGCCCAGCGGCCGGGTGATGGTCTGCACCCGCCCGATGCCGGGCTGGTGGAACATGCTCTTGGCTACCCGGTCGATGACCAGGAAGTCCGCCGAGTTGCGCAGATCGTGGTCGCTCTCGATCATCAGCAGCTCGGGGCTCAGCCGCGCGGCGGGGAAATGCCGTTCGGCCGCGGCGAAACCCTCGGCGGCCGGGATGTCCGGCGGCAGGTAGTGCCGGTCGTTGTAGTCGGTGCGGTACCCGGGCAGCGCGAGGAGTCCGATCAGGCAGAGCATCGTCGTCGCGATCAGGATCGGGCCGGGCCAGCGCACGACCGCGGCGCCGATGCGGCGCCAGAACCGGATCCGCATGGCGCGCTTGGGTTCCAGAGCACCGAAGTGACTGGCCACGGTGACCACGGCGGGACCGAGCGTGACCGCGGCGAGAACGACGACGATCATGCCGATGAACAGCGGTATGCCCATCGAGTTGAACATCGGGCTGCGGGTGAAGTGCAGGCAGAACATCGCGCCGGCGATGGTCAGGCCGGAGCCGAGGATGACGTGCGCCGTCCCGTGGAACATCTCGTAGTAGGCGTCCTCCTTGCCCACCCCTTTGCTCCGCGACTCCTGGTAGCGCCCGAACAGGAAGATGACGTAGTCGGTGCCTGCGGCGATCGCCACCATGGTGAGCAGGTTGACCGCGAACGTCGACAGCCCGATCAGGTGGTAGTGACCCAGAGAACGCGACGACACCGCGGGCGACCGCCAGTTCGAGGAAGACCATGAACAGCGCCAGCACCACGGTGACGATCGAGCGGTAGACGAACAGCAGCATCACCGAGATGACGCCGAACGTCAGCCCGGTGATCATCTTGAGGCTGCGGTCGCCGGCGATGTGGGTGTCGGCGATCAGCGCCGAGGGTCCGGTGACGTAGGCCTTGACCCCCGGCGGCGGGGGCACGCTGGCGACGATCTGCTTGGCCGCGTCCACCGACTCGTTGGCCAGGCCCTCGCCCATGTTGCCGGCCAGGTAGGCCTGGACGTAGGCGGACTTGCCGTCCTCGCTCTGCGAGCCCGCCGCCGTCAGCGGGTCGCTCCAGAAGTCCTGGATGTGCTCGACGTGCGTCTTGTCGGCGTTGAGCTTGCTGATGATCTCGTTGTAGTACTGGTGGGCGGCGTCACCGAGCGGCTGCTGGCCCTCGAGCACGATCATCACCGAGGTGTTGGAGTTGAACTCCTGGAACGTCTTGCCGATCTTGTTCATCGCGATGGTCGACGGCGCGTCCGGGGCGGCCATCGGGACCGACTGGGCCTGGCCGACCACCTCGACCTGAGGCACCGCGATGTTGGTGAACACCGTCAGCGCCAGCCAGCCCAGGATGATCGGAACCGACAGCCAGCGGATCCAGTGCGCGATGTGCGGCCGGTTGCCGTGCTCGTCGACCTGAGGCCGCTCGCCCTTGTTCAGGGTGATCATGCGGACTTGACCAGGCAGAACGTCTGGGCGTTGACGCCGGTGGAGGTCTTCTCGTCCTTGAGCTCGCCATTGACGGTGATCCGGCAGCCGATGGTGTCACTGTCGCCCTGGGCGACGATGTTCGCCGAGGCGGCGGGGGCGGTGGTGGTCAGCGTGAGCGACCACGGCAGGGTGACGTCGCGGGCGATCTGCGGGGTGGCGTCGAGGTCGAGGTAGTTGATCGTGGCGACGGTTCCCGGCGGGCCGTAGATCTCGTACACCACGGTCTTGGGGTTGAACGGTTTGGTGTCGTTGGCCAGGCCGCTGCCCTGACGGGTGGTCTCGGTCTTGCCGAAGACACCGTGCAGCCGGTAGACGCCGAATGCGGCGATCGCGACGACGATGATGATGACCAGCGGCAGCCACACCTTGCGCAGCAGCCGCATCGACCAGCCGCGTCTGCTCTTACGGCGCTTGGTGGCGGGTTTGGAGTCCTGAGCGGCGGGGGCCGGCTCGGCCGAACGGGCCCCGGGCGAGTCGGCGGCGCGGGTCTCACTGTCGAGCGTCACGACCGTCCCCCTTTCGCATCCTGCAGGTCAGCCCGTCGAGTCGCCGCCGCCGCAGTTAGCACCGCTACATAGTACGGCTAACGGTTGTTTCATCCTAACCCCTGTGATCAGCGTCATGAGCAGGGAACGGTGCCGGACCATCACGCGTTCGTCAGAGACGCTCGATGCGTCCGGTCAATCCGAATTCGTCCATGGTCGTCTCGACCAACTGACGCAGACTCTCGATCGTGTTGGGCCCTCCGGCGCGCCAGCCGGAGATGTAGAGGAAGGCTCGTCCGTGGATCCGGCCCGCGCCCATGAAGAGCTGGCCGCCGAGGCTGTCGAGAATCTCCGGGGTGACGCCGTGCTCCACCATGCGGAACCAGTAGTAGTCGGCCTCGCTGCCGTCCAGACGATTCATCCATGGGTCGATGTCACCGAAGTTGGAGCATCCCACCGGCCGGCCCGCACCCAGCGCCATTCTTTCCAGTCGCCGCACGAGGCGCCGCGGGGTGAACGGGGTCAGCGGAAGGGGAGCCAGCAGTTCGTACGGCGTCTCGGTGAGCGCCGACAGCGACTTCTTCATCTCTGCCCGGATCTCGGACAGGTCGGTGGTCGCGCCGTCGGGATCGACCCGGAACATCACCTGGGTCAAGGCGTTGGCACGGATGTCGTGCTCGGTGCGCTCGCTGACCGGGTACGACAGCGTCACCAGGCCGTCGTCGTCCACCCGGTCGAGCCGGCGGCCGAGCCGCGCCGAGAATCCGGCGAAGAGCGCGTCGCTGGTGCCGCCCAGCCGCCGGGCGCAGTCGTCCCAGTGGTCGAGGTCCATGAACACGGTGAGTTCCGGAACGACGAAAGCGCCGGGCGCGTCGGCGGGCCGGAGCGTGGCGGCCTTAGGGGCCACCGTATGTGCCTTAGGGGCCACCGTATGTTAGGCCGCTAGCCCGGCTCAACCCTCCTCGGCGGCGGCGCCGGTAGGTCACGCCCAGATCATCCGGCGACACCGGGTGCCCGTCGGTACAACGGATCTCCACGGTGGCATCGGCACCGCAACCGAGATGGGTCAACCGCAGCCGAGCGTCATCCCCCAGATGGCGACGGCCCCATTCGAACATCGACCACACCACCGGCATGAGGTCCGTGCCGGCCTCGGTGAGCACGTATTCATCGCGTACCCGCTGCCCCGGCTCGCGGTAGGGACGCCGCGCGAGCAACCCAGCGTCGACCAGCTCGGCCAGTCGCGCCGACGTCGCCGCCTTGGTGATGCCGACCCGGCGCGCGAAGTCGTCGAACCGGGTGGTGCCGTAGTACGCCTCCCGCAGGATCAGCATCGCCGACTTGGTGCCGATCACGGCCATCGTCTTCTCGATCGGACACTTCCCGACGGCGGACCAGCTGTCCCGGTCGATCAGTGGGCCCTGGAGAACTGTCACGGAATTCACCTCGACATCTGAGTTGTTAAGAGTATACCCAGGTGATATAGCTGGATATAGCAAGCAATACTCAGAGGCGAGTCCAGGAGGACCCATGACCGCTCAATCAGGACGTGACGCCGTCATCGTGGCGGCGGTCCGCACCCCCGTCGGCAAGGGCAAGCCGGGCGGCGCACTGCACGGCGTGCTGCCCGCAGACCTGCTGGCGCACAGCCTTTCCGAACTGGTGTCCAGAGCCGGAGTCGATCCGGCGGACGTCGACGACGTCATCGCAGGCGCCGTGACGCAGGTCGGCGACCAGGCGGTCAACATCGCCCGCAACGCCCTGCTGGGCGCCGGCTTCCCGGAATCGGTTCCCGGGACGACGGTCGACCGCCAGTGCGGCAGCAGCCAGCAGGCCGTCAGCTTCGCCGCGCAGGGCGTGATCGCCGGCGCGTACGACATCGTGATCGCCGCGGGCGTGGAGTCGATGAGCCGCGTGCCGATGGGATCGTCGGTCCTGCCGGGCAGCGACCCGTTCGGCGTCGGATTCGCCCACCGGTATTCCGAAGGCCTTGTGCCACAGGGCATCAGCGCCGAGCTGATCGCGGCGCGATGGAACCTCTCGCGAACCGAGCTCGACGAGTTCTCGGCGGCCAGCCACGAGAAGGCGGCCCGCGCCACCAAGGACGGGTTGTTCGACAACGAACTGGCCCCGATCGCGGGACTGGCCACCGACGAGATCATCCGTCCCGGCACCACCGTCGAGACCCTGGCCGGGCTCAAGCCGGCGTTCTACAGCGAGGCCGTGGCCGCGCGCTTCCCCCAGATCGGCTGGAACATCACGCCGGGCAACTCCTCACCGCTCTCCGACGGCAGCGCCGCGTTGCTCATCACCACCAGCGAGGTGGCGCGCACGCGCGGGTGGCGGCCGCTGGCGCGGATCCACACGACCACCGTGGTGGGCTCCGACCCGCTCTACATGCTGACCGGGGTGATCCCGGCGACCGAGAAGGTCCTGGCCAAGGCCGGGCTGTCGCTCGCCGACATCGACCTGTTCGAGGTCAACGAGGCGTTCGCGCCGGTGGTCCTGAGCTGGGCCAAGGAGATCGGCGGACAACCTGACTCCGACATCCTTTCGAGGACCAACGTCAACGGCGGCGCGATCGCGATCGGTCACCCGCTGGGCGCCAGCGGCGCGCGGATCATGACGACTCTGGTCAATGCCCTGGAGCAGCGCGGCGGGCGCTACGGCCTGCAGACGATGTGCGAGGGCGGCGGCATGGCCAACGCCACCATCATCGAACGACTGTGATTCGGGCGCGGTTGCCGTCAGGTGGGCGTCGACACGAAGCTCGCAGCGCTGGCCGAGAAGGTGACCGGCGGCGTCAGGCCCGCTGCAGCTCGAACAGCGGGATGACGCGGCTGGTCTTGGACTGGTAGTCACCGAAGCCCGGGGCGATCTCGACGATCTTCGGATAGGTCGCGTCCCGCTCGTCGTCGGGCAGCTCGCGGGCGACCACGTCGTAGGCGTCGGTGCCGACCTCGACGTGGGCCCGCGGGTTGGCCCGCAGGTTGTGCACCCAGTGCGGGTTGGTGTCGGCGCCGGCCTTGGAGCCGACGATGATCGTCTTGCCGTCGATCGTCAGGTAGGCCAGCGGGCTCAGCCGGGGCTGGCCCGACTTGGCGCCGGTGGTGGTCAGCAGCAGCAGCGTCGCGCCCTCGAACGGTCCGCCCACGACGCCGTCGTTGGCGCGGAACTCCTCGATGATGGCGTTGTTGAACGCGTCCAGTGAAGCCTTGTCGGTGAAATCGGTCATGACTTCTCAAGCCTCTCGGGTTTGGCGTCTATTCCGGATTCCTTGCGCTGCTGAGCAGTGATCGGCGCAGGCGCGTCGGTCAGCGGGTCGACGCCGCCGCCGGACTTCGGGAAGGCGATCACGTCGCGAATGGAGTCCGCGCCGAACAGCAGCGCGGTGATCCGGTCCCACCCGAACGCGATGCCGCCGTGCGGTGGGGCGCCAAAAGTGAAGGCGTCCAACAGGAATCCGAATTTCTCCTGCGCCTCGGCGTGGTCGATGCCCATCACCGCGAACACCTTCTCCTGGACGTCGCGGCGGTGGATACGGATCGAACCGCCACCGATCTCGTGGCCGTTGCAGACGATGTCGTAGGCGTCGGCGAGCACGGCGCCCGGATCGGAGTCGACCGAACCCTGGTACTCGGGCTTGGGTGAGGTGAACGCGTGGTGCACCGCGGTCCACGCCCCCGACCCGACCGCCACGTCACCGGCGGCCGTCGCGTCGCCGGCCGGTTCGAACAGCGGCGGGTCGACGATCCAGGTGAAGGCCCACGCGTCTGGGTCGATCATGTCCAGCCGCTTGGCGATCTCGCCGCGGGCCGCGCCCAGCAGCGCCCGCGACGTCTTGACGGGACCCGCAGCGAAGAACACGCAGTCCCCCGGTTTGGCGCCGACCTGGGCGGCCAGGCCGTCGCGCTCGGCGTCGGAGAGGTTCTTGGCGACCGGCCCCGACAGTTCACCGTCCTCCCCGATCAGCACGTAGGCCAGCCCCTTGGCGCCGCGCTGCTTGGCCCACTCCTGCCAGCCGTCGAGGGTGCGGCGCGGCTGCGACGCGCCGCCGGGCATCACCACCGCGCCGACGTAGGGCGCCTGGAACACCCGGAACGGGGTGTCGGTGAAGTACTCGGTGCACTCGACGAGTTCGAGGCCGAAGCGCAGATCCGGTTTGTCGGAGCCGAACCGGCGCATCGCGTCGGCGTAGGTCATCCGCGGGATGGGCCGGGGCAGTTCGTAGCCGATCAGCGCCCACAGCGCGGCCAGGATCTCCTCGGCCACCGCGATGACGTCGTCGGCGCCGACGAAGCTCATCTCCATGTCGAGCTGGGTGAACTCCGGCTGGCGGTCGGCGCGGAAATCCTCGTCGCGGTAGCAGCGCGCGATCTGGTAGTAGCGCTCCATGCCGGCGACCATGAGCAGCTGCTTGAACAACTGCGGGCTCTGCGGCAGCGCATAGAAGGAGCCGGGCTGCAACCGGGCGGGCACCAGGAAGTCGCGCGCGCCCTCCGGGGTGGAGCGGGTCAGCGTCGGCGTCTCGATCTCGACGAAGTCGTGGCCGGCCAGCACCGACCGGGCGGCGGCATTGACCTTCGAGCGCAGCCGGATCGCGTCACCGGGACCGCCCTCGCGGCGCATGTCGAGGTAGCGGTACTTCAGGCGGGCTTCCTCACCGGCGGGCTCGTCGAGCTGGAACGGCAGGGCCGCGCTCTCCCCCAGCACCGTCAACGAGGTGGCATTGACCTCGATCTCGCCGGTGGCGATCTCCGCGTTGGCGTTGCCCTCCGGGCGGATCTCGACCACACCCTCGACGGCGACGCAGAACTCCGCACGCAACCGGTGCGCCTGGGCCAGGACGTCCGGCGTCGCGGAACACCACCTGGGCCGCGCCGGACGAATCGCGCAGGTCGATGAAGATCACGCCACCGTGGTCACGGCGCCGCGCCACCCACCCGGCCAGGGTGACCCTCTGCCCGGCGTCGGTGGCACGCAACGAACCGGCGGCATGACTGCGCAGCACTGGAAGACTCCTGGGGATTGAAGATTCGGGAACGCTCAGTCTATGAGGTCGGCCCGATCGCACGGCCGACGCCTCGATGTATGGTCGGCGCGGAGGTGACCCGATGACCACGATGTATCCCTGCGAGCGCGTCGATGAGAGTTTCATCCAGTCCGCGCCGTTCCGGTTCTCCAACAGCGTCGACCTCGCGATCACACCCGAGCAGCTCTTCGAGGTGCTCGCCGACGCCGACGCGTGGCCGCGGTGGGCCAAGGTCATCACGAAGGTCACCTGGACCAGCCCCGAGCCCTACGGGGTGGGCACCACCCGCGTCGTGGACATGCTCGGCGGGCTGACCGGCGACGAGGAGTTCCTGGCCTGGGAGCCGTACACGTATCTGGCGTTTCGCTTCAACAGCTGCTCGAACAAGGCGGTCGCCGCGTTCGCCGAGGAGTACCGGGTGGTCGAGACGCCCGGCGGTTGCCGGCTGACCTGGACGATGGCGCAGAAGCCGAACGGGCCGGCCCGGTTCGGCCTGGTTCTCGGCGGCCCGCTGATGAACCTGTCGTTCAAGTGGTTCCTGGCCAACCTGCGCCGCTACACCGCCAAGCAGTACGCCTGATCTCCTACAGCCCGGCCCACGCCGCGCGGCGGACGGCGTCCGGGTCGTCGACCGAGACGTCGCGCGAGGATCCGATGACGCGGGTGGCCCGCCGCGTGCTGTCGTAGCGGGGCCAGTCCTCGAGCCCCGGCCCGGTGGCGAAGTCCAGCCAGGTGCGCTGCATGCGGCGGCCCACCGACGGCAGCACCCGCCGGCCCAGCGGATGCAGCTTGCGCCCGATGTAGGAGCCGTAGCTGTGCTGGATGTGCACGATCTCGCTGCCGTGCGTGGCGCCCAGTCCCAGCGCACGCAGATGCCAGGCGGCGTGGTCGAAGCGGTAGACGTGGGTGGGTGCGTGCGCGCTGTAGGCGTCGGCGAAGGACCACGTCGGCGCGCCGAACATGACGTCGGAGCCCACCGCGATCAGTGCCCGCCGGCGGGGATAGTCCGGGTAGGCGGCCAGCACGCGGTCACGCGCCTCGCGGCGCCACCCGGTCGAAGTAGTCGTCGATACCGGCGACGGTGGTCGGCAGCATCGGCGGCTTGGAGAAGGCGAACATCGACGCCTCGTGGCTGTTGGTGCCGACGATCAGCGGGACCGGGTTCACCGCGCCGGCGCGGGCGGCCTCGATCGGGTGCAGCGGCAGCAGGTCGACGCCGTGGGTCAGCCCGTAGGCCAGCGCCGGCGACTCCGCGGCGCTGCGGCGCTGGATCTCACCGGCGGCGCGGCGCAGCACGCGCTGCGGCAGGCCCTTGAGTTCGGCGGGCCGGGCCCCGACGAGGTCGACGAACTCGCGCGCCCGCCGGGCCCGGGTGTCGCGGTCGGCGATCAGGGGCAGCGCGGGGCTCTGCGCGATCGCCCGGGCGAACAGGCCCCGCGCCGCCGGGCTGGCCAGCAACGCCAGCACCGATGTCGCACCGGCCGATTCGCCGAAGATGGTGACGCGCCGCGGATCTCCGCCGAACGCCGCGATGTTGTCCTGCACCCAGGCCAGCGCGGCGAGCTGGTCGCGCAGGCACAGGTTGTCGGCGAACCCGGGGCCCAGATCGCCGAGTTCGAATCCGCCGAACACGCCGAGCCGGTAGGTCACGTTGACCACCACGACATCACCGTTGGCGGCCAGCCGTGACCCGTTGTAGAGCTGCAACTGGCCGGCGCCGTAGACGAACGCGCCGCCGGGGATCCAGACCATCACCGGCAGCAGCGATCCGGGCTCGCGGGGCGGCGACCACACCGTGACGGTCAGGCAGGCCTCGTCGCGGATCTTCGGGTCGTCGCGACCGCCGCCGACGAAGGAGCGGCCCTGCGGCGGCACCGGGCCGTGCTCGATCGCGTCGCGCACCCCGGACCAGGGTTGCGGTGGCACCGGGGCCTGGAACCGGCGATCGCCGACGGGCTGCTCGGCATAGGGGACGCCCCGCCACACCCGGACCCCGCCTTCGGTGGCTCCGCGCAGTGCGCCCAGCGACGTGTGAGCCACGGTCGGCGGATCGACGACGACGGACACGAGCGAATCGTAGTGTGGCAAGCTGAACGACGCCGATCACCAGCGGCGACGGGTCAAAGCAAGGAGCGGTGATGACCTTCAACGAAGGTATGCGGATCGACACCAGCACCACCTCCACCAGCAGCGGCGGTGGCGGCGGGCGAGGCATCGCCATCGGAGGCGGCGTCGGCGGCCTGGTGATCGTGCTGCTGGCCCTGTTCCTCGGCGTCGACCCGGGCCAGGTGGCCATTCCGCAGCAGGTGCCCGCACAGTCCGGTCCCGGCGTCGACGTCTCGAAATGCAAGACCGGCGCGGACGCCAACAAGTACGTCGAGTGCCGTGTCGTGGCCACCGGCAACTCCGTCGACGGCGTCTGGGAGCAGCTGCTGCGCGGCTACCAGCGGCCGAACCTGCGGCTGTTCACCGGCTCGGTCGACACCAAGTGCGGACCAGCCACCAGCGACGTGGGCCCGTTCTACTGCCCCGTCGACCGGACCGCGTACTTCGACACCGACTTCTTCAAGACGCTGGTGGATCAATTCGGTTCCAGCGGTGGGCCGTTGGCGCAGGAGTACGTCGTCGCCCACGAGTACGGCCACCACGTCCAGAACCTGCTCGGCGTGCTCGGCAGCGCACAGCAGGGCGCGCAGGGCGCCACCGGCAACGGTGTGCGCACCGAACTGCAGGCCGACTGCTATGCCGGCGTGTGGGCCCATTACGCGGCGATCACCAAGCAGCCCGGTACCGACGTGACATACCTGGAACCGTTGAGCGACAAGGACATTGCCGACGCACTGTCGGCCGCCGCCTCGGTGGGTGACGACCGGATCCAGAAGCAGGCCACCGGCCGGATCAATCCCGAGCAGTGGACCCACGGCTCGTCGGCCGAGCGGCAGAAGTGGTTCACCGTCGGCTACCAGACCGGTGACCCGAATCAGTGCGACACGTTCAAGGCCCGCGATCTGGGCTAGGCCGAAAGGCTACAGCCGGGCTTCGACGGCGATCGAGGTGTCGGTGGTGCGCATCGGGCGGATCATCGCGTCCTGGCTGAACGAGGCGATCAGCTCGCCGTCCTCGGTGTGCACGGCTCCGCGGATGTAGGACATTCCGGCGCCGACCTGGGTGCTCTCGTGGGTGTACAGCAGCCAGCCGCTCCACCTCACCGGCTCGTGGAAGCTCACCGTGACCGTCATCGGCGCGGTCGACACGGTGATGTGCGACAGCGCCGTGCCGATGCCCTCGTGCGGGCGCATGCTCGTCGAGATGCCCAGATGTCCGGTGAAGTAGGCGATCAGCGCCTTGGCGAGGTCGTCGCGGGTCGGGATCGGCTCGTAGTGCAGCCAGGCGTACACCTCCGGCGGGCCGACCTCGTCCGGGCTGTTGATGTCGACGACGTCGACAAGCTTGATTTGCCTTCCCGCCATGGGCATTTCGCACACGTTGGCGTCGTCCGGGCCGGCGACGTCCGGCTTGGGCAGGTGATGGCGGATCACGTCCGGCGTCGGCACGTCGGTGAACACCGTGAACGTCATGCACCTCTTGTCGTTCTGCGATGCGGTGATGATCGCCGTGGCGGTGCTGCGTCCCTCGGACACCACGTCGACGTCGAGGACGATCGGCGGGCCCACCAGGACCGCGCGGGTGAAGACCGAATGCACCGAACGAACCGACTTGTCCGGAAACCGTTTGGCCGCCGCCACGATCGCCTGAGCCAGCACCTGCGTGCCTTCGACGACCTGGCGCTCGTCGGCGCCGACGGCGAGGCCGGACTGGCCGATGAACCGATCCTGGCCGTCGGGCTCGACGTCGAACAGGTCGAGCAGAAGGCCGACTGTCCAGGGGGTCGGCTGCGGTTCGGCGGTCATGGGTTCCTCACCTCGTCGGGTCGGCGGACGGCTGGTCGGCGGCGCCGCCGGCGCAACACGATGGCGACATCCCCCACGGACGTTCTACCAGAGCGGTAACGTCGTTCTCGCCGGGTAGGTCGAACGATAAGGTAATTCCATGGCCAAGGCCACCGAACAATCTCCCGAGGCGCTCAGCACCGATCCGGAGTCCCGCGTCAGCCGGTTCATGCGCTCCGCGCTGTCGATCCTGGCCGAGACCGGCCGCACCGACTTCACCGTCCTGGAGGTCGTCGAGCGCTCCAAGACGTCGTTGCGGTCCTTCTATCAGCACTTCTCCACCAAGGACGAACTGCTGCTCGCCCTGATCGACACGATCATGACCGAGTCGACCAGGCACTGGCGCGAGGAGGTCGACACCCTGCCCGCCGCCGAGGCGATCCGAGTGCTGATCGAGCGCATCTGCACGCCGGCCGAGACCACCAAGCAGGACAGCATCAACCGCGGCCTGACCTACTACAACGACCACCTCGCCGAGAGCCTGCCGCAGGAGTACGCCCGGGTGCTCTCGCCGCTGCACCAGCTGATCGGCGAGATCCTCGAGCGCGGTATCGACGAAGGGGTCTTCCGGCCCGATGTCGAGGTCGAGACCACCGCCGCGCTGATCATGCAGGCGGTGCTCGGCGCCATGCGGCTGCGCAGCCTCGGCGTCGAACTCAACGGGGTGCCCATCGACGGCGAACACATATACGACTTCTGCGTGCGCGGCCTGCTGCCCGGCCCGCGAAGTGAGTCGTTCGCGCAGGTAGAAGCGCAGGTGAGGCAACCCGAAAACGGCGGGTGTTTTCCCTGCTAACCGCGTGGTAACGTCATTACCGCAATCGCAAATCAGACGACTCAGGAGGCGGCATGCCCTCGCGCGAGCTTCCCTACCCGGTGTTCGACGCCGACAACCACTTCTACGAGCCCAAGGAAGCGCTCACCCAGTTCCTGCCCGACAACCGCAAGGGCGTCATCGACTACATCGACATCAACGGGCGCACCAAGATCGTCGTGCGCAAGCGCATCACCGATTACATCCCGAACCCGACCTTCGAGGTGGTCGCCCGTCCCGGCGCGCAGGAGGAGTACTTCCGCTCCGGCGCCCACGGCAAGTCCTACCGCGAGGTGATGGGCAAGCCGATCAAGTCCATCCCGGCGTTCCGCAATCCCGAGGCGCGCCTCGAGGTGATGGACGGGCTGGCGCTCGACTACACCATCATGTTCCCGACGCTGGCCAGCCTCGTCGAGGAGCGGATGAAGGACGACCCCGAGCTGATCCTCGACATGATCCACGCGCTGAACCAGTGGATGTACGAGACATGGCAGTTCGACTACGAGGGCCGGATCTTCTCCACGCCGGTGATCAACCTGAGCATCGTCGACCGCGCGCTCGAGGAGCTCGAGTGGTGTCTGGAGCGCGGCGCCAAGACCGTGCTGGTGCGTCCGGCGCCGGTGCCGGGCTTCCGCGGCACCCGCTCGATGGGCCTGCCCGAGTTCGACCCGTTCTGGCAAGCCTGCGTGAAGGCCGGCATCCCGGTGTGCATGCACGCCTCGGACAGCGGCTACGCCCAGTACCTCGACGACTGGGAGCCCGCCGACGAGTATCTGCCGTTCAAGCCCACCGCCTTCCGGATGGTCGCGATGGGCAAGCGCCCCATCGAGGACACCATGGCGGCGATGGTCTGCCACGGCGCGTTGCACCGCAACCCGGATCTGCGCGTCCTGTCCGTCGAGAACGGCGCGTCCTGGGTGCCCTACCTGCTGCACCAGTTCGCCGATGTCTACGCGAAGCTGCCGACCGAGTTCCACGGCCGATCCGGTCGAGGACTTCAAGCGCGGCGGTGTACGTCGCGCCGTTCTGGGAGGACAACTTCAAGAAGATGGCCGACCTGATCGGCGTCGACCGGGTGATCTTCGGCTCGGACTGGCCGCATCCGGAAGGCCTGGCGAACCCGGTCAACCTGGTCGACGACCTGGCGGCCCACGGCCTGAACGAAGACGAACAGCGAAAGGTGATGGGCGGCAACCTGGTTGACCTGTTCAAGGTCCCCAACGTGTCGGTGCACAAGCCCGACGTGCCCGCGCTGGTCATCGCTTGACCCGATCCGAGAGTCATGATGGACGTGCGCGCCGGGACACCGGCGCGCACGTCCGCCGTTTAACGAAAGCGAGGACGGCGCCATGACCGCGGCTGCCTCCCCCGAAGTACTGCTGTTCGCCTCGACCACACAGTCCTTCCTGGAGAAGGAGGTGCCGCTGAGCCGGGTGCGCGAACTGCACCAGGCGGGCATCTCCTTCGATCGCGGGTGGTGGCGACGCGCAGCGGAACTGGGCTGGGTGAGCCTGCTGGTGCCCGAGGAACTCGGCGGCGGCAGCGTGTCCGGCAACGGCGTCGAAGACCTGGCGCTGGTGGCCGAGCAGACCGGCAAGACGGTGGCACCCGGCCCGCTGCATCCGGTCAGCGCGGTGCTCGCCGGACTGGCCGACGCGCACGATGCTGACCGGCACGCCGACGTCATCGAGGCGCTGATCTCCGGTGAGGCCGTCGCGTCGTGGGCGGTCTACGAACCGGGCCAACAGTGGAATCCCCTGCAGCCCAACGTCACCGCGACGCCGACGGCGAGCGGGTTCCGCATCGACGGCGTCAAGGACCGGGTCGAGGCGGGTGCCGACAGCGACCTGCTGCTGGTGGTCGCGAACGTCGACGGCAGTCCCCGGCAGTTCCTCGTCCGCACCGACGCGCCCGGCGTCGGGGTGGAGGTTCAGCGCTCGGTCGACCTGGTGAAGACCTATGCCCGCATCACGTTCAGCGGCGTCGAGGTGGACGAGTCGGCCGCGGTGGGCTCGGCCGAGCAGACGCCCGCACTGGTCGCGCGGCAGACCCAGGTCGCGCTGGTGCTGCAGTGCGCCGAGACCGTCGGCATCCTCGACACCGTCTTCGACATGACGGTGCAGTGGGGCTTCGACCGGCACTCATTCGGCCGTCCCCTGGTCTCCTATCAGGCGCTGAAGCACAAGTACGCGGACCTCAAGATCTGGCTGGAGGCCTGCCGGGCGACGACGAAGGCGGCGGTGGCCAAGGTCGACACCCGCGCGGCCGACGCCGACCTGGCTGTCAGCATCGCGAAATCCTATGTGGCCGAACATGCTCCGGACATGGTGCAGCTGTGCGTGCAGCTGCACGGTGGTATCGGGGTGACCTGGGAGCACGACCTGCATCTGTATCTGCGGCGGGTCACGCTGTACCGCTCGATGTACGGCACCCCCGAAGACCACAACCTGCTCGTATACCGGATGACCAAAGAGCTGGAGTCCGCCTGATGTCTCAAACCGCCTCCGCAGCAACACAAACCGAATCCGTCCAGGAGTTCGCCGCGCGCGCCCGCAAGTGGCTGGCCGAGAACATGCCGTCGATCGACCCGAACGACCCGCCGGACGCCGACCGCGGCGAGGAAGCTCCGTGGCTGCGGGCGCGCGAACTGCAGCGCAAACTCTGGGACGGCGGGTTCGCCGGCATCTGCTTCCCGAGCGAGTACGGCGGACTGGGTCTGCCCATCGAATATCAGCGGGCCTTCGACATCGAGTCCCGCTGCTACGAGATGCCGATCATCCTCAACACCCCGACGTTCACCATCTGCGCGGCAACGATTCTCGACATGGGCAGCGAAGACCAGAAGCGCACGCACATCGCCGGGGCGCTGCGCGGCGACGAGGTCCTTGTCCAGCTGCTCTCCGAACCCAGCGGCGGCTCCGACCTGGCCGGTGTCATCACCCGCGCCGACCGGCACGGCGACAAGTGGATCGTCAACGGCGCGAAGACCTGGAGCACAAGTGCTTTCGCGGCCGACTACGGGCTGATGCTGGCCCGCACCAACTGGGATGTGCCCAAGCACGAGGGCCTGACCATGTTCCTGGTCCCGATCAACGCCCCCGGGATCACGCTGCGCCGCATCAAGCAGGTCAACGGATCCGTGGAGTTCTGCGAGGAGTTCTTCGACGGACTCGAACTCGGTGACGACACCGTGGTCGGCGAGGTCAACGACGGCTGGGCCGTGGCGTCACGCCAGCTCTATCACGAGCGTCGTGCGGTCGGCGGCGGCTCGGAGTTCGCCAGCGGCATCGGCGCCGAGGGCAAGACCGACAAGCCGACCGACTACGTCGCGCTGCTGGAGCGGGTTGGCCAGGCCGACAACGAGCGGCTGCAGGAGATGGCCGGTCGCGCCCTGGTGCACCGGGCGGTGCAGGAGCAACTGGTCGACCACGTCTATCACGGCGTCAACGACGGCTCCCTGCCGCCGACGGCGGGCACCATCATCCGCATCTCGCACGCGGAGAACATCAACGTCGAGCTCGACACCACCCTGGCGATCACCGGTAGCGCCGGAGTGGTCGACACCGGTGACGATCTGTTCGCCATCGGAGAGCGCTATCTGTCCCGCCAGACCGCCTCCCTCGGCGGCGGCACCACCGAGGTGGGGCGCAACGTGATCGGCGAGCGGGTGCTGGGCTTCCCGCGCGAGCTCGCCGCCGACAAGGGCGTGCCGTTCAACCAGGTCAAGCGCGGCCGCGGCTAGAACAAACTGAGCTGCGGTTCGCGCGGCTGGTGCGCTGGCGGCGCGGCCGAGGTGAACGGCCGATGGTCGCCGGCGAGCCGATGCTTGGCCATCAGCGGTGCGGCACGGCGGCGCAGCATCTCGCGGTAGTCGGCAGGCAGGTAGGCACCGCGGCCGTACAGCTGCCGATAGGTGGCGACGAGCTCGGGATGCGAGCGGGCCAGCCAGCCCATGAACCAGCCCCGGGTCGAGCCGCGCAGGTGCAGGCCGAACACGGTGACCCCGGTGGCGCCCGCCGCCGCGATCTGCCCGAGCAGGTGGTCGAGGTGGTCGACCGAGTCGGTCAGGTGCGGCAGTACCGGCGCGACCATGACATGGCAGTCCAGACCGGCGTCGCGGACCGCGGTGATCAGAGCCGAGCCGGGCCTGCGGGGACGGGGTCCCCGGCTCGACGTCGCGGTGCAGCTCCGGGTCGCCGACGGCCAGGGAGATCGCGACGGAGACCGGAACCTGTTGTGCCGCTTCGGCAATCAGCGGTAGGTCGCGGCGCAGCAGCGTGCCCTTGGTGAGGATGGACAGCGGGGTGCCGGACTCGGCGAGCGCACCGACGATGCCGGGCATCAGCTCGTAGCGGCCCTCGGCGCGCTGATACGGGTCGGTGTTGGTGCCCAGCGCGACGGTCTCACGCCGCCAGGACGGGCGGGCCAGTTCACGGCGCAGCACGCCGACGAGGTTGGTCTTGACCACGATCTGGCTGTCGAAGTCGGTCCCCGGATCGAACTCCAGGTACTCGTGGGTGGGCCGGGCGAAGCAGTAGCGGCATGCGTGCGCGCAGCCGCGGTAGCCGTTGACGGTGAACTGGAACGGCAGCATCGCCGCGGCGGGAATCTTGTTCAGCGCGGACTTGCACAGCACCTCGTGGAAGGTGATGCCCTCGAACTGCGGGGTGCGGACGGTGCGCACGAAACCGATGCGCTGCAGCCCGGGCAGCGCTCCGTCGTCGACCCGTATCCCCTGGTCCGACCACCGCATGGCATCTATTCGAACGCACGTTCGATGCCCTTGTCAATGGGTTTCAGTCGTCGAGTTCCCCGGCGATGCCCCGCTCGAGGGCGGCCCTGGTCCGGTCGGGCAGAACGACCAGCCCGTCGAGTTCGCCGCGGGCCAGGTCATAGGCGTGCTCGCGCTCCTGCTGGAGTGGCGCCGCGGTCGGAGGCGACGCGCAGCAGGCTCTGGGCGCGGGCCAGCCGCTGCTGGTCGGCGCGGCTGAAGTCGCCGCGCCTGCGGCGCACCGCCTCGGCCTCGGCGGCGTTGAAAGCCGTCGCATAGGCCTCCACGGCGTCGAGGTACTCGTGTGCGGCCTGTGGATCGTCGAGCAGATCCTCGGCCTTGCCGGGCCGCAGCAGGTCGGCGCGCAGCTTGGCCCGGTGGAACGCCACGGTCAGCGGATCGCGCATGTCGGTCATCGCCGGGAAGTCGAGCAGTTTGGCGGGGTCGAGCTCGTAGTCCAGCCAGCGGGAGTCGGTGCGGCTGTGCTCGTCGAGCACGCGGGTGATCGTGCGCCATTGCGCGGCTTGGCTTTTCGGGGCATCGCGGTGGGCCGGCTCGGCGACGGGTTCGGCGTGGGTCTCCCCCTGGCGCCGGGACATCGCCGAGATTCCTCGTACGGCGGCATAGATCGCGCCGGCCAGCGGCACCAGCACGAGCAACAGCTCGACCAGCCGGAAGATCATGCCCACACCGCCAGCATGCCATCCGCAGGCATTGGCATGATCTCCGTCATGTGATTAGCATGATGCCCATCATGCGAAACGCACCAGGCCGCCGCCGGCTCGGCAAACAACAGTCGCTGGACCGGATCCTCGACTCCGCGGCACGCAGGCTGCGCGAGGAGGGCATCGAGGGAACGGCGATCGTCCCCGTCATGCGCGACGCCGGGCTCACCCACGGCGCCTTCTACGCTCATTTCGACACCAAGCAGGATCTCGCCGACCGGGCGTTCGCCCACGCCATCACAACCGGTCGTTCGCACTGGATCAAGCCGGGACCGAAGCAGCCCTGGAACGAGCGGCTCAAGCGGCTCGCCCGGCGCTATCTCACCCCGGCGCATCGCGATGACCTCGCCACGGCATGCGGCTTCGCCGCGCTCAGCTCGGAAGCCGCCAGGGCCCCGGACAGCTTCCGCGCCACCTATCAGCGCGAGTTGGAGAAGTCGCTGGCCGCCATCTGCGACGGCGACGAATCCCCCGATCGGATGGACGATGCCATCGCACTGACGGTCATCCTCGTCGGCGGCATCGCGCTGGCCCGTGCGGTACCGGAACCCGAGTTCTCCGAACGCATCCTGCGTGTCGCCCGAGAAGCCGCGGCGACCTACGCCGACCACCAAGGAGACTGATGGCGAACGCAGAACCCTACGGACAGCTGCAGTACGCCGAGGTCCTCGGCAGAAGGATGGCCTATGTCGACGAGGGCCGGGGAGATGCGATCGTCTTCCAGCACGGCAACCCGACGTCGTCGTATCTGTGGCGGAATGTCATGCCGCACCTCGAAGGACTCGGCCGGCTCGTCGCCTGCGACCTGATCGGTATGGGCGCCTCCGACAAGCTCCCGGACGCCGGACCCGGCAGCTACCACTACCGCGAACAACGCGATCATCTCTTCGCGCTGTGGGACGCGCTCGATCTCGGCGACAACGTCGTGCTGGTCCTGCACGACTGGGGCACCGTGCTGGGGTTCGACTGGGCCAACCACCATCGCGACCGCGTCGCCGGCATCGCCTTCATGGAAGGCATCGTCAAGCCGATCACCTGGTCGGACTTCCCCAACCGGATCCGACCGGTCTTCCAGGGCTTCCGCTCCCCCGACGGCGAGCAGATGGTGCTGTCCGACAACGTCTTCGTCGAGGGCGTTCTGCCCGCCTCGATCATCCGCAGCCTGTCCGACGAAGAGATGGAGCACTACCGCCGCCCCTTCGCCAGGCCCGGTGAGGACCGGCGCCCCACACTGTCCTGGCCGCGCAACATCCCGATCGACGGCGAGCCCGCCGACATCGCCGCCGTGGTGAGCGACTACGGAGCCTGGCTGCAATCCAGTGATGTGCCAAAGCTTTTCGTCAACGCCGAGCCGGGCGCACTGATCCGGGGCGAGATCCGCGAGTACGTCCGCACCTTCCCCAACCTGACCGAGGTGTCCGTGCCCGGGGTGCACTTCGTCCAGGAGGACAGCCCCGACGAGATCGGTGCGGCCGTCGCGCAATTCGTGCGGAGCCTGCGGCCTGCTGCTTGACTGGCCGTCATGCCGCAGACCGAGTTGCTGTTCTCCTACGGAACGCTGCGCCAGCCCGAGGTTCAACTGGCCACGTTCGGCGGGAGCTCGAGGGCCGTCCGGACGCCATCGTCGGCTACGACCTCGACGACGTGACGATCACCGACCCGCACGTCATCGCCACCAGCGGCAGCGACCGCCACCCGATCCTCAAGCCGGGAGCGCCGACGGCGGCGGTCGAGGGCACGGTCTTCTCGATCAGCAAAGCCGAATTGGCGGCCGCCGACGTCTACGAGGTCGACGACTACGTGCGCGTCGCGGTTCCGCTGCGCTCAGGGCAGACGGCGTGGGTGTACGTGTTCGCCGGGCAGGACTAGCCGGTCACCACTGCGACAGGAAGCACTGCGGGCTGTACGGCGCGTCCTGCGAGGTGGCCACCTGGCCGTCGATGGTGATCTCGCAGTGCGCGTTGGGAGCGGCCTGCCCGCCGTGCGTGGTGCTGCCGACCTGCAGGAACGCCCACTGCGGGTCCGCGAAGGTGGTGGTGAACGTCCACGGCGCGTCCGGTGAGACGTTGATGGTGTCCCGCTTCATGTAGGTGTACGAGTCGGCGTTGTAGGCGGCCTTGCTCGGCGGCTGGGCGGTCAGATAGGTCACGGTGAAGTCCGCGGCGCCGCCGGTGCTGAGGGTGTAGGTGACCTGGTGCGGCGCTGCCGGATCGGCGCTGGGATCAGCGCTCGAAACGGCGTGAGTGGCCGCAACACCGGCGGCCGCCATGACCAGCGCCGCCCCAACCCGTGCTGTGACTAGTCGCATGTGAGCCATATCGACAACGCTACCGACCGCGTTACGACCGTTGGGGCGCCGCCGATCGTGACGTTCAGCCCGCGTCGAGCAGGTGCTCGCCGTCCGGCTGCGCTCTGACCGAGGCCTTCATCCGGCCGAACAGGTCGATCGACGATTGGATGGTCGCGTCGACGAACGTGCCGAAATCGGTGCCGGCCGAATCGCTGTAGCGACTTTCGGCGGCCACCCCCACCAGCCGAGGATCCGACGACTGAAAGACGACGGCCCGTGCCGGCGGCGCGGCCTGGTTCCACTGGGCCGCCAGCGCCGCCACCGCGGTGCGGACGCGGCCGGGTAGTACCGCTCGGCGGTCGCGCTGACCTTGACCATCTCGCGGTCGGCACCGCACGGCTCGAGGTGCACGTGCAGCCGTCCGTGGTAGGCGTTGACGAGAAAGAAGAACTCGTCGTCGTGGTGGCCGCGGAAATACCGCACCTGCCGGGTGCGCAGATAGCGCTCGATCAGCTCGGCGCCGGACTCGATGGTCATGACAGAGAAACGGACCGCCACCGCGGTCCGGTTCCCGTAACAGCCAAGGCGCAGCCAAGAATCTGGTGAGAATCTGCTGAACCCGACGCGCGTCGTGACCGGGCCGTGATCGTTAGGGTGGGCGCGACCTCCCATTCCTCAGACAGGCGGTGCTCATGCAACCAACCCCACTCGACGCGGTGGCAGGCGAACGCCTGTCCCACGCCGACAAGCTGTTCACCTCGGACCTGTCCATCAACGAGTTCGCTCTGCTGCGGGGGGCGGGCTTCGAACCGATCGACCTCGTGATGGGCGTTTCGGTCTACCACGTCGGCTTCCAGACCAGCGGCCTGCGCCAGCAGGCCGAGCTGCCGGTGCTGACCGAGGCCACCTACCGGGCGCGGTGGAACGCCATGGGGCGCATGCAGGCCGAGGCCGACGCGCTGGGGGCCGACGGCATCGTCGGCGTCCGGCTGCAGTGGCGCAACCAGGGCGAGGCCGGCGAGCACCTGGAGTTCATCGCGGTGGGCACCGCCGTGCGCTACACCGCCCAGCCGGGCGCGTACCGCCGGCCCAACGGGCAGGCCTTCAGCAGCCATCTGTCCGGCCAGGACATGGTCACCCTGCTGCGCTCGGGCTACTCGCCGCTGGCGTTCGTGATGGGCAACTGCGTGTTCCACATCGCCGTCCAGGGATTCATGCAGACCCTCAAGCAGATCGGCCAGAACACCGAGATGCCGCAGTGGACCCAGGGCAACTACCAGTCCCGTGAACTCGCGATGTCGCGGATGCAGGCCGAGGCCGAGCGGGACGGTGCCGCCGGTGTGGTCGGGGTGCACTTCACGATCGAGAACTACGCGTGGGGCTTCCACACCGTCGAGTTCTACGCAGCCGGCACCGCGGTGCGGCCGACCGGGCACACCGAGACCATCGCTCCCCAGTTCGTCCTGCCGATGAGCGACTGATGGCCCTCGATCAGGACCGGGTCAGCCGGGCCGTGGCGACGGCGCTCTCCGGGCCCGGCGGGGTGGCCCTGGTGGTCAAGGTTTTCGCCGGACTGCCCGGTGTCGTGCACACCCCCGCGCAGCGGGGCATGTTCTCCAGGTCGCGCCCCGAACACATCCAGATCGGTGACTGGCGCTACGAGGTCGCCGGCGACGGTCGGCTGCGGGCCGCGCACGTGGTGCACGGCATCGTGATCGCCGAGGAGACACTCGACGCGGCGATCGTCGGCCCGCACATCAGCCGCGCGCTCGGCCAGATCGTCACCCAGTACGGCGAGGCGATCGTGCCCGGCATCGACGCGGCCTTGGAGGCGCTGTCGGCCAGCGCCGGCAACTGATCACACTTGTCGCGAAAGCACCTCGGCGACAACGGAATCCGCGGGGATGTCGACCTGCTCGCCGGTCGAGAGGTCCTTGACGCCGATGGTTCCCGCCTCGATGTCCCGGTCGCCGGCGACCAGAGCGATGCGGGCACCCGACCGGTCGGCGGCACGCATCGCGCCTTTGATGCCGCGGTCGCCGTAGGCCAGGTCGACGCGCACCCCGGCCGCCCGGAGCGTCGCCGCCACCTTGGCCAGCTCGAGCTTGGCCGCCTCCCCCAGCGGCACCCCGAACACCTCGCAGCGGCTGGCGTTGCCTGCCGTCTTGCCCTCCGCCCGCAGCGCCAGCATGGTGCGGTCCACGCCGAGGCCGAAGCCGATCCCCGACAGGTCCTGGCCGCCGAGCTCGCTCATCAGCCCGTCGTAGCGGCCGCCGCCGCCGATGCCCGACTGCGCGCCGAGGCCGTCGTGGACGAACTCGAACGTGGTCTTGGTGTAGTAGTCCAGCCCGCGCACCATCCGCGGGTTGATCACGTAGGGCACCCCGAGCGCGTCGAGGTGGGCCAGCACGGTCTCGAAATGCTGCTTGGCGGCTTCGGAGAGGTGGTCGAGCATGACCGGCGCGTCGGCGGTGAGCTCGCGCATGTGCGGGCGCTTGTCGTCGAGCACCCGCAGCGGGTTGAGCTCGGCGCGCCGGCGGGTCGGCTCGTCGAGGTCGAGACCGAACAGGAACTCCTGCAGCAGCTCGCGGTACTGCGGCCGGCAGGTGTCGTCGCCCAGCGAGGTGATCTCCAGCCGGAAGCCGTCGAGCCCCAGCGAGCGGTAACCGGCGTCGGCGATCGCGATCACCTCGGCGTCCAGCGCGGGATCATCGACCCCGATGGCCTCCACGCCGACCTGCTGGAGCTGGCGGTAACGGCCGGCCTGCGGGCGCTCGTAGCGGAAGAACGGGCCGGCGTAGCAGAGCTTGACCGGCAGGGCGCCGCGGTCCAGGCCGTGCTCGATGACCGCGCGCATCACTCCTGCGGTGCCCTCGGGCCGCAGCGTCACCGACCGGTCGCCGCGGTCGGCGAAGGTGTACATCTCCTTGGAGACCACGTCGGTGGACTCGCCCACCCCGCGGGCGAACAGCGCGGTGTCCTCGAAGATCGGCAGCTCGACGTCGCCGTAGCCGGCCCGGCGGGCGGCGGTCAGCAGGCCGTCGCGGACGGCGACGAACTCGGCCGACTCGGGCGGCAGGTAATCGGGGACACCCTTGGGTGCCTGGAATTCGCTCACAGCGTCAGACCTTCGAGGAACGGGTTGGTGCGGCGCTCGAGACCGATGGTGCTCGATTCACCGTGCCCCGGTAATACCAGGGTGTCGTCGTCGAGCACCAACAGTTTTTCGACGATCGAGCTCAGCAGCGCGTTGCCGCTGCCGCCGGGCAGGTCGGTGCGGCCCACCGACTGCTTGAACAGGGTGTCGCCGGTGAAAGCGACTGGGCCAATTCCCGGGTCGCTCGCGCTCCTGCCCGCCGGTACCCAAGCCGTATCGACCCGGAACACCACCGACCCGCGGGTGTGGCCCGGGGTGTGGTCGACGGTGACGGCGAGGCCGCCGAAGTCGAGCACGGCGCCGTCGCGGTCGAGCTCGACCACCTGCTTGGGCTCGCGGAACAGCGCGCTCAGCGCCATCTGGCCCAGCCGCGGGCCGAGGCCCCGGATCGGGTCGGCCAGCATGTGCCGGTCCTCGGGATGGATGAACGCCGGGCAGCCGTAGGTGTCGGCCACCTTCTGCGCCGACCAGATGTGGTCGATGTGGCCGTGCGTCAACAACACCGCCGCCGGCGTGAGCCGGTTCTCGTCGAGGATGCGCCGCAACGTCCCCATCGCGCGCTGACCGGGGTCGACGACGATGGCGTCCGACCCCTTGCGCGGGGCCAGCACGTAGCAGTTACACGCCAACATGCCGGCCGGGAACCCGGTGAGCAACACGTCACCCAGTCTCCCATCCCCTGTTCGTGTGGGTCGCGCTGCCTCGCCTCAGGATTAGCTGGCACACTCGGTGCCGACTCAACCCGACTGACTGCAGGACACGGAGGCTCACCGCGGTGCCCACCAACGAACAGCGACGTGAGACGGCCAAGCGCAAACTCGAGCGGCAGCTGGAACGCCGCGAACAACAGGCCAAGCGACGCCGCCTGCTGGCCATCATCGGCGGACTCGTGGCGGTCGCCGCGGCCGTGGCGTTGGTCGTCACGTTCGTCCTGACCGACAAGGACAAGGACAAGGACGACAGTCCGGCACCGCCGTCGTCGACCACCAGTGCCGCGCCCTCGGCGTCCGGCGCGACCCACCGCGGCCCGCGCCGGCCAACGGGCAGCTGCCGCCGTTCAAGGCCTCGGCCGACCTCGGCGCCAACTGCCAGTACCCGGCCTCGCCGGAGCCGGCCAGCAAGCAGGTCGCCCCGCCCAACAGCGGCAAGGTGCCCACCGACCCGGCCACCGATCAGCGTCAGCATGAGCACCAACCAGGGCAACCTCGGTCTGATCCTGGACAACGCCGAAGGCGCCGTGCACCGTCAACAGCTTCGCCAGCCTGGCCCAGAAGGGCTTCTTCAACGACACGCCCTGCCACCGGCTGACCACCTCGCCGTCGCTGGCGGTGCTGCAGTGCGGTGACCCGACCGGCAGCGGTTCGGGCGGTCCGGGCTACCAGTTCGCCAACGAGTACCCGACCGACCAGTACCCCAAGGGCGATCCCGGCCTGGATAAGCCGATCACCTATCCGCGCGGCACGCTCGCCATGGCCAACGCCGGCCCCGACACCAACGGCAGCCAGTTCTTCCTGGTCTACAAGGACTCGCAGCTGCCGCCGAACTACACCGTCGTTCGGCACCATCGACGCGACGGGTCTGGCGACACTGGACAAGATCGCCGCCGGCGGCGTGGCGGGCGGCGGTCAGGACGGCAAGCCGGCGACCGATGTGCAGATCAAGTCGGTGCTGCTTGACTGACCGGCGATGACAGAGCCGCCGTACTACCCGCCACCGCCGCCCTACGGTGCGCCGCCGCCGTACGGCTCGCCGTACGGTCCGGGGCCCTACCCGTACCCGCCGCCGGCGCAGACCAACGGCATGGCGGTCGCATCGCTGATCTGTGCGTTCGTCTTCGCCCCGCTGGGCATCGTGTTCGGCCACATCTCGCTGTCGCAGATCAAACGCACCGGCGAGGAAGGCCGCGGCCTGGCGGTGGCGGGGCTGGTGATCAGCTACCTGGTGACGGCGTTGACGATCGTGGCGCTGGTGGCCGGTGTGGTGCTGTTCTCCTGGATGGCCCGGGTACTCAAGGAGGACTCCTTGCGTAACGGCGGCGCGGGCATCCCGCGCGATTCCCGACTCGGCAGCGACGAGTTGCCCGCCTTCAACCCCCCGGCCGGCCTGGGCGCCAACTGCACCTACCCCGCGACGGTCACACCGGCCGACAAGGCCGCCAAGCCGCCGCGCCCGGGCAAGGTGCCCACCGTCCCGGCGACCGTGAACGCCACGATGGTCACCAACGACGGCCCGATCGGCCTGCAGCTGGACAACGCCAAGGCGCCGTGCACGGTCAACAGCTTCGTCAGCCTGGCCCAGCAGGGCTACTTCGACAACACCCCGTGCCACCGGCTCACCGCGACCGCGGACTTGGCGGTACTGCAGTGCGGCGACCCGACCGGAAGCGGCGAGGGCGGCCCGGGATACCGGTTCGCCAACGAGTACCCCACCAACCAGTTCCGCCCGTTCGATCCGGCGCTGCAGCAGGCCGTGCGCTACCCGCGCGGCACACTGGCGATGGCCAATGCCGGGCCGAACTCCAACGGCAGCCAGTTCTTCATCATCTACCGCGACTCGCTGCTGGCGCCCACCTACACCGTGTTCGGCACCGTGGACAGCACCGGCCTGGCCACCGTGGACAAGATCGTGGCAGCGGGGAGCACCGGTGACCCCGCCAACGGGAAACCCAAGCTGCCGGTGACCGTCACCTCGATCCGGCTGGATTGAGTTCGCTTCACGGTCAACCGTTTCGCATCCCGGCTGTCGTTGTCATGGCACAATTCGCCGCGAGGCAGATGTGAGCGAACGACAGAGCTTGATATCCAGAGTCTTCGGATCCCGCGGGTTGAAGGGGATCTCGGAGATCCGGACGTTCTTCCGGACCAACGAGCAACCGATCTTCTTCATCGGTCCCACGGCTTTCAATCTGCTCGGAATCGACCGCTGGGTCCGGGGCTTCGAGTACATCGTCTACTACGACTCCTGGGATGGCGCGCATCCCCGGGTGTTCACCCCGGCCAGCAAGCCGTTCGTGGAGTTCAACAGCAGCGAGGAGATCAACAACTACCTGCTGCGCGACGCCGAGGTGCAGAGTTTCATCGAGTCGCGGTGCACCCCGCACAAAGTCCGCCCGATGGTCGCCATGGTCTTCTTCGACGAGGAGACCGAGCGGATCTGTGCCGAACTCGACTACAACTTGATCCTCCCCGCGGATTCGCTGCGCCGGCACCTCGACTCCAAGATCGTCACGACCAAACTCGGCGAGGAGGCCGGCGCGCCGTCGGTGCCCAATGTGCTCAGTCGGGTGGACACCTACCGCAAGCTCACGATGCGGGCCAAGAAGGCGGGGCTGGGAACGGATTTGGTGGTCCAGACACCCTACGGCGACTCGGGCAAGACCACCTTCTTCATCAGTTCCAAGGCCGAGTGGGATCGCGACAGCCGAGAACATGATCGGCCAGGACCTGAAGATCATGAAGCGGATCAACAACCACGCCGTCGCGGTCGAGGCCGTCAACACCCGGCACGGCACGGTGGTCGGTCCGTTCATGACGGACCTCACCGGGTACCCCGAACTCACCCCCTATCGTGGCGGCTGGTGCGGGAACGACCTCTTCCCCGAGGCGCTTTCGGAGACACATCGCGGTACTGCCATCCGGCACGTGCAGCGCCTGGGCGACCGGCTGCGCAAGGAGGGCTACAAGGGCTTCTTCGAAGTCGACGTCCTGGTCGACCTGGACTCCGAAGAGGTGTACCTCGGCGAGCTCAACCCGCGGATCTCGGGGGCGTCGTCGATCACCAACGTCACCGCAGGCGCCTACTCGGACATCCCGCTGTTCCTGTTCCATCTGCTGGAGTTCATGAACGTCGACTACACCGTGGACGTCGATGAAATCAACGAGCGCTGGCGGGAACTCGCGGCAGTCGACGTCTGGGCACAGCTCATCATGAAAGAGCCCAACGACGCGGTGGAGCGCATCCTGGCCGCACCCCGCACCGGCCGCTACCGGCTCGACCGAGGACGGTGCGCTGAACTTCGTCGGCGTGACCAACGACTGGCACGACGTCACGCACGAGGACGAGTGCTTCTGGATGCGCGTCTATGGGCCGGGCGACTACCGCTTCAAGGGTGCCGACCTGGGGATCCTGGTGACCAAGGGCCGCATGCAGACGAGTGATGGCCTGACCACCCGCTGCCGCAACTACATCGACGGGATCCGCGCGCTGTACCAGAGTGAGCCGCTGGTCGAGCCGCCGACGGTGATCCCGATCGGCTACGTGAAGTAGCGATCCAACTCAGCTGTGGCCGCGCTCGCGGCCCTCGACGACACCGATCGGTCCGCTCAAGTTGCCCCGGTGGTGGGCGGCGGTTCAGGCCCGCAGCGTGCTGGCCGGCCGCGACGAAGGCCCGCACGGTGTCGAGCAGATAGGCCGGGTTCTGGGCGGTCGGCCACGACGACAGCTTGACCGACACCGTGCGCGTCGCCCGGTCCACGAGCACCATCTGGCCGTGGATGCCCAGGCAGACCTGCAGGTCGCCGAGGACGCCGGGCATGAACCAGAACTGGTTGCGGTACCAGCCACCGGTGAGGAACGGCTCGGAGTCCGAGGAGACGAACGCCGCCCTGATGTCCGGGTCGATGGTGCGCGCCTGGGTCAGCCACTGCTTCGGGACGACCGGCGCGCCGTCGACGAGGCCGTCGTCGAGCAGCATCTGCCCGAATCGGGCCAGATCGCGCGCCCGGGCCGACATTCCGCCGTCGTGGATCGCCGAACCGATTCCGTCGCAAGTGATCTCGGCATCGAACTCGGCGCCGAGCGGCTCCCAGATCAGGCGTGAGATCAGGTCGGCCATCCGCGTCCCGGCGGCACGCTCGCACACCCAGCCGAGCATGTCGGTGTCCGCCGAGCGGTACACGAACGGCCCGCCGTGCGCGGAGGCCGCGGCCAGCGTGGTCATGTAGGCGTACATGCCGCGGATCTCGTCGGCGCCGGCACCCGGCCGCCATCCCATGTAGCGCTCCATGACCCGCACCTCGGCCTGCGGGTTGGTGTACTCCTCGCTGAACGCGACGCCGGTGCGCATGTCGAGCAGATTGCGGACCGTCGCCCCGTCATAACCGGAGCCGGCCACCTCGGGCACATAGGTGCTGATCGGTGCCTCGGGATCCAGGCGGTCCGTGCTCGACCAGAATTCCGGCGACACATCCGACGACCGACTTCGTCACCGACATCATGATGTGCGGCGTGTCGGGCGCCATGTCGTTGGCGTAGTTCTCCAGCACGACGCGGCCGTCGTGCACGATCACCACGGCGTCGGTCCAGGTGTCGGCGAGCACGTCGGCCAGCGTCGCCGCGGCGCCGTCGATGCGGTGGACGGGGACGCTCGCCGGCAGCAGGGGCTGCCGGTGGTACTCCAGCGGGCGAATCGGACCCCAGCCGCGGGAGATGCGGTGGGTGGGGATCACCTCGCGCAGGTGCTGGAACGACCAGCGGTTGTACGGGGGGTCCTGCCAGTTCGCCAGTGTCACCTGCGACGGCTCAGCCGGGGGGAAACCTGACATCAGTGGCACATCCGCCATGTCGACGACCCTACAGGGGCGCGATCCGGCCACCTGGGACCAGGTGTGCGGTCAGTTCCGGCCGCCCATCAGGCGGCCGGTCACGGTGATCAGCAGCCGGCGCGGGGTGAGCCGGGTGAGCACGTGGGCGGTGACCGCGTTGGCCAGACCGTCGACGAAACTCGGCTTGCTGCCGGACAATTCGCGGATGGTGCGCTCGACGACCTGGCGCGCGGAGCGCTTCTTGCCCAGTGCCGCCGATTCGCCTGCGATGTCGAAGAACTCGGTGTCGGTGGCGCCCGGGCACACCGCCAGCACGCGGATGCCGTGCGGCTTCTCCTCGGCCCACAACGCCTCGCTGAACGACAGGACGAAGGCCTTGGTCGCGCCGTAGACCGCCATGTGCGGCACGGGCTGGAAGCCGGCCGTGGAGGCGATGTTGACCACGGTGCCGCGGCCGCCGCGAGCGCATGCCGGGAAGGTAGCGCGCGGTGAGGTCGACCAGGGTCGCGCAGTTGAGCTGGATCTCGTCGGCGAGTCGCTGCGGGTCGGCGTCGATCAGGTCGCCGTGCGTGCCGAAGCCGGCATTGTTGACCAGGACGTCGACCGCGATACCGGCCGCGTCCGTGCGCGACACCAGCTCCGCTCCTGCGGTCGGTGCGGCCAGGTCCAGCGCGATCACGGTGACCTCGACCTTGTGCGCCGAGCGCAGTTCGGCGGCCAGCTGCTCCAGCGACTGCTGCCTGCGCGCGACGAGAACCAGGTCGTGCCCCAGCGCGGCGAACTGGCGCGCGTACTCGGCGCCCAGTCCGGCCGATGCCCCGGTGATCAGTGTCGCCATGGGTCAGGCCGCGCTCGTGACGCGGTAGACGTCGTAGACGCCCTCGACGTTGCGGACGGCGTTGAGCACGTGGCCGAGGTGCTTGGGATCGCCCATCTCGAAGGTGAACCGGCTGATGGCCACCCGGTCGTTGGAGGTGGTCACCGAGGCCGAGAGGATGTTGACCCGCTCGTCGGCCAGCACGCGGGTGACGTCGGACAGCAGGCGATGCCGGTCGAGTGCCTCGACCTGGATGGCGACCAGGAACACCGACGTCGGGGACGGCGCCCACGTCACCTCGATGATGCGTTCGGACTGCTGCTGCAGCGATCCGGCGTTGGTGCAGTCGGTGCGGTGCACGCTGACCCCGCCGCCGCGGGTGACGAAGCCCATGATGTTGTCGCCGGGTACCGGCGTGCAGCACTTGGCCAGCTTGGTCAGCACGCCCGGCGCGCCGGGCACCGCGACACCGGTGTCGTCGGTGCTGCGCTGGCGCATCGGCATGGTGGCCGGCGTATACCGTTCGGCGAGTTCGTCTTCGGCGCTGTCGGCGCCGCCGAGCTGGGCCAGCAGCCGCTGCACGACGTGCCGGGGCGAGACGTGGCCCTCACCGACGGCGGTGTAGAGCGACGACACGTCGGCGTAGCGCAGTTCCTGCGCCAGCGCGGACATCGCCTCGCCGTTGACCAAGCGCTGCAACGGAAGTCCGCCGCGGCGCACCTCGCGGGCGATGGAGTCCTTGCCCGCCTCGAGTGCCTCCTCGCGGCGCTCCTTGGCGAACCACTGCCGGATCTTGGCCTTGGCGCGCGGCGACACCACGAAGGTCTGCCAGTCCCGCGAGGGTCCGGCGTTGGGCGCCTTGGAGGTGAAAACCTCCACCACTTCCCCGTTTTCGAGCTTGCGTTCCAGCGCCACCAGCCGGCCATTGACCCGGGCGCCGATGCAGCGGTGGCCGACCTCGGTGTGCACGGCGTAGGCGAAGTCCACCGGCGTCGACCCGGCAGGCAGGGTGATCACGTCCCCCTTGGGGGTGAACACGAAGATCTCCTGGACGGCAAGGTCGTAGCGCAACGACTCGAGGAACTCGCCGGGGTCGGCGGCCTCCCGCTGCCAGTCCAGCAGCTGGCGCATCCAGGCCATGTCGTCGATCTCGGCCGCCGCTTGCGGATGCGGAATACCGTTGCGGCCCTTGACTTCCTTGTAGCGCCAGTGCGCGGCGATGCCGTACTCGGCGGTGCGGTGCATGTCGCGGGTGCGGATCTGCACCTCCAGCGGCTTGCCCTCCGGGCCGACGACGGTGGTGTGCAGCGACTGGTAGACCCCGTAGCGGGGCTGGGCGATGTAGTCCTTGAACCGGCCGGGCATCGGCTGCCACAGCGAATGCACCACGCCCACAGCGGCATAGCAGTCGCGGATCTCCTCGCACAGGATGCGCACACCCACCAGGTCGTGGATGTCGTCGAAGTCGCGGCCCTTGACGATCATCTTCTGGTAGATCGACCAGTAGTGCTTGGGCCTGCCCTCGACGGCGGCGTTGATCTTCATCCCGCCCAGCGCGGCGTTGATCTCGGCGCGCACCTTGGCCAGATAGGTGTCGCGCGACGGCGCCCGGTCGGCGACCAGCCGGACGATCTCGTCGTAGCGCTTCGGGTGCAGGATGGCGAAGGACAGATCCTCCAGCTCCCACTTGACGGTGGCCATGCCCAGCCGATGAGCAAGCGGCGCAATGACTTCCAGGGTCTCGCGGGCCTTGCGGGCCTGCTTCTCCGGCGGCAGGAACCGCATGGTGCGCATGTTGTGCAGGCGGTCGGCGACCTTGATGACCAGCACCCGGGGATCGCGGGCCATCGCGATGATCATCTTGCGGATGGTCTCGCCCTCGGCGGCACTGCCCAGCACGACCTTGTCGAGCTTGGTGACGCCGTCGACGAGATGGCCGACCTCCTCACCGAAGTCGGCGGTCAGCGCGTCCAGGGTGTAGCCGGTGTCCTCGACGGTGTCGTGCAGCAGCGCGGCGACCAGCGTGGTGGTGTCCATGCCCAGCTCGGCCAGGATGTTGGCCACCGCCAGCGGATGGGTGATGTACGGGTCGCCGGAGCGGCGCAGCTGGTCGGCGTGCTTGGTCTCGGCCACCTCGTAGGCGCGCTGCAGGATCGCCAGGTCGGCCTTCGGGTAGACCTCGCGGTGCACCGCCACCAGCGGTTCGAGCACCGGGTTGAGCGTGCTGCGCTGGGCGGTCATCCGGCGCGCCAGCCGGGCGCGCACCCGCCGCGACGCGCTGCTGGTGGTCTTCGGGGTCTCCGCCCGCGGCTCGGCAGGCGGGATCTCGGCGACCGGCAGGGGCTGGACCGCCGCGCCGCTGCCCGGTTCGTCCGCCATGGTCACCTCCTGCCGCCGCGCCTGTACAGCGAGGATATCGCCTCTAGATGGTGTGCAGGCTGCTCACCGGCAGTGGCGCGACCTTGTCGCGCCCGCCGAGCGCCGACAACTCGAGCACCACCGCCGCCACCGGGACCTCCGCGCCGCCGGTGACCAGCAGGTCGCGTGCGGCGGCGATCGGTGCCGCCGGTGGCCAGGACGTCGTCGATGATGACGATCCGGCGACCGGCGAGCTCGATACCGTCGGCCGGGATCTCCAATGTCGCCGTGCCGTACTCCAGGGCGTAGGTCTGGCTGTGCACCGGCGGCGGCAGCTTGCCGCCCTTGCGGATGGCCAGCACGCCGATGCCCAGCCGGTGGGCCACCGCGCCGCCGAGCAGGAAACCCCTGGCGTCGATACCGGCCACCAGGTCGGCGCCCTCGGCGATCTCGGCCAGCGCCTCCGGTGACCATGGCGAAACCGTGGGTGTCGGCCAGCACGGGCGTGAGGTCCTTGAACTGGATACCGGGCTCGGGGAAGTCGGGCACCTCGCGGGTCAGCGCGGCGATGACGTCGGCAACGGATGTCGGACCTGGCCCGGAACTCACCGCTCGTACACCCATCGGTCCATGTTCCAGCCCGCGCCCCACTTGGTCGGATTGCCTTCCACGGCATACATCTTCTTCGCCGCGATCACCGTGCGCTGCTGACGGTACAGCGGCAGCGTCGGCATGTCGCCCCACAGGATCGGCGAGCTGTCGCCGAGCAGGCGGGCCTGTTCCTTGGGGTCGGTGGTGACCGCCAGTTGGGCGATGATCCCGTCGATCTGCGGGTTGGAGTAGCCGGGCAGGTTGTTGCCGTTGCCGGTGTGCAGCGCGTAGGCGTCCATGGCCGAGGACCCGGTCGAGCCGCTGCCGGTGGCACCGCCGGTGCTGGCGAGCAGGACGTCGATCTGGCCGTCGCGCAGCGTCTGCGGGCCGGTGGTGTCGGACGTCGCATCGACGACGGTGATGCCGGCGGGCGCGCAGGCCTTGGTGATCGCCCCGACGGTGGCCGCCAGCCGGGGGTTGGGCGCCTGGTACCCGATGCGCACCGTCAGCGGCTGGGCGTTGATCGAGGCGCGGGCCGCGTCGGGGTTGGCCGCTCCGAACAGGTCGCCGGTGCCGATGCCCTCGACGCCGCTGAAGGCGTCGTCGCTGGCCGGGTTGAGCCGCACGTTGGAGATCGGGGCCTCGGCGTTGAGCGCGATCAGGTCGCGCGGGGTGCACAGGGCCACCGCGCGCCGGGCCGGCGTCGCCGCCAGCGGGCCCTGAGCGGCGAAGATCAGCTGCTCGACGCCGCCGGACGGGAATTCGATGCGCTGGTAGTCGTCGGGGGTGGTGAGCGTGCCCGACGAGCCGGTGGCCACGTCGACCACCTGGAAGGTGCCGTTGTTGAGGCGGTCCTGCGCGTCGACGCCGCGCGGCCACACGGTGATCCGCTTGGTGATGGGCTTGGCGCCCCACCAGCGGTCGTTGGCGGTCAGGACGACGGCGCCCTCGGGCAGCACCGAGTCGATCTTGTAGGGGCCCGACGACGGGAACTTCTTCAGGTCCCCGCCCCGCATCCCGGGCTTGAGGTCCCAGGTGGTGTTCCAGGCCTGCGCGATGCGGTCGACGGCGGCCGGGTCACCGGACTGCAGCGCCTGGGTCACGTCGATACCGAGCTCGTCGGCCAGCACGTGCGAGGGCATCATCGACGTCGCGGTGAACAGCTGCATGTAGTCGGTGACCGCGCGGCCGGGGGCGTACGTCACCCGGGCCTTCTTCTGGCCCGGCTGGCAGTCGATGCCCGCGATGTCGACGTAGCCGCCGTAGCTGGCCGACGCGAAGGCCGGAAACCGCCCGGACTGGGCCGCCCAGGCCAGCACCATGTCGTCACACGTCACCGGTTTGCCGTCGGAGTACACCGCGTTGTCGGCGATCTGGTAGTCGAGCACCAGGGGTTCGCGGCCGACCACCGCCACCGAGCCGAAGTCGTGATCGGCCAGCGCCTGCCCGTCGGGACCATGGAAGGTGAAACCGGTCAGCACCCGGGCGAAGGCCTGCGGACCCGCCGAGGCCGCGCCGGTGACCGTGTTGGTGTTGTAGGTCAGTCAGCGTGCCGTCCACGGCGTAGTTGACCTGCTCGGCGGCGCTACCCGTGCAGGCGGTCAGACGGAGCGAGCACGCTCAGGACGGCCGCCACTGCGACAGCGGCGGCGCGCCGGCGCCTGAGAACCATGACTCGTTATCGCTCGCGGGGGGTGCGCTTGCCCGTCGGCCGGCCGGTGCGCGAACCCGACGGACGGACCGGGCGGGCACCTGGCGCCGGCTTGTTGCCGACCGCGACCGGGACCGCCTCGGCGGCATCGCCGTCGGTCACCTCGGTGGCTTCGGGCGCCGTGGCCGCCGGCTTGCGGCGGTTGACCACCCGGCGGGTGTGGGTGCGCACCTTGTCGGTGCGCTCGCGCAGGGTCACCAGCAGCGGTGTCGCGAAGAAGATCGACGAGTAGGTGCCGACGATGATGCCGACGAACTGCACCAGCGCCAGGTCCTTCAGGGTGCCGACGCCGAGCAGCCAGACCGCCACCACGATCAGCGCGAGTACCGGCAGGACCGAGATCAGGCTGGTGTTGATCGAGCGCATGAAGGTCTGGTTGATGGCCAGGTTGGCCTGCTCGGCGAAGGTGCGCCGGGTGGTGTGTTCGAACCCGTGGGTGTTCTCCTCGACCTTGTCGAACACGATGACCGTGTCGTAGAGCGAGAAACCCAGGATGGTCAGCAGGCCGATCACCGTCGCGGGACTGACCTCGAAGCCCACCAGCGAGTAGACGCCCGCCGTGGCGAGCAGGTCGAATCCCAGACAGGTCAGTGCCGCGATCGCCATGTAGCGCTCGTAGCGAATGGTGATGTAGATGCCGACCAGAACCAGGAACACCGCCAGCGCGATGAGCGCCTTCTTGGTGATCTGGCCACCCCAGGTCTCCGACACCGCGGAGTCGCTGATGGCGGTGGGGCTGGCCTTGCCGTCGGGGCCCTTGGGCTGGAACTTCTGGAACAGCGCGTCGCGCAGCTTTGCGGTCTGGTCGTTGTTCAGCGTCTCCGAGCGGATCTGCACGGTGGCCGATGCGCCGTTGCCCACCACGACCACCGATTCGGCACTCTTGCCGATGGCCTGGGAGAACACCTCCTCGACCTGGGTCACGCTCGGCGTCGCCACGCGGGAACGACATCTTGGTGCCGCCCTCGAAGTCGATGCCGAACGTGAAGCCCTTCAGCACGATGCTGGCCACCGCGATCGCCATGATCAGACCGCTGATGGCGAACCACAGCTTGCGCCTGCCGACGACCTCGAAGGCGCCGGTGCCGGTGTAGAGGCGGGTGAAGAAGCTGTGGTGCGGCAGCTGCGTGTCAGCCGCCTCGACCGCGGTCGACTCCGGTTCGGTCGCCTCGGTCACGGTGTCGCCGTTCTTGGTTGATCTCAGCCATCGGTTACCCCCTCCGCGTCGATACGGTCGGCGGCCCGCCGTTCGCGGGCGATCTGCTGCACCGCGCCCAGGCCGTTGAACGCCGGCTTGGACAGCGTCGGCGACTTCGACGCCAGGTACACCAGCGGCCAGGTGACCAGGAAGACCACGACGACGTCGAGGATGGTGGTCAGGCCGAGGGTGAACGCGAAGCCCTTCACCTGGCCCACGGCCAGGAAGTAGAGCACCGCGGCGGCCAGGAAGCTGACGGCGTTGCCGGACAGGATCGTCTTGCGCGCTCGCGCCCAACCGCGCGGCACCGCCGAGCGGAACGAACGGCCTTCTCGGATCTCGTCCTTGATGCGTTCGAAGAACACCACGAACGAGTCCGCCGTGGTGCCGATACCGATGATCAGACCGGCGATACCGGCGAGGTCCAGCGTGTAGTTGATGTATCTGCCGAGCAGCACGAGTATGCCGAACACCATGGCTCCGGAGGCCACCAGCGACAGCGCGGTCAGCAGCCCCAGCACCCGGTAGTAGAACAGCGAGTACACCAGCACCAGCGCCAGACCGATGGCGCCGGCGATCAGGCCGGCCCGAAGTGACGTCAATCCCAGTGTGGCCGAGACGGTTTCGGCCTCCGACGACTCGAACGACAGCGGCAGCGAGCCGTACTTGAGCACGTTGGCCAACTGTTTGGAGGTGTCGACGGTGAACGGCGGGTTGCCGCCGCTGATCTGGGTGCGCCCGCCCGGGATGGCCTCCCGGATCTGCGGGGCGCTGACCACCTGCGAGTCGAGCGTGAACGCCGTCTGGGTGCCGATGTTGGCGGCGGTGAAGTCGGCCCACGTGGTGGCGGCCTTGTCCTTGAACTCCACGTCGACGACGTAGGCGCCGCTCTGCTGGTCGAAGCCCGAGGAGGCGTTCTTGATCTGGTCGCCGCTGATGATCGACTTGTCCAGCACGTAGACGTACTTGTGGTCCTGCGAGCAGGCCACCAGCGGCAGGTTCGGGTCGTCGTTACCGGCGAGCACGTCCTCCTGGTCGCACTTGCCCGCCATGTACTGCACGGCGAGCAGGAGCAGGTTCTGGTTGCTGCTCTGCCGCAGTTCCTTCTCGAACTTGATCCGCGCGGCGAGGTCCTTGCGCGGGTCCGGCGGTCCGGGCGGCGGCGCGCGGGCTGGCCGGGCGCCGGCGGTGCCGGGGCCGCGGTCGGCGGCGCCTGATCACCAGGGCCGGGCGCGGGTGCCGGCGCGGGCTCACCAGGGCTGGGCTCGCCCGGGGTGGGCGTCGGCTCCAGCGGGTAGGGACGCGGCTGCGGAGCCGGGGTGGCCGGGTTCTCCGGCGCGGGTGCCGCGGGCTGCTCGGCCGGGAGCCGGCGGCGGGCGCGCCGGCGGGCGGAGCGCCTGGTGAAGCGCCCGGGGGCGCACCGGGCGGTGGGCCACCGGGGCCGCCCTGCTGGCCGGCGGCCTTCTGCTCCTGCTGCTTGATCGCCTCCACCGGAATGGGCTGGCCGATCACCGGGCGGATGAACAGCCGCGCGGTCTGGCCCAGGTTGCGGGCCTCGTTGCCGTCGTTGCCGGGAACGGTGATCACCAGGTTGTCGCCGTCGATGACCACTTCCGAGCCCGACACACCGAGGCCGTTCACGCGGGCGCTGATGATCTGCTGCGCCTGGTTGAGCGCGTCGCGGGTGGGCTTGGAGCCGTCCGGGGTGCGCGCGGTCAGCGTGACGCGGGTGCCGCCCTGCAGGTCGATGCCCAGTTTGGGCTTGGCGTGCTTGTCGCCGGTGAGGAAGACGAGCAGGTAGACCCCGATGAGCAGGACCAGGAACAGCGCCAGATAGCGGTACGGATGCACCGGCGCCGAAGACGATGCCACGTTGTTGTCACTCCTAGGTGTGTGCCGCGATCCGCTCCGCAAGATACGTGCGAGATCCGCCGTCGGTTCTCGCTAGAGGGTACGGGGCGAGACTGGCGATCAGTCTTTGGTCAGGCGGTCCGCGTCGCTTTCGGTGATTTCGGTAGCCAGCGACGGGGCCGCCGGCGACGACGAAGCGGGCGCCGACTCCTCGATCTCCGGGGTCTCCGGCTCGATGCGGTCGCGGACGGCCAGCTTCATCCAGGTGGTCACCACGCCGGGGGCGATCTCCAGCTCGACGGTGTCGTCGTCGATGCCGGTGATGGTGGCCTGCAGGCCGGAGGTGGTGTGCACGCGGTCGCCGACGCGCAGCGACTCGTGCAGGTCGATGGTGGCCTGCATGGCCTTGCGCTGCCGGCGCGAGGCAAACCACATGAACGCGCCCATGATGATGATCAGGGGCAGGAATACGACTAGATCCATGACAGCACTTTCATATCGGGTGCGGGGACAACGCTCCGCGACCGGCAGGTCACGGGCCTCATAGCTGACCAGTCTGCCATTGGCGGCCCCGGCGCCGGTCGGCCCCTCGGGGGCGACCGGTGGAAGGCGGTCGGGCCCTCCGGGGACCGCCGATGGAAAATGGTCGGATGGACCTGATCGAGACGCTGCGCAGCACCGGCACGGTGCGCGAGTTCACCGACGAACCGGTCGACGACGCCGTGCTGGCGCGCGTCCTGGACACCGCCCGGTTCGCGCCGAGCGGCGCCAACGCCCAGGCCTGGCGGGTGGTCGTGGTCAAGGATCCCGCGATCCGGGCCCGCCTGCGTGACCTCTACCTTCCGGGCTGGACCGAGTATCTGGCGATGAGCGCCGCGGGGCTGCGGCCCTGGTCGCCGGTCAACGACCCCGCCGCCGAACGCGACGCTGTGGCCGCCGCCGGCGAGCCGGTGGTCGACGCGGCGGCGCAGGGACTGGCCGGGCACCTCGACGAGGTGCCGGTGCTGCTGGCGGTGTTCGCCGACCTGGCGCAGCTGGCCGCCGTGGACCGCGACCTGGAGCGGTACTCGTTCGCCGGCGGCGCGTCGGTCTACCCGTTCGCGTGGAACGTTCTGCTGGCCGCGCGCGCCGAAGGCCTGGGCGGCGTGCTGACCACGATGCTGATCCGTCAGGAGGACGAGGTGAAGCGGCTGCTCGGGCGCGGACGGGTCGCTGGCGCTGGCCGCGGTGATCGCCCTGGGCCATCCGGTGCACCAGCCGCGCAGGCTGCGCCGCAACCCGGTCGCGTCGTTCACCACGGTGGACCGGGTCGACGGGGCGCCATTTCCCGGGTGAGGGCAACCGATTACGTCGATAATGGATCTGTCGGCGACGTAATCCATGACGGATCACTCCCCCGACCTGGGTATTCAGTTGCAACCCGTCATCGCCCGGCTAGGCTCTGATCGCCCGCTCAGTCCAGCGCCCCCGTCGTCTAGGAGAACAGTCGTGACCACCCTCGAGCAGAGCCGCAAACTCCTCACCGAGATCCCCGGACCCGGGTCCATCGAACTGGCCAAGCGCCGCGTCGCCGCGGTGTCGCACGCCGTGGGTGTCACGATGCCGATCTACGCGGCGCGGGCCGGCGGCGGCATCATCGAGGACGTCGACGGTAACCGGCTGATCGATCTGGGCTCCGGTATCGCGGTGACGACGATCGGCAACTCCTCGCCCCGGGTGATCGACGCGGTGCGCGCGCAGGTCGCCGACTTCACCCACACCTGCTTCATGGTGACGCCCTACGAGGAGTACATCGCCGTCGCCGAGCACCTCAACCGGCTCACACCGGGGTCCTACGAGAAGCGCTCGGCGTTGTTCAACTCCGGCGCCGAGGCGGTGGAGAACGCGATCAAGATCGCCCGGGCCTACACCCGCAAGACCGCGGTGGTGGCCTTCGACCACGCCTACCACGGCCGGACCAACCTCACGATGGCGCTGACCGCCAAGTCGATGCCCTACAAGAGCGGGTTCGGCCCGTTCGCGCCGGAGGTCTACCGCGCGCCGATGTCCTACCCGTACCGCGACGGCCTGATCGACAAGGAGTGGGCCACCGACGGCGAGCTGGCCGCCGAGCGGGCGCTGACGGTCATCGACAAGCAGATCGGCGCCGCCAACCTGGCCGCGGTCATCATCGAGCCGATCCAGGGCGAGGGCGGGTTCATCGTTCCGGCACCCGGCTTCCTGCCGACGCTGCGCGCCTGGTGCGCGGACAACGACGTGGTGTTCATCGCCGACGAGGTGCAGTCCGGGTTCGCCCGCACCGGTGCGATGTTCGCCTGCGAGGACGAGGGCATCGAGCCGGACCTGATCGTCACCGCGAAGGGCATCGCCGACGGTCTGCCGCTGGCGGCGGTGACCGGTCGCGCCGAGATCATGGACGCCCCGCACGTCAGCGGTCTCGGCGGCACCTACGGCGGCAACCCGGTGGCGTGCGCGGCGGCGCTGGCCACCATCGAGACCATCGAGCTCGACGGGCTGCTCGACCGGGCCAAGCACATCGAGAAGCTGATGAAGGACAAGCTCGGCCGGATGCAGGCCGACGACGACCGCATCGGCGACGTCCGCGGCCGTGGCGCCATGATCGCCGTGGAGCTGGTGAAGTCCGGCACCGCCGACCCGGATCCGGACCTGACCAAAACCCTTGCCGCCAAAGCGCATTCACAGGGCGTGCTGGTGCTCACCTGCGGCACGTTCGGCAACATCCTGCGGTTCCTGCCGCCGCTGACCATCAGCGACGACCTGCTCCTCGAAGGACTCGACGTCCTGGCCGGAATCCTCGGCGAGATCTGAGAGGACCAGCGATGACCACCGTGAAGAACTTCATCGGCGGCGAACTCGTCGACTCCGTCAGCGGCGCGACCATGCCGATCGTCGACCCGTCGACCGGTGAAAAATACGGCACCGCACCGATTTCCAACGAGCAGGACATCGACAACGCCTACGCGGCGGCGGCCACGGCGTTCGCCGACTGGAAGCGCACCACCCCCTCGCAGCGGCAGAAGGCGCTGCTGGGGTTCGCCGACGACGTGGAGAAGGCGGCCGCCGACCTGGTGGCCGCCGAGGGCCGCAACACCGGCAAGCCCAACCACGTGACGCTGGCCGAAGAGATCCCGCCGATGCTCGACCAGATCCGGTTCTTCGCCGGCGCGGCCCGGATTCTGGAGGGCAAGTCCGCCGGGGAGTACATGGCGAACCACACGTCGTGGATCCGCCGCGAACCGGTCGGCGTGATCGGACAGGTCGCGCCGTGGAACTACCCGATGATGATGGCGATCTGGAAGTTCTGTCCGGCCATCGCCGCGGGAAACACGGTGGTGCTCAAGCCCAGTGACACCACCCCGGTGTCCACCGTGATGCTGGCCGAGATCGCCGCCAAGCACTTCCCGCCGGGCGTGCTCAACGTGGTCTGCGGCGACCGGGTCACCGGCGCGGGCGTCGTCGCGCACCCGACCCCGCAGATGGTCTCGATCACCGGATCGGTGGCCGCGGGCCGCGCCGTGGCGGTCAGCGCGGGCGGCCATCTCAAGCGCACCCATCTCGAGCTCGGCGGCAAGGCGCCGGTGATCGTCTTCGACGATGCCGACATCGCCGCCGCCGCAGAGGGAATCGCGGTCGCCGGCTACTTCAACGCCGGGCAGGACTGCACCGCCGCCACCCGGGTGCTGGCCCGCGCCGGGGTGGCCGAGGAGCTGACCGCCGCGCTGGCCGAGCAGGCCAAGGGCGCGGCGACCACGTTCGGCAGGGCCGCCGACGACGAGGACGCCTGGGTGCCGCCGGTCAACAACGCCAGACCAGCTCGAGCGGGTGCTCGGCTTCCTGTCCGACGTGCCGTCGCACGCGACGGTCGCCGCCGGCGGAAACCGCCAGGGCGACAAGGGCTTCTACATCGAGCCGACGGTCATCGGCGGCCTGCTGCAGGACGACCGCCACATCCAGGAGGAGATCTTCGGCCCGGTCATCACCGTGCAGTCGTTCGCCGACGAGGACGAGGCCATCGCCTGGGCCAACGGCGTCGAGTACGGCTTGGCCTCCTCGGTGTGGACCAAGGACGTGTCACGGGCCTTGCGGGTCTCGGCCGCACTGGACTTCGGCTGCGTGTGGATCAACACCCACATCCCGCTGGTCGCCGAGATGCCGCACGGCGGTTACAAGGCCTCCGGTCACGGCAAGGACCTGTCGATGTACGGCCTCGAGGACTACACCCGCATCAAGCACGTGATGGCCTACACGGGGGGCTGACCTCTCCCCCGCGCCCAAACCGACAAACGGGCGCGAAAGTTCGAGTGGATTCGCGCCAAAACGTCGATCTCGACGCGGCGGTCGCCGGGAGTAGCGTCACGCCAAGGCCGTCGCCGAATGTGGGGTGCACCATGGCGGACGTCGATTGCTGTGTGGTCGGGGCCGGATTCGCCGGGCTCGCGGCGGCGTTGCGGCTCAAACAGGCGGGGTGTTCGGTGGCCGTCCTGGAGGCCCGGGACCGCATCGGCGGGCGCACCTTCACCGAAGTGCGTGACGACGGTGTGTGGATCGATCGTGGCGGTGCCTGGATCGGGCCGGGGCAGGACCGGATCTATGCGCTGATGTCCGAGTTCAACGTGCCTTCGTACAAGCAGTACGTCGACGGCGACGCGATGATGTACGTCGACGGCAAGACCTACCGCTACAAGGGCACGATTCCGTTGTCGATGAGTCCGTGGGCGGTCGCGAACATCGGCGGTGTCTTTCTCGAGCTCACACAAATGTGCAAGTCGATCCCGCTGGACGCCCCGTGGCAGGCACCCAAGGCCCGCAAGTGGGATCAACTCAGCTACGCGGAGTGGCTGGACAGGAACACGTTGTCCAAGCCGGCCCACCAGCTCCTGGAATCAGCCATCGCCGGGCTGTACACCTCGGCGGCCTCGGAGGTGTCGCTGCTTTTCGTTCTGTACCAGATGGCCTCGGCCGGCGGACCGAGTTTCGTGCTGGGGGTCAAGGACGCCGCGGAGGATGCCCGGCCCGTGGGCGGCATGGGTGCAATCCACCGTGCGCTCGCCGCGGAACTCGGCGACACGATCCACCTGTCGCAGCCGGTTCGAAGCGTCGCCCAGGACACCGACGGGGTCACGGTCCGCTCCGACGACATGGCACTGCGCGCGCGCCGCGTCATCGTTGCCGTGCCGATCGCGATCGCCGGGCAGATCCACTACGAGCCGATGCTGCCGGTGGATCGATCGTTTCTGCACCAGCGAATGCCGCTCGGCGCGGTCTTCAAAATCGCTCTGGTGTACGACGAACCGTTCTGGCGAGCCGACGGACTGTCGGGCCAGTCGTTCGCACCGGGCTCGGCGGCGAACCTCACCATCGACTCCTGCACGGACACAGCAACTCCCGGAATCCTCACCGTGATCACCGAGGGGCCGGAGGCGCGCCGGATCGGCCGGCTCACCGCAGCCGAGCGCAGGGAGGCGGTCCTCCACGGCGTCGCCGAAAGGTTTGGGCGCAAAAGCGAAGTCACCCGTCGAGTACCTCGAACAGGACTGGGCTGCCGAACGCTACTCGGGCGGCGGCATGATCTCGCACACCCCGCCCGGCGTGCTCACCGAGTTCGGCCCCGCCCTGCGGGAACCGTGCGGTCGCATCCACTGGGCGGGAACCGAAACCTCAGCTGTCATGTACGGCTTCATCGACGGAGCAGTCCGTTCGGGCGAGCGGGCCGCCGGCGAGGTGCTGGCGGCCTGATCGCTCAGTGCGAGACCGGGGTGCGCCGCGAGCCGGTGAGCCGGTGCCGCCAACCGCGGCGGCGTCGGGGCTCCTCGGCCTCGGCTACGGCCACCGGCTCGGAGGTCACCGCCGACGGCGGGGGTGGACCGGTAGGCACGGCCGCTGCGCGTAGCGCACATCGCGCAGGCTGCGCACCGACAACCGGCCCAGCGCGGTCGCGCCGAAGAAGATGATCAGCGCGCCCAGACCGGTGAAGAACGTCAGCTCCAGCGCGATTTGGCCGGCCAGGTTGTCGGCGACCGGCGCCCCGAAATCGCCCAGACCCCAGGGCACGGCGAAGAGTCGTCCCCCCACGAACCAGGCGCCGGCGATCACGGCGAGCCAGCCGCCGAGCATGGCGGTCGCCCGGTTGCCCGATGTCAGCAGGAGCACACCACCGAGCACGGTGAGCACCCCCGGCAGCACCTCCAGCCAGCCACGGCCCGGGGTCCATGTCCACGGGGTGTCCGGGTCGTAGGCGAAGTTGAGGTACGGGCCGATGAACGGGACGAGCGCTCCCCAGAGTCCCAACAAGATCAGAAGAAATCCACTGGCGGCACCGCGACTGCGCGGGATGTCGAAGCGGCCGGCACGGGTGTCTACGTCGTTCATGACGCCTCCTGTCATCGAGCAGCGCGTAGTGCGCTGACCTGATGGCGGTGGCATACCCGCGACGCGGCGCGGCGTAACCGGCGCTGCTATTCGAGGCTGCCTTCGTCACTCCGTGATGTCGGCGATAGCGGCCGCGGAGTCCAGGTCGCCGTAAGCGACCGCGTAGCGCTGAGCCAGCGTGACGGCGACTTCGGCGCGTTGCCACTGTCCCCCGTCGGCGCTGGCTGTGCACAGCCACAGGGTCAGCCCATGGGCGACCGATGCCCGGTAGCGCAAGCAGACTTCAGTCGACGGAGGGCATCTCGTCGCGAGGAAGCGCGAGGGCGTCACGGTACTCCTCGAGAAGGGCGTGTTCGTGGCGGCGCCGATCCTCAATTGTCAACGCGCCCTGGAGGAAATAGCCGAGGTCTAGTGACCAGTTGCCGCGACGTGCCATCTGCCAATCGAGGAAGCCAAGGGTGTTGTCGGGCGTGACGTAGGTGTTGCCGATATGGGGATCGCCGTGCAACAAGGTCTGCGGTGATGTGGTCAGCGACCGAATGTAGGGCTTCCACACCGACTCGACGAGGTCGTCGATGGTCAGTGACATCACTTCCGCAGGGGTGTCGGCGTCGAGGCGCTCCAGGGCTGACGGCAGCGGTGCGTACTGCAGTCCGTCGAAGGGAACGAACGGCTCGAGCCAGTCGAGGTCTGGATTTTGGAGCACACGCGAACCCCAGTACCGGCCGTGCAGTCGGCCCAGCGCGCGCACGCCTGAAGAGGCCTGTTCCACGGACAGCGGCCGCAGCGAGTCACGGGGATCGGCTCCGCGCGCGTTGAGATCCTCCATGACCAGAACGAAGTCGTAGGCATCCTCATCGATTGCGGCGCAATAGACCACCGGGTGCTCGACGGGTAATCCACTCCCGACATGAACAGTCGCGACTCGTGGAACATCCCGCTGGTCATGCGGATCAGCTCCTTGTGTGCCGGGTCGGCGGCCTTCACGAAGACCGTTGCCGGTCCGCTGCCCGCCGAATAACTCAGCGCCAACCGAGCCCGCCGGTTGGTGCCGTCGTCGCGCAGCTCGACGGCCACCTCGTCCACGACGGCATCAGGATGGTGCTCAGCCAAGGCGGCCGACATCCACGCCGGTGTGAACTCGTCCCAGCTCTTGGGCACCGACAACGGCAGCGCGCTCATCCAGAGTCCTCCCGATCGATGTCACATCCATACCCAGTAACGACACGAATCGTGTCGTTACTGCTGACGGCACGCTACCGCACGCAGCCGACCCTTCGGAAGCGTTCGACACGCTCTAGGCTCGCACCATGCTTCAGGCGAGGGGCGGCAGGCCACGCGATGCGCAGCTGCATGCGCTGATCCTCGAGGCGACGCGAGAACTGCTGGCATTCAGCAGCTACGGCGAGCTGTCGATGGACAGCATCGCTGCCCAGGCCCACGTGGGAAAGAAGACCCTCTACCGGCGATGGCCATCGAAAGCGCCGCTGGTCGCCGAAGCCGTGCTCGACGCCTATGGCCGTGGCGGCTCCTTCGCGGCCCCCGACACCGGTGACATCCGAGCCGACCTGCGCGCATGGCTCGTGGAGCACGCCGAGTTCATCGCCGACCCGCCGAACACCGCGCTGATTCGTGCGCTCATCGCCGCAGCCGCCGCCAGCCCGGCCGACAACGAAGCGCTCTACGAACAACTCAGTGTCCCGCAACACGCCGGACTCATCGCACGCCTGCGCCAGCCGTCGACGACGGCCACCTGCAATGCCGAGGCCGATCTCGACGCGATCGCCGACGCCCTGATCGGCACCCTGCTGCTTCAGGTGTTGACACGCACTCCCCCAGAGGCAGCGAGCACGAACGGATTCGACGGACTCCTCGACGCGATCTTCGACGGCGTCGCTTTAGACCAGCGCGATCACCAGCAGCGCGACGGCGATCAGCGGGAAGGTGCCCTGGGTGACGGCGGCGCGCGCCTTGTCCGGCGACGAGGCCAGCAGCACCACCGCGGCGGCCAGCATGGAGCCGACGCCGGCGAACACCAGCGCGGCACCGATCTGCTTGTGCCCCATGGCGATAGCCGCGATGCCGACAGCGGTCACGATCGCCAGGAACAGGTTGTAGAACCCCTGGTTGAACGCCAGCAGCTTGGTGGTCTCGGCCTCCTGGGCGCTGGTGCCGAACACCTTACGAGTGCGCGGCGTGGTCCAGGTCAGCGACTCCATGACGAAGATGTACACGTGCAGCAGCGCGGCGAGGCGGCGAAAACCAGCGCGGCGGCGATCATTCGAACAAGCCTCCCTGGCCCAGCCCGCTGGCGCGCGGCGGCGGCGCCATTCCGAGGTGGGTCCAGGCTAGTGGGGTGGCGACCCGGCCGCGGGGCGTTCGCGCGATCATGCCCGCGCGCACCAGGAACGGCTCGCACACCTCCTCGACGGTGGTCGCCTCCTCCCCGACCGCGACGGCCAGCGTGGACACCCCCACCGGGCCGCCGCCGAAGCTCTTGGTGAGCGCCGAGAGCACCGCGCGGTCGAGCCGGTCGAGGCCCAGTTCGTCGACGTCGTAGACGGCCAGCGCGGCTTTGGCGATGTCGCGGGTGATCACGCCGTCGGCGCGCACCTCGGCGTAGTCGCGCACCCGGCGCAGCAGCCGGTTGGCGATGCGCGGGGTGCCCCGCGACCGGCGGGCGATCTCGGCGCCGGCCTCGGCGCCCAGTTCGATGCCGAGGATGCCCGCCGAGCGGACCAGCACCCGCTCCAGCTCGTCGGGCTCGTAGAAGTCCATGTGCGCGGTGAAGCCGAAGCGGTCGCGCAGCGGCCCGGTCAGCGCCCCGGACCGGGTGGTCGCACCGACCAGGGTGAACGGGGCGACCTCCAGCGGAATCGACGTCGCCCCGGGGCCCTTGCCCACGATGACGTCGACCCGGAAGTCCTCCATCGCCAGGTACAGCATCTCCTCGGCGGGCCGGGCGATGCGGTGGATCTCGTCGATGAACAGCACGTCGCCCTCGACGAGGTTGGACAGCATCGCCGCCAGGTCGCCGGCCCGCTCGAGCGCCGGGCCCGAGGTGACCCGCAGCGACGTGCCCAGTTCGGCGGCGATGATCATCGCCAGCGAGGTCTTGCCCAGGCCGGGCGGCCCGGACAGCAGGATGTGATCCGGTGTGCCGCCGCGGTTCTTGGCGCCCTCGAGCACCAGCTGCAGCTGTTCGCGCACCCGCGGCTGGCCGATGAACTCCTGCAGCGAGCGCGGCCGCAGGCTGGCGTCGATGTCGCCTTCGCCGACCGTCAGCGCCGGCGAGACGTCGCGTTCGGCGACCTCGTCGACGTCGTCGTCCTCGAATCGGCCCATCACTTGGTCTTACCCAACAGCGACAGCGCCGCCCGCAGCGCACCCGACGTGGTGGCCTCGGGATCGTCGGCCAGCACCTTGTCGCAGGCCTCCTCGGCCTGCCTGGCCGCAAAGCCAAGTCCGACAAGGGCTTCCACGACCGGTCCGCGCACGCCATGCCCGGATGCCGCGGCCACACCGGCCGACGTGGTCACCGCGCCGATCTTGTCGCGCAATTCCAGGACCATCCGCTCGGCACCGCGCTTGCCGATCCCGGGAACCCGGGTCAGCGCGGTGACGTCACCGTCGGCCAGCGCCTGGCGCAGCGCCGTCGCGTCGTAGACCGCCAAGGTGGCCAGCGCGATCTTCGGCCCCACCCCGGACACCCCGAGCAGGGTGAGGAACAGGTCACGGGCGTCGGCGTCGGCGAAGCCGTACAACGTCTGGGAGTCTTCCCGGACGATCATCGCGGTGATCAGCCGCGCCTCGTGGCCGCGGCGCAGGGTGGCCAGCGTCGAGGGGGCGGCCATCACCTTGTAGCCGACACCGGCCGGCCTCGATCACGGCGTGGTCGAGGGCGATGTCGAGCACCTCGCCGCGGACCGAGGCGATCATCTCGCCGCCTTCAGCCGGGCCTGATAGGCCCGCTTCTGCTCGGCGGCCATCGCCTCGGCCTGCGCCATCCGGGCGATCATCGGCGCGCGCCAGCAGTGGCAGATGGCCAGCGCCAGCGCGTCGGCGGCGTCGGCGGGGGTCGGTTTCTGCTGCAGTTGCAGGATCCGGGTGACCATCGCGGTGACCTGCGCTTTGTCCGCCCGGCCGTTGCCGGTGACGGCGGCCTTGACCTCACTGGGAGTGTGGAAGTACACGTCGATGTCGCGGCGGGCGGCGGCCAGCGCGATCACGCCGGCCGCCTGGGCGGTACCCATGGCGGTGTTCGCGTTCTGGTTGGCGAACACCCGCTCGATGGCGAGCACCTCGGGCACGTGGGTGTCCAGCCAGTGCTCGACGGTTTCGCTGATGGTGAGCAGCCGTTTCTGCAGCGGCTGATCGGCAGGCGTGCGGACCACGTCGACGTCCAGCGCGATGACCTGGCGGCCGCCACGACTCTCGATGACCGAGAGACCGCAGCGCGTCAGCCCTGGGTCGACTCCCATCACCCGCACAGCTCGCCTCTCGCCGGTCGTAGAACAGCTGTTCGATACCTTAGCGGCTGCCGGGGACAGCGTGGCGCAGCGACATACCGTCGAAAACGGGCCGTGACCACTACTCTGCATCCATGGTCCGGGGGTGGCGCATCCTCGACCGCCCGGCACAGGACGAGATCATCCGGTCCGCGCTGAGTGGTGACGAGGGCGGCGGCGTAGTTGTGGTCGGCCCCGCGGGGGTGGGCAAGACGACCCTCGCGCGGGCGGTGACGGCCACCCTGCCCTCCGCGACGGTGCACTGGGTGGCCTGCACCGAGTCGTCCCGCGACATTCCGCTGGGCGCGTTCGCGCAGTGGGTCGGCGACAGCGCCGCGGACAACCCAGCCGGGCAGATCGCCGCCGCCCGGCGCACCCTGCTCGCCGACGGGAACGTCGTGGTCGGTGTCGACGACGCCCACCTGCTCGATCCGCTGTCGGCGACGCTGCTGCACAACATCGCGACCGACCGGTCCGCGCGCATCGTGGCCACCGTCCGCAACAGCGAACAGGTGCCCGAGATCCTGATGTCGCTGTGGAAGGACGGCTACCTGGAGTGGCTGGAGATGCAGCCGTTCACCCGGCAGGAGACCGCCACGCTGCTGGAGTCGGTGCTGGGCGGCACCGTCGAGGAACTCAGCGCCGACTTCATCTGGGAGTCCTCCGAGGGCAACCCGCTGTTCCTGCGGCATCTGGTCACCGGGGCGCTGGAAGCGGGAACGCTGCGCAAGGCCGACGGCGTGTGGCAGATCCGCGGGCGCGCTCAGGTGTCAGCCGGCCTGGCCGCCCTCCTGGACACCCGTCTCGACGATGCCGGCGCGCCCGCGCTCAGTGTGCTCAAGCTGCTGGCGCTGTGCGAGCCGCTGGATCTCGATGCCGTCGTCGATCTGGCCGGCGTCGACGCGGTCGATGCCGCCGAACAGGCCGACCTGATCCGGATCGCCGATGACGGCGGGGCGCTGCGGGTCCGGATCGCCCATCCGCTCTACGGCGATGTGATGCGGCGCCGGATCGGCACCGCGTCGGCGCGCGAATCACGGGGCCGGATCGCCGAAGTGCTGCGCACCCGAGACCTCAGTTCGGCGGCGCGCCGTATCCAGCTGGCACAGCTGTACGCCGACAGCGACCAGGACGCCGACATGATCTTCCTGCTCACCGCCGGTCAGGACGCACTGTCGGTGGCCGATCTCCCGTTGGCCGAGCGGCTGGCCGGCGCGGCGCTGCGGCAGGCCGAGAAGATGCCGGCCGCCCAACGGGGACCGTTCATGCTCGGGGCCCGGTTGATGCTGTTCCGGTCGGTGATGCTGCAGGGCAGGGGGGTCGAGGCCAAAGCGATCGTCGGCGCGATGACACCGGAGAACCCCGACGACGACGTCCAATTGGTGCGGTGGTGGGGAGCGCCGCTGATGGGCATCCGGTTCTTCGTGACGGGCGAGGTGGCTGAGGCCCATCAGATACTGGAGACGCTGCGCAGCCGCGTCACCGACCCGGCGATGACGGCGATCGTCGGGGGGTACGACGCCGTGTTCGCGGTGCAGGAGAACGAGCTCGAGCGCGGTGTGCTGGCCGCCGAGGCGGTGTTGTCGAACCCCGACGCTCCCCCGCTGGCCATCGAGGCGGCATGCTTCGCTGCCGGGCAGGCGATGCCGATGATGGGCCGCGGCAACGACTTCGAGCCCATCGCACAGCGCGTCCGCGCCACCGAGAACCCGGAGGCGATGGTCGGGATCCTCGCCCGCTATACCGACGTGCTGGCCCTGAGCATGACCGGCGATCTGGACCGTGCCGACGAGCAGGCGGCCGCCTACGCCCAGTTCTCCAGCCCCGGGCAGTACGTCGGGTGGGCACTGACCAAGGTGATGGCCGCTGTGGTCGCCAACTACCGGGGAAAGTTCGCCGACGTGATCTCCCCGATCGAGCAGGCGCTGGCCGCTCTCGTCGGCGAGGACACGCTGCCCTGGCAGCTGCCCGCGCAGTTGCTGCTGGCCCGCGCGCACGCGGCGCTGGGCCGGCCGGACAAGGCCGACCGGGTGATGGCCGAAGCGGCCCGGCACACCGGTCAGCACATGGCAATCTACGGTCCGCAGGTGATCCTGGCGAACGCCTGGGTGGCCGCGGCCCGCGGCGGGGACAAGACCGCAATCACGTTGGCGCGCAAGGCAGCCGAGGCCGCGCATGAAGCCGGCCAGTACGCGGTGGAGGCCGAGGCGTTGCATGACGCCGCCCGGTTCGGCGACCGGGCCGTCAGCGCCAGGTTGAGCTGGCTGGCCGGCCGTGTGCAGGGAAGGCCGGCGCGAGTTGTACGCCCGCCATGCGGCCGCGCTGGCCCACGCCGACGGCACCGCCCTCGACGCGGCCAGCGAGCAGTTCGAGCGGGCCGGGCTGCTGCTGTCGGCGGCCGATGCCGCCGCCCAGGCCGCCCTCGCGCACGACCGCGGACGGCAAGCGCAGGCACAGCGCCGAATCGGCCGCCCGGGCCGCCCGGTTGGCCGAACGCGGCGGCGGGTTCGTCACACCGGCCATCGTGGCGACCGCCCGGCCGTTGCCGCTCAGTTCGCGGGAACGCGAGATCGCCGCCCTCATCAGTGCGGGATTGACCAATCGTCAGATCGCCGAACGGCTTTCGGTGTCCGTTCGCACCGTCGAGGGACACATCTATCGCGGCTGCACCAAACTCGACGCCTGCGACCGCGAGGAGTTCGCCGCAATCGTTCGGCAGAGCGGCACCGGATAGCGCTACGGTTCCCGATATGCCGGAGTCTGAGGTACGGACGGTCCGAAGCTTCTGCCGAGTCTGCCAATCGGTGTGCGGCATCCTGGTCGACGTCGAGGGCGAGCGGGTGGTCCGCGTGCGCGGCGACCGCGACCATCCGGTGTCGGCGGGCTACACCTGCCCGAAGGGCCGGGCGCTGCCCGAGTTGCACCACCACCCGGACCGCCTCGACCACCCGCAGATCCGCACCGGCGACGGTCTGCGGGACACCACCTGGGACGCCGCCCTGGACGATCTGGCCGCACGCCTGAAGACGGTGATCGACCGGCACGGGCCGGAGTCGGTGGGAATCTTCTTCGGCTCCGGCATCGGCATGGACGCGGCCGGCTACCGGATGGCCGAGGCACTGCACGCCGCGATCGGCACACCGGCGAAGTTCAGCCCGCTGACCATCGACGGCACGGCCAAACCACTGGTGGCCGACCTGATGGGCGGTTTCGTGGGCCTCAGTTGCCGAGCCGACTACGCAGGCGCCGAGTTCCTGCTGTGCATCGGCAGCAACCCGGTGGTGTCGCACGGTCATGCCCTGGCGATGCCCAACCCGACCGGCATCATCCGCGACATCACGGGCCGCGGCCAAGTGTGGGTGATCGACCCGCGGCGCACCGAAACAGCAAGGCTGGCAACAGCTCACATCGCACCGCGGCCCGGAACGGACTACGCGGTGCTCGCCTATCTGGTGGCCGAGCTGCTCGCCGACGGGGCCGACCCGGCCATCCTGGCGGGCCGGGTCACCGGCGCCGACCGGCTCGCCGAGGCCGTCGCCCCCTTCACCTTGGACCACGCGGCGCGGCTGGCCGACGTCGATCCGGACGTCCTCGTCGCGCCTGCGCGACGCGATCCGCGGCGCCGGGCCGCATCGCCGTCGAAACCGGCACCGGTGTCACGATGGCCCGCAGCGCCAACGTCACCCAGTGGCTGGCGTGGGCACTGATGATTCTCACCGACTCGATGAACCGTCCCGGCGGTGCGTGGTTCCACCCCGGCTTCACCTATCAGCTCGAGGCCTTCCCGCAGCTTCCGCTGTCGGGCCCGGCAGGGTTCATTCGGCCCGGGACCGGCCAGTCGCCCCGAGACCCGGTCATTCCTCGGCGAATGGCCTTGTGCGGCATTGGCGGACGAGATCGGCGCGGGCAACATCCGCGCCCTGCTGAACCTGGGCGGCGGCCTGCTGACCGCCTTCCCCAACGCCGACGTGCTGGCCGATGCGCTGCATCGCCTCGACGTTCTGGCCACCCTGGAGATCCTGCCCACCGAGATCACCGCGATCTCGACTCACGTGCTGCCGGCCAAGGATCAGCTCGAGCGGGCCGACGTGACACTGTGGGACATCCTGAGCACCCGCGTGTCGGCGCAGCACACCCCGGCCGTGGTGAGCCCGGCCGGCGAGCGGCGTTCGACGTGGTGGATCCTGGCCGAACTGGGCCGCCGTCTCGGGTATTCGTTGGCCGACACCGCCGACCCTGACGATGACGACCGCATGCTGGCGCAGATGATGGGCAGGGCGCGTGGCACTTTCGCGGAGTTGGTCACCGACGGCTACGTCGAAGCCGCCCGCGAGTTGCCCGCCGCCTGGGTGGAGGCGCACCTCGATCGGCTGGGCGGCTGGCGGCTGGCCCCGCAGGCATTGATCGACCAACTGGATGCCCTGACCGCGCCCGAGCCACTCGTGCTGGTGCCGCGCCGGCAGAAGCGCCACCTGAACTCGCAGCTCACCTTCCTCGGCGACCGCGTCGAGGTCCTGGTGCATCCCGACGACGCCGCGGCGGCGGGTATCGCCGACGGGCAGCCGATCACGGTCCGGAACGGGCTCGGGGCGGTGACCGGGATCGCCTGTCTCACAACGGATATCCGCCCCGGTGCGGTGTCGGTGCCGCACGGCTACGCCGCGGCCAACGTCAACCGGATGACCGACCACACCGACGTCGACCCGCTGACCGGGATGACCCGCTATTCGGGCCTGCCGGTGAGTATCACGCCGGGTCAGTAGACTTCGCCCGGACTCGGCTTCGGGGCTGCCTGGCGCGTCCCGTACCGCCGGCATGTCAGTCCTCGTCGAGCTGCGCCGCGACGTCGTCGGGGATGTCGATGTTGGTGTAGACGTCCTGGACGTCGTCACTGTCCTCGAGCGCGTCGACCAGCTTGAGCACCTTGCGGGCCCCCTCGAGGTCGACGGGAACGGTCACCGAGGGCTGGAAGCTGGCCTCGGCGGAGTCGTAGTCGATGCCGGCGTCCTGCAGTGCGGTGCGCACGGTCACCAGGTCGGTCGGCTCGCAGATGACCTCGAAGCTGTCGCCGAGGTCGTTGACCTCCTCGGCGCCCGCCTCCAGGACGGCCAGCAGGACGTCGTCCTCGCTCAGGCCGTTCTTCTCCAGGATGACCACGCCCTTGCGGGCGAACAGGTAGGCCACCGAGCCGGGGTCGGCCATGTTGCCGCCGTTGCGGGTCATCGCGACCCGCACCTCGCCGGCGGCGCGGTTGCGGTTGTCGGTGAGGCACTCGATGAGGACCGCGACGCCGTTGGGGCCGTAGCCCTCGTAGGTGATGTTCTGCCAGTCCGCGCCGCCGGCCTCTTCGCCGGCGCCGCGCTTGCGGGCGCGCTCGATGTTGTCGTTGGGAACCGAGGACTTCTTGGCCTTGGCGATGGCGTCCCACAGCGTCGGGTTGCCGTCCGGGTCACCGCCGCCGATGCGCGCGGCGACTTCGATGTTCTTGATCAGCTTGGCGAACATCTTGCTGCGCTTGGCGTCGACGACGGCCTTCTTGTGCTTGGTGGTGGCCCATTTGGAATGGCCGCTCATCGTGGTACTTCCTCTTCCTTGCCGAATACCGTGCCGAAACTCCTCGTAACCCGACGAGTCTACGTGGTGGGGTCGTCGGTCCCTACGATGTGACCTGTCTCGACACGGCGTGGAACAGGAGCCCGACATGGCATCGACGACCACCGTCTCCGGCACCGAGCCGGGCCAGCGGCAGCTCAACGGCCCCCAGACCACCGGACGCACCTACCGCAACCTCAGCGACCCGCGGTACCGGGTGCGCCACGACCTCAACGTCGGTGCCGGCATGCGCGACGGCGTCACGCTGCTCGCCGACGTGCACCGGCCCGACGACACCGGCCGTTTCCCGGCGCTGATCGCAGCCTCGCCCTACCCGCGGCAGATCCAGGACCTCGGCGCGCCGATGGGCTTCATCGAGGCCGGCGCCACCGACTTCTGGGTGCCGCGCGGGTATGCCCACGTGATCGCCAACCTGCGCGGCACGGGCGGCTCGGGCGGCGAGTTCAGCTTCTTCGACGCCCAGGAACGCCGCGACATGTACGACCTCGTCGAGTGGGCGGCGTCGCAGCCGTGGTGCGACGGCACCGTCGGCATGATCGGCATCAGCTATTTCGCGATGACCCAACTGGAGGCCGCCGTCGAGCGGCCGCCGCACCTCAAGGCGATCTTTCCGGTCGCAGTGACCACCGACCTCTACGAGGCGGCCTGCCACCACGGCCTGTTCAGCTCGTCGTTCGTCACGCCGTTTCTGGCGCTGACCGGGATCACCTCGGAGCGCAGCGACGGGTTCTGGCGCAGTGCGCCCATTCGAGGCGGCCCGCAAGGTGCTCAAGGCCCGCGCCGCTGCACCGCAAGTTCGCGACCATGAACGGGGAGGCGGCAGTGACCGTCGTCAAGGGCTTGTCGCGGGCTCCGCACAACCCGCAAGCCGTGGGACGAGCTGTGGCTCGACGCCGCGGTGCGCCATCCCACTGCGCGACTGCATGGTGGGACGAGCGCGATCTCACGCCGCTGCTCGGGAACGTCGACATCCCGGTCTACCTCGGCTGCGACTGGCAGAACGTGCCGCTGCATCTGCCGTCGACGTTCACGGCGTGGCAGCACCTGACCAACAGTCCGTGCGTACGGGTCGGCATGCTCGACGAGTTCGGCCTGACCTGGCCGTGGGAGAGCCTGCACGTCGAGGCGCTGGCCTGGTTCGACCACTGGCTCAAGGGACAGCGACACCGGGATCCTCGACGGGCCCCCGGTTCGCTACGTGCTGCCCGGCGAGGGGCAGTGGCACGAGGCCGAATCCTGGCCTCCGGAGAGCAGTTTCACCGAACTGGCGCTGCGCGCCGACGGCGCGTTGGGCGCCGACGAGGGCGCACCGGGCAGCCGGGAGTTCATGGTCGCTGGGCGCCGGGCTCAGCCGGGCCAAGCCGAGCCCGATCGATCCGCCGTCACAGCTGACGTGGACCAGTGCTGCGCTGCCCGAGGCGCTCGATGTCGTCGGCGAGATCGAGCTGCGGTTGGTGGCCGCCGCCACGGCCATCGACACAGCGTGGATCGTCACGCTGTCCGACGTGGCGCCCGACGGCACGACGACACCGGTCACCGCGGGCTGGCTGCGGGCCTCGCTGCGCGAGGTCGACGAGGCGGCGAGCCGGACCGGCGCACCGGCGCTGCCCTGCCGCCGCGCCGCGGCGGTGCCCGTCGGCGAGGACGTGCAGTACCGAATCCCGTTGGTGCCCAACGCGCGCCGGTTCGGCGCGGGTCATCGGATCGCGCTGACCATCACCAGTGACGACCAGGATCCCGCCACCCCGGCGATCATGAACTTCCGGCATGCCAGCGTCGGCACCAGCAGCATCAACACGGTGCGGTCGTCGTCGCGGCTGGTGCTGCCGGTGGTCTAGAGCGCGCGCCACCAGGCGATCGGCCGGAGCGCCGGGTCGAACTGCACCGCCGGACGCCACACGGCGTCCGCCACCGCGCGGGTCATCTGCTCGGTGTCACGTTCGCGACGAAGATGCCGCCTCACCCAACGTGAGATCATCATGACCTCCAGCCCTTCACGCCACGCTCCCCACGTCAGTATGGGAAATGCAGCCGGCAGAACGCGACTGCCCGCATTGACGTCAGGTAAACGTCAATCGACGAATTCGGGTCAGACCGCGCCCAGGACGATGTCGACGAAGAGCTTGTGCACGCGCCGATCTCCGGTCATCTCGGGGTGAAACGCGGTGGCCAGCACGGCGCCCTGGCGCACCGCGACGATGTGCTCGTCGGCGCGGGCCAGCACCTGTACCTCGGGCCCGACGCGCTCCACCCACGGCGCGCGGATGAAGACCGCGTGCGCGGGCCCGTCGAGCCCGTCGAACTCGATGTCGCCCTCGAACGAGTCGACCTGGCGGCCGAAAGCGTTGCGCCGCACCGACATGTCGATGGCGCGCAGCGGCACGGCCTCCCGGCCGGGGGCGCCGGCGTCGAGGATCTCGCTGGCCAGCAGGATCATGCCCGCGCACGAGCCGTAGGCCGGCATGCCGGCGGCCAGGCGGTCGCGCAGCGGCTCGAGCAGGTCGAACGCGCGCAGCAGGTGACTCATGGTGGTGGACTCCCCGCCCGGGATCACCAGGGCGTCGACCGCGTCGAGCTCACCGCGCCGCCGCACGGTGGAGGCCTCGGCGCCCGCCTCGCGCAGCGCGGCCAGGTGCTCGCGGGTGTCGCCCTGCAGGGCCAGCACACCGATGCGAACGCTCATGGCTTGGCGGTGTAACCGCGTTGGTAGCGGGTCAGCCCCTCTTGGACGACCGTCGCCACCATCTCGCCGTACCGATTGAAGATCCGGCCGTGGGTCAGCGCGCGGCCGCCGCACGCCGACGGCGAGGACTGGTCGTAGAGCAACCACTCGTCGGCGCGGAACGGCCGCATGAACCACATCGCGTGATCCAGCGAGGCCACCATCAGATGCTTGCGTTCCTCGATGTGGTTGACCTGTGCCGAGCCGAGCAGGGTCAGGTCGCTCATGTAGGCCAGCGCGCAGATGTGCAGCACATGGTCGTCGGGCAGCGGGTCCTTGTGCTTGAACCACACCTGCTGCTGGGAGGCCTTGCCGGGGGTCAGCGTCACCCGATCGCGCGGGACGATGCGGACGTCCCACTCGGCGAACTGCGAGAACCCGGCGTCGTCGAACACGCCTCCCCGGGAGATGAACCCCGGCAGGCCGTCCGGCGGAGGCGCCTCGGGCATCTCGTCCTGGTGCTCGATGCCACTCTGGTCGGTCTGGAACGACGCCGACATCGAGAAGATCGTCTCGCCGTGCTGGATCGCGTTGACCCGGCGGGTGGCGAACGATCCGCCGTCACGCAGGCGCTCGACGAGGTAGACGGTGGGCTTGGTGGCGTCGCCGGGGCGCAGGAAGTAGCCGTGCAGGGAGTGCACCTGGAACTTCGGCTCCACGGTGCGCACCGCCGACACCAGCGACTGGCCGGCGACGTGACCGCCGAAAGTGCGCTGCAGGAAACCGGATTCGGGGCTGAAGACGCCACCGCGATAGATGTTGACCTCGAGCTGCTCGAGGTCGAGGATCTCTTCGATCGCCATGCTACGACTGATGTTCTTCGCGCAAGCGGCTCATCACCGCGGTTACCAGCCGCGCTCGGCGAGCCGGTGCGGCTGCGCGATGTCCTCCACGTTGATGCCCACCATCGCCTCGCCGAGGCCGCGCGACACCTTCGCCAGGACGTCGGGGTCGTCGTAGAAGGTGGTGGCCTTGACGATGGCGGCCGCCCGCTCGGCCGGGTTGCCGGACTTGAAGATGCCGGAGCCGACGAACACGCCCTCGGCGCCGAGCTGCATCATCATCGCGGCGTCGGCCGGGGTGGCGATACCGCCCGCGGTGAACAGCGTCACCGGCAGCTTGCCCGCCCTGGCCACCTCGACGACGAGGTCGTAGGGGGCCTGCAGGTCCTTGGCCGCGACGTAGAGCTCGTCCTCCGACAGCGACGACAGCCGACGGATCTCGCCGCCGATGGTGCGCATGTGGGTGGTGGCGTTGGACACGTCGCCGGTGCCGGCCTCGCCCTTGGAGCGGATCATCGCCGCGCCTTCGGTGATGCGGCGCAGCGCCTCGCCGAGGTTGGTCGCGCCGCACACGAACGGGACGGTGAACTTCCACTTGTCGATGTGGTGGGTGTAGTCGGCCGGGGTGAGCACCTCGGACTCGTCGACGTAGTCCACGCCGAGGCTCTGCAGGATCTGCGCCTCCACGAAGTGCCCGATGCGGGCCTTGGCCATCACGGGGATGGTGACCGCCGAGATGATGCCCTCGATCAGGTCGGGGTCGCTCATCCGGGCCACGCCGCCCTGGGCGCGGATGTCGGCGGGAACGCGTTCCAGGGCCATGACCGCCACCGCGCCGGCGCCTTCGGCGATGCGCGCCTGTTCCGGGGTGACGACGTCCATGATCACGCCGCCCTTGAGCATCTCAGCCATGCCGCGCTTCACCCGGGCCGTACCGGTCTGCGCGGGGCTGCCCGAGCCGTTGCGTTCGGAAGCGGCAGCTCCGTTTTCCACAGTGGGTCCCTTCCGTTGATACGGATCCAGTGTAAAGGGCGCCTTCAAACTGAATAATTCCGCTGTTCAGCGGATCGGTTGCAACTCTGCCGGCGGGCCGCCGCCGCGATCGTCGGCCACCACGTTGGCCTCGGCGAGCAGCTCACCGAGCTGCAGCGGGTAGACCGTTTCGCCGCCCGCGGCCAGCTTCTCGATCGCGGCGGAATCACACCAGCGATGGCCGTGAATGTACCGCAGTTCCAGGGCGGTGCGCCCGCCCGTGGTCGGCTCGAACCGGCTGGTGCGGTGGATGAAGTAGAACTCCTGGCTCTGGATCACCGTGCCGTTGAAGTCGATGACGGAGTCGCGCCGCCACACCGGGCCCACCATCTGGGCCGGCTCCACGTGCAGTCCGGTTTCCTCGGCGATCTCCCGCACGGCGGTGTCGACCAGCCGCTCGCCGGGATGGGCCTGTCCGCCGACGGTGAACCACCACCGCGGTGCGGTGCCGTCGGTGATCGCCGGATCGGAACCGCAGAACAGCAGCACCGCCCCGTCGTCGTCGAGCAGGATCACCCGCGCCGAGGTGCGCCGGTCCACCAGGCCTTCCTCGGCGGGGCCAGCCGCTGTCGGTGTCCGGCCCGTCTCGGCGATCTCGAAATAGCTTGGCAGCGGCGCGGTTCCGCCCAGCCGCAGCCACCGGACCGGGCGGCGTTCCCGCAGCGCGAGGGTGTCGCGCACGGCGTCGTTGTGGAACCGGCGGGCCAGCAGCACCCGGGCCTCGGCGTCGGCCAGCTCGGCTACCAGGGCCACCGGGATCGCCGACGGGTCGACCATCGCCAGCGCCGCCGACAGCTCGTTCTCGGCCGCCTCCCGCCCGGTGCGGGGGGCGCGTTCGGCGGCGTCGGCCAGCGCGGCCAGCCGTCGGCCCTCGGGGCGGTGGCGGTAGGCGTCGGCGGCCACCGCGCGGGCCACCACCGCGCGGCGGCGCCAGCGCGGCGTCCAGCGCCTGCCAGGACAGGTCGTAGCGGACGTGCAGGCGGTCCAGCCGGGTGGCGGTCTGGTAGGCCCAGACCGCGATCAGCAGCAGGACGACGACCAGTACCGCGGTCAACGACCAGTACAACGGCCCAGGCATTACGTCGATCCCCTAGTCGCTTCGCTCTTGCCCGCCGTCCGGCCACCTGCACTTTGGCGCCCGCCCCGGCCACCGTCTCGTAGACCCGCATGATCTGGTCGGCGACCACCGACCAGTCGTAGCGCCGCACGGCCACCGACGCGGCCTTGACGTAGCCGGCCCGCAGTTTGTCGTCGGCGAGCACGGCGATGAGCGCCTCGGCCAGTGCGTCGGAGTCGTCGACGGGCACCAGCCGGCCGGCCTTGCCGTCGAGCAGCACCCGCCGGAACGCGTCGAGGTCACTGGCCACCACCGGCGTGCCGGCGGCCATCGCCTCCACGAGCACGATGCCGAAGCTCTCCCCGCCGGTGTTCGGGGCGCAGTACACGTCGGCGCTGCGCATGGCCGACGCCTTGGTCGCGTCGTCGACCTGACCCAGGAAACGGAGGTGCCCGGCCAGCTCGCCGACCTCCTCGCGAAGCTCGTCCTCGTCACCGCGTCCGACGATGAGGACCTCGATGTCGGGGAACCGCTTCACCAGGGCGGGCAGCGCGCCCACCAACACCGCCATCCCCTTGCGCGGCTCGTCGTAGCGGCCGAGGAACAGCACCGACCCGCCGGGCCGCGGATAGCCGTCGAGCCGGGGCGCGTTGGCGAACGAGGCGACGTCCACGCCGTTGGGGATCTCGACGGCGTCGGATCCCAGGGCCTCCATCTGCCAGCGCCGCGCCAGGTCGGAGACGGCGATGCGACCGACGATCTTCTCGTGATAGGGCCGCAGGATCCCCTGAAACACGCTGAGCGTCAACGACTTTGTGGTCGAGGTGTGAAACGTCGCGACGATCGGGCCCTCGGCGGCCTGCAGCGCCAGCATCGACAGGCTCGGCGCGTTGGGCTCGTGCAGGTGCAGCACGTCGAACTCGCCGTCCGTCGAGCCACTTCTTGACCTTGCGGTGGGTGGCCGGGCCGAACCGCAGGCGCGCCACCGAGCCGTTGTACGGGATGGGAACGGCCTTGCCGCCGGAGACGACGTAGTCGGGCAGCTCGACATGCGGGGAGAACGGCGCCAGCACGCTGACCTCGTGCCCGCGTTCGCGCATCACCTCGGCGAGTTGCAGCACGTGCGACTGCACCCCGCCGGGCACGTCGAACGAGTACGGGCACACCATGCCGATCCGCATCAGGTGCCCTCGATTCGGGCGCGCCTTTCGTCGGACAGGTCGGCCAGCCACTGCGGCTGCAGCATGTGCCAATCCTCGGGATGGGCCGCGATGTTCTTGCCGAACTGGTCGGCCAGCGCCTGGGTGACGACGCCGACGTCGCCGCTCGAGCAGTCCAGCGGCGGGAAGAGATGGACGACGCAGTCCTCTCCCCGGTAGTAGACGTGGGCGGGCAGCAGCGCGGCACCGGTCTCGATCGCCAGCTTCGCCGGGCCGGCCGGCATTCGCGTCGGCTCGCCGAAGAGGTCCACCTGCACACCGGATTTCGTGAGGTCACGCTCGGCCATCAGGCACACCGCCCGGTTGGCCCGCAGCCGCTCGGCGAGCACCTCCATCGGCGGGCGTTGACCGGCTCCCTGTCCGATGTCGCCGGCCTCCGCGGCTCCGCGTTCAGCGGCAGCACCTCGAAGCCCAGGCTTTCCCGGTACTCGAGGAAGCGGCGGTACAGCGACTCCGGCTTGAGCCGCTCGGCGACGGTGGTGAAGGTGCCGCTGTGGTGGACCAGCCACACCCCGGCCATGTCCCAGTTCCCGCTGTGCGGAAGGGCCAGGATGACGCCGCGGCCGGCGGCGTAGGCGGCGTCGACGTTCTCCTTGCCGATGACGACCTCGTCGAGGCGCAGCGCAAGGGCTTCGAGATCCATCGTGGGCAACCGGAACGCCTCCCGCCAGTATCGGGCGTAGGAGGCCAGCGAAGCACGAATCAGCGAGTCCGGCACCTCGGCGGGGGTGGTGCCGATCACCCGGGCCAGGTTCTTGCGCAGCTGCTCGGGCCCGCCGCCCAGCGCCGCGTAGCGCGCGCCGGCACCGAAGGCGTTGCGGGCGAAGAACTCCGGCACGGTGCGGACCACCCGCCAGCCCGCGGCATACCCCCAGTCGGCGAGATTGTCCCCCGACGGCAGCCGCTTGCGGCCGGCCGTCCACAGCCCCGCCGGCGTGGTGATCACGGCTCGGCGCTCCCCGGCTCGGGGGCCGGCTCGATCTTGTCCATGGCCCCCGGTGAGCTGCGCACGCTGTGCACGCGCTGGCCCACGGTCACCAGGCTGGCCACCGCGAGCAGCCACATCGCGATGGGCAGCAGCATCGGCACCGGGAACAACGGGAAGTCCGAGAGCCCGGCCCCGGCCAGCACGATGACCAGCCGTTCGGGGCGTTCGATCAGACCGCCGCCGCCCTGCAGGCCGCTGGCCTCGGCGCGGGCCTTGATGTAGGAGATCACCTGGGAGGTCACCAGACAGATCAGCGTGGCCACCATCAGCGACGAGCTGTGCAGGCCGAACGCCGCCCACCACAGCAGGCCGCAGAACACCGCGCCGTCGCTGATCCGGTCGCAGGTGGCATCCAGCACCGCCCCGAACCGGGTGCCGCCGCCGCGCTGGCGGGCCATCGCACCGTCGAGCATGTCGGCGAGCACGAAGAAGAACACGGCCACCGCTCCCCACCACAGCTGCCCGATCGGGAACAGCGTCAGCGCGGCCAGCACCGAGCCGGCGGTGCCGATGATGGTGACGATGTCGGGGGTCAGCCCGATCTTCAACGCCGCCTTGGCAACCGGCGTACTGAGCTTGGTGTACGCCGCCCGGGTCATCAGGTAGAAGTCGCTCACGGCTGGTTGGCCCATTCGGTGGCGAGCAGCGTGCGGGTGTCGCGCAGCAGCTGCGGGATGACCTTGGTCTCACCGACGATCGTGATGAAGTTGGCGTCGCCGGACCAGCGCGGCACGACGTGCATGTGCAGGTGTTCGGCCAGCGAGCCGCCCGCCGACCTGCCGAGGTTGAGCCCGACGTTGAAACCGTCCGGACTCGAGACGGCCTTCATGACGCGAATCGCCTTCTGCGTGAACGCCATCAGCTCGGCGCTCTCGGCTTCGGTGAGGTCCTCCAGCTCCGAGACCCGCCGATAGGGCACCACCATCAGGTGGCCCGGGTTGTACGGGTAGAGGTTGAGCACCACGTACACCTGCTCACCGCGCGCGACCACCAGGCCGTCCTCGTCGGGCAGGGTGGGGATGTCGGTGAAGGGCCGCGACGGCTCCGGCGGACTTCTTCTTCGGGACCTCGACGATGTAGCTCATCCGGTGCGGGGTCCACAGCCGCTGCAGCCGGTCGGGCTCCCCCACGCCCCGATCGGTCAGCGAGCTCCCGTTCCTCAGTCACCGTCGACCTTCACCAATTCCGCTGAGGGGGCGTCGTTCTGGCGGTCGGCGATCCACTTGCGGATCGCGGCGATCGCCTGCTGCCGGGGTACGCCGTTGATCTGGCTGCGGTCACCGAACCGGAACGACACGGCCCCGGCCTCCACGTCGCGGTCACCCGCGAGCAGCATGAACGGCACCTTCTGGTTGGTGTGGTTGACGATCTTCTTGGCCATCCGGTCGTCGCTGGCGTCGACCTCCACCCGCACGCCGTGCGACCGCAGTTCGGCGGCGACGTCCTGCAGATACGGCACGTGGTCGTCGGCCACCGGGATTCCCACCACCTGCACCGGGGCCAGCCACGCCGGGAAGGCCCCGGCGTAGTGCTCGGTGAGGATGCCGAAGAACCGCTCGATGGAGCCGAACAGCGCGCGGTGGATCAGCACCGGGCGCTGGCGGGTGCCGTCGGCGGCGGTGTACTCCAGCTCGAAGCGCTCGGGCATGTTGAAGTCGAGCTGGATGGTCGACATCTGCCAGCTGCGGCCCAGCGCGTCGCGCACCTGAACCGAGATCTTCGGCCCGTAGAACGCCGCGCCGCCCGGGTCGGGCACCAGGTGCAGTCCGGAGGCCTCGGCCACCTCACGCAGCGTCTCGGTGGCCTCGTCCCACACCTCGTCGGAGCCGACGTACTTCTCCGGGTCCTTGGTGGACAGCTCCAGGTAGAAGTCGTCGAGGCCGTAGTCGCGCGAGCAGGTCGAGCACGAAGCGCAGCAGCGAGGCCAGCTCGTCGCGCATCTGCTCGCGGGTGCAGTAGATGTGCGAGTCGTCCTGGGTCATGCCGCGCACCCGGGTCAGGCCGTGGATCACACCGGACTTCTCGTAGCGGTACACCGTGCCGAACTCGAAGAGCCGCAACGGAAGTTCGCGGTACGACCGGCCCCGCGACCGGAAGATCAGGTGGTGCATCGGGCAGTTCATCGGCTTGAGGTAGTAGTCCTGCGCCGGGCTTGCGCAGCGCGCCGTCCTCGTCGTACTCGGCGTCGATGTGCATGGGCGGGAACATGCCGTCGGCGTACCACTCCAGGTGCCCGGAGGTGATGTACAGCTGCTCTTTGGTGATGTGCGGGGTGTTGACGAACTCGTAGCCGGCCTCGATGTGCTTGCGCCGCGAGTACTCCTCGAGCTCGCGGCGCACGATGCCGCCCTTGGGGTGGAAAACCGGTAGGCCCGAACCCAATTCGTCGGGGAAGCTGAACAGGTCGAGCTCCACGCCGAGCTTGCGGTGGTCGCGGCGCTGCGCCTCCTCGAGCAGTTCGAGGTGCCGGTCCAGCGCCTCCTGCGACTCCCACGCGGTGCCGTAGATGCGCTGCAGGCTGGCGTTGTTCTGGTCGCCGCGCCAGTACGCCGCCGAGCTTCGGGTCAGCTTGAACGCGGGGATGTACCTGGTGGTCGGGATGTGCGGTCCGCGGCACAGGTCGCCCCAAACCCGTTCGCCGGGTGCGGGGATTGAGGTTGTCGTAGGCGGTCAGCTCGTCGCCGCCGACCTCCATGATGTCGGCGTCGCCGGACTTGTCGTCGACCAGTTCGAGCTTGTAGGGCTCGCCGGCCAGCTCGGCGCGGGCCTGGTCCTTGGACTCGTAGACCCGGCGGTCGAACAGCTGGCCTTCCTTGACGATCTGGCGCATCCGCTTCTCGAGCGCCTCGAGGTTCTCCGGGGTGAACGCCTCGGGCACGTCGAAGTCGTAGTAGAAGCCGTCGGTGATCGGCGGGCCGATGCCGAGCTTGGCCTGCGGGAAGAGCTCCTGCACCGCCTGCGCCAGCACGTGGGCGGCGGAGTGCCGGATCACGCTGCGGCCCTCGTCGGTGTTGGCGGCCACCGGGACCACCTCGACGTCGGCCTCCGGCACCCAGCTGAGGTCGCGCAGTTTCCCGTCGGCGTCGCGCACCACCACGACGGCGTCGGCCTCCCCGCGGCCCGGCAGACCGGCCTCGCGCACGGCCGCGCCCGCGGTGGTCCCGGCAGGAACCCGGATCGGGGCTGCGGGGGCGGTGGTCGCGGGGGCGCTCATCACGGGATCTCTTTCGACTGACGGGGACGCGGACGACCGCCGCGAAGGCTCGCGGTCGGTCGCGACCATGCTATCGGGGCGTTGATCAGGCGCCGAGGCCGATGGGGCTCTCCAAGGCCGGGTGATCCAGGCCGAGCAGCCCGGCCGTCCACTCCACCGCACCGACCAGCCACAGGGTGGCCACCACCACCGCCGCGGTGAACACCGCGCCGAGCGCCTGCACCCACCAGCCCTGGCTGCGGAACCACGACATCGCGTTGTTGTAGTGGCCGCGGGTGAAGGTCAGGGTGCGACGCGCCCAGTAGAACTCGGTGGCCAGGATCGCCAGCCCGAGGAACAGGATCGCCCAGCCCGGTCCCGGGTACGGAATCGCCACGATCCCGATCAGCAGCACGGTCAGGCCGACCACGCCCGACCGCGACCCGGTAGACGAAGTCGGCGACCGGGCGCTCGCGCAGCCGGTCGCGCCGGCGCGCCCACGCGCGCACATGCGACGCTTCACGGTTGCCCCGGCTTGAGCAGTACGAACAGTCCTTCCCCGTCGGCCAGCAGCGTGTCGCCGTCACTGAGCCGGATGTCGACGAAGATCTTGCGGCCCTCGGTGCGCAGCACGCCGGCGTCGACCTGCAACTCCTTCTCGATGGGCACGATCTTGCGGTAGTTGACGTGCAGGTAGGCGGTGCGCTGGTACGGGCCGCCGGTCAGCAGGAACGAGGTCTTGCCCAGCACCGAGTCGAAGAGGTGGGCGATGATGCCGCCGTGCACCGCGCCGTTGCGGCCGAGGTGGTAGCGGCGGAAGCGGGCCCAGCCGCGCAACCGGCCGTCCTCGCAGGGGTCCGCCTCGTTCGGGATGCTCAGGATGTTGCCGCGCATCGGCAGGTCGGTGCGCCGCCCCGAGGGCGTGGACCACTCGTCGGCGTCGTAGGGCGTCAGCAGCGCCGACACCCGTTCGAGCAGGTCGGCGGCCTCGGTGATGACGTGGTCGGGGGCGTCGACGGCGCGGGCATGGTCCTGGATGTCGCGGACGGCGTCGATGAATCGCCCGTAGTCGGGGCCGCCCTTGGCGGTCGGCACGGGCGGGTTGAAGCCGCCGCCGGCGTGGGTCGCGCCGAGCACCGTCATGTCGTCTGCCACCTGGTTACCGTATGCCGCCCGCTGCGGGCCCTTGACCACGAAGGTACGTGTCGCGGTGGCATGGTGGACCGGTGAAGCTCAGCGACCTCGCCGGCCGGCCGTTCACCTACGCCGAGGTGGGTGCGACGGCGGGCCGCCTCCCCGAGGGTTACCACCACGTCCGGCTGTCCTCGCCGATCGGCACCGGACGGAGCCGGTTCGAGCAGGCCGGCGGCCGCGGTGATGCGCTACGGGATGCTGCGCGGGGCGGGACTTCGGGTGGCCGCGACGACCGAGGTGGCCGAGGTGGGCACCGACGTGCTGGGCAAACTGGGTCCGTTCGCCGCGCCGTGCCGGGTGGTCTACGTCGATCGACGAACCGAACCGGCGCGGGTTCGCCTACGGCAGCCTGCCCGGCCATGCGGTCTCGGGCGAGGAGATGTTCGGGGTGCGCTACGACCCCGCCGACGAGTCGGTGCACGCCGAGGTGGTGGCGTTCTCCCGGCCGGCGACGTGGTGGAGCCAGATCGGCGCGCCCGTCGCGTCGGTGATCCAGCGGGTGGTCACCCGGCGCTATCTGTCGGTGGTGTAGCCGGCGAGTCGCGGCTCCCGTGCGGCGACGTCGAGTTGGTAGGACAGGATCGCGAGGCCGAACAGGCCGATGGACAGGTTGATCAGGGCGGCGAACCCCTCGGTGGCGAAGTCGACCAGGGCGTTGAGGAAGGTGAACAGCAGCGCCGCGTCGCGCAGCAGGCGCAGCGGCCACACCTTGGTGGTGCGCCGCAGCGCGATCATCGCCGGCAGCGCCATCGACAGGGTGAGCCCGGCGCTCACCAGCAGGATGATCGTGGCCGGGCTCTTGCCGGCCAGGTGGATCTTGACGTGCTCGTCCTCGTAGAAGTAGTCGCCCAGGGCGATGCCCAGCGCGTGGAAGGACAGGCCGAAGACCGCGCCGGCCACCAGCAACCAGCCCACCCACGGCACCCACTTCGGGCTGCGGAAGAAGTCGGGGATCAACCGCGGCGCCCACTGCTGCAGCCGGTAGAGGCGGTCGCTGGCGTGGCCCGCGGACAGCAGCAGTGACCGGACGTGGTCGACGTCGGCGGACGGCGCTCCCCCGGCGCGGGCCTGCTCGACGAGTCGCAGCCCGACTTCGCGACGGTGGTCGGGCAGCCCGCGGGCCACTCCGTCGGCGGCGATCGCGGCGGCCGACGCCAGGGACTCGTGGGCGGACAGCGGGCGGACCACTCGGATCAGGCGGGCGCCGACGAGGATCAGGCACACCAGGATGTACATGATCTCGGCGGCCGGCCCGTAGAAGTAGTCGTTGTCCTTGGTGACGAACTTGCCGACCTCGTCGAGGAACAAGCCGAACCCGATGCCGCCCATCACCACGGTGAGCACCCGCACGCCGAACCCGAGCGCCATCCAGCCGGTGAGCAGCGCCAGCATCATCAGCGCGCCGCCCCACAGCGCGTGCGCGATGTGCAGGTCACCGCCGCCGATCTGGGGGTAACCGGTGAGCTGGAGATAGAGCCGGGTCAACAGGATCGTCGCGATGGCGATGATGACGAAGGCTTCCGCGGACGTCGGGCCCACGGCGTTGCGGGTAATGGGGCCGCGCCGGGGCCGGCTGTGCTCGTCCATCGAAACTCCGCTCGCAGGAGGTTGGCCAGTCATCGTCCATGGCTCGTTGAGCGAGACCTCGCAGAAGAACTGCGAGAAGACCTCTGCGTGGCGTCTCACTCACTCGAACCGCGGAGGTAGGCGCAGATCACCTCGACCAGCGCCTGCTGCTCGCGGGTGGTGTCCACGGGTCGGCCCGCGACGAGTTGGGAGACCACCAGGCCGCGCATGGTCGCCCAGATCAGGTCGGCGACCGCGGTGGCATGCGGGTTGTCGAGGCCTTCGGCCAGATCGCGACTCAGCTCGGTGATGGCCTGCTGCAGTTGACCGAGATGGCGGGTGGCCCGTTTGTCGCGCATCGCCCGCGTGGCGATCAGGATCTCCAGCGACGCGCGGGAGTCGTCGCTGGAGAACACCTTCCAAGCGGCGTCGACCACCCGGCGCACCCGTTGGTCGCGGGTGATGCGCTCCGACGGCGCGGGCAGCGCCCGCAGCACACCGTGCAGCTCCGCCAGCCCCCGGTCCACCACGGCCATCAGCAGACCGTCACGATCACCGAAGTGGTACTGCACCACACCCCAGGTCACCCCGGCCCGCTCGGCGATGTGTTTGGCGCTGGCGGCGGCGAAGCCCTCGTCGATGACGCAGCGCACCGTCTCGTCGAGCACCCGTTCGCGGGTGCGCTCAGCGCGTACCTGGCTTCCGCTGGCCGGGCGACGCGGTGCGATCTTGGGAGCCAAGGTCTTTCACCACATCACGGTGTCGGCATGGGTCGCGGGCAGGTCCTTGACCGCCATCAGTCCGGGCGGTGCGGCGCACACGTCGTGGATCGCGTTGACCGCGCGGGCCGCGGTGGAGATGACGCCGCCCTGGTTGTGGTCGACGCCGTCGAGGCCGAGGTGGGTGTTGATCTCGACCCCGGGATTGCCGCGCACCACCACCCGGTGCACGCCGGGCCGCCCGTCCGGCGGAGACGGCCAGTGCGGCGCGGCCGCCGAGGTGAGCCGGTTGACGTGCTCCATGGTGATCACGGGTTCACCGTTGCGCAGGCCCTCGACCCAGAACCGGACCGCGGCCACGTGACCGGGTGGGACGGTCATCATCGTGCACTCGATCTGCTCGGGGGTCACCCAGCTTTCGTGACGCTCGCGAACCTCGTCGAGGGTGACGTCGAGGATGTCGGCCAGCGACCGGACCTGGCCGCCCCACAGCGAGGCCAGCACCCCGGGCGCGAACATGATCGGGGTGTGATCGGGCGTGGTGCCGAAACCGAAACTGACACCGGTGAATTCGGCGTCGTCATAGCTGCCGTAGTCGCAGATCTCCGACACGGTGACGGCGGTGGCCCGCCCGGCCAGCGTCAGCGCGGTGTAGACCAGGCTGTCTCCGGAGAAGCCGGGGTCGACGCCGTTGATGTAGAGCGAGGTGCCACCGGCGTGGCAGGCCTTGGCCAGCGGATCGCGCATCCAGTGGTCGGCCTGGTGCGGGGCGACCAGCCAGACCATCGAGGTGCCGACGACGTTGGTGCCGGTGCGCAGGAACCGGGAGATCTCCGCGATCGCCTGCTGCGGCCGCATCTCGGCCTGCGAGGTGTAGACCACGCAGTCGGCTTCCAGCGCGACGAGCGCCTCGATGTCGTCGGTGGCCAGCACACCGGTCGGCTGGTCCAGACCGCACAGCTCCGCGGCGTCGCGGCCGACCTTGTCCGCGCCGTGGGCGTGCAGGCCCACCAGGCGCAGGTCGGGCCGCTCGATGATCATCTGCAGGGCGTGGCGGCCCGACGTTGCCGGTGGAGAACTGGATGACGTTTTTCATAGCAGGTCCGTAATGGTCTTGAGGCCCGCCTCGTAGAGGACGCCGGGCAGCATGCCGCCGTCGATCTCGATGGTGGTGCCGTTGATGAAATCGGCTGCGCCACTGCACAGGAACACCACCGCGCGGCCCACCTCGGCCGGCTCACCGGCCCGGTGCAGCGGGACGTCGCGGAAGTACTTCTCCCCGCCCGGGTCGTCCTTCGGCAGGACGAAGGACTTGAAGTT
>CAVXWQ010000017.1:0-70376 GCA_963765445.1 uncultured Actinomycetota bacterium
CCGCTGACCACGGTGGCGTCGTAGCCGCGGGCACCCTGGATCAGCCGCTTGCCGCCTGCGGGCAGGTCGTAGGCCATCAGCGGCACCTCGAGCGCCAGCGCGTCCATGTCGATGACGTTGACGTCGGCCTTCTTGCCGACCGCCAGCACGCCGCGGTCGGTGAGGCCGAACAGGCTGGCGGTGTCCAGGGTCTGCTTGCGCACCACGTACTCCAGCGGGAAGCGCGGGCCGCGCTTGCGGTCGCGGGCCCAGTGGGTCAGCAGGAACGTCGGGTAGGACGCGTCGCAGATCAGGCCGCAGTGGGCGCCGCCGTCGGACAGCCCGGAGACCGCCGCGCGGTGCGACATCATCTCGTGGATGGCGTCGTGGTTGCCCTCGACGTAGTTGAAGAACGGCATCATCAGCATCGCCGTGCCGTCGGACTCGAGCATCAGGTCGTACATGGTGGCCAGCGGGTCCGCGCCGCGCTTGCGCGCGATGGCGCCGACGGTCTGATCCGGGGTGGGCTCGTAGTCCGGCGGGTCGCCGATCGCGTAGATCGCATCGGCGCTGTGCTGGATGAACGCGAACAGCGAGTCGAACAGCGGAACCGGTTGCGGCGGCAGGTCGGCCTCGGCCAGGATCGCGGCGCGCACCGCGGGGTCGGCCAGCCGGATGCCGAGTTCGGCGGGTGCGAGCTCGGCTTTCAACGCCCGGAAGGTCGGCCGGTGGGTGAAGGCGTGATAGCCGGAGAAGCCGAACAGCATGCCGAAGGGCCGGGCCGCGAACTGCGGGTGCACACGGATTCCGTCGTCGAAGGCCCGCCCGGCGATGTCGAGCTGCTTGCGCCACAGATCCGGCGCGGACTGCGTCTGCACCATCGCGAACGACAGCGGACGGTCGATCTCGGCCGCCAGCCGGACCATCCAGTCCAGTTCCTTCATCGGGCCGTCGAGGCTCTCCCCCGCGGTGCCGGCCGGGGCGACCTCGAAGACGGCCTGGCCGCCGGCGGCCATGGCCCGCCCGAGCGCGAACAGTTCGTCTTCGGCGGCGTAGGTGCCGGGCACCGGTTCGCCGTCGATGGCCCGGTGGGCCTCGGTCCGGGACGTCGAGAACCCGAGGGCGCCGGCTTCGATGGCCTCCTGCACGATGCGGGCCATCGCGGCGATGTCGTCGGCGGTGGCCGGCTCGTTGCGGGCGCCGCGGTCGCCCATCGCATACCCGCGCACCGCGCCGTGTGCGATCTGGGTGCCGAAATCGACTGCGAGCGATTGCTTTTCGATGGCGTCGAGGTACTCCGGGAAGCTCTCCCAGCCCCAGGTGATGCCTTCGGACAACGCGGTTCCCGGGATGTCCTCGACACCCTCCATGAGTTCGATCAGCCACTGCTCGCGGCCGGGCTGCACCGGGGCGAAGCCCACCCCGCAGTTGCCGCCGACCACGGTGGTCACCCCGTGCATGCTCGACGGCTCGAGCAGGCCGTCCCAGCTGACCTGCCCGTCGTAGTGGGTGTGGATGTCGACGAACCCGGGTGTGACGATCCGTCCGGTGGCGTCGATGGTCTGCGCGGCCTCGCCCTGCAAGCCGGCGTCGTCGCCGTCGCGGCGCCGGACCTCGACGATCTTGCCGTCCTTGATGCCGATGTCGGCCTGGACGGGCTTGTCGCCCGTTCCGTCCACGACAGTGCCGCCAGTGATCGTCAGGTCGTACATCCGTGCCTCCTCGCCGGTAACCGAAGGCCAGCGTAATCCCGGTCACACCTGCGGGGGTAGACACAATTTCGGAATTGTCACCTATCGGCGCGTGACGAGACCTACGGATTCAATTGCGAGCCCGTTAATATTTGCCAGAAATCGTCCTTCGAGGCAATTTCTCGCGCTGGCACAGATGTCCCTGAACTGGGAATATAGTCGTCCACAGTAATTTGTAGATTAACGACGAAATCCGTAGTAGATTTCCCTCAGGTTGAAATTCACAGCCGATGGAGACGCCGTTTTGCAAGAGGGATCGACAGCCCTTGCGGCGGGGCCTCGAGTCCAAGGGCCTCAACAATGCGCGCGCCCGACAGCAATACGGATCCACTGACGGAGGCGTCATGTCTGCTGCCATCACTTCAGAGCCGGTGGCCGTTTCGCGCCCCGGCCGAAACCGCACCGAGCGCGGACTGTTCCGGTCCAGGGAACTCAGCGAAACCACCGTCCTCGTCGCCGCTGTCGGCGAGATCGATGCGGCGAACTCGGCGGAACTTCGCACCTACATCGAGGATCATCTCGGCGGCTATCAGCAATTGGTCCTGGATCTGTCCCGGCTGGACTTCTTCGGCACCGACGGGTTCTCGGCTCTGCACACCATCAACGTGCGGTGCTCGCGCCGCGGTATCGACTGGATCATGGTGCCCGGACCGGAAGTCAGCCGCATGCTGCGGGTGTGTGACCCCGAAGGCGCGCTGGCCACCGCCACCAACATCGTCTCGGCCGTCGCCGCCCTGGCTCGCGGCCCGCACCGCCAGCTGCACCTGAGCTCCGCTGCAGAGATGAGTTCGGCGGCCGCCTCCTAGACTGGGGGGGCACACCGAGGAGGCGGACCGGCATGGCGGCACTGGGTCGCAACTACAACGACGTCGTCACCAGGTTCTGGTCGCTGGCCGCTCCCCTCTACGACCTGCCGTTCCTGCAGCAGTGGGTGTACCGCCCCGCGCAGGAAGAGGTGCTCGCCCAGCTGAGCGCCCACGGCGCGCGAGCGGATCGCCGATATCGCCTGCGGCACAGGCATCCTGGCCGCGCGGATCGCCGCCGAACTGCATCCCGAGCAGGTGTACGGCGTGGACATGTCCGACGGGATGCTGCGCCAGGCCCGCGCCCGCTCCGCCGAGGTCGAGTGGCTCAAGGGTCCCGCCGAGCAATTGCCGTTCGACGACGGGGCGCTCGACGCCGTCGTCACGACATCGGCCTTCCACTTCTTCGACCAGCCGGCGGCCATGCGTGAGTTCCACCGGGTGCTGCGGCCCGGCGGTCTGGTGGCGGTCGCGACGATCACCCCGCCCCCGCCCCTGCTGCTGCGCCGGTTTTCGTCCAACCCGTCGAACCCGTCGCACAGCCCCTCGCCGCAGGAGATGCGGACGCTGTTCGCCGACGCTGGATTCGCACTCAGCGACCAGCACCGGGTCCACCGGCCGCTGTGGACCAAGCCGGTGTGGGATCTGATCACGATCGGGACCAAGACCGGACGCGAGGTGCGGGCGGTTGAACGCTGGCGTTTGCTGAAACCGCGCTATCCTGCCCGAACGTCCGCCCATCCCAGCGCAGAGGAACACCGATGGCCATCGAGCTGCTCGCCACCAACATCGAAGTCGGTCTGGTCACCACCAACCTCGGCCCCATGGTCGACTTCTACGAGAAGTTCCTCGGACTGCCGTATCAGGGCGACCTCGACTTCCCGGGCGGAACGATGAAGCGCTACGCCGTGGGAAACAACGTGCTCAAGCTGGTCACCCTCGACGAGCCGCCCGCCGCGCCGGCCACCCACGGCGGCGGTCCCGCCGCGGCCGGCATCCGCTACTACACCCTGGTCGTGACGAACGTGACCAAGGCCGCCGAGCAGGTCAAGGCCGCCGGCTACGCGATCGCCCAGGAGCTGGCCGAATTCGCTCCGGTTCCCGGGATGGGCTGGATGTTCGTCGCCGATCCCGACGGCAACTGGGTCGAACTGGTCGGCCCGCTGTAAATCGCCGACCCCGTACCCTGGCAGCGTGTCCGACCTCCACCCCGGCATCGCCGTCCTCGCTCCACTGCTGGGTACCTGGACCGGTGCGGGAACAGGCGAGTACCCGACGATCGAGCCGTTCGGCTACCTCGAGGACGTCACGTTCGGCACATACCGGCAAACCTTTCCTGACCTACATCCAGCGCACGAAAGCCCGTGACGACGGCCGTCCGCTGCACACCGAGACCGGCTACGTCCGCGTGCCATCGGCCGGCCGGGTCGAGTTCGTCATCGTCCATCCCACCGGTGTCACCGAGATCGACGAGGGCACCGTGTCGGCCGACGGCGGCAATCTGGACATCGAGGTCGACTCGACCTCGGTGGGACTGACCGGCTCGGCGAAAGAGGTTACAGCGCTGAGTCGTTCGATCCATGTCACCGGCGACCAGCTGAGCTACACGCTGCTGATGGGTGCGGTGGGTGTGCCGCTGGTGCAGCACCTCGCGGCAACCCTGCACCGGCAGAGCGGATGACCGGCTCCCCCGGCAGAACGGGCCGGATCCACGTGCCGGCCGACCTCGACGCAGTCACCGACATCGGCGACGAGGACCACAGCGAGATCTCGCGGGCCGCGGTGGAGCGGATCTGGCAGGACACCCGGCACTGGTATCGGGCCGGGATGCACCCGGCGATCCAGGTGTGCCTGCGCTACAACGGCGCGGTCGTGCTCAACCGCGCGATCGGTCACGGGTGGGGCAACGGACCGGCAGACCCACCCGGAGCCGAGACAGAGTGCCCGTCACCACCAAGACCCCGTTCTGCGTGTATTCCGCAGCCAAGGCGATCAGCACCACGGTGGTGCACATGCTCGTCGAGCGCGGTCACTTCTCGCTGGACGACCGGGTCGCCGACTACCTGCCCAACTACACCAGCCACGGCAAGGACCGCACCACCATCCGGCATGTGCTGACCCACAGCGCCGGTGTCCCGTTCGCCACCGGCCCCCGGCCGAACCTCAAGCGGATGAACGACAGCGAGTACACCCGGACCAAACTCGCCGAACTGCGGCCGATCCACAGACCCGGGTTGATGCACATCTACCACGGGCTGACCTGGGGGCCGCTGGTCCGCGAGATCGTCGCGGCAGCCACCGGGCAGAGCATCCGCGATATCCTGGCCGCCGAGATCCTCGACCCGCTCGGTTTCCGGTGGACGAATTACGGTGTGGCCGAACAGGACGTGCCGCTGGTGGCGCCCAGCCACGTCACCGGTAAGCCACTTCCCGCCCCGATTGCCGCGGCGTTCCGCACCGCTGTCGGCGGCACCATGCAGCAGATCATCCCGCTCTCCAACACCCCGCTGTTCCTCACCGGTGTGATCCCATCGTCGAGCACCATCTCGACCGCCGACGAGCTGTCCCGGTTCGCCGAAATCCTGCGCCGCGGTGGCGAACTCGACGGGGTGCGGATCATGCGGCCGGAGACGTTGAACGCCGCGGTCGCCGAGGCCCGGCGGCTACGGCCCGACCTCGCCACCGGTCTGATGCCGCTGCGCTGGGGCACCGGCTACATGCTGGGCTCGAACCGGTTCGGGCCGTTCGGCCGCAACGCGCCGGCCGCGTTCGGTCACACCGGGCTGACCAACATCGCGGTCTGGGCCGACCCCGAGCGCCGGCTGTCGGCCGGGGTGATCAGCAGCGGCAAGCCGGGGCGCCACCCGGAGGCGGGTCGATACACCGCGCTGCTGGACCGGATCGCCGCCGAGATACCGCGCACGGTCGGGTGAATTGTGGCAGCCGGGTCGCGGGGTTAACGTTTCGACCATGGGTGACTCGCTGTTGCAGCAGCAACTCGACGAGGTGCGCGCGTTGCTCCAGCGAGCACGGGAACTCTTCGGCGCGAATCCCGTTGCGCCACCGAATGCCAACGCCGGTGAGGACGCACAGCAGTAGGGCTCGGTCAGTTGTGCTGCGCCGGCCGTAGCCGGTGGTGCTGCAGCGCCGCTGTCGCGGTCTCCAGGTCATGCTCGCTCGGCACGTCCGTCGACGGGGTGTGCCCGGCGGTGATCATCTCGGCCCGAACCTGCATGAGCGCTTTGAGGTAGGAGACGTCGGCGGTGAGCAGCACCGCCTGCGCCAGCGTCTGCGCATCGGTGTCCATCGCGGCCTCAGCAAGGGTGACGCTGTGCAGATAGCCGCCGCGGCACGACCGGAACAGGATGTGCCCGCTGGGGTGGACGGCGTCGAACTCGGGGTCGGGTTCGGTCATGGGCCGCCCTCGACGACCCGGCGCAGCTGCGCAGCGGCGTCGGTGTCCTGCTGTTCCCAGGTATCCGCGGCGTGGTGCAGGTTGTCGGCCAGTTCGGTGTGCGCCTCGGCCTGCCGCTCGTAGCAGGCTCGCCGCTGGTCGAGCAGTTCGCGGCCGGCGTCTCTCAGCTCGCCGAAGATCGGGCCGAGGGAGTCCAGACTCGCCAGGATGTCCTGGTGGTCCGACGGCACCGCGCGCAGCTGCTCGGCGGTCTCCCGGTGCTGGCGGGCCGCCTCGCGCAGCTCGTCGGGCACCACGTGGATGCGCTCTGCCATGGTCGCTCTCCTATCAGGACGGGCCGGCCGTCACCGCGGGCCGGGTGGGGGTCGGACGCTCCGACTTGGTGGGTGGGGTACTGCTGCCCGGCTCCGGCGGATGCTCCCACCCTAGGAAGCTCGGGCCGGTCACGCTGGAGATGGGTTCGATCTTGCCGTTGAGCACGGCCTTGCCGTTGCCGAGCGCGACCGCATGGCGATCGGTCAGGATGCCGACGTCGCCGGCGACCAGGCGGGCCGGGTCCACCGGATGCGCGACGGCGGTCCCGGGCGCGGGGATGGTGATGCCCTGCTGGCCGTAGGCCTCGGCCACGGGTGTACCGGCGATGGCGGCTGTGATGGCCGCTGCCAGTTCGGGGCTCGGCGCCGTCACGATGTCGCCGTCGGGGAGGTGCACGATGGTCGACTCCTCCTCACCGGTGTGGTAGGTGGTCTCGGCATCCTCTTCGTCGGCGGCCGGTTCGGTGTCCGGCGGGTCCTCGGACAGCGCGTCCTCCGGCGGGCTGAGCGGATCCGGAATGCTTCCTACGTCGGGAGCCGACCCGAGGCTCGGCGGCGGCAGAAGGCCGGCACCGCCCGAGCTCCCGGTGGGCAGCCCGCCGCCGCCGAAGGAGGGCATGGCGGGTAGTGACGGGACGGTGGGCATCATGGGCGCCGCCGGCGGTGGGGTTGCGGGCGGCGGGGTCGCGGGCGGCAGGTCCGCCGGTGGGACGCCTGGATCGTCGGCGAGCAGCTGGTCGAGGAGTGGATCGGTGCCGACGTCGGCGGCCGTGGCGGGTGTCGCGGCCGGCTCGGTGGGTTGCGGACGCGGTTGCTCGGGAGGCGGTTCCGGGGCTGGCGGAGCGGCCGTCGCGTACAGCGACGACAGGGCCGCCGCCAGCGACGCCTTGGAGGTGGCATCCAGACCGGCGGTCTCCACCACCGTCCTGATGTCACGCAACTTGTCGATGAGGTAGCGCTGGAAGGCGCGTGCGCCTGCCGGGGTGTCCAGGTCGGTGCGGGTGGTGACGGCCGACTCGATCTCGTTCTGGAGGCCGTCGAGTGCGGTCCGCCCTACGGCACTGGTGGCGTGCGCGTTGAGTACCGCGGTGATCACCTGCAGGTCCACCTGGGCGCTCATCGAATTCTGCTGGGCCAGTGAGCTTTCTGCGGCACGGATGGCGTCGGCGGCCGCCCCCTCGGTGATCGGTGGGTCGAACACCTGGCCGTGCTGGGCGCGAATCTTGTTCAATACGTTGTCGATCGCGTTCGGGGCCACAACACTCATGGGTGCGCTCGCCACGGCCAGGTCCTCCGCGGACAGTCCGGCCATCCAGGCGTCGGCGTCGCCGGTGGCCGTACGGACCCGCGCTATGGCGTCGAGAAGATCTTGGTAACTCGCCACCGGTGGCCTCTCATGCCGGTGACTGTATACAGCCGGCCGGGGCCCGACAATTCACCCTGTGCGGCGTTGGGAGTTACCGGTAGCGAACGGAAAGCTGCTGTAGCGCAGATACTTTCGCGGCAGCATCGGCCTCGGCGGCGCTCACGATGTCGACGAGCTCGCGCTGCTTGTCGAGCAGGAACCGGGCGAACGCCCGTCCTTCGGCGGGCGTTCCCACGCTCTGCCCGCTGACGGCCGCCGCGATCTCGGTGCGGATCGACTCCACGCGGCGGATGGCGTCGGTGGCGGTGGCGTAGGCGCCGGCGACGACGGCGGACAGTTCCCGATCGGCGTCGGCGAGGTCGCGGTCACGCGCAGCGAGGGCCGATCGGGCCGAGGCGAGGGCCTCCCCCGACTCTCCGTGTCTGCGCCATGCGTCGACGGTACTCAGCCGGATTTGGCCGGACAACTCACCTACACCGGTCGGCGGATCGCGACGTCGGCGCCCAGCGGGCTGATGCGGACGTTGGCCCCGGCGTGCGGCGCCTCGACGACGAGGTTGTTGCCGATCGCGAGCTGGACGTGGCCGGCGTGCGGGAAGACCAGGTCCCCGGGGCGCACCTGGGAGCGCGCGACCGGTATGCCGTCGTTGATCTGGTCGTAGGTGGTCCGGTCGAGGTGCACCCCGGCGCGAGCGTAGGCCCACTGCACCAACCCCGAGCAGTCAAACCGGTCGGGTCCGGTGGCGCCCCAGACGTACGGGCAACCCAGCCGCGACAGCGCCGCCCGCACGGCGATCCCGGCGCGCGAGTTCGGCAGCGGCACCCGGCGGCCGCGACGTCGCAGGCGGTAGCGCAGCGCCCGCAGCATGGCCGCCCGCAGGCGGGCTCGCCGGCGGGCGGCCAGGACGTGGTCGTGCTGTGCCCGCAGCCGAGCGACCCTGCGCCGCAACAACTCCCGCTCGGCCACCGGGTTGTCGGCGGTTGTGAAGGTATCGGCCCGGGCAGCGTCCAGCACGGCCCGGGTCTGACGGTGTGCCTCGCCGTGGTCGCGGCGGGCCTGCGCCAGGATCGCCGCCAGTTCGGCGTCGACACCGCGTGCGCGGGCCAGGTCGGCGCGCCGCGCCTCGGCGGCGGCGAGGTAGGCGGCGGGTAACCCCGGCTCTGCCCCGTCGTCGGCACGTCGGGGTGCGACACGGTCGCGGGCGCGTTCCGGCGCGCCGGCGAACAGGGCGTGTGCCCGCTGCAGCAGGTCGAGTTCGCTCACTGTTGGCCCGCCACGAACGCGCGCACCCGCGGCAGGGCCCCGGGCGGGATGACGCCGCGGTTGCGGATGTCCCACATCTGCTCGGCGCTGACGCCGAGCAGCGCCGCGATGACCGACTCCGGCAGACCCGAGTGGGTGCAGGCCTGGTCGAATCGGGTGGCGATGGCGTTCGGCATACGAGCGAGCAGGCCGGTTCGAATGCGCCTCGAGCTCCTTGAGGTGGGTCATCAACGGCCCGGCGGACTGCGCGCCCGCGTTGACGGCGACCCGCCAGGAGTTGGCGGCCAGCAGTTCGGCTTTCACACACTGGGCGATCACGGACAGAATATACGTCTCGTATTCGTTTGATGTCTCCGCCGGTAACCGGGCTATCAACGATTTGAGCGATTCCAGGTGTGCTTCGGCATGGGCCTCGAGCACTTCGGTGTCGCTGTGGCGGTTGACGACGATGTCTGTGGATGCCTGCCGCCGGGTCGGCTCAGGGGCTGCGGTGGCGAGAAGTTGAGCCAGTTCGGCGTCCGCGTCGTCGGCCATGACGCAGCCGCGTGTAGGTGCCCGGTGGCAGTCCAAGCCCGTTCTCGATCTTCTGAACTGTGCCTTTGTGCGGTTTGCGGGCGCCGCGCTCCAGGAAGCTGAGGCCCATGATGCTGACGCCGGTTGCGGCGGCGAGGTCGGCCAGCGACCAGTCGCGGGACTCGCGGAGCGCTCGGATGGCGGCGCCCGCCGCCTCACGGCTCACCGTCGGGCTCCCGCCATATACGGATCGTACACAGCAGCCTCTTTGTTATACGTTCTTGTCTACGTTTCTCTTGCCAGCGTGCCGTGTTGCGTATACGCTTCCGTCATCGAATCCCCCGACAAGGAGGCCGCCATGCACTACCGCCCCTGCTCGGTCGAGCCCGATCTGTGGTTCGGCTACTCCGACGACGACGCCAGTGACGGCGCGGCCAAGGCCCGCGTCTACGAGCAGTCCGCCACCCGGGCGCGGACCATCTGCCTGCGGCGCTGCCCGTTGGCCCAGCAGCGGGCCTGCGCCCGCAGGGCCATCGACGGCGGCGAGGAGTACGGGGTGTGGGCCGGCGTCAAACTTCCCGGCGGCCAGTACCGCAAACGGGCCCAGCTCGCCCACGCCCACGAGGTGCTGCGGCGCATCGCCGACGGCGAGATCAACCCGCGCGAGTTGCCCGAGAGCGCCGAGCTGCTGGCCCGCACCGAAGCGCTGCCGGTGCAGGCGGCCACCGTCGTGCATCTACCGCTGGGGCGACTCCCCCGCACCGCCGCGTAGCGCGGTCCCTAGCTGGAAACCGTTTCCGCGGCGCGCTTTTCGAGGTTCTCCTCGACTTCACGCTGCCAGACGCCGTAGGCGTGTGTGGTGTCCACCTCGAGCTCGAAGCGGTCGGTCATATCGGAGGTGACGTCGGCGGCGTCGACGTAGAACTGCTCGTACCAGCGCCGGTACTGATAGAGCGCCCCGTCTTCCTCGCACAGCAGCGGATTCTCGATGCGGGTCTTGTGCTTCCAGATCTCGACGTCCTGCAGGAAGCCGACCTCGTAGACCTTGGAGTAGGACTCGGCGAGCTTGTCGGCCTTCTCCCTCGACATTCCCTCCGGCACCTCCACGGAGACACCGAACTGCAGCATGAAGGAGTTCTGCGAAATCGGGTAGTGGCAGTTGATCAGCACCGAGTTCACCGTGAAGTCAGGACCCAGATCGTTGTGCAGCCAGTTGATCATGTACGACGGCCCGAAGTAGGTGGCCTCCGAGCGCAGCTTGGTGCCCTCCCACAGCCGCTCCGGGTGCTCGGTGAAGTCCTGTCGCCCTTTGGATTCCATGAACTGGCTGGCGGTGTGGCCTTCGAAGACGTTCTTGAAGTAGGTCGGGTAGGCGTAATGGATGTAGAAGAAGTGCGCCATGTCGACGTTGTTGTCGACGATCTCGCGGCAGTGCGCGCCCTCGATGAGGATCGAGTTCCACGTCCACTTCGACCACTTGTCGGTGCCCATGCCCTCGATCTGCGGCGGGCTCAGCTCCGGTCCGGGCGTCGAACCTTCGGGGTCGTGCCACACCATCAACTGGCCGTTGACCTCCAGCGTCTGCCACTTGCGGGTGCGGGCCAGCTTGGGGACGCGGCGTGCGTAGGGAATCTCCGCGCACCGTCCGGTCGCGCCATTCCAGCGCCAGTCGTGGAACGGGCACGCCACATTGTCGCCCTTGATCGAGCCCATCGCCAGGTCGGCGCCGAGGTGCCGGCAGTAGCCGTCGAGCACATGGATGTCGCCCTTGGAATCGGCGTAGACCACCAGTTTCCCGCCGAAGGCCTGGATGCCGTGCGGCTTGCCGTCGCGGAAGTCGTCAGCCAGGCCCAGGCAGTGCCAGCCCCGTGCGAACCGCGTCCATCGGCGTACCGGTGTCGATCTCCCGGATCTGGTTCATGTGGCGCATCCTTTTCGCTCTGGTTTGAACGTCGCTGTTTGTCGGATGGTGAGCACCCAGACCTCAATTTAAGCACATGTGCTTAAAGGTGCCTAGCGTTCGCTTAGACTCCTCGTGTGGACCGCGGCGCCCGATCCAGGGAAGAGCTGCTCGACGCGGCTGAGCGCCTGATCGCCGAGCACGGTTTCGAGGTGCCGCTGCGCGACATCGCCAAGGCTGCCGGCCAGCGCAACAACTCCGCGGTCAACTACTACTTCCGCAGCAGACAGGACCTCATCGACGCGGTGGTGGCCCGCCGGCTGGTCCCGATGGAAGCCGAACGTCAAGCGATGCTCGACGGGATGACGCCCGATGAGATGGCCGATCCGAAAGCCCTGATCCGCGTGCTGGTACGGCCTTTCCTGCACAGCGAGGGCACCCACTACGCCCGGTTCCTCGAGGTCGTGCGGCTGCGGCTGAACCGGGAGCCGCAGAGCCCGGCCGAATCGGCGTGGCCGCGCATCACCGGAGCCATGGACCGCCTGGTTCCGGTGGCCGACCGCGGTGCCCGCATCCGCCGGGTCGCCGCCGTCGCCACCTCGATGTGGGCGCTGCTGGCCGACCACGAACGCCGCGTCGAGAACGGCGACGCCAGTCCGGACGGTCTCGAGGACATCGTGTCGATGCTGGCGGCCATGCTGACCGCTCCCCCACCCGCCGACGTGCCGGTGACCGCCGGGCAACGTCAACCCGCCGGGTCGCGATGACGCGCCGTTGGTGATTCGCAGTCCGGACCGCGGGTACGCGGTAGACACTGTGACGACGATTTCGGAGGCGTTGGCGACGGGAGGCGGTCAATGACGCTCGTGGTGGTGCTGGCGCTGGCCGGTCTGGTGGCGCTGCTGGTGGCGATCATGACCGGCAGCACGTTCGTCGCCGTCATCGTCATCGCCCTTGCCGTTCTCGGCATTCTGCTGCTGGTGCGTGATTGGCGCACCGAACGCCGTCAGTCCCCATCCGATGGCCACGGCGATTCACCCGCCGAGGACGACGACCGCGACGGGCGGCCGCGGCCCGGATGGACCCCGACATGTTCTCCCCCGACATCGCCGCCGACGGCAACGGTCCGTCCTCCGACGCACGAGCCGACTGACCAGACTTGTCGGACCCCGCTTCTACGGTGGGCGCATGACGTACTGGATCAACACCGTCAGCGCCGACCACGTGCAACGCGGAGTCGCCGGCGGTTTCACGCAGGCCAATCATGGCAAGCCGGACATGCTGCGCAAGATGTCGCGAGATGACTGGGTCATCTTCTACTCACCGAAGACGGCATTCGAGAACGGTGAACCCCTGCAGGCGTTCACCGCCATCGGCCGGGTCATCGACGACGAGCCCTACCAGGCTCAGATGTCGCCGAAGTTCCACCCGTGGCGGCGCAACGATGGAGTTCCTGCCCTGCACGGCGACACCCATCCGGCCGCTGCTGAGCCGGCTGCGAGTTCATCGCCGATCCGCAGCGGTGGGGCTACAAGTTCCGGTTCGGGGTGTTCCGCATCGACGAGGCGGACTTCGACCTCATCCGCTCGGCGATGACGCAGCCGCTCGCGGCCTGAGAGATCCGCCCGATCGGCGAGTACCCTTGGGGCGGTGAGCAACCTCGAAGCCGCTCCGGGTGAAGTTGCCTGTGCCGCAACGGTCTTCGACGGTGTCGAGGTCCTGCGGCCGCGCGAGGTCCCGTTGGGCGGCCCGCGGGCGATTCGGGTTCGCCGGACGCTGCCGCAACGGCAGCGCTCGCTGATCGGGGCGTGGTGCTTCGTCGACCACTACGGTCCGCACCAGGTTCGCGACTCCGCCGGCATGGACGTTCCGCCGCACCCGCACACCGGGTTGCAGACGGCCAGCTGGCTGTTCCGACGGCGAGATCGAGCACCGCGACTCCGGCGGCGTGCATCAGCTGGTGCGCCCGGGTGAGCTGAACCTGATGACGGCGGGTGCCGGCATCTGTCATTCGGAGGTGTCGACGGCGGCCACCACCGTGCTGCACGGCGTCCAACTGTGGGTGGCGCTGCCGGACGCCGCCCGCAACGGTCCGCGGGAGTTCGAACATCATGTGCCCGAACCGTTTTCGCGCGGCGGGTGCACACTGCGGGTGTTTCTGGGTGAGCTGGCCGGACAGCGATCGCCGGTGCACACCTTCACCCCGTTGCTGGGCGCCCAGCTCGACCTCGCCGCCGGGTCACACGTCGACCTCGACGTCGACCCCGCCTTCGAGCACGGCGTGCTGCTCGATCTCGGCGCCGTCGAGGTGGCCGGCCGGCGGCTGGAGCCCGGCGACCTCGCCTACCTCGGCCCGGGCTCGACATCGCTGCGGCTGCACAACCCGGCCGAGCACCCGGCCCGGGTGCTGCTGCTCGGCGGCCCCCCGTTCGGCGAGGACCTGTTGATGTGGTGGAACTTCGTCGCCCGCACCCACGACGAGATCGTCGACTACCGCCGGCTCTGGCAGGACGGCGATCCGCGATTCGGCGCTGTCAGTGGGTACTCGGGTTCTGTCACGACGACTGCCCGCACCACCGCTGCCGGCCACGCGGCTGCGGCCGCGGCGCCGCCGAAGTTAGGAGCCCCATGACCACCGACAAGACCGGCGCACCGACCTCGGTCAGCGCCGCCGCCGACAAGTTCACCATCGCCGTCGACGGACAGCAGGTCGGCCTGACCGCGTTCGTCGACCACGACAACCAGCGGATCTTCCACCACACCGAGGTCGACGACAGCTACGAGGGCCGGGGGCTGGCCACCATCCTGGTCGGCGAAGCCCTGCAGGCGACCCGCGCGGCGGGCAAACGCATCGTCGCCGTCTGCGCACTGGTGGCGAGCTACCTGGACAAGCACCGCGACTTCGACGACATCGTCGATCCGGTCACCGGCGAGACCGAGCAGTTCCTCCGCGACGCCGTACACGCGGGCTGAGCCCGCGGTCCGCCGCTATCGTGAGACCTCGTGGCGGAACCCGACCAGGCCGGAGCCACCCAGCCGGCCTACTTCGTAGCCGACGGTGACGTGCTGCTGCCCGACCCGGTGGCGCAGGGGCCGTGGGGCCCGACGCTCAGCGGCCACGTCGTCGGCGGCATCCTGGCCCGCGCGGTCGAGCAGGCCGGCGGTGGCGACGGGATGCAGCCGGCGCGGCTGACCGTCGATCTGCTGCGGCCCACCGCGATCGCCCCGCTGGAGGTGCGCACCACCGTGCAACGCGAGGGCCGCCGCATCCGACTGGTGGATGCCGCGCTGGTGCAGAACGGAGACATCGTGTCGCGGGCCAGTGCGGTGTTCCTGCGTCGCGGCGAACAGCCCGACGGGTGACATCTGGTCGTCGCCGGTCACCATGCCCGCGCTGCCGCCCGACCCGGGGCCGCTGCCCGCCGACCTGCCGATGTTCGTCTGGGGCTTCGGGGGAGAGGGCTCGTCGGGCGGAGAGTTCGGCTTCGCCGAGTGGCACGACGGCGGTCCCAAGTACGCCTGGGTGCGGCAGCTGCGTCCGCTGGTGGCCGGCGAGACCATCAGCCCGTTCGTCGAGGCGGCCATGGCCGCCGACGCCACCAGCGCGCTGACCCATTGGGGCACAAGCGGATTGCGCTACATCAATGCCGACTACACGCTGAGCCTGACCCGGTTGCCCAAGGGGCCGCACATCGGCCTGGCCGCTCTGGTGCACAGCAGCCACGACGGCGTCGCCTCCGGGGCGGCTGCGGTGTTCGACGAGTACGGCCCGATCGGCAACTCGATGGCGGTGGCGTTGGTGAACCCGGTCGAGTCGTTCCAACCGAAGACGATGAGGTAGGGGAGAAGGCAGATGCGCAGGTTCGTCGACATCTCGGTGCCGCTGCAGGCCGGGATCGCCTCCGACCCGCCCGGTCACCTGCCGGAGATCGACTACTACGACCACAAGCAGACCGCGGCCGAGGTGGTGTCGTTCTTCCCGGGCGCCACTGTCGACGACCTGCCCGACGGGGAAGGCTGGGCGATCGAGCGGGTGCGGATCACCACCCACAACGGCACTCACCTCGACGCGCCCTACCACTACGCGTCGACGATGGACGGCGGCAGGCGCGCCATCACCATCGACGAGGTGCCGCTGGAATGGTGCCTGCAGCCCGCGGTGAAGCTGGACTTCCGGCACTTCCCGGACGGCTACGTGGTGACGGCCGCCGACGTCGAACAGGAGCTGGACCGCATCGGGCACACGCTCTCGCCGCTGGAGATCGTGCTGGTCAACACCAGCGGCCGGCACCCGCTACGGCCAGCCGGACTACGTCGGGACGGGCTGCGGGATGGGCCGGGACGCCACCCTGTACCTGCTGGAGCGGGGCGTGCGGCTCACCGGCACCGACGCGTGGAGCTGGGACGCGCCGTTCTCCTTCACCGCGCAGCGTTACGCCGAGGACCACGACGCGTCGATCATCTGGGAAGGCCACCGCGCCGGCCGCACCATCGGCTACTCCCACATCGAGAAGCTGCACAACCTGGAGTCGTTGCCCGCCAACGGATTCGAGGTGTCCTGCTTCCCGGTGAAGGTGCACGCCGCGTCGGCGGGATGGACCCGCGCGGTGGCGATCTTCGACGAGTAGCGGCTGCCGTCACCCACGCACGCCACGGCCGAAAACGTGGGATCAGTCGCCAGGTGACTACGGCCAGGGGCCGCCGACCGGCGGTCCGCCGCCAGGGGGTGACTGGTTCTGCAGGATGCCCAAGCAGGTGCCCAGCGATTTGCCGGGGATACACGGAATTCCGCCGACGGTCGGCACACCGCTGTTGGCCACGAAGCACTGGCCGGTGATGGGGTCGGCGAGGTGGCCGATCGGGCAGGCGCTCGCCGGTGCCGCGAGGACCACCGGCGCGGCCACGAAGAACCCTCCGCAGACCGCCGCCATCAGCGCCCTGGACACCCGCCGCCGTACCGCCATGGGTGCCAGCCTACTGCGCGACCAGGGTGGGCCGGCCAAACCTGGTTCGAACGCCGGGGGAGTAGAGCACCCGTAGCCGGGGCCCCGCGATCGGCACGCCGCTGGCCGCGATCAGGTCGTCGTCGAACTCGACGAGGTGCGCCTCTCGCAGCGGCCAGGGGCCGTGCTCGTTGGGCACCCACCAGGTCCGTCCGGCCTTTCGGGTGTGGGCGCCCCAGCGCGCGGTCAGCCAGGTCTCCAGCGCGGTCGGCTCGACGGGGTCGCCGATGCTGACCGTCACGCGACTGTGCAGTCCGCGGCGCGGCCAGCGGCGCACGCTGTCGTAGCTGATCTCCTCTTTGTTGAGCCGGATCCGCATCTTGGCCCAGGTGTAGGGGATGCCCAGGCCGATCCGGATCACCGGCACCACCGCCAGCCGCGCGGTCTCCAGCGAGCAGAACAGCACACCGTGGCGGCCGGCGTCATCGATGGAGTACAGCCGCACATTGGTCTCGGCGAATACACCGAAGTAGGGAAGGCGAGGACCGGTCCCCAGCGCGGTGTGGCCCATCCGGAACGGCACCAGCGCCACGTAGGTCAGGCCGTCGGCGAAGACGTCGGGCCGCGTCCCCGGCGGGTACAGGTGCGCGACGGCGTCCGGCCGCACCGGCCAGTGGATGAACGTCAGATCCACCCAGGTCTGGTCGAACAGCACCGGGCGGCGCAGCGGCGGCGGGGTGACCGGGAAGCCGGTCAGCGGGTCGGGCCCTCGCTCACCCGCGCATCACTCGGACTCCAGGTCCAGCACCGGGGTGGGCCTGCGGAAGCCGCGGGTGACTCCCAGCAGCCACACGAATCCTATTGCCAGCCAGATCAATCCGATCGTCAGCGCCGTGCCCGACAGGCTCGTCCACAGCCATGCGGTGAGCAGGAAGCCGATCGCCGGCGCGATCAGGTTGAGCAGGATGTTGCGTTCCCGCATGTCGACGAAGTAGTGCTTGATCACCGACAGGTTCACCACCGAGAAGGCCACCAGCGCACCGAAACTGACGACCGACGCGAGGATCGCCAGATCGATCCAGACTGCGAGCAGCGAGATGGCGCTGACGATGAGGATGGCGTATACCGGTGTGCTGAATTTGGCCGACACATGCCCGAACACCTTGCGTGGCAGGATGCCGTCGCGGCCCATCGCGAACAGGATACGGGCTACCGACGCCTGCGAGGTCAACGCCGAACCGAGCGCACCTGCCACGTAGGCCGCGGTGAAGAACGTGTTGACGAACGCCCCGCCCGCGGCCACCATCACGTCGGTCGAACCGGTGTCCACGTCGGCGAACTTGTTGGACGGGAACACCAGCTGCGACACATAGGACAGCAGGATGAAGATGATCCCCGAGACAATGGTCGCGATCATGATCGCCTGCGGCACTGTGCGTCTGGCGTCGCGCGCCTCCTCGGACAGCGTGGAGACCGCGTCGAAACCCAGGAACGACAGGCACAGGATTGCCGCGCCGGCCAGGATGGGGCTCATGCCGCCTGCGGTGCCGTCGCCGGTGAAGGGCGCCAACAGGTCGACGGTTCCGTAGCCGGTGGTCTTGGCGATCGCGAGGACGACGAACACCACGATGAAGATCGCCTGGATCGCGATGATGAGGAAGTTGGCCCGCGCGACGGACACGATGCCGATGATGTTGAGCACCGTGACGATCGCTATCGAGACGACGACGATGAGCCACGCGGGTAGCGCGGGCAGCGCCGCGTTCAGGTAGAGCCCGATGACGAGGTAGTTCAGCATCGGCAGGAACAGGTAGTCCAGCAGCAGCGACCACCCGGCCAGGAAGCCGACGGGTGCCCCGAAGGTGCGCTGCGTGTAGGTGTACGCCGAACCGGCAACCGGGATCGCCGCCGCCATCCGCGCGTAGGACAGCGCGGTGAACACCATTGTGATGAGCGTGACGGTATAGGCCAGCGGCAGCCGGCCGCCGGAGGTTTCGGTGACGATGCCGTAGGTGGTGAACACCGTCAACGGCACCATGTACACCAGGCCGAACAGCACCAGCGACGGCAGGCCCAGCGCCCGCTTCAGGTGTCCCTCGTGGGGGGCAGTGATGTATTCCGCGGTCATGGTCGTACCCTTCAGTCGTCGGCTCGGTAGGCCTGCGCACCGCGCAAATAGGTGGCGCGGATGCCCACGCCCGGCAGATCCAGCGGCGGCGTGTTGCGCGGATCCTGGTCGAGCCACACCAGGTCGGCACTGGCACCGGGCGTGACGCGGCCCCAATTGTGTTCGGCGAAGGCCTGATACGCGACCGCACCGGTGTAGGAGGACAGTGCCCGTTCGATGGGCAGGATCTCGTGCGGCGTCCATCCGCCCTCGGGTTCGCCCTCGGCGGTGCGCCGTGAGACGGCCACCGCGATGCCGTCGAGCGGCGCTCCCGACGACACCGGCCAGTCGGAGCCGAACGCCAGTGCTGCGCCACTCCGGTGCAGTGTCTGCATCTGGTACTGGCGGTCGGCGCGTTCGACGCCGAGTCGCGGGATGGTCAGCACCGTCATCAGCGCGTCCATCTGCGCCCACAGCGGCTGCATGTTGGGGATCACGCCGAGCGCGGCGAACCGGCCGATGTCGGCCTGGTCGACCAGCTGGACGTGGGCGATGACGGGCCTGCGGTCGCGAGAACCGTTGCGCTGCTGGACGTATTCGATGGCGTCGAGTGCCTGGCGGACCGCGGCGTCGCCGATGGCGTGGATGTGGATCTGCAGGCCCAGCTCGTCGACCCGCCGAGCCGCCTCGGCCAGCGAGTCACCCTCCCAGTTGGTCATGCCGTGGCTATGCAGGCCCGAGCAGTACGGCGCCAGCAGAGCCCCGGTCTCGTTCTCGACCACACCGTCGGCGAAGAACTTCACCGTCTGCGCGGTCAGCAACGGCGAGCCCGCCGCATCGACGGCGCGGCGGGCCTCCGCGTAATCGGCGACCTGCGAATCGAAATAGCGGGGATCGGCGTAGAGCGCGAGGTTGAACCGCATCCGCAGCGCGTTCTGCCGGGCGGCTTCGACGTAGGTGGCGACGTCCCCGGGCTCGACCCAGGCGTCCTGCACCCACGTCACGCCGCGGGCCAGGAAGTAGTCGGCGGCGGTGCCCAGCGCGCCGATGCGCTGGCGCTCGTCGCGGGCCGGCATCACCGCCGGCCACCAAATCGACTGCGCCCCATTCCCGTAACGTGCCGAGCACGGATCCGTCGGGGCGGTGCGGGATCTCGCCGAGCGCCGGGTCGGGGGTGTCGGGGGTGATGCCTGCGCGGTCGAGAGCCGCGGTGTTGACCCACATGGTGTGGTAGTCCCAGGCCCGCAGCGCCACCGGACGGTCGGGGACCACCGAGTCCAGCCAGCGTGCGTCGAACAGCCCGCCGGGCGCGAGGCTGCTGTCGTAGGAGGCGCCGACGATCCATTCCTCGTCGGGGTGCTCATCGGCGTATTTCTTTACTGCGGCCAGGATTTCGTCGACCGAGCCGCACGGGCGCACCGCGGGACCCACGGCCTCCAGTCCGCCGTAGAGCGGGTGGGCGTGACCGTCACCGAAGGACGGCATGAGGAAGCCGCCGCCCAGGTCGAGGTGCTCGCAGTCGAGTCCGGACGCCAGTTCGCGGGCCTGTCCGCCCAGCGCGCGCACCACGCCATCGGTGACCAGCAGTGCGTCGGACTCCAGCATCGGTACCGGTCCAGACCACGCCACCGGTGAACAGGGTGGCGCTCACTTGACCACCGCCGTCGCGGCGTGCCCGGCGCCGTAGGGCTCGTCGACCACCACCGGCCGGGTGAGACCTGGCGTAGGTGTCCGGGCGGCGGGTCAACAGGAACGGGAACAGTTCCAGCCAGTCGCGGCGCTGGTCGAGATCGAGATCAGCCACCAGCACAGCTTCCTCGTCGCGGGGCGCCTGCACCAGCACTCGGCCGTACGGATCGGAGATGAACGAGGAACCGTAGAAGCTGACCGTGCCCTCGTCTCCCACCCGGTTGGGTACGACCATGAACAGCCCGCTGTTGATGCCGTTGGCGACGATGACCTGCTGCCACAGCGGGCGGGTGTCGAAGTCGGGAAAGACCGGTTCGGAGCCGATGGCGGTGGGGTAGACGACGATCTCGGCGCCTGCCAGCGAGTAGCTGCGGGCGACCTCGGGGAACCATTCGTCCCAGCAGGTCGGCATGCCGATGCGCGCGTCCAGACCGTCGGGCGCGTAGACCGGGTACGGGTTGTCGGCCGGGCCCGGACGGAAGTAGGTGTCCTCGTAGTAGCCGGCGGAGATGGGGATGTGCAGCTTGCGGGTGCGGCCCACCAGCTCGCCGGCGGGGGAGACCAGGATGGCGGTGTTGTAGCCCAGCCCGTCGGCGTCGGCGGACTTCTCGTACAGCGAGGCGTGCACGAAGACGCCGTTGGCGGTCGCGGCCGAGGCAGCCAGCTCGAAGGTGGGGCCGTTGGTCAGGTCCTCGGCCAGCGCGGCGGGGTTGGGTCCGGCCGGGGTGTCGGCGGGGTAGCGCAGCAGCGTGATCTCGGGCAGGAACACCACCGCGGCGCCGTGTCCGGCGGCCCGGTCGATGCCGTCGCGCAGGACGGCCACAAGCTCGTCGCGGTCGGGTCGCCAGCGGTGTTGGACCAGTGCGACGCGCAGCGGGGGCCGGTCCGACGGGGCCGTGCGGGACAGCGGTTCGGGCGCGGGGGCGGTCAGGGTGATCATCCGACTCCTAAAACGAATGCAGTTTCGTTTAGTGTGAACTGGCTCATACTTCTTGGCAAGAGGGAGGGGAGAACTCATGGGCCGGCCGCCGACGCCGCTGCTGTCCACCGACCGGATCGCGGCGGCGGCCATGGAGCTGGTGGATGTCACCGGCGGGTTCACCATGCCGGAGCTCGCGCGCGCATTGCGGGTCAGCCCGTCGTCGCTGTACAACCACGTGACCGGGCGGGACCAGATCGTCGAGCTGCTGCGGGAGCGGGCGATGTCCGAGGTCCAGCTTCCCGACGAGCAGCCCGAGCGGCCGTGGACCGACGTGGTCGCCGAGGTCCTGCGCTCCTACCGGCGCAGCTATGCGCGCTATCCGCGGCTGATACCGCTGCTGACCGCGTATCCGGTGAACAGCAGCCACGCGATCCGGATGTACAACGTTCTGGCGGTGACGCTGCGGCGGGCGGGCTTCGACGCCGCCGACACGCTGCGCGCGATCACATTGATGGACTGCTTCGTGCTGGGGTCGGCCCTCGACGTGGCGGCACCGGACGAGCCGTGGCATTCCGGCGAAGAGGTCGGCCCGGAGTTCGCCGAGGCACTGGCCACCGGAGTCGGGCACCCGGATCGCGCCGACGACGCGTTCGAGTACGGGCTCGCGGTGCTGCTGCGGGGACTGTCCGCCGGCTAGCCGGCCTTGCCGTTGCGCTCGCGGTGCTTGCAGCCCGGCCAGCAGCACGGCCGTCGCTTGCCCTCCTCCAACTCCTCCTGAGTTCGGCGGATGCGGCGCTCGCGGGTCTTCTGCTGCTTGGCGTCCTCGACCCAGCAGATGAACTCGTTGCGGCCCAGCGGCGTGATGTCCTTCCACAGCTCGAGCGCGGTGGCGTTGGCGGCCAAGGCCTTACGAAGATCTGCGGGCAAGTCGTGGACGACGCCCCCCGGCACCTGGGTGCTCATGGAACCAGGTTAACGCCACCCCAGGGCGATCGGCTCGACGTGTTCTCTGGTGTCTTTGGTACTGGTGACGTCGCGGCACTCACCGAACAGTTCGATCTCGCGGTTGTTGTAGCTGACGTTCTGTGCTCTGGTGTCATTGGTACGATGACGTCGCGGCTCACCGAATTCATTCGCGGTTGGTGTCGCTGACGTTCTGTGGCCCGAAACGCGACGACGTTGTTCTTCGTCAGGGCCGTCCCGTGGGCGTGGAAGTCGGGATCCGGGTTCCAGCCGGCATTGCGCAACTGCCGGGCCATCCGGGCGACAGAAAAACCCCGGCCGAAGCCGGGGCTCTGTCATTCGTGATTGTGGGCGAAGGGGGACTTGAACCCCCACGTCCCGAAGGACACTGGCACCTGAAGCCAGCGCGTCTGCCATTCCGCCACTCGCCCGAAACAACCGGGGGAGCGTATCACGGTTGACGAGGTTGCCCCCAACCCGCACCCACGGCTACTCATCAGCTTACGGCCCCGCGACTGCCCCGCCTGCGACCCTCTGACCTGCTGTAACGTGATTCTCAGAGTTCTCATGGTGACGGTGCGCCAAGCTGGGCCGATACCATTCAAGGGAAAGAAGGCGGCGGCGCGACACGCGTTGGACTCGAGGCAGGCGGTGAGATGAGTAACCAGAAGGGTCTGGTTCAACGCATCGAGCGCAAACTCGAGAACACCGTTGGTGATGCGTTCGCCCGGGTATTCGGTGGGTCCATCGTTCCGCAGGAAGTAGAAGCGCTACTGCGGCGGGAGGCCTCCGACGGTGTGCAAACGCTTGCCAGGCGATCGTTTTTTGGCGCCGAACTCCTACGTCATTACCCTCAGTGGGTCCGATTTCGAGAAGGTGAGCGCCGATCGCGATCTCACGTCGGACACATTTGCCAAACACTTGGAGGGATACATCTCTGAACAGGGGTGGCAAACGTATGGTGATGTCGTTGTCAGATTCGAGCAGTCGCCGAGCCTGCACACCGGCCAGTACCGTGCGCGTGGCGTCGTCAATCCGGATGCCAACCCCCACCTGTCCGCAGGCGCACCCGCCCCAGCAGAATCGAACCATGCGTTCACCGCAGAACCAGGAGTACCACCGATGAGCGACAACCCGAGCTACCGCGGCGACCAGGGTCAGGGGCGGCCCGCCGACGAGCCCTACGACGAGCGCTACGCCCGCCCGCAGGAGGAGCCGCGCGCCGGTGCCCCCGAGCAGCGCGGCCCGTACCCGCCCGAGCAAGGTGGATACGCCCCGCCGAACGAGCCCGCCTACCCGCCCCGGGGCGGCTACCCCGAGCAGGGCGGTTACCCGGGTCCGGGCTACGGCCCCGGTGGCGGCTACGAGCAGCGGCCCCCGGCCGGCGGCTACGAGCAGCGGCCCCGGCCGGCGGCTACGAGCAGGGCTACCGTCAGCCTCCGCCCGGCTACGGACCTCCGCCGGCGGCGCCCTACGGCCCTCCGCCCGGCGGCGGCTACGGCGCCCCGCCGCCCAGTGACTACGACTACGGCCGCGCACCCGGCCGCCACGAGGAGCCCGGCTACGGCCGTCCCGAGCCACGCCCGGCCTACCCGGATCAGGGCGGCTACGAGCAGCAGGGCTACGGCGGCGGCTACGGCCGGCCCGAGTACGGCCAGCCCGAGTACCCCCGCTACGACCAGGGTGGTTACGGCGAGCCCGCCGGCCGCGACTACGACTACGGCCAGCCCGCCGGGGGCGGCTACGGCGGCGGCTACGCGCAGCCGGCCCAGCCCGAGTACCCGGCCACCGGCCATGCGGTCACCCTGCAGCTCGACGACGGCAGCGGCCGCACCTACCAGCTGCGCGAAGGCGCCAACGTCATCGGCCGCGGCCAGGACGCCCAGTTCCGCCTGCCCGACACCGGGGTGTCGCGCCGGCACCTGGAGATCCGCTGGGACGGCCAGGTGGCGCTGCTCTCCGACCTGAACTCGACCAACGGGACGACGGTCAACAACGCGCCCGTTCAGGAGTGGCAGCTGGCCGACGGAGACGTCATCCGGCTGGGCCACTCCGAGATCATCGTCCGCGTTCACTGAGGTCGGCGGGGGGCCACGGGCTTGGCGGGGCTGGGTTGCTTCATCCTCGCGAGCTGCGGCGTCCAAGTATCGTGACGGTGCCGAAGTCGGCCCGGTATCAGCGGGTATCACCGGGTCGGCAGCAGCGGTGCAAGGACGGAGAGGACGCCGGATGCAGGGACTAGTTCTGCAGCTGACGCGCGCCGGTTTCCTGTTGCTGCTGTGGCTGTTCATCTGGTCGGTGCTGCGGATTCTGCGCAACGACATCTACGCGCCCACCGGCGCGGTGATGGTCCGCCGCGGGCTGGCGCTGCGCGGCACGCTGCTGCCCTCGCGCCAGCAGCGGCAACGCCGCCCGCTACCTGGTTGTCACCGAGGGTGCGCTGGCAGGCACCCGCATCACCCTGGGCACCCAGCCGGTGCTGATCGGCCGGGCCGACGACTCCACCCTGGTGCTCACCGACGACTACGCCTCCACCCGGCACGCCCGGCTGTCGCAGCGCGGTTCCGACTGGTACGTCGAAGACCTAGGATCGACAAACGGCACATACCTCGACAGGGCGAAGGTGACGACGGCAGTGCGCGTTCCGATCGGCACGCCGGTTCACATCGGCAAGACGGTAATCGAGCTACGCCCGTGACACTGGTCCTCCGCTACGCCGCCCGCAGTGACCGCGGCCTGGTCCGCGCCAACAACGAAGACTCCGTCTACGCCGGCGCCCGGCTGCTGGCGCTCGCCGACGGCATGGGCGGGCACGCGGCCGGCGAGGTGGCCTCCCAGCTGGTGATCGCCGCGCTGGCCCACCTCGACGACGACGAGCCCGGCGGCGATCTGCTGAGCAAGCTCGACGAGGCGGTCCGCGACGGCAACTCCGCCATCGCCGCACACGTCGAGGTCGAGCCCGAGCTCGAGGGCATGGGCACCACGCTGACCGCAATCCTGTTCGCGGGCAACAGACTTGGGCTGGTGCACATCGGCGACTCGCGCGGGTATCTGCTGCGCGACGGGGAGCTGACCCAGATCACCAAGGACGACACCTTCGTGCAGACCCTGGTCGACGAGGGCCGCATCACCGCCGAGGAGGCCCACAGCCATCCGCAGCGGTCGTTGATCATGCGCGCGCTCACCGGCCACGAGGTGGAGCCGACCCTGATCATGCGGGAGGCCCGCGAGGGCGACCGCTACCTGCTGTGCTCCGACGGGCTGTCCGACCCGGTCAGCCACGAGACCATCCTGGAGGCCCTGCAGATCCCCGACGTCGCCGAGAGCGCGGACCGGCTGATCGAACTGGCGTTGCGCGGCGGGGGACCGGACAACGTGACCGTGGTGGTCGCCGACGTCGTCGACCACGACTACGGCGGCCAGACCCAGCCGATCCTGGCCGGGGCGGTCTCCGGCGACGACGACCACGTCGCACCGCCCAACACCGCGGCCGGCCGCGCGTCGGTGATCAACCCGCGGCCCAATGTCGCCAAACGGGTGGTGCCCGAACCCGAACCGCCACCCAAGCCGCGCTCCCGCAAGCGGCTGTTCATCGCCGCCGCGCTGGTGCTGCTGCTGGTGCTGGCCGGGCTGGCGGTGGGCCGCGAGATCATCCGCTCCAACTACTACGTCAGCGCCTACAACGGGACCGTCGCGATCATGCGCGGCATCCAGGGTTCGATCCTGGGCTACCGGCTGCAGGAGCCCTACCTGCTGGGCTGCCTCAACGACCGCAACGAGCTCTCCCAGATCAGCTACGGCCAGGCCACCGCCGGCCTCGGCTGCCAGCTGATGCGGCTGCAGGATCTGCGGCCGTCCGAGCGCACCCAGGTCTCGGCCGGACTGCCGGCCGGAAGTCTCGACAACGCGATCAACCAGCTGCGCGAGCTGTCCCGCAGCTCGCTGCTGCCGCCGTGCCCCCCACCCGCTCCGCCGGCCCCGCCCACGCCACGCCCGTCGCCACACCGTCACCGGTGCCGAGCTCGGTGCCCGCACCCGGCCCGGCCGCCCTCGCCGCGCAGCTCGGCTCCGGCCCCCACGTCGGCCCCGCGCACCACCCCGGCACCGTCCCCACTGCCCTCGCCGTCGGCGAGCGAAAGCCCCAGTGCTGCAACGGATTCCCCGCTTCCCGCGCCGCCCAGCCCGTCGCCGACGGTGACCCAGCTACCCCCGCCGCCACCGAAGCCGGGCGTCGACTGCCGGGCGGCGGCATGACAACCCAGCCGCAGGCCCCGGTGGCGATCGCCCCGTCGACCCCGACCCGCCGCAACGCCGAACTGGCGCTGCTGTGCTTCGCGACCCTGATCACCGTCGTGGCGCTGGTCATCGTGGAGGCCAACCAGGAGCAGGGCATCAGCTGGGATCTGGCCAGTTCCACGCTGGCCTTCCTGACCCTGTTCATCTGCGCGCACCTGGCCATCCGGCGGTTCGCGCCGTACGCCGACCCGGTGCTGCTGCCGGTGGTCGCGCTGCTCAACGGCCTGGGCCTGGTGATGATCCACCGGCTCGATCTGGTGCAGGGCGCGCTCACCCCGTCCGCGCAGGGACCCAGCGACGAACAGCAGATGCTGTGGACCCTGGTCGGCGTCGTCGGTTTCTCCCTGGTGGTGATCTTCCTTCGGGACCACCGGATCCTGGCCCGCTACGGCTACGTCTGCGGCATATCCGGCCTGGTGCTGCTGGCCATCCCGGCACTGCTGCCCGCCCGGTTCTCCGAGACCAACGGCGCCAAGATCTGGATTCGCCTGCCCGGCTTCAGTATTCAGCCCGCCGAGTTCTCCAAGATCCTGCTGCTGATCTTCTTCGCCGCGGTTCTGGTGGCCAAGCGCAACCTGTTCACCAGCGCCGGCAAGCACGTCCTGGGCATGGACGTGCCCCGCCCGCGGGACCTGGCCCCGCTGCTGGTGGCGTGGATCGCCTCGGTCGGCGTCATGGTGTTCGAGAAGGACCTCGGCACCTCGCTGCTGCTGTACGCCTCGTTCCTGGTGATGGTCTACATCGCCACCGAACGGTTCAGCTGGGTGGCGATCGGCCTGGCGCTGTTCGCCGCGGGCAGCGTGGTCGCCTACCACCTGTTCGGCCACGTGCGGGTCCGCGTGCAGACCTGGCTGGACCCGTTCGCCGACCCCGAGGGCTCGGGGTACCAGATGGTGCAGTCCCAGTTCAGCTTCGCCACCGGCGGCATCTTCGGCACCGGTCTGGGCAACGGACAGCCCGGCACCGTGCCCGCCGCCTCGACGGACTTCATCATCTCCGCGGTCGGCGAGGAACTGGGCCTGGTCGGCCTGGCCGGGGTGCTGATGCTCTACACGATCGTCATCGTGCGCGGGCTGCGCACCGCCATCGCGGTGCGCGACAGCTTCGGCAAGCTGCTGGCGGCCGGGCTGGCCTCGACGCTGGCGATCCAGCTGTTCATCGTCGTCGGCGGCGTCACCGGGCTGATCCCGCTGACCGGCCTGACCACTCCGTGGATGTCCTACGGCGGCTCGTCGCTGGTGGCCAACTACGTGCTGCTGGCCATCCTGGTGAAGATCTCGCACGCGGCGCGGCGCCCGATCATGACCAGCCCGCACACCTCGATCGCGGCGGCCGGTACCGAGGTGATCGAGCGGGTATGAACACCTCACTGCGCCGCATCTCGGTGATGATCATGGCGTTGATCGTGCTGCTGCTGATCAACGCGACCGTGACACAGGTCTTCCGCGCCGACGGACTGCGGGCCGATCCGCGCAACCAGCGGGTGCTGCTCGACGAGTACTCGCGCCAGCGCGGGCAGATCACCGCCGGCGGGCAGCTGCTGGCGTACTCGGTGTCGACCAACGGCCACTACCGGTTCCTGCGGGTCTACCCGAATCCCTTTGTCTACGCACCGGTTACGGGCTTCTACTCGCTGCGCTACTCCAGCAGCGGGCTCGAGCGCGCCGAGGACAGCATCCTCAACGGCTCCGACCAACGGCTGTTCGGCCGCCGGCTGGCCGACTTCTTCACCGGCCGCGACCCGCGCGGCGGCAACGTCGACACCACCATCCTGCCGCAGGGTGCAGCAGGCGGCGTGGGACGCGATGCAGCAGGGCTGCAACGGGCCGTGCAAGGGCTCGGTCGTGGCGCTGGAGCCGTCCACCGGCAAGATCCTGGCGATGGTGTCGTCACCGTCCTACGACCCCAACCTGCTGGCCACCCACGACACCGAGGAGCAGGGCCGGGACTGGCAGCAGCTGCGCGACGATCCGGGATCACCGCTGACCAACCGGGCGACCGCCGAGACCTTCCCGCCCGGCTCGACGTTCAAGGTGATCACCACCGCCGCCGCGCTGCAGGCCGGGGTCAGTGACGACGACCAGCTGACGGCCGCGCCTCAGATCCAGCTGCCGAACAGCACCGCCACCCTGGAGAACTACGGCGGGACGCCGTGCGGCGCCAACCCGACCGCGTCGCTGCGGGAGGCGTTCGCGCGGTCCTGCAACACCGCCTTCGTCGAACTGGGTATCCGGGTGGGGGCCGAGGCGCTGCGCACCACTGCGCAGGCGTTCGGATTCGACAGTGCACCGGCGCCGATCCCGCTGGAGGTCGCCGAGTCCACCGTCGGACCGATCGTCGACGCCGCCGCGTTGGGAATGTCGAGCATGGGTCAGAAGGATGTTGCGGTGACACCGTTGCAGAACGCGCAGGTCGCTGCGGCGATCGCCAACAACGGTGTGATGATGCAGCCCTACCTGGTGGACAGCCTGAAGGGTCCCGACCTGGCCAACATCAGCAGCACCGCGCCGCAAGAGCAGCGGCGCGCGGTATCGCCACAGGTCGCCGCTAAGCTAACTGATTTGATGATCGGCGCCGAACAGCTCACCCAGCAAAAGGGAGCCATTCCCGGCGTGCAGATCGCCTCCAAGACCGGGACCGCCGAGCACGGCACCGATCCGCGCAACACCCCGCCGCACGCCTGGTACATCGCGTTCGCGCCGGCCCAGAGCCCCAAGGTCGCGGTGGCGGTGCTGATCGAGAACGGCGGCGACCGGCTGGCGGCGACCGGCGGGGCGCTGGCCGCCCCGATCGGCCGGGCCACCATCGCGGCGGTATTGCAGGGGGCGTCATGAGCCCGCGCAGGCGAGCGAAGCGAGGCAAGCCATGAGCCCCCGCGTAGGAGTGACGCTGTCGGGCCGGTACCGGCTGCAGCGGCTCATCGCCACCGGCGGCATGGGCCAGGTGTGGGAGGCCGTCGACAGCCGGCTGGGCCGCCGGGTCGCCGTCAAGGTGCTCAAGGCAGGAGTTCTCCTCCGACCCCGAGTTCGTCGAACGGTTCCGCGCCGAGGCCCGCACCGTGGCCATGCTCAACCACCCGGGCATCGCGGCCGTGCACGACTACGGCGAGACCGACATGGACGGCGAGGGCCGCACCGCCTACCTGGTGATGGAACTGGTCAACGGCGAGCCGCTGAACTCGGTCATCAAGCGGACCGGCAGGCTGTCGCTGCGGCACGCGCTGGACATGCTCGAGCAGACCGGCCGGGCCCTGCAGGTGGCCCACGCCGCCGGGCTGGTGCACCGCGACGTCAAGCCGGGCAACATCCTGATCACCCCGACCGGCCAGGTGAAGCTCACCGACTTCGGCATCGCCAAGGCCGTCGACGCCGCGCCCGTCACCCAGACCGGCATGGTGATGGGCACCGCCCAGTACATCGCGCCCGAGCAGGCCCTGGGCCACGACGCCACCGCCGCCAGCGACGTCTACGCGCTGGGAGTTGTTGGCTACGAAGCGGTTTCGGGCAAGCGCCCGTTCACCGGCGACGGCGCGCTGACGGTGGCGATGAAGCACATCAAGGAGACGCCGGCCCCGCTGCCCGCCGACCTGCCGCCCAACGTGCGCGAGCTGATCGAGATCACGCTGGTGAAGAACCCCGGCATGCGGTACCGCAACGGCGGTCAGTTCGCCGACGCGGTGGCCGCGGTGCGGGCCGGTCGCCGCCCGCCGCGGCCCAACTCCGCGCCGACCATCCGGGCCACCCCGTCGGCGATCCCCGGCAGCTCCCCGCGGCTTCCCGCGGCCCCCTCCACCGGGACGCGCCCGCGCGCCGTCACCGGCGGCCACCGGCCCCAGCCGGCCCGGCGCACCTTCTCCTCGGGACAGCGCGCGCTGCTGTGGGCGGCCGGCGTGCTCGGCGCCCTGGCCATCATCAGCGCGATCCTGATCGTGCTGGCCGACCGCGACCGCAGGAACAACAAACCGGTCGAGCAGACCGTCACCGACACCGTCACCCCGACCGGCCAGTCGGCGCCGTCGGGCTGGACCCACGACGACCAGATCGGCCGGATCCGATTCACCGCGGCCAGTTCGGTTATTGCTCAGGGAACACCGCCGACCCACACGACGAGACACCGCGATGAGCACCCCACAGCATCTGTCCGACCGCTACGAGCTGGGCGAGATCCTCGGCTTCGGTGGCATGTCCGAGGTGCACCTGGCACGTGACCTGCGGCTGCACCGCGACGTGGCGGTCAAGGTGCTGCGCGCCGACCTGGCCCGCGATCCCAGCTTCTACCTGCGGTTCCGCCGGGAGGCGCAGAACGCCGCCGCGCTGAACCACCCGGCGATCGTGGCGGTCTACGACACCGGCGAGGCCGAGACGACGACCGGCCCGCTGCCCTACATCGTGATGGAGTACGTCGACGGGGTCACCCTGCGCGACATCGTGCACACCGACGGCCCGATGCCGCCGCGGCGGGCCATCGAGATCATCGCCGACGCCTGCCAGGCGCTGAACTTCAGCCACCAGCACGGCATCATCCACCGCGACGTCAAGCCGGCCAACATCATGATCTCCAAGACCGGCGCGGTGAAGGTGATGGACTTCGGCATCGCCCGGGCCCTGGCCGACGGCGGCAACAGCGTCACGCAGACCGCCGCGGTGATCGGCACCGCGCAGTACCTCTCGCCCGAGCAGGCCCGCGGCGAGCCGGTCGACGCCCGCTCCGACGTGTACTCGCTGGGCTGCGTGCTCTACGAGGTCCTCACCGGCGAGCCGCCGTTCATCGGCGACTCCCCGGTCGCGGTGGCCTACCAGCACGTCCGGGAGGATCCGAACCCGCCGTCGCTGAAGCATCCCGGCATCTCCCCGGAGTTGGACGCCGTCGTGCTCAAGGCGCTGGCCAAGAACCCCGACAACCGCTACCAGTCGGCCGCCGAGATGCGCACCGACCTGGTGCGCGTGCACAACGGCGAGCCGCCGGAGGCCCCCAAGGTGCTCACGCCCGCCGAGCGGACCTCGATGATGTCCGCCACCCCGGCGGGCGTCTCGCGCGCCGAGACCACCGACGAGATTCCGCGGCCGGGCGAGTACCTCGACCGCGACCGGGCCGGCGGGTCGATCGGCCGCTGGCTGGTGGCCGTCGCGATCCTGGCCATCCTGACCGTGGTGGTGACGATCGCGATCAACATGGTCAGCGGCAGTCCCCGCGACGTGCAGGTGCCCGACGTGCGCGGGCAGGCCTCGGCCGACGCGATCGCCGCGCTGCAGAACAAGGGCTTCAAGATCCGCACCCAGCAGAAGCCGGACAACACGGTGCCGCCGGACCACGTGATCAGCACCGATCCGGCCGGCAACTCCCAGGCCGGCGCCGGCGACGAGGTCGTGATCAACGTCTCGACCGGTCCCGAGCAGCGCGAGGTGCCCGACGTGTCGTCGCTGAGCTACGCCGACGCGGTCCAGAAGCTCAAGGCGGCCGGCTTCGGGAAGTTCAAGCAGACCGACGCGGCGTCCACACCGGAGCAGAAGGACAAGGTGCTGTCCACCCTCCCGCCGGCCAACCAGACCTCGGCGATCACCAACGAGATCACCATCGTCGTCGGCACCGGCCCGCAGACCGCGGCGGTGCCGGCGGTGTCCGGCCAGGGCGTCGACGTCGCCCAGCAGATCCTCAACGCCTCCGGCTTCCAGAAGACGCTGTCGGTTCCCGTCGACAGCACCGAGCCGTCCGGCCAGGTGATCGGTACCGACCCGGCGGCCGGACAGACGGTTCCGCTGGACACGGTCATCCAGCTGCAGGTCTCGCGCGGCAACCAGTTCGTGATGCCGGACCTCAAGGGTCAGTTCTGGACCGACGCCGAACCCAACCTGCGCGCGCTGGGCTGGACCGGGGTGCTGATCAAGGGCCCCAACGTCGACAACAGCGGGGTCCGCAGCAACGGCGTGGTCACCCAGAGCCCGCCGGCGGGCAGCGCCGTGAACTTCGGGGCGTCGATCACGCTCAGCTTCGCGTCGTAGCCGACCGGCTGCTCGATCGCCCGCGGTCGCGTGCCGGACCGTGTCGGCGACTTCCTGCTCGAGCCGGCTCACCAGCGCCTCGGCGGGCGCGGCGCCGCAGTAGCCCAGCCAGTTGGCCAGCATCCGATGCCCGCCCTCGGTCAGGATCGACTCGGGGTGGAACTGCACGCCGTGGATGGGCAGCTCGACGTGCCGCACCGCCATGATGACGCCGCCCTTGGTGCGGGCGGTGACCTCCAGCTCGGCCGGGACGGTCTCGGGCAGGATGGTCAGCGAGTGGTAGCGGGTCGCCGTGAACGGGTTCGGAAGTCCGTGCAGCACACCGACATTGGTGTGGTAGACGGTGCTGGTCTTGCCGTGCAGCAGTTCCGGTGCGCGGTCGACCGTGCCGCCGAACGCGACGCCGATGGCCTGGTGGCCCAGGCACACCCCCAGCAGCGGCGTGCCCGCAGCGGCGCACGCCCGCACCAGCGGGATCGAGGCGCCGGCCCGCTCGGGGGTGCCGGGTCCCGGGCTCAGCAGCACGCCGTCGAAGTCCGCGGCGACTGTGGCCACGTCGGCCAGTCGCGCGTCGTCGTTGCGCCAGACCTGCGCGTCCACCCCGAGTTGGCCCAGATACTGGACCAGGTTGAACACGAAGCTGTCGTAATTGTCGACGACCAAGACCTGCACGGTGCCAGGTTACCTGGGGCGATGCCGAGCCCAGCGGGTCAGTAGCCCACCGGGCCGGCCGGCTGGGCGTAGCGCATCCGGACCGGTTCGGTGTAGCCGGCGATCTGCACGTCGGCCTGGACCTGCTCGCTGTAGCCCAGGCCGAAGCGCACCACGTACTGCTTGTAGAGCGTGACCAGGGGAGCCGCCGCCAGCGCCGCCTGCATGGCGGCCGCGTCGCCGATCGCGGTGATGGAGTAGGGCGGGCTGTAGGTGCGGCCGTTGAGCAGCAGCGTGTTGCCCACGCACCGCGGCGCCGAGGTGCCGATGATCCGCTGATCCTGCATCTGGATCGCCTCGGCACCCGCGCTCCACAGCGCGTTGAGAACGGCCTGGATGTCCTGCTGGTGGACCACCAGGTCGTCGGGGGAGGCGTCGCGGGGGAAGCGGCCGTTGGCGTCGCGCTGGGCGTCGGAGAGGGTCACGACCAGGCCCGGGCCGTGCACCGGCTCCAGGCCGGCGTCGGCGGCCAGTTCGTCGGCGCGGGCCAGCATCGCCGACAGCGCGGTGCCCGCCGAGGCGCCGTGGGTGGAGTCGATCTGGGCGGCCAGCGCGTCACGCTGCACGGAGAGCCGGTCGACGGCGTTCTGGGCGTCGTGAACCAGGTCGACCAGCCGGGGGGAGTCGCTGCGGCGGATCTCCGTTCCGCCGGAGACGCCGTGGGTGGCGGCCAGCAGCAGGCCGGCCAGCAGACACACCACCGGCACGCCGAACCGCCACGGCGAACGCGGGGCGTCCGTCGTCGCTGGTGCCGGAGTTGTCTGGTCGCGGCCTGGCTGCGTTAATCTCATATCGATCTGCGACCATCGTCGCACCGAAATTCCGTCACGAAGGTACCCATGCCCAAGTCCAAGGTTCGCAAGAAGAACGACTTCACCGCCAACGCGGTCAGCCGTACGCCGGTCAAGGTGAAGGCCGGGCCGTCGAGCGTGTGGTTCGTCGTGCTGTTCATCAGCCTGATGCTGATCGGCCTGGCGTGGCTGCTGGTGTTTCAGCTCGCGGCATCCGGGTATGACACTCCGCACGCCCTGCAGTGGATGGCGGATCTGGGTCCGTGGAACTACGCGATTGCGTTTGCGTTCATGATCACAGGTTTGTTGCTCACGATGCGGTGGCGTTGACCGGCGGCGACACCGGATTCGTCTCGTCCTGTGCGCCCGCCGTTATCGGGCTGGCAACCTCCTGGTAAACCAATCACACGGATGTGATTCATCCCCATTGTTGATAGCACTTGTGGATAACCCGATTCCCCACGGTGAGGGCACCCTAGGAAGCCATGCAGCAAACTGATTGGGCGCCGAATCCGGCCGGAATCGCAGGTATCGGGATTGCCGGCGCGTTGATGGCAATCGGTTGTGTGACCGTCGTCACAGACGCTCCCGGCCGGATCCTGACCGGCGTTGCCGCGGTGGGCCTTCTTGTGTTTGCAATCGGATCGTGGCGGGCGCGGCCGCGGTTGGCAATCACCCCCGACGGACTGGTCTACCGGGGCTGGTTTCGGACCCAGACGCTGCGCCGGCCGGACATCTCGCTGATCCGCATCACGGAGTTTCGCCGGATCGGCCGCAAGGTGCGGCTTCTGGAGATCGACACGTCCGACGACCGGCTCATCGTGCTCAGCCGCTGGGACCTCGGGACCGACCCGCTCGACGTGCTCGACGCGCTGACCGACGCCGGATACGCGCGGCCTTAGCGCGTCGAGGTGAAGTCCGGTCAGGAGATGGTGATCGACTCGATGACCACCGGCTCGGTGGGCCGGTCGTTGCGGTCGACGGCGGTGGTGGCGATGGCGTCGACCACCTTCTGCGACTCGGGGTCGACGACCTCGCCGAAGATGGTGTGCCGCCGGTTGAGGTGCGGCGTCGTGCCGACGGTGATGAAGAACTGCGAGCCGTTGGTGCCCGGGCCGGCGTTCGCCATCGCCAGCAGGTAGGGCTTGTCGAACTGCAGCTCGCCGTGGAACTCGTCGGCGAACTTGTAGCCCGGTCCGCCGCGGCCGGTGCCGGTCGGGTCACCGCCCTGGATCATGAAGCCGTCGATGACGCGGTGGAACACGGCGCCGTCGTAGAACGGTCCGGCGCTGCTGCCCGAGGCGTTCTGCGTCGAGTACTCCTTGGTGCCCTGCGCCAGGCCGACGAAGTTGGCGACGGTCTTGGGGGCGTGGTTACCGAACAGCGCGATCTTGATGTCGCCGCGGTTGGTGTGCAGGGTCGCGGTCGCGGTCTGAATGGGGCTCGTGGTCACGGAATCACAGTGTGCCACTACCGCCGTGTCGGTCATCTCGCGGCCACCCGGTGGGCCGGTGTGGCAGGGTTGGGGAATCACCGGCAGGGAGGTTCAGATGGGCCGCAAGACCGAACCGAAACTCACGTCGCGCGAGCGCCTGACCCGTGGCCTGCGCTACACCGCCGTCGGCCCCGTCGACGTGACCCGTGGCGTCGTCGGCATCAGCGTGCATTCCGCGGAGTCCGCGGCGGCCGGCGCGCGCCGCCGTTACCGCGAGGCCCGGGCGGCCCGCAAGGAACTCGCCCAGGTGCGCGAGGAACTCACCCAGGAGGCCGCGGCGGTCAAGCAGGTGGTCGCCGACCTTCCCGCCGCCCTGCAGGAGGCGCGCAGCGCTGCGCATCGGCGCCACCGGCGGCTGTGGGTGTTCGGCGCCCTGGGGCTGGCGACGGCAGTCGGGGGCGCGGTCGCGTTCAGCATCGTGCGCCGCTCGATGCAGCCCGAACCGTCCGCGCTGCCGCCCAGCGTCGAGGTCGCGCCCAAGCCGTAGCGGGCACGCGTGGCCGTCAGCGTCTTCGACCTGTTCTCGATCGGCATCGGCCCGTCGAGTTCGCACACCGTCGGGCCGATGCGGGCAGCCGCCCGCTTCACGGCGACGGCACACATTTCGTCAGTCTGGACGCCGCGATCAAGACCATGCGCGATACCGGTGCCGATATGGCCGACAAGTACAAGGAGACCGCCCTTGGCGGACTGGCGCTCAACGTCATGGAGTGCTGAATTCAGTTGCCCGGCAACAGCATCGACTGCCAGTCCTTCGGCGTCGACGCGCCGGGGACGAGGTTGGTCTGCGTATACGATTTCCCGTCCGGCCCGCTATAGGCACCCGTCGCCGGGTCGTACTGGGCGCCGGCGATCGGCGGCAGTTGCGGGATGTCCTGACCCGACAGCGTGGCGTTGGGGTCGCCCTTCCAGTTGTAGCCGTCGTTGAGCGGCACGTAGTGCTCGTTGCTCTCGCACATCTTGACCGTCGGCGCGCGTTTGCCCGGGGCGGGTATCGCACGGGATGTTGCGCGCGCCGCGGACATTGCTGCGGCGAGTCCTGCGGCACCCGGCAGTACAGGTCGCCGGCCGGCCGGTCCGGGGTAGTCCTCGACCGCGGCGGCGCGCTGCTGCTGGGCCGGCAGGAACCCGGTGGTGCACGGCGGCGGCAGGTTGAGGTTGAGGTTGAAGCTCAGGTACGCGCCGCGGTAGGGCGCTCGTGGTGTTCCGGTTGGCCACGATGGTCCCCTGCGCCGGCGGCGACGGCCTGCGGCAGCAGCACCAGCAGCTGCTCGAGGTCGCGCTGGTAGGTCGACGCGCGACCTGCGCCGACGCTGGCCAGGTTGGCCAGCGATGACCGGCAGGGTGGGCTGCAGCCGCTCCAGCAGCTGGCGTGCCTCGTCGGCGGCTGGGCCGCCCTGTTGCAGCGATGATCCCGGCACGGCGGCGTCGTTGTTCTGCAGATGCTGGTGATCGTCGCCAGGTGCGCGGCCCAGGCCTGGACGGCGTCGGCGGAGTCGGTCTGCGAATCCAGCACCGGCTTCGACTGGTCGATGAGCGTTGATCAGCGGGTCGAGGTTCTTGCGGGCATCGATCGCCAGAGTTCGTTGACCGCCTTGACGAGTCGGGACAGCTCCGGCCCGAGCCCGCCGACCGCGGTGTAGGACTCGTCGATCGCGGTCTTCAGGTTGTCGTGCGGAATCGCCTTCAGGCCGGTGTTGGCGGCGTCGAGCAGCGCGTTGATGTCGGGCGGCACCGAGGTGTCGGTCGGCGGGATGACGTCGCCGTTCTTGCAGCGGCGCGCGAGTCCCGTTGCGCGGCAGCAGGTCGACGTACTGCTCGCCGATCGCCGACTGGCTGTGCACTCGGCGTCGAGATCCGAGGGGATGTGCGATGCCGGACTTCAGCGACAGCACGGCTTGCCACACCGGTGTCGGTCAGGTCGCACGGACTTGCACCCGGCCGACCTCGGTGCCGCGGTAGGTGACATTGCCGGTGCCGGGTACAGCCCGCCGGTCTCCGGCAGCTCCATGGTCACGCTGTAGCGGCCGATGCCGAACATCTGGCCGGCAGCTTGATGTAGCCGAGGATCATCACGGCGATCGCCGATCAGCGCGATGACCGTGAAGATGGCCAGCTGGATCGTGATGCGTCGGCTCAGGTGCATGTCAGGGTCCCTGATCGAAGTGGTAGGGCGCGACCAAGGGGATTGCCGCTGGTGTACGGGCTGGGGAACTGGCCGATGGTGCGGCCCCACTGCATTTCCAGCTCGGTCAGGTTGCCCTCCCACCGGGTGCCGGTGAAGAGCGACTGGTCGATGCGGCTCAGGGTGAGGTCGATGATCGCGGTCAGGTTCGCGTAGTCACCGCGCTGCCACGTTCTCGAAGGTCTCGTTGGGGAACGGGAAGGTGGCAGGATCAGACTCAGCGCCCGGGTCATTGCCGGCCCGGCGTTGGCCAGCGACTCCAGCACCGGGCCGAGCTCTTTGAGTTCCTTGACCAGGTTCGGCCTTGGTCTGGTTGACGGAGTCGGCGGCCAGCGCGCTGAACTTGCCCAGCTGCGTCGAGCGCTTCGGCGAGGTTCTGCGCTCGTCGTTGAGCACCGCCAGCGCGTCGGGGATGGTCGTCGAGCGCCTTGTCCAGCACCGGCTTCTGGTCGGCGAACTGTGCCGGCCAGCTGTGTTCAGGCTCTCGGTGGCGGCGATGATGTCGTCGGTCTGGTCGTTGACGTTGGCGGCGAACGTGTCCAGCTGGCCGATCAGGCTGCGCAGGTCCTGCTCGCGGCCGCGGAACGCGGTGCTGAACGCCTCGGTGATGTCCTGGACCTGGCCGAGCCACCGCCGTTGAGCAGCATCGACACGCGCGGCGAGGGTCTGTTCGACTGGTCGGGTAGGACCCCGCGTGGGACAGCGGGATCAGCGACCCTTCGTGCAGACGTGCCCTCCGGTGGCGACGTCTGTCGGCGGCGCCAGCTCGATGTGCATGCGAGCCCAGCAGGCTGGTCTGGCCGATCTTGGCGGTCGCGTTGGCGGGCAGCTTGACGTCGCCGTCGAGGCGCATGGTGACCAGCGCATGCCAGCCCTGGCGTTCGATCTTGGTGACGGTGCCGACGGTGACGTCGCCGACGCGGACCCGGGAGTTGGGCTGAATGTTGTTGACGTCGGGCATCTGTGCCTGGATCGGTGAAGGAACCCGGGTCCGCTGCCCGCGGTTCCGGGCAGCGGCAGCGAGTTCAGGCCGTGCCAGTCCGCCAGCCCGACGATCCGCCAGCGAGCGGCCACGACCACCGCGACGGTGACCGCCCTGCGGTACCACCGACGGTGCGTCATGATCCACCGCCGGCAGCGGGAGCCATCATCCCGGTCAGTCCGGCGGCCGGGTTGGTCTGCACCGTCGGCGTCGCTCGGCGGCAGCGGGCCGGGACCAGGTCGGCGGCGCAGGCGAGTTCGCCGGCGCTGGGCCGGTGGCCGGCGGCACGAAGTCGGGCCGCATCCAGTCCTCGCTGTAGGTCACCTCGTTGGGCCGGGCCTGCGCACCGACGACGAGGTTCTCGCCGAGCGGCGGGAAGTTGTACTGGCGGTTCTTGACGATCGGCGCCAGGTACTGCACGCACAGCTTCGCCGACTGCTCGGCGCTCAGCCGGGAGGCGGCCTGGATCGCGCCGCACAGGAACGTGATCGGGTTGGCGAAGTTGTTGAACGCGCAGCGCGCCGGTCGAACGTGGCCTGCGCGGCTGGTAGATGTTGTCGAAGTTCTGCAGCTCGTGTCGGGGCGACGTGCAGGGTCTGCTTGATGTCGTCGAGGCTCTCGTTCAGCGCCGTGGATACCGATGCCAGCTTGTCCGCTGTGGTGCCGAGCGTTTCGCGGTTGTCGGCGACGAAGGTGCGTGACATCGCCGACGACGGCGTTCGAGGTCCGACGACCGCGTCGCCGACCTCGTCTGGGATCGTCGGCCAGCAGCCCGGTCACCGTGGCGAGGTTGCTGTTGAGCTGCCGCATCAGATCGCCGCTGTCCTGCAGCGCCGATGACCAGGATCGACAGGTTCTTCAGGGTGCCGAACAGATGTCCTCGCTGTGGTCGCCGAGCACCGACACCGCCTGCGAGAGTTTGATGATGGTGTCGCGGATGTTGGCGCCCTGGCCGCGCAGGTTGTCCGCGGCGGTGTTGACGAACGATCCCAGCGTGCTGACCCCGCCCGGTTCGGTCGGCGCCAGCAGCTGGGTGAGCCGTTGGAGTTGCTCCCGCAGGTCGTCCCATTCCACCGGCACCGCGGTGCGGTCCTCGCGGAATCACGGCGCCGGTGGCCATGCGCCGGGCCGCCGGTGTAGGCCGGGGTGAGCTGGATGACGCGCGCCGGTCACCAGGCATGGGGAGAGGATCACCGCCTTGGCGTCGGCGGGCACCTTGTATTTGCCGTCGAACCAGAAGGTGATCTTGACGCGCTCGGGTCTGCGGCTCGATCTTGTCGATCTTGCCGACCGGCACGCCGAGGATGCGGACCTCGTCGCCGACGAAGATGCCGTTGCTGTTCGTCGAAGTAGGCCGACCACCGTGCGTCCTGTTCGCCGTGCGCTGCACGAGTGCAGACCAGCACCGCGAGCAGCGCAGCGCCAGGACGATGGCGATCACCGTGCGGAGCTGCGGCAGCTCATGACCGGCACCTCCGGTCTGGGCGTCGCGCTTGGTCATCGGGCGCCGTACCCCGACGGGACGGGGTCGGGCACCGGGACCGGGCGTCGCGGGCGGGGCTGGCGGCGGGTCGGCCGGCGGGCCCGGCGGCGGGCCCGCCGGGCGGTGGCGCGGGCAGCGGCTCGCGGTAGGGATAGCGGGTGTCGCCGGGGTTGCCGGTGATCGCGTCGGGCAGGTTCAGATTGCGGTTCGCCGCCCTGACCGGTGCGCGGGAAGGGCATCGGCAGCGGCGGGGTGCCCGGCTGGCCCGGTCTGGGGATCGGTCAGTTGCGACGGCAGCCAGCACGTTGGGGTCGAGGCCCAGGTCGGAGAACGCCGCGTCGATGAACGGCTGGATGAACTGCCCGGGCAGCAGATTGGCGATGTAGGCCTTGAAGAACGGGCCCGACGACACCGACTCGCCCAGCGACATGGCGTAGCTGGTTGAGCCGCTTGATCGCCTGCTGCAATCCGCTCCTTGCGGTGATCGACGATCGTCAGCAGGCCGTTGAGCTTGTCCAGCGCCGGCGTCAGCGTCTGCCGGTTCTCGGCGATCAAGCCCTTCGATCTGCGGCTCATCGCGGTGATGTTGCCCGAGATCTCGTCCAGCGCGCGGCTCTGGGTCGTCAGGTCGGCGAGCAGTGCGTTGCTGTCGGTGAGCATCGTGACGATCTGCGTCGCTGCGCTCGGCCAGCACCGCGGTCGCCTTGTTGGCGTCGGCCAGCAGTTCGCGCAACTGGCCGTCGCGCTCGTCGAGCGTCTGCGAGAACCGCGCCACACCCTGCAGCGCGGCCTTGAGAGCCGGCGGGGTGTCGGCGAAGTCGTCGGCCAGCACCTGCCACGAGTCCGACAGCTGGTCGGTGTCGAGGCCGCTGATGGTGGTGGTCAGGTCGCCGAGGGCGTCGGGCAGCTGGTAGGGCGAGGTGGTCCGCTCGAGCGGGATCGGGCCGGACTGCGCTGCCGTCGCCGCGCGGAGTGACCTCCAGGATCTTGGCGCCCAGAATGCTTTTCGTCTTGATCGCCGCTTCGGTGCGATCACCGAGGCGGATGTGCTTGTCGACCTCGAACGTGACGCAGCACGCGGTCGCCGTCGAGCTCGATGCTGGTGACCTTGCCCGACTCGAAGCCCGACACCTGCGACCGGGGCGCCGGTGAGCAGCCCGCCGGCCTCGGCGAAGTAGGCCGAGTACTGCCGGTTCGGGTTGACGAACGGCAGCTTTGCCGTAGTTCAGCGCGGCGAGCACCACGCCGAGCGGTGATCGCGACGCCCAGCAGCGCCGACGATGATCTGATTGCGTTCGGCGAATGTCTTCATCGCGGCGTGCACCTTCCGGTGTCCTGTCCGGCAACCTTGACGTAGACCGGTTGTCCGCCTTTGCCGTTCAGCTTCAGGACCAGGTCGCACAGATAGAAGCTGAAGAAGTCGCCGTAGAGTCCCTGGCGGTTCAGCATCCGGTAGGCGTCGGGCAGCGTGTCGAGGAAGCGGTCGAAGTAGTCCCGGTCGGCCAGCACCGCGTCGGCGGTGCGGTCTGCCTCGTTGACCACCTTCACCAGGGGTGCCCGGCCTTGGACCAGTAGGTCGCTGACCGACGCGGCCGCCTCGTTGGCATAGGCGAGTCCGTTGCGCAGATCTTGCTTTCGGTCGGCGATGGTCGCGAGCGCGGCCGACAGCGAGTCGACGGCGCCGGCGAACTGTGAGCTCTGGCCGCCCAGCGATCCGACGACGGTCTTCAGGTTGGTGATCACCTGGCCGATGAGTTGATCCCGGTCGGCCAGGGTGTTGGTCACCGCCGCCGTCTGGGTCAGAAATGCTGTGATGGTTGGGCCTTCGCCCTGCAGCGCGTCGATCAGCTGGCCCGACAGGGTGTTCACCTGCTGGGGATCCAGCGCGTGGAACAGCGGCCGGAAGCCGCCGAGCAGTGCGTCGAGGTCCAGCGCCGGGGCCGTGTGCGACAGCGGGATGGTGGCGCCGGGTTGCAGCTGCCGGGTGCCGCCGGCGCCCTCCTCGAGGGCGAGATAGCGCTCGCCGATGAGGTTTCGGTACCGGATGACCGCTCTGCTGCCCTCTGTCAGCACCACTGAGGCGTCCACGCCGAAGTCGACCAGGGCCGTCCCGTCGTCACGGATCGTGATGTTGCGGACCTTGCCCACCTCGACACCGGCGATGCGCACGAAGTTGCCGTTCTCCAGACCCGATACCGTGTGAAACTCGGCCGCGTAGGTCTTTTCGGTCTCGAAGCGGAGCTGGGCGAAGACGGCCAGCATGGCCAGCAGACCGAGGGTGCACACGGCCAGGAACACGCTGACGCGCAGGATCGCGCCTCGCAGGTTCTCTTTCATTCGCGCCTCATCACGGTGACGGTGTGGGGGTCGGTTGCAGCAGAGCGGGGGCGGTCACCACGAACGGCTCGGAGCCCGGCGGGGGCGGAGCCGGCTCGCGCGCGGCGCCCGGCGGCGGCGCGGGGGGCAGACCGGGCCACAGCGGTGTGCCGTCGGGGGCGTACAGCGCGGCCCCGTAGGGCGGGGCGCCGGGGTAGGGGATCGGTCCCGGCGCCGGGCCGCCCGGATAGCGGACGCTGGGCGGTTCGGGAATTGCTCGGGTGACGGGCAAGTAGTCGGCGTAGCCGGGGAAGCCGATGCCGGGATTCGGTCGGATGTCGAGGCCCGTTCCCCAGCCGGTGTTGGTGATGAGCTGGCGCACAGGCCAATTGGCGGCGACATCCGGAAGTGAACCGCAGCCGGGTTTACCGCCGGGCCCACCCTTGGCCCCGATGATCGGCAGGTTCTGCGGGTAGCGGTAGGCGTCGGGCCCCAGCAGCAGGGTGCTGTCGAGGATGATCGACTTGTGGTTCGCGCCTCCGGTCGCGTCCAGGTAGCCGGTGTCCAGCGCCGTCTTGGCGCCGACCAGCGTGCAGGTGAACGTCGGGGTTGTACTTCAACAGCAGCTGCGCGGTCGACTCGAAGAGGTCCACCGCCCGGGTCAGGTCGGCCTGGCTCGAGCCGAACAGGTCGATGCCGCCGCGTGCCAGACCGACCACTCCGGTGAGCAAGCCGTCGAGCGTCGCCGCGTTGTCGGTGATGGTCGTGCTGCTGGTGCCGGCTGCGTCGAGCGCGGTCAGAATGTCCGGTGCAGCTGCGCTGTACGCGTCGCTGATCCGCCTGACCGCCTGCCCGTCGGCCTTGATGGTGCCCGCGCGAGCGTTGACTTCCTTGAGCACCTCGTTGGTGTCGGTGATGGTCTGGCCGATGATCTCGCCGTGGCCGCGCAGCCCTTCGGCCAATGCGGACAGCGTGGCCTGCACCTTGGCCGGGTCGACCTGTTTGAGGATGTCGGCGACGTCGCGGAACAGGGTGTTGATCTCGGTGCTGACGTTGTCGGACTTGATGATCGAGCCGGCGGTCAGCCGTTGCGGACTCGGGTCGCTCGGGTAGACCAGCTCGACGAACTTGGCGCTGAACAGTGTGCCGGCGCGGATGCGCGCGCCCACGTTGGCCGGGATGAACTTCATCTGGTCCGGCTCGATCTCGAGTTCGAGGGTCACCTCGTCCTGATGGCCGGTGACCTGACCCACCCGGCCGATCTGCACTCCGCGCAGTTTGACCTTCGCGCCGCGGTCCATCACCAGACCGGCCCGGTCGGAGGTCAGCGTCACCTGCTCGTACGAGCGCAGCGAGCCGGAGAACAGCGTGGCGGTCAGCACGATGGTGCCCACGGTGGCGACCACGAAAATCAGTGTCCACCAGCCGGGTGCAATCCTTCCGGATCGCGGATCCGACATCACTGGCTACCCGGAGAGGTGGAAGTTGCCGGACTGGCCGTAGATGGACAGCGCGATCGCAAGCAGCAGCAGCACCAGGACAATCAGCGAGGTGCGCACCGAACGGCCCACCGCCGCACCGACTCCCGCCGGGCCGCCGGTGGCGGTGTAGCCGTAGTAGGTGTGCACCAGCATGACGGCGATGCCCATCAGCACCACGGTGAAGAACGACCACAGCAGGTCGGTCGAGTTGAGGAAGGTGTTGAAGTAGTGGTCGTAGACGCCGGTGGACTGGTGGTAGAAGCCGGTCGTGCCGAACCGCGCGGCCAGGAAGGCGCAGACCATCGCCACGCAGTACAGCGGAATCACCACCACCACACCGGCGATCACCCGGGTGGACACCAGGTAGGCGACCGAGTGCACCGCCATGACCTCCAGCGCATCGATCTCGTCGTTGATGCGCATCGCACCGAGTTGCGCGGTGGCACCGGCTCCGATGGTGGCCGCCAGACCGATCCCGGCCACCGCGGGGGAGATGATGCGGACGTTGACGTAGGCGGAGATGAAGCCGGTCATCGCTTCCACGCCGATGCCGGAGAGCTCGTTGTAACCCTGCACGGCGATGACGGCGCCCGTGGTCAGGGTCATGAATCCGACGACGGCGACGGTTCCGCCGATGAGGGCCAACGCCCCTGTGCCCAGGCTCATCTGGGCGATGAGGCGCAGGATCTCGGTCCGGTATCGGACCACGGCAATCCCCATCTCGCGCACCGACCTGGCGTTGAACTTGATCTGGGTGCCGATGCGGTTCCAGCCGTCGGCGACGTTCCTCGCGGCGGTGGACAGGGCCGGATGCTGTCTTCGGCGGCAGCGTCGGTCATCTCGCGCTCGTGTAGTAGACGGCCGTCGCGACCACGTTGATGACGAACAGTGCGATGAACGAGTAGACGACGGTCTCGTTGACGGCGTTGCCGACACCCTGCGGGCCCTTGCGCACCGACATGCCCTTGTAGCAGGCGATCAGCGCGGCCGACAAGCCGAACAGCGCGCCCTTGATCAGTCCCAGGACGATGTCGGGCAAACCGGTGAACAGGGTCAGGCCGGCCGCGAAGGCGCCGGGGGTGACGTGCTGGACGAAGACCGCGAAGGCGTACGAGCCGGCCAGCCCGACGAAGGTCACCAGCGAGACCAGCGAGACGGCGACGATGGTGGCTGCCAGCACGCGGGGGACCACGAGGCGGTGCACGGGGTCGACGCCCATCACCCGCAGCGCGTCGAGCTCGTCGCGAATGGTGCGGGCGCCGAGGTCGGCGCACATCGCGGTGGCTCCGGTCCCGGCGACGACGAGGACGGTGACGATCGGCCCGATCTCGGTGACCGCGGCGCTCGCGGCACCGGTACCGGAGAAGTCGGCGGCGCCGAACTCATGCAGCAGGACATTGAGGGTGAACACGACCAGGACGGTGAACGGGATGGCCATCAGCAGCGTCGGGACGATCGCCACGCGCGCCACGAACCACGTCTGCAAAAAGAACTCCCGCCACGCCAGCGGCCGGGTGAACATCGCGACGAGGGTGTCCAGGGCCATCGCGTAGAAGCCACCGACGGAACGCACGGGCTTCAGCACGTTGTCCATCGACACCACTGGTCCCTGCCCCGCTTAGTTGACGGCGAGACACCGTCGAGGCTTCAGCGTATGCAGCAAAGACTGGTACCGGAGGGGTACTTGGTCACTTCGTCGGCGGCGGAATGCCGCCCACCACAAGAATTGTGGAGCCTAGGAGATTCGAACTCCTGACATCTGCCTTGCAAAGGCAGCGCTCTACCAACTGAGCTAAGGCCCCGTGTCAGCCACGGTCGCGAAGGGAGTGCCAGATTTCACCGCGGCGGCGCATCCGGAGCACCGCAACGCCCGCGACCACCGCCGCCAGCAGTACTGCAATCCGCACGGACGCCTTCCCCGTTGACCAGGACATCGTGGGCCTAGGAGGACTCGAACCTCCGACCTCTTCGTTATCAGCGAAGCGCTCTAACCACCTGAGCTATAGGCCCGTATTCGTCATACGACCGAGCGACGAGATTACCGCACCCGCGGTGCTGCACCCAAACCGATCAGTCGCGGTCGGCCAGGGTGACTTCGATACCGCCGACGATGTCGGTGCTCAGGTTGTAGATGAAGGCCCCGACGGTAGCCATCGCCGTCAACAGCACGATGTTCACCAGGCCGATCAGTGCCGCGCCGCCGAAGATGGTCCCGCTGGATACCAGCTCGCCACCCCCGCCGCTGGTGGCCGTGAGCAGGTCACCGACGTTGCTGTTGAGCTTGCTCCACACCCCCATTCCGCCGAGCACCAGGTAGAGGAACGCCACCGCGATCATCCAGACGAAGAACAGCGCCACCGACAGCAGCAGCGAGACCTTCAGCGCGCTCCACGGGTCGATGTGGCGGATCTGCATGCTGGCGCGCACGGGTCCGCGGGACCGGTTGGCCCCGACCTGGACGCGGGTGGCCGGGGTGGCGGCCTTCGCGACGGCCGGCTCTGCGGCGGCCGGGCGGTCCGCGGCGGCCTTGCGCGGCTGGGCGGGCTTGGGCGCCGGGCCGGACAGATCCGGCAGTTCACTGGCGTAGGCCTCGGGCCGGGTCACCTCGGTGCGCTCGGCGCGCGACTCGGATCGGACGGCCGGTGGCTCGGACTCCTGGCCGCGTCGTGGCGGCCCCGCCCACGGTCGAGAGGTCGGGGGCGGCGGTGCCGGTGATGAACCGGTTGACCCGGGCTTCGATGCTCGGTGACGCCGCCGACGATGCAGCCGGCCGCGGTTCGGGCCGGGCGCCGGCGTCGGCTGCGGGCCGCGGTGGCGTCGTCGCGCCCTGGCGGGGCCGAGTGGCACCGCGCTGCCAGGGCGGGACTTCGCCGGATCCGCCGTTGGCTCCCGACGCGGCGGTAGCCGCAGCCGGGTCCGCCGAGCCGTTCCCGTTGCCCGGGCTTTCGCCCGGTCCGGGCTGACCCGGCTCGTTGGGTGCGCTCACCGCAAGCTCCTCACTGGTTCCCCGCCACGCTACGTTGCGTCGGGTTCAGGGTCGGCGTCGGACGTCTCGTCCGCGCTGTCCTGTTCCTCGGCATTACGTGCAATGGCTAACAGTGTGTCGCCCTCGCCCAGGTTCATCAAGCGAACGCCCTTTGTCTGGCGTCCGGCCTTGCGGACCTGGCGGGCCGCGGTGCGGATGACACCGCCGCCCGAGGTGATGGCGAACACCTCGCTGTCCTCATCGACGATCAGTGCACCGACCAGGCTGCCGCGGCGAGGGTCGTACTGGATGGTGAGGATGCCCTTGCCGCCGCGGCCCTGTGCGGTGTATTCCTCGATCGCGGTGCGCTTGGCGTACCCGCCGGCCGTCGCGACCAGCAGATACGTGCCTTCGCGAACCACGTTGAGCGACAGCAGCTGGTCGTCGGCGTTGAACCGCATGCCCTGTACACCGGAGGTGGCCCGGCCCATCGGGCGCAGCGCCTCGTCGGTGGCCGAGAACCGGATGGACTGGCCGTTGGCGCTGACCAGCAGCAGGTCTTCCTCGGCCGAGCACAGCACCGCGCCGACCAGTTCGTCGCCGTCACGCAGGTTGACCGCCACGATGCCGCCGGAGCGGTTGGAGTCGAAGTCGGACAGCTTCGACTTCTTCACCAGCCCCTTGCGGGTGGCCAGCACCAGGTAGGGCGCGTCCTCGTAGGTCTTGATCTGGATGACCTGGGCGATGCGCTCCTCGGGCTGGAACGCCAGCAGGTTGGCCACGTGCTGGCCGCGCGCGTTGCGCTGGGCCTCGGGCAGGTCGTAGGCCTTCGCGCGGTAGACCCGGCCCTGCGTGGTGAAGAACAGGATCCAGTCGTGGGTCGAGCACACGAAGAAGTGCCGCACGATGTCGTCCTGCTTGAGCGCGGCGCCCTGCACACCCTTGCCGCCGCGTTTCTGGCTGCGGTACAGGTCGGTCTTGGTGCGCTTGGCGTATCCGGTCTCGGTGATCGTCACGACCACGTCCTCGCGGGCGATCAGATCCTCGTCGGACACCTCGCCGTCGGCGGGGATGATGCGGGTGCGCCGGTCATCGCCGTACTTGTCGACGATCTCCTTGAGCTCGTCGCGCACGATCACGCGCTGACGCTCCGGCTTGGCCAGGATGTCCTCGAGGTCGGCGATCTCGGCTTCGATCTTGGCCAGGTCGTCGACGATCCGCTGACGTTCCAGGGCGGCCAGGCGGCGCAGCTGCATGTCCAGGATGGCCTGGGCCTGGATCTCGTCGATGTCGAGCAGCTCGATCAGGCCCGCTCGGGCGATGTCGACGGTCTCCGAGGCCCGGATCAGGGCGATCACCTCGTCGAGCGCGTCGAGCGCCTTGACCAGGCCGCGCAGGATGTGGGCCCGCTCGTTGGCCTTGCGCAGCCGGTAGGTGGTGCGCCGGACGATGACGTCGAGCTGGTGGACGACGTAGTAGCGGATCATCTGGTCGAGGCGCAGCGTGCGCGGCACCCCGTCGACGATCGACAGCATGTTGCAGCCGAAGCTGGTCTGCAGCTGGGTGTGCTTGTAGAGGTTGTTCAGCACCACCTTGGCCACGGCGTCGCGCTTGATCTCCACGACGATGCGCAGACCCACCCGGTCGCTGGACTGGTCCTCGATGTTGGAGATGCCGGCCAGCTTGCCGTCGCGGACCTGCTCGGCGATCGAGGTGATGAAGTTGTCGTGGTTGACCTGGTACGGCAGCTCGGTGATGACGATGCCGGTGCGGCCGCGGGCGTCCTCTTCGATCTCGACGACACCGCGCATCCGGACCGAGCCGCGGCCGGTGCGGTAGGCGTCCAGGATGCCCTGGCTGCCGACGATCAGACCGTGCGGTGGGGAAGTCCGGGCCCTTGACCCGCTCGATGACCGCCTCGAGGGTGGCCTCCTCGTCGGCCTCGAGGTTCTCCAGGCACCAGTAGACGGCCTCGGCCAGCTCCCGCAGGTTGTGCGGCGGGATGTTGGTGGCCATGCCGACCGCGATGCCGCCGGAGCCGTTGGCGAGCAGGTTGGGGAACCGGCTCGGCAGAACCGTCGGCTCCTGCACCCTGCCGTCGTAGTTCGGGATGAAATCGACTGTCTCCTCGTCGATTTCGCGCAGCATCTCCATGGCCAGCGGGGTCAGGCGCGCCTCGGTGTACCGCATGGCGGCCGGCGGGTCGTTACCCGGCGAGCCGAAGTTGCCCTGCCCGTCGACCAGCGGGTAGCGCAGCGACCACGGCTGGGCCATCCGGACCAGGGTGTCGTAGATCGAGGAGTCGCCGTGCGGGTGGTAGTTACCCATCGTCTCGGCCGACCGACCGCGCTGACTTGGCGTGGCTGCGGTCGGGCCGGAAGCCGGAGTCGTACATCGCGTAGAGCACCCGGCGGTGCACCGGCTTGAGGCCGTCGCGCACCTCCGGCAGCGCGCGGCCGACGATGACGCTCATCGCGTAGTCGATGTAGCTGCGCTGCATCTCCTGCTGGATGTCGACCGGCTCGATGCGGTCTCCGGCGGCGTCGCCGGGCGGCAACGTGGTGTCAGTCATGTGATCCTCTTGTCCCTAGGACGGGGTGTACTTCGCTAAACGTCCAGGAAGCGAACGTCTTTGGCGTTACGGGTGATGAAGCTGCGACGTGCCTCGACGTCCTCGCCCATCAGGATGGAGAACAATTCGTCGGCCGCCGCGGCGTCGTCGAGGGTGACCTGGCGCAGAACCCGCACCGCCGGGTCCATCGTGGTCTCCCACAGCTCCTTGGCATTCATCTCGCCAAGGCCCTTGTAGCGCTGGATGCCGTCGTCCTTGTTGATCTTCTTGCCGGCCGCCAGCCCGGCCTCGAGCATCGCGTCGCGTTCGCGGTCGGAGTAGACGAACTCGTGCTCGCTGCGCTGCCACTTGAGCTTGTACAGCGGCGGCTGCGCGAGGAAGACGTGGCCGTGCTCGATCAGCGGGCGCATGAACCGGAACAGCAGCGTCAGCAGCAGCGTCGAAATGTGCTGGCCGTCAACGTCGGCGTCGGCCATCAGCACGATCTTGTGATAGCGCAGCTTGGCGAGGTCGAACTCGTCGTGGATGCCGGTGCCCAGCGCGGTGATGATGGCCTGGACTTCGGTGTTCTTCAGCACCCGGTCGATGCGGGCCTTCTCGACGTTGATGATCTTGCCGCGCAGCGGCAGGATCGCCTGGAACATCGAGTCGCGCCCGCTCTTGGCCGAGCCGCCGGCCGAGTCGCCCTCCACCACATACAGTTCCGACTTGCTCGGGTCGGTGGAGCGGCAGTCGGCCAGCTTGCCGGGCAGGCCGCCGATGTCGGTGGCGCTCTTGCGGCGCACCAGCTCTCGGGCCTTGCGCGCGGCGATGCGGGCCTGCGCCGACGGACACCGCCTTGTTGAGCGACCGTCTTGGCGTCCGACGGGTTGGCCTCGAACCAGTGGCCGAGCTGTTCGTTGACAGACGCTTCTGCACGAACGACTTGACCTCGGTGTTGCCCAGCTTGGTCTTGGTCTGGCCCTCGAACTGCGGCTGCGCCACCTTCACCGAGATGACCGCGGCCAGGCCCTCGCGGATGTCGTCGCCGGTGAGGTTGGGGTCCTTCTCCTTGAGCAGCTTCTTGTCCTTGGCGTACTTGTTGACCACGGTGGTCAGCGCCGCGCGGAAGCCCTCCTCGTGGGTGCCGCCCTCGTGGGTGTTGATGGTGTTGGCGAAGGTGTGCACCGACTCGGAGTAGCCGGCGTTCCACTGCATCGCGACCTCGACCTCGTGGCCCTCGCCCTTGCCGGAGAAGTCGACGACGCTGCTGTGGATCGGCTGCTTGGTGCGGTTGATGTGCTTGACGAAGTCGACCAGGCCGCCGGGGTAGTGGAACGTGCGGTGCTTGACCTTGTGCGGCGCGGCCGCCTGCTCGGCGGCCTTCTCCTCGGCCGACTTCGGTGCCTCCGCGGTGTCGCTGACCACCTCGTCGACGACTTCTTCGGGGGTGACCCGCTCGTCGGTCAGGTTGATGGTCAGGCCCTTGTTGAGGAAGGCCATCTCCTGGAAGCCGGCGGGCCACCGTCTCGAAGTCGTAGGTGGTGGTCTCGAAGATGTCGGCGTCGGCCCAGAACCGGATCGTGGTGCCGGTCTTGCGGCTGGCCTCGCCCTGCTTGAGGGTGCCGGGCACGGAATGGTCGTAGGTCTGGAACCATTCGTAGCCGTCGCGGCGGATGTCGGCCTCGAGGCGGCTGGACAGGGCGTTGACCACCGAGACGCCGACGCCGTGCAGGCCGCCGGAGACCGTGTAGGCGCCCTCCTCGAACTTGCCGCCGGCGTGCAGCACGGTCATGCACGACGTCGACGGTGGGGACGCCGGAGTCGTGCATCGCCACCGGGATGCCGCGGCCGTCGTCGACGACCTCGACGCCGCCGTCCTCGAGGAGGCGCACGTCGACCTTGGTGGCATAGCCGGCCATCGCCTCGTCGACGGCGTTGTCGACGACCTCCCAGACCAGGTGGTGCAGACCACGCTCGCCGGTGGAGCCGATGTACATGCCGGGACGTTTGCGGACAGCTTCGAGGCCCTCGAGGATCTTGATCGAGCCGGCACCGTAGGAGTCTTGGTCTTTCTTCTTCTGGGCAGCCACGGTCGGACAGGTCTCCTTGGGGTTTCGCAGGCGGGCGTTTCGAGAACCGCCCGCTGGTCTCGTAACAGTCTACCGTCAACCCCCGACCGGACCGATTCTGCGGCGGCGTTTCTACACACCTAGTTGAGCCGTGCGCGGAATTTCTCGGATCGGTATACGTGATGACGCTTGACACGCGCGTCGGCGACCTTCACGTGGCCGTCAGCCGACTGTGGTAGTAGGCGTCATCCGTAGGTGTCGCGGGGGCCCCGCCCGGAGATGTGCAGCGGGCCCTTCCGCCACGACGGCGCGGTCGGGTCCGGTGACCTTCAGCGAGGTCACCACACCGTCCCCGACGGCCGCAGCGATCTTGGCCAGCAGCTGCGCCTGCACCATCCGCAGCTGGGTGGCCCACGCCGTCGACTCGGCGGTGACACTGAGTACTCCGTCCCGCAGTGCGGTGGGTTCGGCGTGCTCGGCGATCTGCTCGCCGACGACGGTGGTCCATTGCGCGAACACCGCGCCTTCGGCGACATGCGGTGTCCATCCGCGGCTTTTGGCCAGGTCAGCGGCCGCGGTGCCCAGCGGTTGCGGGTCGCGGCGATCCGGTCCCGGTCCCGACCAGCCGCGACTGCCGCCGCGCCGCACCGTGCGGCGCTGGCCGGGGGAGCGCCCGCCGCGGCCGACCTCCTTACCCTGACTGCGCGCCGCGCCGCGGGCTTCCTCCAGGGCCCGGCGCACCAGGTCCATCCCGGCCAGACCGCTCAGGTGCTCCGGCGGCCCGGCGCACGGCATCGTCGTCCGGCTCGGTCACGGGATCACCACCGACATGCGGCCATTGTCGTCGTCCTGCAGGGCGATGCCGATGCGGGTGGCGTCCCAGTCCTCGGGGATGTCCTCGCCGACGGCGGCGGTGACCAGGACCTGCTCGGCGGTGGCGGCCACCCCGGCCAGCGCCCGGCGGCGGGCGGTGTCCAGTTCGGCGAACACGTCGTCGAGGATCAACACCGGTTCGCTGCCCTCGGTGCGCAACAACTCGTAGGCCGCCAGCCGCAGCGACAGCGCCATCGACCACGACTCACCGTGGCTGGCGAAGCCTTTCGCGGGCTGGTCGCCCAGCCGCAGCTCCAGGTCGTCGCGGTGCGGGCCGACCAGGCACATACCGCGGTCCAGTTCGGCCTCCCGGCGGCGGGCCAGACCGGCCAGCAGTGCCGCCTCCAGGAACTCCACGTCCTCGCCGTCGTCCGGCGACCAACTCCACGCTGCTGCGGTAGCTGATCGCCGCCGGCCGCGAGGCCGGCGCCAACAACTGGTAGGCCTTCTCGACCTCCGGGGCGAGCAGGTTGACCAGTTCGATGCGCGCGGCCATCAGTTCGGCACCGTGCGCGGCCAGCTGGCCGTCCCATACGTCGAGGGTCTCCAGCACACCGCGGTCACCGCGAAAGCGGCCTCCGGCAGCCGATTTCAACAACGCGGTGCGCTGTTTGAGCACCTTCTCGTAGTCGGCGCGAATCCCCGCGACGCGGGGCCGGCGCACGGCGGCCAGCTCGTCGAGATACCGGCGTCGTTCCCCGGGATCCCCACGGACCAGCGCGAGATCCTCCGGCGCGAACAGCACCGCGCGAACCGCGCCCAGAACCTCGCGGGTGGAGCGCACCGGCGACCTGTTCAGCCGCGCCTTGTTGGCCCGGCCCGCGGCGATCTCGATGTCGACGGCCAGCTCGCGACCCTCGTTGACGACGATCGCCGACACCACCGCCCGCTCCGCGCCGGCCCGGATCAGCGGGGCGTCGGTGGCGACTCGATGCGAGCCCAGCGTTGCGCAATACCACAGCGCCTCAACGAGATTCGTCTTGCCGTAACCGTTGGATCCGACGAAGACGGTCCGGCCGGGCGCCAACTCGAGGTCGACGTGCGCCCACGACCTGAAGTCGCGCAGCGCCAGTTGCCGGACGTACATGGACCGCTGCTACCCGGACAACGGGACTCGCTTGACCGCGTGTCCACCGAATTGGTTGCGCAGTGCCGAGACCGCCTTCATGGTGGGCGAGTCGTCCTGCCGGGAAGCGAACCGGGCGAACAACGATGCCGCGATCACCGGCATCGGCACCCGGTGGTGAATGGCTTCCTCGACGGTCCACCGGCCCTCACCGGAATCCTCGGTGTAGCCGGAGATGTCGGTGAAGTTCGGGTCCTCCTTGAGGGCCTTGGCCAGCAGCTGCTGCAGCCAGGAGCGGACCACGGTGCCGTTGCTCCAGGCCTGGATGACCGCCTGGGTGTCCTTGATCAGCGGCTCGGCCGCCAACAGTTCGTACCCTTCGGCGTAGGCCATCATCAGCCCGTACTCGATGCCGTTGTGCACCATCTTGGCGTAGTGCCCGGCGCCGACGGGGCCGGCGTGGACGAAGCCGTCCGCCAGTTCACCGGCCGGACGCAGGGTCTCGAAGATCGGCATCACCCGGGCGACATCCTCGTCGCTGCCGCCGACCATCAGGCCGTAGCCTTCGGTCAGCCCCCAGACACCGCCGGACACACCGGCGTCGACGAACGAAATCCCTTTGTCGGCAAGCAATTCCGCATGCGGACCATCCTCGGTGTACCGCGAGTTGCCGCCGTCGACCACCAGATCACCGGGGCTGAGCACCTCGGAGAGCGAGACGATGGTCTCATCGGTGATCGGCCCGGACGGCACCATGACCCACACCACCCGTGGCGCGGTCAGCGCGTCGGCCAGCGCCCCCAGGGTCGCGACATCGCTGACTTCCGGACGAGGGTCGTATCCGATGACCTCGTGGCCTCCCTCACGCAGCCGCTGCCGCATGTTGAAGCCCATCTTGCCGAGGCCGACCAAACCCAGTTCCATGTGTGCCTCTTTCGTCGCGGCGATCAGCCGGGCAGACGCACCGGCATCAGCAGATATACATAGTCGGTCTGAACAGCAGGGAACGGACCGTTGCCGTCCGGCTGATCCTCCCCGGCCGGCCGCAGCACGGCAGGACGGCTCGGTGTGGTGAACCCGAACGTCACCCGGTCCGAGTGCAGCGACCCCAGGCCGTCGGTCAGATATGTCGGGTTGAACGCGATGGTCAGCGGCTCACCGGCGAAGTCCACCGGCAGATCCTCTTCGGCGCGCCCGACGTCGTCGGCGCCTGCCGACAGGTGCAGCACGCCCTCGCTGAACTCCATCCGGATCTGGGCACCGCGATCGGCGACCAACGCCACGCGCTTGATCGCGTCGGTGAGCTCGGCGACCCCGATGGTGGCGATCGCCGTGTGCTCGCTGGGCAGCAGCTGACGGAACTTCGGGAACTCGGCATCGAGCAGACGGGTGGTGCTGCGCTTGCCGGCGCTGCGGATACCGAGCAGGCCTTCCTTGCCGACCGCGGAACCCGCACCCAGTGCCAGGTGCACCTCGGAACCCGAGGTACCGGCCTTGGCGGCTTCGGCCAGCGTCTTGGCCGGTACCAGCACCGCGGCCTCCAGACTCGGCGACGACGTCGACCAGGTCAGTTCGCGAACGGCCAGCCGGAACCGGTCGGTGGCGGCCAAAACGACTGCCTCACCGGAAATCTCGACCCGGATGCCGGTGAGCATCGGCAGGGTGTCGTCCTTGCCGGCCGCGACGGCGACCTGGCCGATGGCCTCGGCGAACAGGTCGGCGGAGATCACGCCGGTCTCCTCGGGCAGCGCCGGCAACGTCGGGTAGTCCTCGACGGCCATGGTGGGCAGCGAGAACCGGGCGCTGCCGCAGACCAGCGACACCCGGGTGCCTTCGACGGTGACGTCGACCGGCTTGGCCGGCAACGCCCTGGTGATGTCGGACAGCAGCCGACCGGATACCAAAACGCTTCCGGGAGAAGCTATTTCAGCGGGAACCTGGACCTCTGCCGACACCTCGTAGTCGAAACCGGAGATGGTCAGCCCGTCCTCGGTACCGGTGAGCAACACACCGGCCAGCACCGGCACCGTCGGCCGCGTCGGCAGGTTACGAGCAACCCACGCCACCGCATCGGCGAAGTCTTCCCGCACCAGGCGGACCTTCAAGTCGGAGCCAACCGTCGTCGTCGCCACGTCCATAGTGTCCCTTCATCACCCAAACCCTCAGACCAGAGCGCACTGACGTGCCTGAGCACGGAGCTGGCTCTGATCGGTGAGCGACAGCCGCGGAACGGCAGTCAGAAGAACAACCGTAGAGCGTCGGACGCCATCTTGAAAGCTAATCGATCGGGGTGACAGAACCACCATCGCCGAGCCCGGACGGTGCTGTGAATCGCGCTCTTCCCCAGGCCCTACTTTCAAAGGAATTTCCAGGGATAGAGATCAATAACAGTATTAGGGGCTGTGCATTCTGTGGATGACACCGATGAGTACCTGCTCGGAGGTGGTGCGCGGATGTGAGTGTGTTGTGGATGGCTGGTGGTGATCCGGCGCCGGCGATGTGGATACGACCGGATTGTTCACGGCCATCCCAACGTTGTGCGCCGCGAATGCCAGAGGTTGTCCACAGCGGTGTGCACACGATCGGGTGTGACTGGTGATACCGCTGCGGCCAAAGTTTTTTGACCGCAGCGTGAAGGAAATTGCCCGGATTCAGCGCTTGGAGCGCTGACGGATGCGGGTGGTGAGTTCCTTGACGGTGTCGAACACCTCGCGCCGGGACGCCATTTCGTTGAGGATTTTCTTCTGCGCGTACATGACGGTGGTGTGATCGCGGCCGAACGCCTGGCCGATCTTGGGCAGCGACAGGTCGGTGAGTTCGCGGCACAGGTACATGGCGATCTGGCGGGACTGAGCCAGGGCGCGGGTCTTGCCGGGGCCGCGCAACTCCTCGACGGTGGTGTCGAAGTACTCGGCGGTGGCGGCCATGATCGTCGCGGCGCTGATCTGCATCGTGCCGGCATCGGCGATCAGGTCTCGCAGCACGATCTCGGCGAGGGCCTTGTCGATCGGCTGCTTGTTCAGCGAGGCGAAGGCGGTGACCCGGATCAGCGCGCCCTCGAGCTCGCGGATGTTGCGTTCGATGCTGCTGGCGATGAGCTCGAGAACGTCGTCGGGGACATCGAGACGCTCCATCTGCGCCTTCTTGCGCAGGATGGCGATGCGGGTTTCCAGCTCGGGGGGCTGGACGTCGGTGATCAGTCCCCACTCGAAGCGGGTGCGCAAGCGGTCCTCGAGGGTGGCCAGCTGCTTGGGCGGCCGGTCGGAGGAGATGACGATCTGCTTGTTGGCGTTGTGCAGCGTGTTGAAGGTGTGGAAGAACTCCTCCTGGATGCCTTCCTTGCCTTCGATGAACTGGATGTCGTCGACCAGCAGCACGTCGATGTCGCGGTAGCTGCGCTTGAACGCCACCTTGCGGTCGTCGCGCAGCGAGTTGATGAAGTCGTTGGTGAATTCCTCGGTCGAGACGTACTTCACCCGCATGCCGGGAAACAGTCGCTGGGCGTAGTTGCCGGCGGCGTGCAGCAGGTGGGTCTTGCCCAGTCCGGACTCACCCCAGATGAACAACGGGTTGTAGGCGCGGGCCGGCGCCTCGGCAATCGCCAGGGCGGCGGCGTGAGCGAAGCGATTCGACGCGCCGATGACGAAGGTGTCAAAGGTGTACCGGCGGTTCAGACTCGTGCCGGGGGAGTCCGCCGAGGTGTTGCTGCGCGGCCGCTCGGTGAAGTAGGTCGGCCAGCTCTCGTGCGCACTGGCGAGGGCTTCGCGGTCCTCGTCGACCTCGTCGAGATCGGACTCGACGGACGGCAGATCCGGTCCCGCGCCGTCCTCGTCGTCCGCGGAGTCCGGAGGCGCGATCCGCACGCCGAGTTCCACCCGCTGGCCGAGCCGGCGGCTCAGCGCGTCGACGATCTGGGTGCGCAGATGACGTTCGATCTCGTTCTGCACGAAGCTGCTGGGGACCGACAACAAGGCGAAGCCCTCGACGATGGTCAGCGGCTGGACCAGCTTCAACCAGGCTCTTTGTTGCGGAGTGAGCCGGGAATCGGCACCGGAGCCGTTGCTGCCGGGGGAGTCGCCGTCGCCGTCACCGTTGAGTTCGGCAACCACGGAACTCCACACCGAGGCGAATGCTGAACCGGGATCATCGGTCAACGACAGATCCCCCTGGTCCGAGGTCGGGTAAGAAACAAACGAGACGACGACAAACTGTCCACATAGTTATCCACAGGTGTGGACAGGACAGTCGCCCTCGCCTCGCAGCATATCGGTGGAAGGTGTCGGGTCGTCGGGCAATCCGGTCAATCAGTGTTGTCTGGACAGCCCGGCGGCCGTGCCCCCTCGCCTTGTGCTTCTGGCGCCGCTCCGATGTCGAAACGGCTCTGGCAGAAGCTAACAGCTTTCCCGGCGGCTGCCAACCGTTCTGCAACATTGCATCGGAGCGGATTTTCGGTTACGGGGGTCTTGGCGTGACGGCTGTGACGGCAGTAAATCTCTGCGCCGTCGGCGGGGCATGACAAGGCGGTTTGACCAGGCGAAGTGACGTCAGTACCCTCGAACAGTCGCCCGAACGTAGGCGACACGGCTGCGACCGGGTTTTCCGGGACCGCGCCGGTTACGAGCGAGACCAGAGCTTAACAACGGTAGTCGCGTTCGTCCGGGTACACCTTCGGCGTGTACACCGGTCGGCGACCGCCAGATGCAACGAGGAGAGACAGCCGTGGCCAAGGGCAAGCGGACCTTCCAGCCGAACAACCGGCGCCGGGCGCGGGTTCATGGTTTCCGGCTGCGCATGCGGACGCGCGCTGGGCGCGCGATCGTGTCCGGCCGGCGCCGCAAGGGTCGTCGTTCGCTGACTGCCTGATCCACGGATCACGCGGCGTGCTCCCGGCTCAGTACCGGATGACACGGTCTGCGGAGTTCGGCACCACGGTCAAACACGGGGTTCGAGCGGTGCAGCCGGACATCGTCGTGCACGCACGACGCGAAGCAGAAGGTGGTCCGCGGATCGGGCTGGTGGTCGCCAAGTCCGTCGGATCGGCGGTGCAACGCCACCGCGTCGCCCGCCGCCTCCGGCACGTGGCCACGGACCGTGATGCCGGAGCTCGATCCCGGCGACCGCGTCGTCATCCGGGCGCTGCCCAGTAGCCGCTACGCCATCTCGGCGCGGTTGGAGCAGCAGCTGCGGACCGGTCTGCGGCGCACCCACGAACTGATGGAGAGAAGCCGGTGAGCGAGCACAGCGCCGGGCAGCTTGCCCGGGCCAGGGCGCTGCCGGTACGCGCGCTGGTCTTCCTCATCGAGTTGTACCGGCACACCGTCTCGCCACTGCGGCTGCCGACGTGCCGGTTCACCCCCACGTGTAGTCAATACGCCGTTGACGCGCTGACCGAGTACGGCTTGATCCGGGGCAGCTGGCTGACCGTGGTCCGGCTGGCGAAGTGCGGTCCGTGGCATCGGGGAGGATGGGATCCGATCCCCGAACGGCACGCCGAGCACGGTGGCAGCAGCGTGGAATCCGACGCCAGGAGCGCACATGTTTAATTGGTTCAGCCTCGACTTCGTCTATTACCCGGTGTCGGGGATCATGTGGCTCTGGTACAAGCTGTTCGCGCTGATCCTCGGGCCGTCGAACTTCTTCGCCTGGGGGCTGGCGGTGATGTTCCTGGTCTTCAGTCTGCGCGCGCTGCTCTACAAGCCGTTCGTCCGCCAGATCCGGACCACCCGCCAGATGCAGGAACTGCAACCTCAGATCAAGGCGCTGCAGAAGAAGTACGGCAAGGACCGCCAGCGCATGGCGCTGGAGATGCAGAAGCTGCAACGCGAACACGGCTTCAACCCGATCCTGGGCTGCCTGCCGATGCTGGCGCAGATCCCGGTGTTCATCGGGCTCTATCACGTGCTGCGGTCGTTCAACCGCACCACCGGCGGCTTCGGCCAGCCCCATCTGACCGTGGCCGAGAACCGGGCCACCGGCAACTACGTGTTCAGCCCGACCGACGTCGGGCACTTCCTCGACGCCAACCTGTTCGGCGCGCCGATCGGTGCGTTCATGACCCAGCACAGCGGTCTGGACGCGTTCACCATCTTCAGCCGCCCCGCGGTGATCGCGGTGGCGGCTCCGCTGATGGTGCTGGCCGGTATCGCGACCTACTTCAACAGCCGGGCGTCGGTGGCGCGCCAGAGCCCGGAAGCCGCGGCCAACCCGCAGACCGCGATGATGAACAAGCTTGCGCTGTATGTCTTCCCGCTCGGCGTGGTCGTCGGCGGCCCGTTCCTGCCGATCGCGATCATCATCTACTGGGTGTCGAACAACATCTGGACCTTCGGCCAGCAGCACTACGTGTTCGGCAGGATCGAGCAGGAAGAAGAAGCCAAGAAGGAAGAGGCGCTGGCCCGCCGATCGGCGAACGCACCGGCACCCGGGGCCAAGCCCGCCAAACCGAAGAAGGGCTCGGCCGCGGCCGCCAACGGCGAAGCCGAGGACGGCGTCTCAGACGATGCCGGCACGGAACTCGAGCGACCCCGAACCCGACACCGCGACCAAGCCGGCGGCCACGCCACGGCCGGGCGCGCGGCCCAAGAAACGTAAGCGCTGACCGGATTCGATCCGGGTGGATGAGGAGAGATACATGACGGATGCCGATACCACGGAACTGACCGAGGCCGTCGAGGCCGAGGAGCCGGTGACCAAGGGCGAAGACCTCGAGGAGCGTCTGGTCGCCGAGGGTGAGATCGCGGGCGACTATCTGGAGGAGCTGCTCGATCTACTGGATTTCGACGGGGACATCGATCTGGACGTCGAGGGCAACCGCGCCATCGTCAGCATCGACGGCGGCGAGGATCTGGCCAAGCTGGTGGGCCGCAAGGGCGAGGTGCTCGACGCGCTGCAGGAGCTGACCCGGCTGGCGGTCCACCAGAAGACGGGGGAGCGCAGCCGGCTGATGCTCGACATCGCCGAACTGGCGCCGCGGCCGCCGCGAGGAGCTCAGCGCGCTGGGCGACAAGGTGGCCCGACGGGTCCTGGAGAGCGGTGAGCGAGAAGAGCTCGCCCCGATGACGCCGTTCGAGCGCAAGATCGTCCACGACGCTGTCGCGGCGGTCCAGGGCGTGCACAGCGAGAGCGAGGGCGTGGAGCCCTCGCGCCGCGTCGTCGTCCTGAAGGACTGAAGTTACATCGGTGTAGTTCGTCAGCCCAGTCCGATCTCCGGAGGATGTTTCACGTGAAACATGCGGACGTACCGTCCCCTCCGGACGCCGCCGCGGCGGTGTTCGGCGATCGGCTGGAGCTGGCGTGCCGCTACGCCGAGCTGTTGGCCGGGCCGGCGGTGGAGCGCGGCCTCATCGGTCCGCGGGAGGTCGACCGCATCTGGGACCGCCACATCCTCAACAGCGCGGCGGTCGCCGAGCTCATCGAGCCGGGGGCCCGGGTGGTCGACATCGGCAGCGGCGCCGGCCTGCCCGGCCTGCCCATCGCCATCGCCCGCCCCGACCTCCGGGTGGCGCTCGTGGAGCCGATGCTGCGACGCACCGAGTTCCTCACCGAAGCCGTCGCCGAACTCGGGCTCGCGGTCGAGGTGGTCCGCGGTCGCGCGGAGGAGCCCTCGGTCCGCGAGCCGGCTGGCGGACTCCGACATCGTCGTCTCGCGCGCGGTCGCCTCGCTGGACAAGCTCACCCGATGGAGCTTCCCGCTCCTGCGAACGGGCGGTCGGATGCTCGCGATGAAGGGCGAGCGCGCCGAGGAGGAAGTGGCCGAAGGGCGGGCCGGGATGGTCGCGTTAGGCGCAGCCGACGTCGGAGTGGTGAGATGTGGCGAGAGCTATTCGAGTCCGCCCGTCACCGTGGTGATCGCGGTGCGGGGGGAGCGAAGAACCGGCCGACGGCGCCCCACGCGATCGTCGGAGAGAAGAGGACCATGACTGTCCCACCGAACCCTGTGGGTGGATCCGGCGGGGATGTTTCACGTGAAACATGGAAGTCGGCCGACGAGTTCGACACCCCGATCGCGGCCGCCGCCGAGCGCGCGATGCAGGTGCTGCACACCGCCGCCGGACAACTGCCCCGACCGCGGCATCGCCGCGTCTTCACGGTCGCCAATCAGAAGGGCGGCGTCGGCAAGACCACGACCGCGGTCAACCTGGCCGCCGCGCTGGCCGTCCAAGGCCTGAAGACACTCGTCATCGATCTGGACCCGCAGGGCAACGCGAGCACCGCGCTCGGGATCAGCGACCGGCGTTCCGGAACGCCGTCGTCGTACGAGGTGCTGCTGGGCGAGATGCCACTGCAGGCCGCCATCCGGCAGAGCCCGCACAGCCCACGGCTGTTCTGCGTGCCGGCCACCATCGACCTCGCCGGCGCGGAGATCGAACTCGTCAGCATGGTGGCCCGGGAGAACCGACTGCGCACCGCCCTGGCGTCGCTGGACGACTCCGACTTCGACTTCGTCTTCATCGACTGCCCGCCGTCCCTCGGGCTGCTGACCATCAACGCTCTGGTGGCCGCACCGGAGGTGCTGATCCCCATCCAGTGCGAGTACTACGCACTCGAGGGCGTCTCGCAGCTGATGAACAACATCGAGATGGTGCGGGCCCACCTCAATCCTCGGCTGACCGTGTCGACCGTCATCCTCACCATGTACGACGGACGCACGAAGCTGGCCGACCAGGTGGCCAACGAGGTGCGCCGGTTTTTCGGAGACAAGGTCCTGCGGACGGTCATTCCGCGTAGCGTCAAGGTCTCGGAGGCCCCGGGCTACAGCATGACGATCATCGATTACGATCCCGGCTCACGGGGTGCAATGAGCTACCTCGACGCCAGTCGGGAACTCGCAACCCGAGACACCTCGGCATCAGTGGAGGCACAGTCATGACGCAGCCGTCGCGGCGCAAGGGCGGCCTCGGCCGCGGTTTGGCATCGCTCATCCCCACCGGACCCGCGGACGGCGGCCCGCGGATGGGCGACGCCGCGGCCGACGCGGTATTCGGCGGCGGGCCCATCGACGTCGACAACGTCGGTGCGATCTACCGCGAGATCGAACCGTCGGCCATCGAGCCCAACCCGCGGCAGCCGCGGCAGGTCTTCGACGAGGAGGCCCTCGCCGAGCTGGTGCACTCGATCCGCGAGTTCGGGCTGATGCAGCCGATCGTGGTCCGCGCGATCCCCGACGCCGCGCCCGGCGCACCGGTTCGCTATCAACTGGTGATGGGGGAGCGCCGCTGGCGCGCCGCCCAGCAGGCCGGGCTTGGCGACCATCCCGGCGATCGTCCGCGAGACGGCCGAGGGCAACCTGCTTCGCGACGCCCTGCTGGAGAACATCCACCGCGCCCAGTTGAATCCTCTGGAAGAGGCGGCGGCCTATCAGCAGCTGCTCGAGGAGTTCGACGTCACCCACGACGAACTCGCGGTCCGGATCGGACGGTCGCGTCCGGTGATCTCCAACATGATCCGGCTGCTCCGGTTGCCGATCGCCGTCCAGCGCCGGGTGGCGGCCGGGGTGCTGTCGGCCGGGCATGCCCGAGCGCTGCTGGCGTTGGAGGCCGGCCCGGAAGCCCAGGAGGAGCTCGCCGCGCGGATCGTGGCCGAGGGACTGTCGGTGCGTGCCACCGAGGAGGCCGTCACGCTGGCCAACCGGGGCGACGGCAAGACGCCGACCCCGCCCCGGCGCAAGCCGATCCAGATGCCGGGGCTGCAGGACGTCGCCGAGCGGCTCTCGGGCACCTTCGACACCCGGGTGACGGTCAGCCTGGGCAAGCGCAAGGGCAAGATCGTGGTCGAGTTCGGCTCGGTCGACGATCTGCAGCGCATCGTCGCCATGATGGACCCCTCGGCGGGCTGAAACGCGCACACTGCGACACCCGACAGTTCCGTCACAGTGACGCCGCCGCCCTCTTGCGTTCGCTAGAAGCCCCTCTTCGAGAAGGAATCAGAAAGTGCCGCAGCGCTTTTCACCGTGCACCAGCCAGCCGAGCATTTGCCCAGCCGGCACTGGCCGCGGTCGGCCCGGCTCTCCTATCCTGGAAGGGCTGCCGAGCACGCCAGCACCGCGTGAAAGCCGGGGAGGCTAGTGTCCGTACTCATCAAGCCGCTGAGGCTCGAGGCGTTCGAGCAGCTTCCCAAGCATGCGCGCCGATGTGTGTTCTGGGAGGTCGACCCGGCGACCCTGTCCAGCGGTGACTACCTTCCGGACCCTGAGTTCGAGAAGGAAGCGTGGCTGTCGATGGTCATGCTCGAGTGGGGGTCGTGCGGCCAGGTCGCCGCCAAGGCTCCCGCCGAGGATTCCGACGGCGACGACGAGCAGCCCTGCCTCGGGTACATCCTGTACGCGCCCCCGCGCGCGGTGCCGCGAGCCCAGCGTTTCCCGACCGGACCGGTGAGCGCGGACGCGGTTCTGCTGACGTCGATGGGCACCGAGCCGGGGCAGGCCGACGGCCTGCCGCATGCACTGATCAGTCAGGTGGTCAGCGAACTGGTGCGCCGCGGTGTGCGGGCCCTCGAGGCCTTCGGCCGCACGGCCGAGACAGCCGAGCTTCTCGACGCCGACGCGGTGGACCCCGAGCTGCGGCCGGCCATCGAGGTACTGGGGGACTGTTCGTTCGAACAGTGCATGATTCCCGCCGACTTCCTGCTCGACGCGGGTTTCACCGTCGTCGCGCCGCACCGCTACTTCCCGCGGTTGCGTCTGGAACTGGACAAGGGGCTGGGCTGGAAGGCCGAGGTGGAGGCGGCACTCAAGCAGCTCCTGGACAGCGCGCAGCTGCAGCAGCCGGTGGGAGCCGGCGCAGAGGTTCGCAGCTGAGCTGTTACAGAGCCGGGCGGGCTTGCTCGACGGCCCGTTCATGGGCCAGCAGTTCGGCGAAGGTGAATGTTCCGGTGGGCCGGTCGTTCTTGCCCAGCAGGTACAGCCGCTTGACCGCGGCGAGGATTCCCTCGGCGATCTGGTCACGAGTCTGCGGGGTCACCAGCATGGCGCGGTCGCGGGGATTGGTGATGTAGCCGACGTCGACCTGGACGGTGGGCATGCGGGTCAGCCGCAGCAGATCCCAGGTTCGGCCATGGGTGCGGCAGTCACGTAAACCGGTGCGCGCCACCACTTCTCGTTGAACGAAGTCGGCGAGGTTGCGGCCGATGGTGGACACCGAACCGTGTGAGCTACCGAAGTAGAACGAGGCGACGCCGTTGGGCGCCGGGCTGGGCTGGGTCTCGCAGCGCAGGCTGAGCATCAGATCGGCGCCGACGGTGTTGGCGGTCACGGCGCGTTCGCCGTCGGACGGGCTGTGGTTGGCCGGACGCGACAGGAACGTCTCCATGCCGATCGCGGTCATCCGGCCTTCGAGCCGACTTGCCAAGTCCCACAAGATGTCTGCTTCGCTGATCGGACCATCCGGACCGTTGGTGATCAGACCGTGGTCGTTGCCGCCGCGGCCCGGGTCGATGATGATCCGCTTGCCCGACAGGCGCGGGCCGGAGCGCCGGACCAGCTCCTCCTCGCGGATGGCGTGCAGCGATCCGCCGGTGACCCGGGAACCCAGAAAGTACAAGGAGCGCAACGTTTCCGGGCCGCAGATCCCGTCGGCGGCCAGGCCGTACTCGCGCTGATACGACATCAGCGCGTTGTGGGTCTGCAGACCGAAGTAGCCGTCCACCAGCGCGGTGTAGAACCCGAGGTCCTGAAGCCGGGCCTGCAGGGTGGCCACGTCGTCGCCGTACATCGGAGCGCCGAACTGGTGCAACAACGTCCGCGCGCCGAGCCGGTAGGAGGCTTCCTTGAGCGCGCGATAGGTGGCCTCGCCGACGATCCCGTCGACGATCAGACCGCGACGCTGCTGAAAGGCGCGCACCGCATGGTCGAGCTCGGCGTCGAACAGGTCGGCGGCCACATGCCTTCCGGTGGTGAGATTCTCGTCGGGATTCTCCAGCAGGCCCAACGCGGCCAGCGCGGCCCGGATCTCCACGACGGCGCTGCTGCGGTCACCATGGCGCAGCAAGTCACCCGGGCCGGCACGGTGCCAGGAGGCATCGTCCCCGGCGCCGTGGTCCAGACTCGACATACGAGGCCCTTCGGTGACCGTTAGGTCAGCGGTAATTCGACGCTGATAGTTGCAAACAGGCTAGGCAGCATTCTCGCAGAAGCCGACCGCATTTCGGAAAACGGCAGGCGAGGCCGCCCATAACGGATAGGTCTCGACCAGAGGTCTAGACGACGTCCGCGATCTCCCGCAGCAGGGCAGCCTTGCCTTTGGCGCCGACGATCCGTTTCACCGGCTGTCCGTCCTTGAACAGGATCAGCGTCGGGATCGACACCACCTGAAAGTCGCGGGCCGTCGACGGGTTGGCGTCGACGTCGAGCTTGGCCACCGTCAGTGTGCCGGCCTTCTCGCTGGCGATCTCCTCGAGAACGGGTGCGACCATGCGGCACGGCCCGCACCAGGTGGCCCAAAAGTCAACCAGCACAGGGGTATTGCTGGCCAGGACGTCCTCGGCGAACGAGTCGTCGGAGACGGTGAGGGTGGCGCTGTCGTCGCTCATCGTTGTGCTCCAATCATTTCTCCGGCGGCGCCGGATTCGTGTGCTTCGGCCAGCCAGCGTTCGGCGTCGATCGCGGCCGAACAGCCCATTCCCGCGGCGGTGATGGCCTGCCGGTAGGTGCGGTCGACCAGGTCGCCGGCGGCGAACACACCCTCCAGCGAGGTGGCGGTGGTCTGGCCGCGGACCAGGACGTAGCCGTCCGGGTCGAGGTCGACCGCGCCGCGCACCAGTTCGGATCGCGGATCGTGGCCGATCGCGACGAAGACGCCGGTGACGGGCAGCGTGGACTCCTCGCCGGTGACGGTGTCGCGGACCCGCAGGCCGGTCACGGAGGTCTCGCCCTCGACCGCGACCACCGCGGTGTTGGTCAGGAAGGTGATCTTGTCGTTGTCGCGGGCGCGCTCGAGCATGATCTTGGATGCCCGGAACTCCTCGCGGCGATGCACCAGCGTGACGCTGCGGGCGAAGCGGGTCAGGAAGGTGGCCTCCTCCATCGCCGAGTCACCGCCGCCGATGACGGCGATGTCCTGGTCCCTGAAGAAGAAGCCGTCGCAGGTGGCGCAGGCGCTGACGCCGCGGCCGAGCAACTCCTGCTCACCGGGCACGCCCAGGTAGCGGGCGGCGGCGCCCATCGCCAGGATGACCGCGCGGGCATGGTGCTTCTCGCCGTCGGCGGTCACGACCTCCTTGATCGGGCCGTCGAGCGAGACCGCCTCGACGTCGTCCATCCGGAGGTCGGCACCGAAGCGCAGGGCCTGCTCCCGCATCTCGTCCATCAGCTCGGGGCCGGTGATCCCGGAGCGGAAACCGGGGTAGTTCTCCACCTCGGTCGTGGTCATCAGCGCGCCGCCGAACGTGGTGCCCTCGAAAACCAGGGGCTTCAGCTGCGCGCGCGCGGTGTAGATCGCCGCGGTGTAGCCGGCGGGTCCGGATCCGACGACGATGACGTCATGGACGGTGGGGGTGGCGCTCATTCCAGCCTTTCTGCCGGGCCCGGTAACTGCGATCGCCCGCGCGTCGGGTGCCTCCACGGCACCTGGTCAAACAACAGGGTAGGCCCGGCTGTTCCCCGCCGTGGACTATGGGCGGCGCACGGTCGTGTCGGCGATCAGCCCGGTGTCGACCGCGCTGCAGCTGGGGGCCACCGCCAGCGCGACCAGATCGCCGGGCCGCTCGCCGGGTAGCACCAGAACGACGGCCGGCCGGCCGTCGACCTGCAGCGGCTGGGCGCCCAGGACCTGCACCGAGCCGGGGTAGCCGAGCGCGCTCAGACAGGCGGCGCGCCGCTTCGGATCGGCCAGCGGCCCGAAATCGGGGCTGCGGTCGACCAGCGCGGCCAGCTCGCGCGCCGACAGCGGAACCGTCGGCGCGACGGTGATGGTGTTGGCGCTGGTCACCGCGCTTCGGGTGGGGCCGGGGCCGAGCGCAGCAGCGCCGCGGTGCCGATACCGATCGCCGCGAGCAGCGCCGCCGCGCCCACCAGCGCCGCGACCAGGCGCCGGGTGTCGGCGGGTGGACGTGCGGCGTGCGCGGCGCCGCCGGCGACGGCCGGACCCGGTGCGACGGTGTGCGCGGGGTCATCGCTGGGCTGCACCCGATCAGTGTGCCGGGTCAGCGTCTCGAGCAGCACCGCCAGCCGGGCGCGGGCGCGCGCGCAGCGGCTCTTCACCGTGCCCTCGGGTATCCCGAGCCGGGCGGCGGCGTCGGCCACCGAGTAGCCCAGCATGTCGACCGCCAGCACCGCCGCGCGCTGGTCCACCGGCAGCCGCATCAGTGCCCGGCGCACCACCATCGCCGTCTCGACCTGGCCGGTGCGGTCGCCGACGGTGCCGCTGTCCTCGTCGAGAGGGGTGGTCGGATGGACCCGGGCGCGGCGCAGCCGGTCCAGGCAGGCGTTGACCACGATGCGATGCAGCCAGCTGCCGACGGCCGCGTCGTGGCGGAACGACGGGGCGCCGCGGTGGGCGGCGAGCATGGCGTCCTGCAGCGCGTCGTCGGCGTCTTCGGCGCAGCGCGTCGTCCGGCGGGCCAACCGGTGCAGGTGGCGGTGGTGGCGGCCGATCAGCTCTGCGAACGCATACCGGTCGCCGGCGACGTGGGCGGCCAGCAGATCGGCGTCGCTGCGGGAGGAACTGGGCACGGCCGGACGGTATTCACGGGCGCCGGGCCGTGCACTTCACCCCTGTTAGGAAGCGGCCTTGACGGTCAGCCCGGAGATCTCGGTGCGGTTCTTGCCGTCGGTGGTGCCCATCGTGGAGATCCAGACCACCAGATAGGACGTCGGCGACGACGCGTTGACCTCGATGGTGTTGGAGCCGGGCTTCAACGTGGTGGCCTGGGTCAGCACGGTGGTGTCGTCCAGGCTGGCCGGGCTGGCCGACGACGCCGAGCGGATCTGGACCTGGGTGCCGGTGCTGGGCACCGTCAGCGAGACGCTGCCGACGGTGGTGGGCTGCGGCAACTGCAGCATCAGCCCGACGCCGTTCTTGAAGTTCGGGAACGGCACCGGGTCGGTGTAGGTGTCCGTCGACCACCCCGAGCCCGGGCTTCCGGTCAGGGCGAGGTCGGCCTTGTCCGGGTTGTCGGCGCCACCCTGCGGGGAGAAGACCGTCGCCTTGACGGGTTTGACCACCGAGCCGGAGGCCGACGGGCTCTGTCGACGTCGACGGGTTGAGCCCGAGCTGGTCGCCCTTGAGGCCACCGCCGACGTCACCGAAGATGCTGCTGAGCACCGAGGCCAGCACGATCAGCGCGATGACCAGCACCCCGGCGCCGATACCGACACCGATGAGCAGGTTGCGCTTGCGCCGGGCCTGCGCCTCGAGGTCGTCCTCGGCGGGCTGGCCGGGCGGCCGCCGGTGCGGCCACCCCGATGGGCTCGATGAGATCGGTGCGGTCGGCTACCGCCGTCGCCTGCTGGAGAAGGTTCAAAAGAGTTGCGGCACTGCGGATTCCGCCACCGGCCTGAACCGAGCGGGCGGCGGCCGCCGAAATCTGGAAGGGAATCTCGCGGTTGACGGCGCGGGGTTCCAGCGGCTCGCCCGCGGGGTCCTTCTCGGCGGGTTCCAGGCCGCTGGGCACCCCGGTCTCGGGCAGCGGCCAGCGATCGACCAGCAGGGCGTAGAGCGCGGCCCCGATTCCGCGGATGTCGTCCTCGGGGGTGGCGCGCGGCATCGTCGCGGGAAATGCCAGTGCCACATCGCCTTCGATACTGACCCGCACCCGGCTGGGGTGATCGATGGACAGTGCGACGCCGGCCTCGTGGGCCGTCGCCGGCGGCGGCCGCCAGCGCCTGGATCGCGCGCGCGCCGCCGATCGGGGAGGGCGAGGTGTCGGCGACCTCCTTGAGCGAGCCGCCGCGAATCCACTCCGAGACCACCAGGCCACCCGAACCGGTGTTGGCCACGTCGAGCACGCGTGCCACGCCGGGCCGTTCGAGGCGGCTCAGTTTGAGCGTGCGCGCCAGGATCTCCTGCACCTGCTCGGCGGGAAGGGTCCGGTCGGGGTCGACGAACGTCAGCGCCACCTGCCGGTCCAGCGCGGTGTCGAGGGCCTGCCAGAACTGCAGCCCGGGCGGACCGCCGTGGAACACCAGCAGCCGGTAGCGTCCGCCGCCGACGCTGGCACCGGGGATCAGGTGGGTGTCGTCCTCGGGCGGGGTGGTCTCCATCGCCGGCTCGCGGGGAGCGTCGAAGGCGATCGGTTCGCGGGTGGGATCGCCGGCGAAGTCGGCGTTCGGCTGCGGCGGTGCGGGGGCGCGACGGTGCCGACGTGCACGTCCGGCGGGACATCCGGCTGGAAGTCGCCGGCGGCCGGACGCGGAATCTTCGTCGTCGCATCGCCGGGAGGACCGGCAGGGGGCACGCCCGAGGGTTGGTCGTTCACCTCCGGTCCTTTCCCCGTCGCTGCTCCGGCCAGGCGCGCCGGAGGTCCGTGCCGGAGCGGCGTAGGCCCGGCTCCGGACGAATTACTGTGCTCAGGGTACGTGACGGGGGTATCCGCAGGAGGCGGGACGAGCGTTGCAGTTGAGGTTGCGGCTACGGGTGGGGTTCGGGTGATGCGACGGCTGACGGCGCCCCAGGCGGCCACCGCGTCGGGCACCCGCGCGGCGAGCATCACCGCGGCGATGATCGGCAGCATGATCAGCCCGAGCACCAGCAGCCGCAGCAGCGACCCCGCGCCGCCGGCGTGGACGGTCAGCGCCTGCAGGCCCAGCAGCCGGTCGGCGACGTAGCCGACCAGTCCGGCCAGCAGCGAGGCGGCGGTGGTCACCAGGATGGTGCGGACGACGTCGAGGTCGAGCAGCCGGCCGCGCGGCGGGTGGAGCGACCGGCGCAGCAGCAGGTACCCCAGGACGGCGCCGGCCAGGAAGCCGACGCCGTTGGCCGCGCCGAGGTAGCCGGCGACCAGTTCCTTGTCGTCGGTCAGGTGCGGGGCCAGCAGCGAGGCCGCGATCTTCACGCCGGTGATCGCGACGATGATCAGGATCGGCGTCCACGGCTGCTCGCGGGCGTAGAACACCCGCAGCTGCAGCAGGACCAGGGCGTAGGGGATCAGGGTGAACGACGACAGCGCGATCGCGATGCCCAGGTAGTTGGCGTCGACCTCGCCGAACTTGCCGTAGGCGAACAGCGCGCTGCCGATGGCCGGCCCGCCG
>CAVXWQ010000018.1:0-74711 GCA_963765445.1 uncultured Actinomycetota bacterium
TGCGCGAAGTGCTCCTGGTCGAAGTGGCCGTCGGGCTTGATCGCGTCCAGGTGGCCGAGCACGGCGTTGAGGTCCTCCCACAGCGAGCGGGCCAGGTCGGCGGAGAACCCTTCCCGCACCACCACCCGCAGCACTGAAACATCCTCTGCCCCGTCGGGCATGGTGTAGGCGGGCACCTGCCAGCCGTAGGACCGCAGCGCGGCCGACACGTCGAACTCGGTGTAGCCGAAGTCTCCGGACAGCTTGAACGCCACCACCGGGATATCCGACCCGTCGGAGATCACGTCGAAGTGGTGGCATCCCTCCAGCTGGTCGGAGAACCAGCGCGCGGTGGCGGAAAGGGCTTGCATGACATGGGTGTATCCGGCGCGGCCAAGGCGGAGGAAGTTGTAGTACTGCCCGACCACCTGATTGCCCGGCCGGGAGAAGTTCAGCGTGAAGGTCGGCATGTCCCCGCCGAGGTAGTTCACTCGGAAGACCAGGTCCTCCGGCAGCGCATCGGCGTTGCGCCACACCACGAATCCGATGCCCGGGTAGGTCAGCCCGAACTTGTGGCCACTGACGTTGATCGACGCCACCCGGGGCAGCCGGAAATCCCAGTTGAGGTCCGGATGCAGGAACGGCACCACGAACCCGCCGCTGGCGGCGTCCACGTGGACCGGGATGTCGAGTCCCTTGTCCTTCTCGAGTTGGTCCAGCGCGGCGCAGATCTCGGCGATCGGCTCGAGTTCACCGGTGTAGGTGGTGCCCAGGATGCCGACCACCCCGATGGTGTCCTCGTCGACGGCTTCGACCACCTGCTCGGGGGTGATCACGTAGCGGTCCTCGGCCATCGGCAGGTAGCGCGGCTCGACTTCGAAGTAGCGGCAGAACTTCTCCCACACCACCTGCACGTTGGAGCCCATCACCAGGTTGGGCGTGCGGGTCCGCGACTTCTTGCCCGACCCGTTCCTTCCACCGCCATTTCAGCGCCAGCCCGCCGAGCATCACCGCTTCCGAGGACCCGATGGTCGATGCCCCGATCGCGCTGGAGGCGTCGTCGTCGCGCAGGTTCTCGGCATGGAACAGATCGGCAACCATTGCAATGCAACGGCTTTCGATCGCCGCGGTGGCCGGGTATTCGTCCTTGTCGATCATGTTCTTGTCGAAGGTCTCGGCCATCAGCTTCTCGGCCTCGGGGTCCATCCACGTCGTGACGAAGGTCGCGAGGTTGAGCCGCGAGCTGCCGTCGAGCATCAGCTCGTCGTGGATGAACCGGTAGGCCGCGGCCGGTTCCATGGATTTCGCGGGCAGGCGCAGCGACGGGATCGGGTTGGTCGACAGCCGTCCCGTGTACGCCGGCGCGATCGACGGGGAACGGTACTTGACGTGCGGCATGGTTCCTTCTCTCTACAGTGCTGCAAGGGCTGAACGAATGTGGGCCAGGATGCGCGAGGCCGACGTGGGGACCGGCGCGGGGCCGGGGTCGGCGGCCGAGGCGTTGGCGGCGCGGGCGTGCACGAAGGCTGCGGCGGCCGCGGCCTCGGCCGGTGGCAGTCCGGCCGCCAGCAGTGCGCCGATCATTCCGGACAGCACGTCACCGGACCCGGCGGTCGCCGCCCACGACCCGCCCGCGGGATTGAGGTACACCGGGCCGTCCGGGTCGGCGATGACGGTGACGTTGCCCTTGAGCAGGACCGTGGCGCCGAACGCGTCGGCGAGGCGACGCGTCGGCTTCGACCCGGTCCTCCCCCGGTGGCGACACCGGCCGAGCCGGGCGAACTCGCCGGCGTGCGGCGTCAGTACCGTCGGCGCGTCCCGGTCGGACACCAGATGCGGGTGGGCGGCCAGAATGGTCAACGCGTCGGCGTCGACGATCACCGGCACGTCGGAGTTGAGCGCGAAAGTCAGTGTCGCGATGGCGGCTTCGTCGGTACCCAGGCCCGGGCCGACCACCCAGGCCTGCACCCGGCCCGCGGCCTGCGGGCTGTCGGCGGCCACCACCTCCGGCCAGTGCGACACCACCTCGTCGGCCGCCGATCCGGCGTAGCGCTTCATGCCCGAGGTCGCCGCCACCGCGGCCCCGGTGCACAGGATCGCCGCGCCCGGATAGGTCGCCGAGCCGGCCAGGATGCCGGTGACCCCCTGGGTGTACTTGTCGTCGTGCGGGTGCGGCACCGGCCAGCGGGCCTTGACGTCGGCGGCCTCGAACCCGAGGACATCGGTGGCCGGCAGGTCCAGCCCGATGTCGACGAGTTCCACGCGGCCGCAGTCGGCCAGCGCGTGGACGGGCTTGAGTCCGCCGAAGGTGACGGTCAGCGCGGCGTGCACGGCCGGGCCGGTGATCGCGCCGGTGTGCACGTCGATGCCGCTGGGGATGTCGACGGCGACCACCGGAATGCCGGCGGCGTCGACGGCGGCGAACACCTCCGCGGCCGCAGGGCGCAGCGGGCCCGTCCCGGAGATGCCGACCACGCCGTCGATCACCAGATCGGCGTCCGGGGGCACCACCTTCACCACCCGCCCGCCGGCGGCGCGGAAGGCGGCGAGGGCCTTGGCGTGGGTGTGTTCGGGGCTGAGCAGTACCGCGGTGGCCGCCGCGCCGCGCCGGCGCAGGAACGTCGCCGCCCACAGCGCGTCACCGCCGTTGTCGCCCGGAGCCGACGACCGCGCAGACCTGACGGCCGGCGATGCCGCCACTGCGACGGCGCAACTCCCGGGCGATCGCGGTGGCCAGGCCGTGGGCGGCACGGCGCATCAGGACGCCATCAGGCAGGCTCGCCAGCAGGGGCGCCTCGGCGGCGCGGATCGCGTCGGCGGTGTAGTAGTGCCGCATCGGGACCAAGGTTACGTGCTGCGGACCGCGATATCGGCCGACTCGGGCCGGGTACACAGCTGAGATGACGGATCAGCAGCTGCTCGACGACCTGCTCGAACTGGAACGCGCCGGATGGCGCTCACTGTGCGAGTCCACCGGCGACCGCTACTTCGGCGATCTGATGACCGACGACGCGCTGATGGTGCTGGCCAACGGCGCGGTGATGGACCGTGGCGCGGTCATCGCGGCGCTCGGGCAGGCACCGCCGTGGCGCTCCTTCGAGTTCTCCGACGCACGGGTTGTCCCCGCCGGAGCGGACACCGCGGCATTGGTGTACATCTGTACGGCCGAACGCGACGGCGCCGACGAGCCGTTCGTCGGCGCGATGTCGTCGGTGTATCACCGCACCGGTGACGGCTGGCGCCTGGCGCTCTATCAGCAGACCGCGCTCGCCCGGTAGACCGGGCTAGCGGCTGGCCGCTATTCGACGGTGACGGACTTGGCCAGGTTGCGCGGCTTGTCGACGTCGTAGCCGCGGGCGCGGGCCACCGCGGCGGCGAACACCTGCAGCGGAACCGTGGACAGCAGCGGCTGGAAAAGCGTTGACACCGCAGGCATTTCGAAGATGTGGTCGGCGTAGGGGCGCACCGTGTCGTCGCCCTCCTCGGCGAGGACGATGGTGATCGCGCCGCGGGCCTGGATCTCGCGGATGTTGCTCAGCAGCTTGGAGTGCAGCATCGCGGCGTTCTTCGGCGACGGCATCACCACGATGACCGGCAGGCCCTCTTCGATCAGCGCGATCGGACCGTGCTTGAGCTCACCGGCGGCGAAGCCCTCGGCGTGCATGTAGGCCAGTTCCTTGAGCTTGAGCGCGCCCTCCAGAGCCACCGGGTAGCCGACGTGGCGGCCGAGGAACAGCACCGTCGGCGACTGCGCGAACTGCTGACCCAGCCTGGTGATCGGGTCCATGTGCTCGAGCACGCGTGCCGACCAGGTCGGGCATCGACTCCAGTTCGCGGTACTCGCGCTCGACCTCGTCGGGGTACTTGGTGCCGCGGGCCTGGGCCAGCGCCAGGCCGACGAGGTAGTTGGCGGCGATCTGCGCCAGGAACGTCTTGGTGGCCGCGACCCCGATCTCGGGTCCGGCCCGGGTGTAGAGGACGGCGTCGGCCTCGCGCGGGATCTGGCTGCCGTTGGTGTTGCAGATGGCCAGCACCTTGGCCTTCTGGGCCTTGGCGTGCCGGACCGCTTCCAGGGTGTCGGCGGTCTCACCGGACTGCGAGATGGCGATCACCAGCGTGTGGCTGTCCAAAACCGGGTCCCGGTATCTGAATTCACTGGCGAGCTCCACTTCCACGGGCAACCGGGTCCAGTGCTCGATCGCGTACTTGGCCAGCAGCCCGGAGTGGAACGCGGTGCCGCAGGCGACGATGAAGACCTTGTCGACCTCGCGCAGCTCCTGATCGCTCAGCCGCTGCTCGTCGAGCACGATGCGGCCGTCGACGAAATGGCCGAGCAGCGTGTCGGAGACCGCCGCGGGCTGCTCGGCGATCTCCTTGAGCATGAAGTAGTCGTAGCCGCCCTTCTCGGCGGCCGACAGATCCCAGTCGATATGAAACACCCGGGCGTTGGCGGCGTCGTCGTTGCCGTCGAAGTCGGTGATCCGGTAGCCGTCGGCGGTGATGACGACAGCCTGGTCCTGGCCGAGCTCGACGGCGTCGCGGGTGTACTCGATGAACGCCGCGACGTCCGAGCCGAGGAACATCTCGTCCTGCCCGATCCCGACGACCAGCGGGGTGGAGCGGCGGGCGGCCACGATGGTGCCCGGGTTGTCGGCGTTGGCGAAGACCAGGGTGAAGTGGCCCTCGAGCCGGCGCAGCACCGACAGCACCGAGGCCACGAAGTCACCGGCGGTCGGCCCCTCGTGGTAGGCGCGGGCCACCAGGTGGACGGCCACCTCGGTGTCGGTGTCGCTGGCGAACTCCACGCCGGCGGCCTCGAGCTCGTGGCGCAGCGTCGCGAAGTTCTCGATGATCCCGTTGTGGACGACGGCGAACTTGCCTGCGGCGTCGCGATGCGGGTGGGCGTTGCGGTCGGTCGGCCGACCGTGGGTGGCCCACCGGGTGTGACCGAGTCCGGCGGTTCCGGCGAGCGTGGCGGGGTCGGTTTCGGCCAGCGCTTCCTCGAGGTTGGCCAGCCGGCCGGCGCGGCGGCGGACGACGAGACCGCCGTGTCCGTCCAGCAGAGCCAGGCCCGAGGAGTCGTAGCCGCGGTACTCCATCCGGCGCAGTGCGTCGACCACCACGTCGCGGGCAGGCCGATGCCCGACGTAGGCCACGATTCCGCACATGTGTACCCAGGGTAGTGCAGCACGGGTGGTCAGGGCGTGGGCTACGGTCATGAGGTGGCCCGGACACGCAAGCTCTTCGCGGCGCTGACTCGCCGCGGTCCGAATCAGGTTTTGCGCGGTGACCTGGCGTTTGCCGGCCTTCCGGGCATCGTCTACACCCCGGCGTCGGGGTTCAACCTGCCCGGTGTGGCCTTCGGCCACGATTGGCTCACACCCGTCGACCACTACACCAAGACGCTGCAGCATCTGGCGTCGCTGGGGCATCGTCGCGGCGGCGCCCAACACCGAGCGCGGCCCGGCTCCCTCGGTGCTGAACCTGGCCTTCGACCTGGGCACGACGCTCGACATCATCACCGGGGTGCGGCTGGGACCGGGCCAGATCAGCGTCCACCCGACGAAGCTCGGGATCGCCGGGCACGGTTTCGGCGGATCGGCGGCGGTGTTCGCCGCGGCCGGGCTCTCCGGAGCCGGAAAGACGGCGCCCAAGGCGGTCGCGGCGCTGTTCCCGTCGGTCACCAAACCGCCTGCCCAGCAGCCCGCGGCGACGCTGAAGGTGCCCGGCTTGGTGCTCAGCTCGCCCGACGATCCGCAGTCGCTGCGGACCGACGCCCACGACCTGGCCGAGGCGTGGCCCGGGGCGGTGCTGCACATCGTGCGGAAGGGCAAGTCGGCCGGGCTGGCCGAGGGGCGGCACTTCACCCGGGTCCTCGGCGTGCCGGGTTCGGATCGGCGCACCCAGAAGGCGGTGCGGGCGATGCTGACCGGATACCTGCTGTTCCACCTCACCGGCGACAAGACCTACAAGGAGTTCGCCGACCCCGAGGTGGTGCTGCCCAAGACGGAGAAGCCCGATCCGGAGGCGGCGCCGGTGACGGCCGAGGACCGGATCGTCGCGCTGCTCAAGTAGGCGCCGCCACTCGCGGCGCCAGGTGCCCCAACCAACTGGTTGGTGATATAACTCCATGATGCGTACCGGCGTATTTCTGGACTATTCGGGCGGTTTCCGCGAGGCCGTCGAGCACATCGTGGTGCTGGAGAAGGCGGGCGTGAACATCGCCCTGGTGGCCGAGGCCTACTCCTTCGACGCCGTCAGCCAGCTCGGCTACCTGGCGGCCAAGACCTCGACCATCGAACTGGGCTCCGGTGTGTTCCCGATCTACACCCGCACCCCCAGCCTGCTCGCGATGACCGCCGCCGGGCTGGACTACGTCTCCGAGGGCCGCTTCCAGCTGGGCATCGGCACCTCGGGCCCGCAGGTGGTGGAGGGCTTCCACGGTGTGCCGTTCGACGCCCCGCTGGGCCGTACCCGCGAGGTCGTCGACATCTGCCGGCAGGTGTGGCGCCGCGAACGCGTGCAGCACCAGGGCAAGAGCTACCAGATTCCGCTTCCCGCCGACCAGGGCACCGGGCTGGGCAAGGCGCTCAAGATCATCAATGAGCCGGTGCGGGAACGCATTCCGATCACCATCGCCTCGCTGGGTCCCAAGAACGTCGAGCTGACCGCCGAGATCGCCGAGGGCTGGCAGCCGGTCTTCTTCTATCCCGAGAAAGCCGACCAGGTGTGGGGTGACGCGCTGCGGGCCGGAAAGGCCAAGCGCGACAAGGAACTCGGCGAGCTCGACGTCATGGTCGGGGTGTCGCTGGCTGTCGGCGACGACGTCGAAGACCGGCTGAACTGGGCCAAGCCGCATCTGGCGCTCTACATCGGCGGCATGGGCGCCCGCGGGCAGAACTTCTACCACAAGCTGGCCACCCGCTACGGATACGGCGAGGTCGCCGACCACATCCAGGACCTCTTCCTGTCCGGCCGCAAGGCCGAGGCCGTCGCCGCGGTGCCCGACGAGCTGGTGCGGCAGGTCTCGCTGATCGGCCCGCGCGGCTTCGTCAAGGAACGCATCGCCGCGTTCGCCGAGGCCGGCGTGACCACCCTGCTGGCCACCCCCGTGACCGCCGACGGTGCCGAATACGTCAGCTACGTCGAGGAATTGCAGCAGCTGCTGCCCTGATCACCGGCGGCTTGGCGGCCCGCTGCTGGTCCGCCGGGCGCAGCACCCGGCGCTGCGATGCCGGCACCGGCGTCCGCTCGTCACTCACTGCCCGACCTGTGGCAGCTCGTCGGCCGCGATCTGGCAGGGCGTCGGCTCGTCGGCCGGCTCAGGGGCGGGCGGCTCGGGGCCGGCGGCGGCGGCGGTGGCTCAGCGGCCGGCGGCGGTGGCGCGTCCTCGGCGGGCGGCTCCTGCCGGCGGCGGCACCGTGTCGGCTCTCCTCGGTGTCGGCGCTCTCGCATCTGGGGCTTGTCCGAGTGAATCGTCTTTCAGCCTCAGCATCTTTCGGATCGTCGACCGGCGGGTCATCGTGGGCTGCGGCTCGTCGACGCCCGGATCGACGGGATCCGGCGACGGCAGATCGGCCGATGCGTCGGGCTGCCCGGTGAACAGCCCGTCGAGCGCCTGGGCAATCTGACCGGCCAGACCGGACAGGCCGCCGCCGAGATCAGGTGCGGCGGGAACACCGGGAATGCTTCCGGGCATCGCTCCCCCGATACCCGGCGATCTGAGCCGACGGCATCGGCGGAAGAGGCGGTGGCACAGGAACATCGGTGGCGACCGGTGGCGAGGGTGGCGCGGGGGCCGCAGCCGCAGCGGGCGATGCCGGTACGGCGGAGCAGGCGGTTCGGCAGGTGCCGCCGCGGGCACGGTGACGGCGGCCGGTGCTGGCGCGACCGGGGTGGTGGCGCGCGGCGGGTCGGGCATCGGGGGCGCGAGTTGTCCCGGGACGTCGAAATGTGTCGGCGGGTGTGCGCTCAGGCGGTTCAGAGCGTCGTCGTAGGCGGCGGCAATGGATGTCGTCGCGGCGCGCATGGCGCCGAGCCAGTCGGTGCGGATATCGGCGTCGACGTACGGGGTGATCTGGTGGGTGACGACGTCGGCCGCCTCGGCGCGGTCGGGGGCGCCGCTCATCACCGTCTGGGCCGCGGCCAGCCAGACCGGCCGGACCTCGGCGCGCCGGTCGTCGATGGCCACCGCGGCGTGCACCTTGTCTCCCACGAGCCGCCAGAGGGTGTCCCGCAGCGCCGCGCAGCTGTCGGCAGCATTGCGCAGCGCGGCCGCCACCGCCGTCGCGGCCGCGCAATGCCGGTCCACGAAACCATCTGCCGCCGAGGCTGACTCGCCGCACCAGGCCGCCGCGAGGGCGGCAGCTGCGTCACGCTCGAGCGCAAGCGCCTCCTCCGCGGCGTTGGCCGCGGAGCGCAGTCGTGCGCAGTCGGCGTCCAACACCGCCAGATCCATCCCGTCCTCGGCGCCGTACCACTCGAGGACCTGCGCGCCGTTCGCGGTGAGATCCGGGTGTTGGTAGCCGAGGGTGTGACAGGCCGCGACATAGGTCTGGGTGTGGGACACCGAGGGTCGTCCCTGGTCCAGGCGCGCCGCGACGTCGAACGTCATCCCAGCACCGCCGCCGCGCGCGTCTCGGCATCGGCATATCGGTCGGCACCGGCTCGCAGTGCCGCGCCGATCTCCTCGGCGGCGCGCGACCATTGGACGAGCTCACCGCTGAGCCGGCGAAGTGCCGTACCGACAGCCTCACCGCGCGCGGTGTGCGCCCGCCCCGCGGTGGACCCACCAAAACCCAGCCCGGCGAGGTGAGTTCGCAGCGCGCTGTCGAGGAGTTCCGCGGCCGCGTCGAATCGCTGCGCCGCGGCATACACCGCCGCGGTGTCAACGCGCGTATTGCCCATGCCAGATTTGACGCAGGCGCACGCTCACCGGTTCCGCAGAGGTGCGATCAGCCTTCCGCGCTGACCGATTCGGCCACCCGGATGGCCAGCTGCCGCGCGGTGTCCTCGTCGGCGGCTTCCACCATGACCCGCACCAACTGCTCAGTACCGGAGGGCCGCAACAGAATCCGGCCGGTGTCGCCGAGTTCGGCCTCGGCCTCACGCACCGCGCTCTGCACCCCGGGCGCTTCGGCGACGGTGGCCTTGTCGGTCACCTCGACGTTGATCAGCACCTGGGGCATCGTCTGCATCGGTGCGGCCAGTCCGGCCAGCGAGGTGCGGGTCTGCGCCATCCGCGACATCAGCCGAAGGCCGGTGACGATGCCGTCGCCGGTGGTGGCCAGCGAGGGCATGACGATGTGACCGGACTGCTCGCCGCCCAGCGAGTACTCCCCGGCGCGCAGCTCCTCGAGGACATAGCGGTCGCCAACGCCGGTGGTACGCACGGTGATTCCGGCCTCGCGCATGGCCAGGTGCAGGCCCAGGTTGCTCATGACGGTGGCCACCAGGGTGTTGGACGCCAACTCGCCGGATTCCTGCATGGCCATGGCCAGCACCACCATGATGGCGTCGCCGTCGACGACCTGACCCGAGGCGTCCACTGCCAGACAGCGATCGGCGTCACCGTCATGGGCCAGTCCGAGGTCGGCGCCGTGGGCGATGACGGCGGCCTGCACCTGTTCGAGGTGCGTGGAGCCGCAGCCCTCATTGATGTTCAGGCCGTTGGGCTCCGCGTTGATGGCGATGACGCGGGCACCGGCGGCGTGGTAGGCGCGCGGCGCGGCGGCCGACGCGGCGCCGTTGGCGCAGTCGACGACGACGGTCAGGCCGTCCAGCCGGACCGGCGCCGCGGCGCGGACGTGCTGAAGGTAGCGCTCGAGCGCGTCGGTCGCGTCGACGATCCGGCCGATCTGGGCACCGACCGGACGAAGCCCGGGACCCTGCGCGACGAGCTCCTCGATGCGGTCCTCGGTGGCGTCGTCGAGCTTGTGGCCGCCCGGACCGAAGATCTTGATGCCGTTGTCGGGCATCGGGTTGTGCGAGGCGGAGATCATCACGCCGAAGTCGGCGTCATAGGCGCCGGTCAGGTAGGCCACCGCGGGGGTGGGCAGGACGCCGACCCGCAGGGCGTCCACGCCCTCGCTGGTCACGCCGGCGATCACGGCGGCCTCGAGCATCTCACCGCTGGCGCGTGGGTCACGGCCGATGACCGCGACGGGGCGCGCCGCGCGCGGTGGTGGAGGTCAGCCGCCGCGCCGCCGCAGCACCCAGCGCCAGCGCCAACTCAGCAGTCAATTCCCGGTTGGCGACGCCTCGGACACCATCGGTCCCGAACAGTCGACCCATGCGGACAAACCTCTCACAACTCCCGGCGCAATCCCCAACCGACGAGGTTATCGGCCATCTCGCCGCCAAACCGAAATTCGGCCGAGACTCAGCCGAGGTGTCCGGCGAAACGAACACTGCCCGCACCCGGGATGGGTGCGGGCAGTGCGTCGCTGTCGGAACGCTTACCGGCTGGGAGCGGCCGACGTGGTGGTCGGCGTGGCGCCAGCGCTCGGCGTCGGGGCTCATCGGAGTCGGGCTCTGGGCCGGCGCGACCTCCGCTGCCCCACCGTTCTGGGTGAACGTGTAGCTCAGCCCACCGGTGACGCTGTTGCAGGCCGGCACGGTCGGGATCAGGTTGGTGTCGAGATCCGCGAGGCGCGGCGACGAGGTCGTCGACCGGGCACACCGCGCTGGCGAGGGACTGTGCGTTGGCCAGCGTCACGTCCTGGATCACGCCAAGCTTCTGGCCGTCGACGCTGAGGGTGACGTTGAGCTTGCCGTCGCCCACCACCGACTGCGCCTCCGGCGGCGCTGCGTGCGCGAGGCCGAGTCCGCCTGCGACGAGCAGCGATCCACCCAGCAGGGTGCCGGCGGCGGTCTTCTTCATCGTGTTCATGTTCGCTCTTTTCTTCCTGTTTCTGGCAGGGATCCAGAGCTGCGCGAGGTTCACCACACAGCCCCGAAGGAGGACACCGACCGCTGGACGGTCCCGCCTCCTACCTTGGGCAGCCGACAAGACTGTCGGCCCCTTCAAGGTTTGCCAGGGACCAGCGAACTCAAACCAAATTTTAATGATCCGTTGGTCTCTCACTTGGGCGCCCAGGCCTGTGACCAGCACATTCGATGATTTCGGTGGCGGCCGACTTCGTCACACACGCCGATCGAGGGCACAAAAAAACTCGCCGGGCGCGTCCAGCCGTGAAGGACTGGAACACGCCCGGCGAGCCGATGCGTCGGGGTCAGCGCTTGCTGTACTGCGGCGCCTTGCGGGCCTTCTTCAGGCCGTACTTCTTGCGCTCGATGGCACGCGGGTCACGCGTGAGGAAGCCGGCCTTCTTCAGGGCCGGCCGGTCCTCCGGCTGCACCAGGATCAGGGCGCGGGCGATCGCGAGGCGAAGCGCACCGGCCTGGCCCGAGGGGCCGCCGCCGTCGAGGTGGGCGTAGATGTCGAAGGCGTCCACCCGGTCGACGGTCACCAGCGGAGCCTTGATCAGCTGCTGGTGCACCTTGTTGGGGAAGTAGGCCTCGAGGGTGCGGCCGTCGAGGTGGAACTTGCCGGTGCCAGGCACCAGCCGCACCCGCACCACGGCCTCCTTGCGGCGGCCGACGGTCTGGATCGGGCGGTCGATGATGACCGGCTCGCGCCGTGCGGGCTGCTCGGTGACCTCAGGGGCCTCGGTGACCTCGGCGACCTCCACGGCCTCGCTGCCTCGGGGCCTCGGGGGCCTCGGTGACCTCAGCCACCTCGGTGACCTCGGTGACCTCGGTCGTCTCGTCTGTCGTTTCGCTCACTGCTCCACCTGCTTGATCTCGATAAGGAATCGGCTGCTGGGCGGCATGCGGATGATCCGGCCCGGTGTACACCTTGAGCTTCTTCTGGATCTGGCGGCTCAGCTTGTTGTGCGGCAGCATGCCGACGATGGCCTTCTCGACCACGCGGTCGGCGTGCTTCTGGAGCTCGTCGCCGAGCGTGCGGGACCGCAGACCACCGGGGAAACCCGAGTGGCGGTAGGCCATCTTGTTCGTCAGCTTGTCGCCGCTGACGGCGATCTTGTCGGCGTTGATGACGATGACGAAATCGCCACCGTCGACATTCGGCGTGAATGTCGGCTTGTGCTTGCCGCGCAGCAGAGTTGCTGCTGCAACGGCGAGCCGGCCGAGCACCACGTCGGTGGCGTCGATGACGTACCACGATCGCGTGGTGTCACCCGCCTTCGGCGTGTACGTAGGCACAGCGCTACTACCTCTCGTTTCAGGGCTTCCGCCCCGGATGGTGGGTCCCGGTGTGACCCGGGTGCCGGTCGAAGCGCGACGGTGGGGTTATGACTCTCGGCGACCAACACTGACCCGAGATCCCGGCTTACCCCGCGGAGATTCCACGGCGTACCGCACGCCAACGAGGCAGCTTACCTGCGGCGATAGACGCAGGTCAAAACGCGCGTGCCCGGTCGTAGGCGATGTTGGCGACGGCACGAACGTAGTCGGTGCCGCCGTGGTCGGTCATGGTCGCGCTCACCGTCGCCATCCGCCGCCCGACGCGCTCGGTGGTGGTGGCCAGAGTCAGGGATCGCCCGTCGGCGGGCGGCGACCGGAAGTAGTGAACGCTGAGGTCAGCCAGGGTGTAGGAGTCCCCGGGCCCGGTGTGGGCCTGGCCGGCCAGCGAGCAGGCCTGCCCGATGAGCGATGCGATCACTCCGCCCTGGATGGCGCCCAGCGGATTGGCCATCCACGGCTGCGGGTCGACGGTCATGACCGGCTCGTCGTCGAGGCGCACCGTCATGGCCAGCAGGTCGCACAACGGTCCGCGGGCGATGTCACCGCGGCTGATCGCGGTCAGGATCTGCCGGCCGTCCCATCCCGGGTCGATGTCCGAGACGGTGGTGTCGACGTCGGGCGGGGCCGCCATCGGGCCGGTTGGCGATGCGATCTTGTCCCGGTCCAGGGCCTGCAACGCGTCGCTGGTGCGTCCCACCCGCACGGCGCGGGCCACCCCGGAGCAGACGACGTCGTGCGAGCCGTTGGTCATGGTCATGGTGGCCGTGCCGTACAGGTCACCGCGGTGGGCCATGACGGAGGTGGCGCGCAACAGGTCACCGACCCGGGCGGGGGCGCCGGCGGTGAGCGCGAGCCAGGACTGCACGGTGGCCACCGATTCGGTGAAGGTGTACCAGTAGGCACCGCTGGTCACCGACTCCGCCATCACCGCGTAGGCCGGCATCTCGAGAACACCGCGGTGGTCGACCAGCCTCACCGTCATCTGCTGGTCGAGGGAGATCCCCGCCTCGGTGACCCGGACGTCGCCGACGGAGAAGGCCGCCTGCGGTCCGTTAGCTGTGCTCATCACCTGGCATCCTTGCAGATGAGCGACGAGGAGCGCCGATGTCCGATCGTACCACCCGTATCTCGACGCGACATTGTCGGCGGCCGCAGCGCACCGAGGACCTGCTCGCCCGGCTGCCGCTGGCCGACAAGGTCGGGCTGATGTTCCACACCATCGCCGTGCCTGCCGATGTCGACGAGGTGGTGCCCCTGTTCGGCCAGCGGTCGCTGCGCTCGCTCATCGATCGGGGGGTGAGTCACTTCAACATCCTCGGGTCGTTGCCCGACGGGCGGTCGTTCGCGCAGTGGCACAACAGCGTTCAGCGGGCGGCACTGGAGCGCCCGCTCGGTGTTCCGGTGACGTTCTCCACCGATCCGCGTCATCACTTCGGCGACAATCCGATGACGCAGATGATGGCGGGGCCGTTCTCGCAATGGCCGGAAACCCTGGGGCTGGCCGCCATCGGGTCGGCCGAGCGGGTTGCCGAGTTCGCCGACGTCGTGCGCCGCGAGTACGTCGCGGCCGGTATCCGGGTGGCATTGCACCCGCAACTGGATCTGGCCACCGAGCCGCGGTGGCCGCGGATCAACACCACCTTCGGCGAGGACGCCGAGCTGGCATCGCGGCTGGGTGTCGCGTATGTGCTTGGGCTGCAGGGTGATCGGATCGGCGCCGAGTCGGTTGCGGCGATGATCAAGCACTTTCCCGGCGGCGGCCCGCAGAAGGACGGCAACGACCCGCACTTCGCGTGGGGCCGCGAGCAGATCTATCCCGGCGGCAACGCCGAGTATCACCTGCGCCCGTTCCGCGCCGCGCTGGCCGCCGGGGCCGCCGAGGTGATGCCCTACTACGGCATGCCGGTCGGATCGCGAGTGGGAGGAGGTGGGCTTCGGGTTCAACAAGTCGGTGATCACCGGCCTGCTGCGCGACGAGCTCGGCTTCGACGGAATCGTCTGCACCGACTGGAATTTGATCACCGACCGTCCCGAGCTCGGCGACCTCGGGGTGGCGCGAGCCTGGGGCGTGGAGCATTTGAGCGCCGAGGACCGGGTGGTGCGGGTGCTCGAGGCGGGCGTGGACCAGTTCGGCGGGGAGGACTGCACCGATGTGCTGCTGTCGGTGATCCGCGCCGGCCGGGTCAGCGAGTCGCGGATCGACGAGTCGGTGCGCCGGCTGCTGCGGATGAAGTTCGACCTCGGCTTGTTCGACCGGCCGTTCCTCGATGAGGACGACGCCGCGGTCACCGTGGGGCGAGCGGACTTCCGCGAGGCGGGCCTGCGCGCCCAGCGGGACTCGCTGACGTTGTTGACGAATTCCGGTGTGCTGCCGCTGGAGCGCGGTGTCAAGGTGTTCGCGCCGGACGTCGCCTCGCTCGGCGGGTACGGCGAGAAGGTGGACTCACCGGCTGACGCCGATGTGGCAGTGCTGCGGATCAAGGCTCCGTTCGAGCCGCGGACCGAGGGCATGGCCGCGTTGTTCCACCATGGCTCACTGGAATTCGGGTCCGACGAGGTGCGCCGGGTTCTCGAGGTGTGTGCCGCGGTTCCGACGGTGGTGGACGTGTACCTGGACCGCCCGGCGGTGCTGACCCCGTTCGTCGGCAGCCGCCGCCGCGATCGTCGCGAACTTCGGGGTGAGCGAGGCGGCCCTGCTCGACGTGCTGTTCGGCGCCTCGGACCCGGCGGGTTCACTGCCGTTCGATCTGCCCCGCTCGGATGCCGCGGTGGCGGCAAGCCGCAGCGATGTCGCGTTCGACACCGCCGACCCGGTGTTCCGGTTCGGGCACGGCTTGCGCTACCCCGTGAGGCCCTAGCGATTCCGCGAAGCTGTGGGGCCCCGGCGGCTCTCCTCCGCCGGGGCCCCACAGAGTTCAGCGCCGACCGGCGATCAGCCCCACAAGCGGGCGGCGTGCCGGTCGGCCTCGGCCACTTCGGCGGCACCGTCGCGCACCGCGTTGCCCAGCCGGACGAGGATGTCGTGCAACGCGGTGGCGGCCTGCCCCCAGCGGGCCTGCTCCTGCTGGAAGGCCGTCGCGGCCTCACGCGTCCACACCTGTTGCAGGGGCGCGATCTGACGGGCCAGGTCGTCCAGGGCCGCGCCGAGCCGGGTGGATGTCGCCTGGATGTCGGCGAGCACAGCGGCGTCGATCTCGGCGAAGTCGTAGGAAAGGATGGGGTCCACAGCGGGCTCTCCTCTACAGGTCGGTGGTGACGTCGGCAATGCGCTGCGCGTGCAGGTGGGCCGCCTCGCGTAACGCCTGTTCGTTACTCCTGATCGTCTCGGCGATACCGGCGAGCGCCTGCAGACAGCCGGGTCGACTCGGTGTTCCACTGTGCGACAACATCTTTGAATCGCACGGCGGCCTGACCGCCCCAGACACTGGGCGGAACCGACTCCATCCGTGCGATGAACCCGTGCAGGAGTCCACGGATCTCGTCGTTGCGCGCATCGGCACTCGCCGCCACGGAGCGCATGAGGTCGAAGTCGGTGTTCAGAGTGGTCACGAGACGGTCCTGTCGACTGAGTTGGTCACGCTTACAATGGGTTCGACGCTCACGGCCGCTGTGGGGTTCCGCCGACTTCGCGCGCCGAACGGATTGCCTCGTCGCACACTCGGTTGATGGCGTCCTCCCGACCGGGAGCGCTCTGGCAGCCGATACTGATGCGGGTGGACCCGTCGACGACCACCGACCACCGAACGTCCCGCCCGGCACGCACCTCCCGGTAGGTCACCGCGGAACGACCGGCGTGCTGGTCAGCGGGGTTGAAGTCGACGAAGGTGCCGGCGGGTTCCTTGGCCAACGCGCGCCGCAGCACCTGTGCGGCACCGTCCAGCGTCTCCTCGGGCGTGTAGGACTGGGTGACGTGCAGAGCCACGGAATGATCTGCCGGGGAGACGATCTCGACGCGCCGCGAACCGGGTCCGGCGGTGACACGCGTTACCGTCCACCCGGTCGGGATGCGTACGGTGACCCGGCCCTCGACGAGGCTGACGGTATCGGAGCCCGCCGCCGGGACAGCCAGCGGGACGGGTCGTAGCCACTCCGACTCCGCACACCACGATCCCCACCACCACCGCGGCGGCAACTGTGCGCGAAGCCAGGTGCGACGGACCGGAGCCGCCGTTGGCGGCTCTGCAGTCCGAGGGGGCGACCTCGTCCTCGATGCGCACCATGGTCGCCGCCACGCCGTTGTGAAGCAGCGCTTTTCGGATGGCGATGCCGAACTGCTCGCCGCCGTGCACACCATGCGGCACATCGATGAGAATCCTGTCCGGCGGGTGGGCACCTGCTGCCTTCGCGGCGATCGCGGCCGCGTCGACCGCTCGACGATGGATGCGCGGCAGGGCGGTTCCCCGGCAGACCGCCACCACCTCATCGCCGAGCTCGACAACCGTCGCGGTGCCCGAGCCGTGACGGCGGGCGATCATCGCCGACCGCGGCAGCGCGACGACGTCGGGGGCGACCGAGGTGGCCGCATCGAGGATGCGAGCGACCCACCGCGGCGGCCACCACGACGGGTGCAGGACTGTCAATGGCTCGCAGTCGTTGCCGATGGTGGACGAGATGATGTTCCGCCACAGCGATTCGACGGTAACCGGCCGCTCGTCGAGCAGCACGGTGGTGTCGTCGATGCCGGCGAGTGCCTGTGCGACCATGCCGCCGTCACAGAGCCGATTCACCCGCGGGCGGCAGGCGTCGCACCGTCGACGGGCCGATCTCCAGCACGGTCACGGCGGACACCAGCCGACCTGAACCCGTTGGGCGCCGGCATGGGTCACGAACAGCCCACGCCCGGGTGGCTGCGGCACAGCGCGGTGCGGTCCGATCACCGCTCCCTCCTCGGGAGACCCGCTCATCAGCAGAGTCATACAGCCGCTGTCGCGCAGGTGTGCCAGCACGGGGTCGTACATCGCGCGGGCGAGACCCGCGCAGCGCCGGGCGACCACGAGATGCAATCCGACGTCCGCCGCATGCGGCAACACGTCGATCAGCGGAGCGAGCGCGTCACCCGGTCCGGAGGAGACGAGGTCGTAGTCGTCGACCACGACGAACATCTCCGGACCGCTCCACCAGGATCGGGCACGCAGTTGCTCGGCCGTGACGTCGGGCGCAGGCAACCGCCGCCGCAGCGATTCGACGAGCGCGGGCAGCTGGTCGGCCACTGCGGCCGAAGAGAACGCGTAGCCGGTCAGCCGCGCGGGGTCGACGAGTGCCCAACAGCGTGCGCCGATAGTCGACGACGAACAGACGGGCGTGCTCCGGTGTGGTGCTGCGGACGATCTCGAGGCAGAGCGTCCGCAGTGTTGCCGTCTTGCCGCACTCGCGGTCACCGACGATGAGCAGATGCGGTTGACGTTCGAAATCCACGGCGAGTGGCGCGAGATCGGACTCACCGATGCCAATCAGAATGCCGTCGTGATGCGCCTTTTGGAGCACCGACACACGGTCGACGGTGGCTGGAAGAAGGCGCACCTCCGGTGTCCGCCATGACCCCGGCCACGTGGCGTCAGAGATGGATGACATCGCGATGGTGAAGTGGTGGCCGCCGCGGGTGACTCCCCTACCCGGCGTGCCGAGCGGCACGAGCGCGGCCTGTTTGCGGTCCATGTCGGAGTCAAGTGGATCACCGAGTCGCAGCTCGATGCGAGTTCCGATCTGGTCCTTCAGAGCCGGCCGGATGTCGGCCCACCGGCCGGCGGTGAGCAGCAGATGGATGCCGAACGACAATCCTGCGGCAGCCATCGCGGTGATAGCAGGCTCGAGATCGCCGAACTGCTCGCGCAGGGTCTGCCACCCGTCGATCACCAGGAACACGTCGCCATACTCGTCTGCGACACCCGCCTCCCTGGACCGCAGAATCGCGTCGACGTGGCCAACGATCCTGCGGACCAGTTCGTGATCTGGCCGGTTGGCCACCGATCCCACGTGTGGCAGCGCACGTAGCGCCTCGAGCGTTCCGCCGCCGAAATCGAGGCAGTAGAACTGGATTCGCTGTGGGGCGTGGCGCAACGCCAGGGCGGTGAGCAGTGTGCGGACCGTTTGCGACTTGCCACTCTGGGGCGCTCCGACCACCGCGAGGTGGCCGCCGGCGCCGTCCAACTCGACCAGCAGCGGCACCCGCCGTTGCTCGAACGGGCGGTCGACGACACCGATCGACGCGGTCATCTCGGGACCCTCGGAGTCGGCCAGCTCGGCCAGCCGAGGAGATCTCCGCAGCGGCGGCAGCCAGACCTGATGAGCCGGAGCCCCCACACCGCTGAAGCGGTCGACCAGGGTGTCCATGAGAGTCGGGTTGACGTCTCCGGCAGCCGGGGTGGTCGGCGGCACCGAGGTGAAGAGCTCGGACGGAGGGCTGCGCTGCCGGCACGATCCGGTGCTGCGGACGGTGCGGGGGTGCCGAGATAGGTGGTCTGGAAGCGGCGCAGCCGGCCGTCGGCGCCGCGCAGATATGCCGCGCCCGGTGTCGTCGGGAGTTCGGCGGCATCCGGAACACCCAGTACCGCGCGTGAGTCCGCGGCGGTGGAGGTCTTTAGGCAGATGCGGTAGGAGAGATGCGATTCCAGGCCTCGAAGCCGCCCTTCGTCGAGTCGCTGACTCGCGAGCAGCAGGTGCACCCCCATCGACCGACCCAGTCTGCCGATCATGACGAACAGCTCGGTGAAGTCCGGATGATGTTGCAGCAGTTCGGCGAACTCGTCGACGACCACCAACAGCGACGGTAGCGGTGGCAGGGTCCGGTCTCGGGTGCGCATTCGGCGGTAGGCGGCGAGGTTCACCGCATTCCCGGCGCGGCGCAGCACCTGCTGCCTGCGGTGGATCTCGCCGGCGAGGGCGTCGTTGGCGCGCGCCACCAGGTGTGCTTCGTCGGCGAGGTTGGTGATGGTCGCCGCGATGTGGTGCAGGCCCTCCAATCCGAGGAACGTTGCGCCGCCTTTGAAGTCGATCAGCACCAGGTTGAGTTCGTCGGGTGAGTGCCGGGCGACCATGCCCAGGACGACGGTTCGCAACAGTTCCGACTTGCCCGAGCCGGTCGCTCCGACGCACAGCCCGTGTGGGCCGTGACCTCCTTCAGCCGCTTCCTTGATGTCGAGGTCGACCGTGTTTCCCTCAGCGTTAACGCCGAGCGGCACCCTCAGTCGCTCGCGTGGTGGACGCGGACCCCACCCCTCGCCAGGCCACGGCACGATGTCGTCGGTGACCGGACGGGCGGGACGGTAGCGAGCAAGACGGCGGGCGCAGACTCGCGCTTCGGACAGCGTCATGCCGTCGGCGCGGGCGAACTGTTCGCCGCCAGAGTCCGGCCACCCACCATCGAGATGCAGGCGAAGCGCGTTGTCGTCGCGGGTCGTCACCGATGACGACGACGGTGGCCTGCGCGTTGCTCAAGGGCGGATCGGAGTCCGAGCCGTCGACGACGAGCACGAGATGGGGCCGGCCGGCCGGGCAGGCACGGTATCGACGGCGACCCCCGCGTCGAAGACCATCGGGCTACCGCTGGACGGATGCCTGTTGTGCGGCAGCCACTTCAGCCAGTCCCAGTACTCACGTTCGCCGCTTCCGACCACCGCGGCGATCAGGATAGCGTCCGGGCTGTGCGACACCGCAAGCTGACAGACGATCGACCTCACCAACGCCCGGGCGGCGGCCGGCGGGCCCGTGACCACGACGCGCTCAGTTCCCGTCAGCGCCAACGCGATCGGAAGATCGGCGACTGTGGCGTAGGTGTGCACGAAACGACGGAACGCGTCGGCGGTCACCGGGTCGAGGTCGGCCACAGGCGCGATCGGCGGTACGGTGATCCTCGGCACAGGCGTTGCGTTCCGACGCCGAGTCCGGACATGACCGAAGTCCGAGTCGCCGCGAGACCGTTCCCACATCCGCGGCCCGCCGGCCAGTGTCCACAGCGTGCTGGGCGCCGGGTGGGTCCAGGTGAGCGAAAGTCGTTGGTGTTCCGCAGCTTCCCGCAGTTGCTCGGCTCAGTGCGCCGAGGTGGTCCAGATAGTGCCGCCGCTGCTCGTCGAGATGGCCTCTGGCACGCCTGTTCCCGCGCTGCATCACCATGCCGAGAAGTGAGGTCACCATCATGGCGGGCAGCATCAGTGCCATCGGATTGGGTGCCGCTGCCGATCTCGAGGCCCAGATCAGCGCACCGGTACCCACCATCGCGACGACGGTGAGGATCGGTACCAGTCGCGACGGGCCGGCGGCAGCCGGCGGCACGACGAGCGGCGCGTCGACGGTGACGTCATCGGTGGGAAACGGCGGTGCGGGCACCCGTGCAACGCAGTCGATGTCCACCGTCGTCGTGACCATGAGCGGACGGTAGACACCAAGCGGGGTGTCGGCAATTCACCTGTGGACAACGGCGTTCACCGCGAATCCAGGATGGCTACCGTCCGCTCATGACCGCCGAGATGTGCCGGGTGTCGATCCGGTCAGCACACCGCGACACCGATCTTGCTCTTCCTGCCGACCTTCCGCTCTGCGAGCTGATCCCCTCCGTGGTCGACGTGGTCGGCGAGGACGTCGGCGGGCGCGACGTCCGTCTGGTCAGAACCGACGGCGACGTCCTCGACGCGGCCCGATCACTCGCGCAGTGTGGCGTGTACGACGGCGAGTTGCTGATTCTGACGGCCATGACCGAGCCAACACAGCCAACCGCAGTTCGATCTCTGCGATTCGGTGGTCGACGCTGTCGGGCAAACGGATCCGGACATGCCGGCCCGGCGTCCCGAAGATAGCGATGGTCGGGGTGCTGTGGTCGGCGGCAGCGGTGGCAGTGTTGCTCGGGCGCAACGCTTTTGCCGCTGTCGACCGCAAGCATGGGTGCGGGGTGCGCCACGACGATCTCGGCGCTCGTCGGCGCGGTGGCGCTCCGACGAGATCCCAGCCTGGCGGTGACACTGGGTGTCGTCGCCGCTGCGTTGGCGGGTCTGAGTGCGCAGCTCGCGGTGCCGGCACTGCCGGGCTTTCTGCTCGCGATGTCGGCGGTCTCGGCGATCTCGCTCATCGCCTGGCGGCTGCTTGACTGCGGAACGGCGACGTTCCTGCCGCTTGCCGGGATGACGATGGCAGCGGCCGCCGCAGCGCTGGCCGAGGCGTTGGGATGGCTGTCCCCGCTGGCGTCGGGCCGGTGTTGACGACGGTGTCGCTGGTCGGTTCTGGCGGCCGCCCCGCGACTGGCGGCGCGACTGTCCGGACTGTCTGCCTCGGCGTGGCCAGACGATATCGAGCGCCGTGCGGCGAGCGCTCGGCGCATCCTGACCTTGCTCGTCACGGCAACTGCTGGGGCATCCGCGCTGGGGACGCTCGTCACCGCCGTTCTCACCGTGCGACCACTCGAGGCGGCGGCCTTCATCGCGGCCGTGGCCGCAATACTGCTGTTGCGCAGTCGGATTCATCCGGATCCCTGCCGAGCTGCGGCACTGGCGATCGGTGCGGGAATCGCGGTGTCTGCCATCATCGGGTTGGTGGCAGTCCGCGCGCCGTGGGCCAGCACATGGCTGTGCGGGCTGCCGATCGCCGGCGCGGCGATCGCGATAGCGCTCGGTACGGCCGATCTGAGCCTTTCCCCCGCCGCGGACCGGGTGATGTCGGTGGTCGAGTACGCCGCCGGTGCGGCAGTCATACCGCTGGCGTGCGCGACGGCAGGGTTCTTCACCGCGATTCGGAGCCTGGTGTGAGCGCCCGGGCAGGCCGCGCTCTCGCCGTCGCCGCCGCGGTTGTGCTGGCCGCGCAGCAGTGTGCGCCGCCGGCGTTCGCCGTCGCGCCGCCGCCGATCGACAACTCGTTGCTGCCCTCCCCCGCCGCACCCGCGCCGCCCGAACCCACCGAGCAACGGGGAGCCTGCGCCGTACCGTTGCGGGTCGAGCGCGCATCGTCGGCGCGCGGCACAACTGGATGGTGTTGACCTGCAGGCGATCTGGCGCCTCACCCGGGGTGCGGGCCAGCGGGTCGCCGTGATCGATACGGGAGTGCAGCCGCATCGACGCCTGCCCGGTGTCATCGCCGGCGGCGACTACGTGTCGAACGGTGACGGCAGGCAGGACTGCGACGGGCACGGAACGATCGTCGCGGGGATCATCGCGGCCGCTCCCGAGCCGGAGGACCGGAGCGGTTTCAGCGGGGTGGCCCCGGAGGCGGGCATCATCGCCATCCGGCAGTCCAGCAACAAGTTCGGGCCACTGTCGGATCGGTCGAGTCGGGGGTTCGGTGATGTGACCACACTGGCGATGGCCGTTCGGACGGCCGCCGACATGGGCGCCTCGGTGATCAACATCTCGTCGGTCGCCTGTGCCGACGGAACGCTGGACGATCGGGTACTCGGCGCCGCACTGTCCTACGCGGTGGACGTCAAGGATGCGGTCGTGGTCACCGCCGCGGGAAACGTGGGCGGGAGCGGACAATGCCTGGCGCAGAACACGACCCCGCAGCCGACGGTCATCGTCAGCCCCGGCTGGTACGACGACTACGTCCTGACCGTCGCGTCCGTCGCAGCCGACGGTGCACCGTCGGCGTTCAGCCTCAACGGGCCGTGGGTCGACGTCGCGGCGCACGGGGAAGCCGTCTTGTCCCTCGACCCTGACGGCGACGGGCTCGTGGACGCCGTCCCGGGGGCGTCGGGCCCGATGCCGATCTCCGGAACCAGTTATGCGACACCGGTGGTCAGCGGCTTGGTGGCACTGGTGCGCGCGCGCTTCCCGCGGATGTCGGCGCGTCAGGTGATGGCGAAAATCGAGGCCACCGCTCACAAGCCGGTCGGAGGCTGGAATGCCCAGGTGGGCAACGGCGTCGTCGACTGCCTGGCCGCACTGAGCGATCACCCCGCTCAGCCGCCGATGCCGCGACCCACGCCGGCAACCCGCCGGATCTGATCCGCAGCCCGAACCGGCTCCGACGCGCGGAATCGCCGCCGCGGGCGTCGGGCTGTGCCTGGCCGGGCTTGCCGCGGCCGCCTCGGCACGGTTACGGCGTCGACGCCGCGACGACGTCACGGCCGACTGAGGCGGCGTCCCGGCTGAGCTCGGGACCTGCGGGCAGTGCCGCGATGATCGCCCAGGGCACCTGCGCCGGCGCCGTTCCCAACCCGAGAGCGGTGGCGGTGGCCGAATCCCGCAGCGGGAAGCGGATTCCCGCGTCAGTGATCAGGTACCGGCCGGACGTCCCGGTGTCCGTCGTCAGCATGGCCGCGGTGACGTCGACGTGGTGTCCCGGCGGGTATCCGGACCACGTCGACGTTCGGGCCCGTTCCCGTCGGCGATGGCCAGCGTGACACCGCCGCGCCGATCCGGGGGCGCCTCACCGGCCGCGATGCCGACCCGGCCGGAGCGCCACGTCGCGCAAAGATCACCCGGCACCTCGAGGAGTGCGGGTGCGTCGCCGGGATAGGTGGCCACCGGGAGAGTGTCGGCGACGCCGCTGCCCGCTACCAGGTCGGGTGCGACCGAGACGATCTCGGCGTCACCCTCCGGGTAGGCGAACCGGATGAGGTCGGCGGTCAACCGGCCCACCCGCTGCAGTCCCTCGCGCAGCACGACGTAGTACTCGTCGGAACCCGCCCGGGCCGTGCGCAGCACTGCGCCGATCGGGAACCCGGCCACACCGGACGGCTCGCCCGCGCCGGGTATCGGCGGCGCGATGATCGCCGGGACCTCCGGGATGGCGTTGAGGAGCGAGGAGGACACCGGCCGGGGTTGCACCCCGTCGAGATGCAGCGTGCGGGCGATCACCCGGTCATGCGGATCGACCGACGCTCGCCTGCCGTCGTAGAGCAGGTACGGCGACCCGTCGCTCGCCGACACCAGGACGGCGCGGTCCGCCGGAACCTCCGGCGGCTCGTCGGGCCCGGCAACCGCGATCGTGGTCGCCCCGTCGCGGTCGTCACAGACCGTCCACCGCGGATCCGCCACGCCATGGCCGCTCCGATCGACCGCGGCGCCCCGGGGATACCCAGAACCGGGCCGCGCGGGACGCTCGCGAGCCCGGTGTCGTCGAGGAGTCGCGGCGTGGCGGGGTGCCCCAATATGAGGTAAGCGGAGGCCAGGTTGGCCACCGGCCGCAGGTCGTCGCCGACCCGGACGAACAACTCGCCGGACTGGCGTGACATGACCAGCGGAGCGTCGCCGGCCACCGGACGCAGCACCGCCAGACCGACGGTCAACGACAGCGACGGCGACCGCGCACGCGCATCCGGCCAGCAGCGAGAGTCGATGCGTCCGAAGTGGATCTGCCTCGGCCGGCATCGACCGGCCGAGAACCGCGTAGTCCATCCGGCGCGACAGGAACCGGTGTGCGCTGAGCTGACGTCGAGTCGAGCCCGGCCGCGCCATGACCCGACGGTAGAACAGTTGCGCTGTCGCCGAATTCGGCGATCAACAGCGGTTACCGCCAGCGCGCCCAGACGTAGGGCACCAGCGCGCGCAGGAAGTCCAAGTCCGGGCCGGGCTGGGCATCGGCGAAGGCCTGCTCGAAGTACTCCTCGGCAACCAGCAGGATGCCCTCGGCGTATTCGCTGGTGAAGGCGATGCTGCCGTAGTCGTCCATCAGCTCGCGGATGGTACGCACGAGTTCCTCGGAACGCTCGGCGCGGCTGCGGCGCAGGTAGTCCCGGACCAGATCGCGATCGGCTCCCTGCGCCGTCGCCATCAGATGCACCAGGGTCAGCGTCCGCTTGCCCTCGTAGATGTCGCCGAGGATCTCCTTGCCGTAGGTCTGTTCGTCGCCGACGAGGTTCAGCAGATCGTCGCGGATCTGGAAGGCCGCGCCGAAGTGGAACCCGAACCGGACCATCGGCGCCAGGTCGGCAGTTCCTCCCGAGCCCACGATCGCGCCGACCCGCAACGGGTAGATCGTCGTGTACCAACACGTCTTGTGCATGATCAGCTCGAGATAGTCCGCGGGGCGCAGATCCTCGACGCAGTCCAGCTGCCAACCGATCTCGGTCGCCTGTCCCTCGAGGGTGCGCATCGCCATGATGTCGAACTCCTCCAGAACCTGATCGGCGATGTCGCGGTCGAGCCGCCGGGTGGCCCGGCGCAGCACCTGGCTGGCGACGATGGCCAGCCCGTCGCCGGCGTTCAGCGCTGCCGCCAGCCCGTGCTTGGCCGCCAGCGTCGGGCGGCCGCGCCGCATCTCGCTGCCGTCGGCGATGTCGTCGTGCACCAGAAAGGCGTTGTGCAGCAACTCGATTGCCACGGCAACGCCCATCAGGGTGTCGGCGGCGGCCCCGAAGGCCCGGCCCGCCGACAGACACAGCGCCGGGCGCAGCGCCTTGCCGGGCCGTGACGGGTACTCGCGCATCGGGCCGTAGAGCCACTGCACGGGCTGTCCGTCGGGCATCGCGTCGAGCATCGCGCGCCGCACCACCTTGCCGACCTCGCGCAGCCGGGTCTCCACCCCGGCCACCAGGTCGGTGTCATCCGCGAGGCTCGTCATGAATTCATTCGAACCGTCACGGCGATCGGCAGCCACAACGTGGGCCTGCCCTCGACCAGCACGGTGCCGCGGTACAACCCGGGGCGGACCTTCTTGGCGACCTTGACGATGACGCCGACGCCGCGACTGGAGCGGCCCGGCATCGGGACCGTCTTGGGATCGAAGCGGATCGCGGCGGCGTCGATGACCGACCCGTCGTCGGCCATCAATGCGCTACACCGCAACCGAATCCGGCCGAGATCGTCGTCGGCGGCGTTGTGCAGCCAGACTTCCGATGTTGCTGTGCCGCCAGGGGAAGCATCCATCTCGAGCCGGCCCGCGGAGTCCGCGGCCGAGAAGTCGAGGGCCGGCGTCACGGTGGGGCTCTTCGCTGGAGTTTGCGCTCCGGTGCCCATCAGGAACTGGCCGACCATCTCCCACCACGACTTGATCAGCGGTTCCACGTCCGTGGCACCCAGCAGATCGGCGCGTTGCTCGGTGGACAGCGGAGTAGCTTGCCGCGCAGACCGTTCGGTGCCGTCGGGCCGCTGCGCGGCCAGTCGCACGACGCGGTCCACGATTTCGCTGGCAGCGCGAAACCCCTCCGACTGGATGGTGGTCAGTGCCCGCAGGTTCGCGGCCGGATCGAAGACGGAGGCCCACGGAACATCGGGGCCCTGGCCGTTCTGTCCCCCGCCGTCCATCCGTTTGACCCTTCCGAAAAAAATCGACGCGCGGTCGCGTCGGGTCAGGGTATGCTAACTGCTCAAATGGGGGTTGGGAGCGGGCAATGCGATCCGGTTCGACGACATTCTCGAGAGTCTTCGGCGCAATAGATCGCGCGGTCAAGGACTCCAGAGATCCTGAAGTGCTGGCGGCTGCCGACGCGTTGCTTCCCGGAGCGTCGGCCAACACCGGCTGGTACGAAGAGCTGCGAGGCCGGTTACTGTTTCCCAACGAGGCATCGCAGGAGCCGACCCGGCGTCGCATGAACGCGATCCGAGCGATCGCTGATGACAGCGCGGACGACTCGGCCGCTGACCCAGGCCCAGAAAGTCGGCTGCTGTACGGCCTTTCGACGCGTCGGCGCGGCTCAAGAAGGTCGCTCCCGACAGCTCGTTGCCATCGTTCGACGAAGCCATCGACACCGAGTTCGGCGGCGAACTCATCGCGATGCACTGGCCGAGGTCGCGCCGAACCCGAGGAGTTCACCCGCTCGGATTTCAGCGGGTCCGCGATGCGACGAGGTGACCAGCGCGCAGGAGCGCAGAGCGTCTGTTTCGGCCGAACAGTTGCGAGAACTTCCTCGACGTTGACTTCGAACGACTTCCGTCGAGCCGCAAGGACTTCGACACCACCATCCGGTTCTCGCCAGCACAACGCTGCGTTCCGGCACCGCACTCACGGGCCACTGTGACACCTCGATCGTCACCGTCGACGGCAAACAATGCGTCATCGATCGACACCAAGTTCAGGATCGACGACGTGTCGCTGGAAGATCTGAAAAGGATTGTCAATCCGTATAATGGGAGCAGGACTACCCCGAGTTCTTCCTCGAGATGGCGATGCAGCCGCAGCCGCGGCTCCTCCACGACGGCTGGCGTCGCGTGCGGGAAAAGGTCCGCGTCGTCGAAGGATTCGACCCTGCTGACGCCGCTGAAGTACTTCCCCTACGAAGATCCGAAACGCCCTTTCGAGGCCATCCTCGAGTACGACCTGGACAAGTCCGCCATCGATACCGGCGACGGCAAGGTCACCGTCGACCGCGGCTACATCCGGATGGAGTCCAAAGACCCGGCGATCACCCGGCCGCTCAGGGCGTGCGGGTCGCGACCCGGCAAGATCGTTCACATCACAGGGATTCCGCCGTGGGTGCAGGCTCGGCTGGTGTGCTCGTGCGGGTACGGCACGTCGTCCGCGGACTTCCTTCTCGAAGCAGCGCGCAAGAACCCCCAGGGAACCAAACCGTTCCTGTTCTTCACCAGCGACGCGGACGCCAAGGACGCCAAGCGCCACGGCGCCCTCGTCGGCGCCCTCCTCGCCTCCACCGCCGATCCACTTCGTTCCCGCAGCGGTCGAAGTGTGGACCGACGCCGTCGAAGACCTCACCAACAGCTACCTGCGAGCTAGCCGAGAAGTGGATGACGGGCGGTGTCACGTACACCGACATCGCCGACTCACTGCCGCGAAGTCGGCGGAGATCTGGCCAGCGCGCCCTGGAACTACCTGCGGGCGATGACCACTCCCCGGCCTCCCGGTGGAACGGGAGGTGACAAATGACCACCGCCCGTCAGGCCCCGGTCCGCCAGGCCGCGTCCCTGACGCTCGGCGTTCTCGACCAGATCAAGGCGATCGCGCTCGACGCCGCCCGCGAGGACGACGCGGGCCGGTGGGGCATCGATGGTTGGGTGCGCCTGATCCATAACCTGCTGGACCTGCAGATGCGAACCTATGCCAACGTCGTCGACATCGCCCTGGCCGGCCCGTCCTCGTGGCAATGGGAGCCCGATACCGACCCCGGACCGTCACTGCCGGTCCGGTTGGACAAGACCCTGCCCTATCCGTGCACCATCTCGATCCTGAAATCGTTTGAACGAGTGGGCCGCCCGGACATCGTCATCAAAGACACCGTCCTGGAGTTCGTGCCCGGCGTCCTTGCCGCCGACGCCACGTCGTTCCAGGTTCGGTTGACCGACCAGAAGTACGCCGGAGCGAGCTACCTCGCCACCGTCCGACTCTCGCCGGTGCGACGGACTCGGACAGGACTCGAGACGAGTTGAGCTTCACCATCGGGTTGTGAGTCGAGTGAGCGCCGAGCCGACGATCGACGAGTTGCTCGAGCGCGCCGTCGGGGCGATCAACAACGGAGACCGCGTCACCGCCGACTCACTCGCCGGCCAGGTGCTGGCGGCTGACAGCGGTAACCGCGACGCCGAGGATCTTCTCTCCACACCGACCGACAGCGGTGAGATCCGTCGGCTCACCATGCTCGTCGCGGACCTCGTCGACTCGACCGCACTGTCGACCCGGATCGAACCGGAGGTCTACCGCACTGTCGTGGGGGGCTACCGCGACATCGTCCATCGCGTCGTCACCCGCTACGAGGGCCACATCGGTTCGACGAAAGGCGATGGTCTGCTCGCCGTGTTCGGCCACCCGATCGCCCACGAGGACGACGCCCACCGCGCCGTGCTCGCCGGAATCGACATCACCCGTGAGGTCGCCGCTCTCAGCTCGAAGGTCCACGACCGCTTCAGTTTCGACATCGACGTCCGAGTCGGGATCCACCGCGGCCTGGTCTATCTCGACATCGCCCAGGACGATGTCTACGGCCTCGGCGCCAATCTCGCGGCGCGCATCTGCAGCCTGGCCCGGCCCGGTGACGTCACCGTGTCCATGGCCATCGAACGGGTGGTCCGCGACAATTTCGATTTGGACGCCCGGCCGCCGCAACGCGTGAAGGGCCTCGACGAAGATGTCGTCTACTACCGCGTTGCCGCAGAGCGGGACACCGCCGGCAAGGTCCGTGGGCCGCTGGTCGGGCGGGAACAGGAACTCGCCCATCTGGAAAGCCGCTGGGCACAAGTCAGTACGGGCACCTCGACCAGCAGCGGCCTGATCCTGTGCGGTGAGGGCGGAATCGGCAAGAGCCGGCTGGCCGGTGCAGCACTGGACATCGCGAAGAACTCCGGTGCGGTTGTGCTCGAGTTGTTCGGGTCCCCGTTTCACACCGACATCGGTTTGCGCCCGGTGCGGCGACTGCTCGAGCGCCGATGCGGCATTCAGCGCGATTCGGATCCCTCAGAGAGCCTGCAGCTGCTCGAGGCAGAGATCGAGAACCGGTCGCTGAACGTCGCGCACACCGCCCCCCTCCTGGCCGCCGTTCTCGGTATCGACCCGGGAACCAGGTATCAGAACACCGCAGCGAGCGCCGGTCAGCGCTTCGACCAGATCGCCGCCGCGGTCAAGGAATACCTGTGGGCCTGCATCGGCTCCGGCCCAGCGCTGTTGCTGTTCGAAGACATCCACTGGTACGACGAGGACACCATCGAACTGGTCAACTCGTTCCTCGGCGACGACCATCGAGGCCTGCTGGTGGTCGTCACCGGTCGGCAGATCCCCCCGCTAGACCATGCGGCGGAGGCCTTTCAGTTGAAGCCGCTCGCCGACGAACACGCCGATCTGCTCATCCGCGCCCTGCACCCCGAGCTGACGGAGGACTCGCGCAAAGCGGTGCAGGCACGCTGCGACGGCATACCGCTGTTCATCGAGGAGGTCGTGGCGAAGCTCCGGCAGAAGCACGCGGATTCGACAGACTCCACCCAGGTCCCCGACACGCTGTACGAAGCTCTGGTGGCGCGCCTGCGTTCGAGCACAAACTCGCTGCTGGTGGTCGAAACCGCCGCGCTGGTCGGCAGCCGCTTCGACCGGGACCTGCTGTCCACGGTGTCCGGCGTGCCATCCGGCGAGATCGACGCTCTGCTCGACGAGCTCACCGAGGCCAGGGTCCTGCGCCAGGTGGGCACCCACAGCTGGGCGTTTCACCACGAACTACTGCGCGAGGTCGCCGCCGAACTGTCGCCCCCGAGCGTCCGCCGCCGCCTGCACAACCGCATCGCCGACGCGCTGGCGGCCGAACCCGAACGCGGGAACCCCGACTGGAGTCTGGTGGCTCATCACTTCGAGCGCGCGGACCGCTTCGACGATGCCGCACAGGCCTTCCGGCGGGCCTCGGTGGAAGCCCGCCAGCGCGGAGCGTTGGTCGAGGCCCGCAACCATCTCAAGCGAGCCCTGGACAACATCGACCTGCTGCCGATGGGCCGCCTCCGCGACGACCGGGAGGTCCATGTCCGACTCGAACTCGGGTTCCTCGCCTCAGCGTTGAGCGGTCAGTCGAGCATCGAGGCCGCCGCCGAGTTCGAGCGGTGCCTTCAGCTGATCGTCAAGGAGCCCAGCCTCGACTACTTCGCGACGTTCAGTGCGCTGTGGAGCTTCTACGTCTCGTGCGGTCAGCTCGACAGAGCCCAGCGCCTGGTCGACGCGATGCGTCACCTAGACGGGATGTCGGACTGGGCCAGTGTGGCCTACAAGGCGGTCGACGGATCGCTTGCTGCGTTTCGGGGCGAGTTCGACCAGGCGCGTGTCGCGGTCGAGGAGGCCGTCGCCGCCCTCGAGCGAACCGGCGCACCGCAGATGGAAAAGGCGTGGTACGCGCCGAACGACCCCATCGCCGCGCTGTACGCCGAAGTCGGATTCATCAGGTTTCTGCAGGGGGACCTGACCGGCGCCGAGCCCTTCTTCGCCCGGATCGAGAGCCGCTGTGAGGAACTGGAGTTCCCGTACAACGCGATCACGTTCTGCTACGGGCGTGGACGCGAGACGATCGTGCGAATCGAATCCGGTCAACTCGACCGTGCCGTCGAGTTGATCGACGAAATCGCCCGCTACGCCGAACAACTCGGCCTTACCGAGTGGTCGATGGTTGCCGCGTGCAACCAGGTGTCACTTGCCGCACGCGGAGTGCTGGCCACTGGCGAGACCGACCGGGCCGTATTGCAACCGCACATCGACGCCATGACGGCGGTGGTGCAGGCGCTGCGAGCGGCGCAGCTGAAGACGTTTCTCGCCTCCTACGAGAGTGTCCTCGCCCGGCTGCACATCGCCGCGGGCGATCGCCAGGCGGGACGGGAACGACTCGCGGCGACCTTCGACGTCGTCGAGGAAACCGGCTCGCGATTCTACGAAGCCGAATTGCTCCGGGTGCTGGCCCACGCTCAGGACGACCCGCAGGCTCGGCATGAGGGCCTGCAGGCGGCGATCGCCCTCGCCCGCAAGCAGGACGCGCTGGTGTTCGAACTGCGTTCGACCGCTGACGATTTCGAACTGATCGGTGAGCCCGCCCGGTCCGCGCTCGCCGACGTGGTCGGCCGATTCCCCGCCGACCAGAACTGGCCAGACCTGGCGCGCGCGCGGGCATTGCTGGTGTGATGCGCCGACGCACGCGGGTTGCCGTCCTCGGCGGCGGTATGGCCGGCCTCAGTGCCGCGTGGCGGCTCAGCGAGCCGGGTTGGCGGGACCGCTTCGAGTCGATCACGGTCTACCAGCGAGGGTGGCGGCTGGGCGGCAAGGGCGCCTCCAGCCGCGGACCGAACGACCGGATCGAGGAGCACGGTCTGCACATCTGGCTGGGCTCCTACGAGAACGCCTTCACGCTGCTGCGCGAGTGCTACGCCGAACTGGACCGTGAGCAGACCGATCCCGCGGCACCGATCCGCGACTGGGACCAGGCCATGATGCCCGCTGAGGAGCTCGGTATGGCCGACCGATTCGGCGGTGACTGGCTGATCTGGCCCGGCAAGTTCGGCCGCACCGCCGAACTGCCCGGCGACCCGGGCGCGACGGGCCGGGAGCTCACCGTGGTGAGCTTCCTCGGCCGAGCGCTGCAGTTGTTGCTGGATTTCGCCGAATCACTTTCCACCCCAACGGGAGCCAGCCTCACACTGACCACCGGCCCGCGGCCCACCTCGTCGCCGTGGCTCGACGCCGTGCGACGTGGGGCGATGGCCACCATGGCCGCCATGATCGCACCGCAGACCGCTGAGGCGAGCGCCGCGGGCTTTCTGTCCGAGTCACTCGAGGCGGTGCGTGAAGCACTCGACTACGAGCGGCGACCCGACCACCGGCGGGTCTGGCTCCTGATGTCGTTGCTGGTGGCCACCGTGCGCGGCTTGATCGCCGACAACCTGATCACCGATCCCGCGGGGTTTCGGGCCATCAACGACGAGGAGTACGGCGACTGGATGCTGCGGCACGGCGCACACCCCGACGTCCTGGAATTCCCGCTCGTGCGCGGCATGTACGACATGGTCTTCGGATACACCGACGGCGATTTCGAGCGGCCCTCGTTCAGCGCGGGCCTGGCCGTACTGCTCACCGGCATCGCGCTCTTCCAGTACAAAGGTGCGTTCTTCTGGAAGATGACCGCGGGAATGGGCGACGTCATCATCGCCCCGATCTATCAGGTACTGCGCCGCCGCGGGGTCCGGTTCGAGTTCTTCTCCAGGGTCGACGCGCTTCATCTGGACGCGCAGCATCAGGCCGTTGAGGCGATCACCGTCGGCCGGCAGGTCCCGCTGGCCGACGGTGTGGACGAGTACGACCCGCTGGTCCGGATCAAGGGCCTGCCCGTGTTCCCCAAATATCCGCGCTACGAACAACTTCAGGCCGACGGTGGCCTCGATGACCTCGAGTCGCACTTCGGCGCCAGGCATGACGCCGAGACCCGTGTGCTGCGCCGGGGCGAGGACTTCGACCAGGTCGTACTGGCCGCCTCGCTCAGCATGGTCGAGCTCGTCGCCGCCGAACTGATCACCGACCGTCCGGAATGGCGGGAGATGACCACCCACGTCCGCACCGTCGCCACCCAGGCCTTCCAGCTCTGGCTCACACCCGCCGAGTCGGAACTGGGGTGGAATCGGCCCGGAGTGACCACCAGCGGCTACGTCTCACCGTTCGACACCTGGGCGTCGATGCCACAGACGCTGTGGGCCGAAAACTGGCCGAGCTCCTCCGAACCGCGCACCGTCGCCTACTTCTGCGGAGCGCTCGACGCCGAGTGGCCGCCGGCTGACGACCCGCAAGACTATGTGCGACGCTGCCGGGAAAGGGTTTTCGCCAACGCCATCGACTACCTCGATCACCACCTCGGGCTGTATCTGCCCGGAGCGGTCACCGAAGGCGGGTTTCGCTGGGGCCTGCTGGCGGGTGCCGGCAAGCTGCGCGGCGCGGCGGCCTTACAGACCCAGCACGTCAGCGTCAACATCGACCCGTCGGATCGCTACGTGCTGTCGGTCCCCGGCTCGGACAAGTATCGGCTGCGCCCCGACGAAAGCGGTTACGACAACCTGGTTCTCGCCGGGGACTGGACCGACTGCGGCATCAACGCCGGCTGCATCGAGGCCGCGGTCATGTCAGGGCTGCAGGCGGCCAACGCGCTGTTGGGTCACGGCCGTTATCACCGCATCCGCGGGTTCTACATGCCCTGAGTCTCCAGGGTCACGCCGGCGGCGGGCAACCGGTCGAGCAGCACGTCACCCATGGCCGAGGCCGGGGTCAGCACTCCGTGCCGGTCGGCCAGGCGATCCCGGTCGAGAACGAGGGCAAGGGCGCTCTCGCCCGCGAGGACCGCGGTGGCGGAGTACCCGGGGTCGGCCGGTTGGGAAATCGTGGCCCGATAACGGCGGCCCGTTGTGGTGGTCGCGTACGTCTCGACCCGGTAGTGCCCCTGCGATCCCATGTCGTTGCCGGTGCCGGCCGCGGGCGTCATCCGATCGACCAATCCCGGCGGCAGCAAGCGCAGGTAGTGACCACCGAACCGGGAGGCCGCGGCGATGCCGGCGTTGAACATCGCGCCGACCAGTGGCGCGCCCGGGAACGAACCCATGGTCAAGGTCTCGGTATAGCGGAAGTCGCGGCCGTAGTCCCAATTCATCAGGGCATTGGAGCGGCGAACACAGCGGGTGTTGTACAGCGCCATCACGTACCCGCTGGTCCACTGCCCCGCCAGTTCGGGTGCAATGTCCTGACCGGGCTGCAACGGCAGATCGGGCTGAATTCCCAAGTCCGGCTCGGCATCCCGATCCGGGCTGAGGCTGTAGGGGTCGTCGAGCAGCTGCCGCATCTCGGGGTCCGACACGGCGAGCCGCATCAACTCGACCATCGTGGCAACCGACCCGCCTGCGTACCCACCGGAGTAGTCGCGCAGCACCAGCGTGGTGTCGGCCAGGTCACCCGCGGCGTCCTCCCGGACTCGCTTGCGCAACGCGTAGACCGTCAAATCCGAAGGGATGGAATCAAATCCGCACGAATGCACGATGCGGGCACCGGTCTCGATCGCCCGGGCATGGCAGTGGTCGATGCTGCGGCGGACGAACGGCACCTCGCCGGTGAGGTCGGCGTAGTCGGTGCCGGCCGCGGCGCACGCCTCGACGACTGGAAGTCCGTACTTGCTGTATGGCCCAACCGCGTTGAGCACCAAGCGGCTTCGCGATGCCATGGCGTCCAGCGACGTCGTGTCGGACAGCTTGGCGAGGATCAGCGGCCACTTGCCGGCCTTGGCTCCGAGGCCGGCGCGAACGGCAGCCAGGCGGTCTGCCGACCGGCCGGCGAGAGCGATGCGGAGGCCGGGCGCGGCGCGAGCCAGATACGCGGCGACGAGTTTCCCGACGAAGCCGGTGGCCCCGAAGACGGTGATGTCGGCGTCACACCCGCCTGAGCGCATGGCTGCTGACGCTACCCCTCTTTGGAACGACGCTCACGGTATGCGGCGACGTGCTGCCGGTTGCCGCAGTTGCCGGTATCGCAGAACATCCGTGACCTGTTGCGCGACAGGTCGAGCAGCGCTGCGCCGCAGTCCGGCGCCGAGCAGATCTTCAGGCGGCGAAGCTCGCCGGCGCGCACGATATCGGCCAGCGACATCGCCATCTCCGCGCCCAACCGCTGGGCCAGCGGATCGTGGATGGAGGCCAGGTGCAGGTGCCACTCCGGCATCTCGGGATGACGGGTGAGCCACGGCGAGGCCCTGGTGTCGGACAGCAGCGCGTTGATCTGTCCGACTGCGCGCACTTCGTCGTCGGCGGTCGCCCAGATCCGGCCCAGCCGACCGCGCAACGTGTGCACCGACTCGAGCTCGGCGTCGTCGTGGTCGCGCCGGCCGGTCGCGCCGAAAGTATTCAGGTACTCGTCCAGCGCGGCCTGGTCGCCGAGCTGTTCGCCGTCGACCCCGCTGTTGATCAGCGCACACGCCGCGCGCAAGGTGATCTCCGTGTCATGACTGAAAAGCATTTGACTCCTGACCCCCTCGGGACGTAGTGTCATGACCAATACCTATTTTACTCATTACACGCAGGGAGGTGGCTCATGTCGACGACAACTCGCGGCGACAACCACTTCCGGCTCGGTCTGTTGTTCGCGGTCGGGTCGGCGTTCACGTTCGGCATGTCCGGCCCCTTCGCCAAGTCACTGATGGTGGCCGGTTGGTCGCCGACGGCCGCGGTCACCGCCCGGCTCGCCGGCGGAGCGCTGGTCATGGTGATCGTCGCCACCATAGTCAAGCCCGACTGGATTCGGGAGGCTCGGCGGCACGCCCGCGTCGTCATCGCCTACGGCCTGGTCCCGATCGCCGGTGCACAGCTGTCCTACTACAACGCCGTCTCGCACCTGTCCGTCGGCGTCGCACTGCTGCTGGAATACACCGCGCCGATCCTGGTCGTCGGCTGGATCTGGGCCACCACCCGGCGCCGGCCGCGCGGTTATGACCCTTGCCGGGGTCGGCCTGGCGATCGCCGGCATCATGCTGGTGCTCGACGTTCTCTCAGCGCGCGCTGCCCACGTCAACGCCATCGGAGTGGCCTGGGGCCTGGCCGCCGCGATCTGCGCGGCCTGCTACTTCATGATGTCCGACGAGGTCACCGCCGACGGCAGCGGGCTGAGCGCGATCACCCTGTCGGCCGGCGGTCTGGCGGTCGGCGCCGCTCGCGGTCGGGCTGCTGGGCCTGACCGGGGTGATGCCGCTGACCTTCACCGCCAACGACGCGGTGGTCGCCGGCCTGACTGTGCCCTGGTGGGTGCCGGTGATCATGCTCGGCGTGGTTTCCACCGCGATCGCCTACACGCTGGGCATCAGCGCCGTGGCCCGGCTGCGGCCGAGCTTCGCCTCACTGGTCGGTCTTGGCGAGGTGCTGTTCGCGGTGCTGACAGCCTGGGTGTTGCTCGGCGAGGGCGTGACTCTCATCCAGGCGGTGGGCGGCGTCGTCGTACTGCTGGGGCTGGCGCTGGCCCGACAGGGCGACCGCAGCGCCGAGGTGACCGCCGCGACCTGGCCGGACGCCGGACCGATCGAAGAGGTCGCCGCCGGCGCACGCGCCTGACGCGCCCGGCGCGCGGGCAAACGTCGGGAATGAAACGGCCTTCCCATCTGTAACATCACGATGTGACGTCTACCGCCGTGTCAACGCGTTCCCTCCGGGCCGCCTCGGCCGCCGTACTGGCGGCCGGTGCCGCGCTGGTCAGCCCGACGATGCTTCCCGCCGCCAATGCAGCCGACTGCAACGACGTCCAAGTGGTGTTCGCCCGCGGCACCGACGAAGCGCCCGGCATCGGCCGGGTGGGCCAGGCGTTCGTCGACTCGCTGCGCGGCAAGATCGGCAATCGGTCGATGGGCGTCTACGCCGTCAACTATCCGGCCAGCTACGACTTCCTGGCCGCCGCCGACGGCGCCAACGACGCGAGTGCCTTCATCCAGGACGTGGTGAACACCTGCCCGGACACCAGACTCGTGCTCGGCGGCTACTCGCAGGGCGCGGCGATCATCGACATCATCACCTCGGTGCCCTTCCCCGCGATCGGCTTCAACAACCCGTTGCCGCCCAACGTGCCCGATCACGTCGCGGCCCTGGCCGTCTTCGGCAACCCGACCGCCAGGGTCGGCCTGCCCCTGACCTCCAGCCCGGTCTACGGCGGCAAGGCCATCGACCTGTGCAACGCGGGTGACCCGATCTGTTCGGACGGCAACAGCGTGCCCGCACACCGCAGCTACGGGCCGGACGGAACAGCCAGCCAGGCCGCGGCATTCGTCGCCCGCCTGCTCTGAGGGCGGCCCCGGGAATTTTGGTAGCCGCCGTCGGCGTATGTGAGTATTAGCCGACTGTTCGCGACCGAGGGGGTCCCTTCAGCGTGTCCCGACCCGACCATGACACCAGCCCGCCGACTCGGCGTTGCCGCCGCGACTCTGTTCGCCGCGATCGCGCCGCTCGCCGGCCCCGCCGTGAGCGCCGCGGCCGCGCCGTGCCCCGACGTGGACGTGGTCTTCGCCCGCGGCACCAGCGAGCCCGCCGGAATCGGACGGGTCGGACAGGCCCTCACCGACACGCTGCAGGCCCAGCTCGGCGGCCGCAACGTCAGCGCCTACGGGGTGAACTATCCCGCGACCTACGACTTCCTCGCGGCCGCGGACGGTGCGACCGACGCGACCAACCACATCCTGGCCACGGCCGCGGCGTGCCCGTCGACCCGTTTCGTGCTCGGCGGCTACTCGCAGGGCGCCGCGGTGGTCGACATGCTGCTCGGCATTCCGCCCCTGGGTAACAAGGTCGGCGACATCGGCTCGGCCCCGCCGTTGCCGTCGAGTGTGGCCAACAAGGTCGCGGCGGTGGCCGTGTTCGGCAATCCGGCCACCAAGTTCGGCAATCCGGTCTCGGCCGCGGGCGCTCCCTTCGCCGGCAAGGGGATCGATCTGTGCAACGACGGCGACCCGATCTGCTCGCAGGGCCGCAATCCGTTCGCGCACACCGATTACGAGAGCACTCCACTGCCCGGCCAGGCCGCGGGCTTCATCGCCGGGCTCTTGTAGCATCCGGCCCGGGCGGCCTTTTCCCACCAGCACCGCTGTGCACTCGTCTACCATGGTGGAGGTGCGTGTCAATAATGCGTTTCGCTGCGCGTTGGCGGTATCATCCGCCGCCGCGTCGAGTACTGCTCGCTGCCACTGTGCAGCCGGCCGGCGCCATCCCGAGCGCCGGTGCCGCGTCATGCCCCGATGTCGAAGTGATCTTCGCGCGCGGGCGCCTCGAGCCGCCGGGGGCAGGTGCCATCGGCAATGCATTCGTCAATGCGCTGCGCAAGAACGTGCGCCAGAACATCGGCCTCTACGCGGTGAATTACCCCGCCGACAGCCAGGTCGACGTCGGCGCGAACGACATGAGCCAGCGCATCAACTACAACATCAACTCCTGCCCGAACACCCGCTTGGTGTTGGGCGGCTATTCGCTCGGGGCGGCGGCCACCGACATGGTTCTCGCCGTTCCGATCTCCATCATGGCGTTCAAGACCCCCTTGGCGTCCAGCGCCAACAGCCACATCGCGGCCGTCGCGCTATTCGGGAACGGGACGCAGTGGTTGGGTCCGATCTCGGCCTTCAACCCTGCCTTCAAGGACCGGACCATCGAGTTGTGCCACGGCGCCGATCCGATCTGCAACCCTGCAGACCCGGAAACCTGGCAGGACAACTGGCCCGATCACCTGGCCGCCTCGTACCAGAGGGCCGGAATGATCGAACAGGCAGCGGATTTCGTGGCGGGTAGGCTCTAGGTCTAGTGCATGCGGGGTGGGAGGCTGCGCCACAAGGTCTTTCACGACATCCGGACCGCATAGCGGGTCGCCGCCCAGAACCGGTGCAGAGCGCGGATATCGTCGGCTTCGCCGCGGTCTGCGGTTCGTCTACCATGGCGTGGTGCGGTTGAACAGGACTCTGAGCAGCACGGCAGCGGCGGTGTCGGCTGCCGCCGTAATGGTCCTCGGTCCGGCGCTGCTGCCGCACCAGTCGCCGGGCGTGCTTGCGGTCTCCGCAGCCGCATCGTGCCCCGACGTGGAAGTCATCTTCGCGCGGGGGCGTTCGGAGCCGGCGGGCACCGGGCGGATCGGCGAAGCCTTCGTGGACGCGTTGCGCGCCAAGACGCCCAAGAAGGTCGGGTTCTACGCGGTGGACTACCCGGCCGACACCCAGGTCGACCTCGGCGCCAACGACATGAGCAAGCACATCCAGTACATGGCAGCCAACTGCCCCAATACCCGCCTCATCCTGGGTGGCTACTCTCTGGGCGCCGCCGTCACCGACCTCGTGCTCGCCACTGCCCTCGCCGGTGTTCGGGTACAAGAATCCACTTCCCCTTGGCATGGATCAACACATCGCCGCCGTCGTCCTGTTCGGAAACGGCACCCGAAGGTGCTCGGGCCGGCCTCCGACCTCAGCCCGCTCTACGGAGAGAAGACGATCGACCTGTGCACCCCCGACGATCCGATCTGCAATGACAACCTGGACCCCAACACCTGGGCCGACAACTGGATCGCTCACCTACAGGCGCCTATATCGACTCCGGACTGGTCGACCAGGCCGCCGACTTCGCCGCGGCGCCGGATCTAGATCGAGCGTAGGTCGCGGGTCACCGCGATGCGCGCGGCCAGCTGGTCGTCGGGCGGATAGTCGACACCGACCAGGGTCAGGCCGCGCGCGGGAGCCGCCGCGAAGTCGCTGGAGCGCTGGTCGGCCTCCAACAGCGTTGCGCACCAACCGGGTTCACGCCGACCCTCCCCCACCGCCAGCAGGGCGCCGACCAGCGAGCGCACCATCGACCAGCAGAACGCGTCGGCGGTGACGAAAGCGGTCACCATGTCGCCCTCACGCACCCACTCCAGGCGCTGCAGGTCGCGGATGGTCGTCGCGCCGGGCCGGTGCCGGCAGAACGCGGCGAAATCGTGCAGGCCGAGCAGATCTCGCGACGCGGCGTTCATCGCCACCACGTCCAACGGCCGCGGCCAGGGTGTGACGTATCGCGCCTGCTGCGGGTCGACGCCGTAGGGCGCCAACGAGAGCCGGTAGGCGTAGTGCCGGCGCAACGCCGAGAACCTGGCATCGAATCCGGCCGGGGCACGGGTGATCTCACGCACCCGGACATCCTCGGGCAGGAATCGGCTCAATCGGCGGACCAGAGGCAGGAATTCGGGTTCACCGGCGCGGACGTGCCGCGGGTAGGCGTGCGCCAGCGCATCGGCGGGCACGTCGACGTGGGCCACCTGTCCGGTGGCGTGGACACCGGTGTCGGTGCGGCCGGCGGCGAACAGCCGCACCGGCGTCCGGAAGACCGTCGAGAACGCCTCGTCGAGAACCCCGGCGACGGTGCGGTGGCCGTCCTGGACCGCCCAGCCGGTGAAATCGGTTCCGTCGTAGGCGATGTCGAGCCGAAGCCGAACGTGCCCGCCACCGGAATCGGTGACGGGCACGTTCGTACTCACGGCGTCAGGACTTGTCAGCGTCCGAATCCTCGGCCTGCTCTTCGGCGACCTCTTCGGCAGCCTCAGCGGTCTGGGCGTCGGCGATACCGGCGTCCTCGGCCTCGACGGCCTCGATCGCTGCTCCTCGGGACCGACCGTCTCCTCCGGCTCGACCGCAGCCTGCGGCGCGGCGGCAGCCGCCACCGGCGCCGCCTTCTTGGCGGCAGACTTGGCGGCGCGGGTGGCCTCCGAGGTCACCGTCTTCTCCCGCACCAGTTCGATGACGGCCATCGGGGCGTTGTCGCCCTTGCGTGCCTCCACCTTGATGATGCGGGTGTAGCCGCCGTTGCGGTCGGCGAAGAACGGCGCGATCTCGGCGAACAGCGTGTGCACCACGTCCTTGTCGCGGATCTTCTTCATCACCTCACGCCGGTTGTGCAGCGTGCCCTTCTTGGCGTGGGTGATGAGCTTCTCGGCGTAGCGGCCGCAGCGCCCGGCCTTGGGCTCGGTCGTCTTGATCCGGCCGTGCTCGAAGAGCGACGTGGCCAGGTTGGCCAGGAGCGCCTTCTGGTGCGAGGACGACCCGCCGAGGCGGGGACCCTTGGTGGGCTTGGGCATTGCGACTTCTCCTAATTGGGGCCGGTCCCCGTATCAGGTAGGACCGGGACGGATCTCTGCTTAGAGCTGTTCGGTCTCGGCGTAGTCCTGGTCGGCGTCCAGGTCATAGCCGGAGTCACTGTTCCAGGTGCCGGTGGCCACGTCGTAGCCGGCGACCTCGGACGGATCGAAGCTGGCCGGGCTGTCCTTGAGCGACAGGCCGAGCTGGTGCAGCTTGATCTTGACCTCGTCGATCGACTTCTGGCCGAAGTTGCGGATGTCCAGCAGATCGGACTCCGTGCGGGCGACCAGCTCGCCGACGGTGTGCATACCCTCGCGCTTGAGGCAGTTGTACGACCGGACGGTGAGGTCCAGGTCCTCGATCGGCAGCGCGAACGCGGCGATGTGGTCGGCCTCGGCGGGCGAGGGCCGATCTCGATGCCCTCGGCCTCGACGTTGAGCTCGCGGGCCAGGCCGAACAGCTCGACCAGCGTCTTGCCGGCCGACGCCAGGGCGTCACGCGGGCTGATCGAGTTCTTGGTCTCGACGTCGAGGATCAGCTTGTCGAAGTCGGTGCGCTGCTCGACGCGGGTGGCCTCGACCTTGTAGGTGACCTTCAGCACCGGCGAGTAGATGGAGTCGACCGGGATACGGCCGATCTCGGCGCCGGAGGCCTTGTTCTGCACGGCGGGCACGTAGCCGCGGCCGCGCTCGACGACGAGCTCGATCTCGAGCTTGCCCTTGTCGTTCAGGGTCGCGATGTGCATGTCGGGGTTGTGCACCTCGACGCCGGCCGGCGGCGCGATGTCAGCCGGCGGTGACCGCGCCCGGACCCTGCTTGCGCAGGTACATGGTGACCGGCTCGTCCTCCTCGGAGCGACACGACCAGGCCCTTGAGGTTCAGGATGATGTCGGTGACGTCCTCCTTCACGCCGGGCACGGTGGTGAACTCGTGCAGCACGCCGTCGATGCGGATGCTCGTCACGGCCGCGCCGGGGATCGACGACAGCAGCGTGCGCCGCAGCGAATTGCCAAGGGTGTAACCGAAACCGGGCTCCAGCGGCTCGATGACGAACTGCGAGCGGTTCTCGGCGATGACCTCTTCGCCCAGGGTGGGTCGCTGAGAAATCAGCATGGTGTTTCGAATCTCCTTCTCGGCACCCGCTATTTGATGCCGTTAGGTGCTCTGCTGCGGGGGTTTCCGCAGCAGACGTCTTTGTTACTTGGAGTAGTACTCGACGATCAGCTGCTCGGCGAGCGGCACCTGGATCTGCTCACGGGTGGGCAGCTGGTGCACGAGGATGCGCTGACGCTCGCCGACGACCTGCAGCCAGCCCGGGATCGGACGCTCACCGGCGGTCTGGCGCGACAGCTCGAACGGCAGGGTGTTCAGCGACTTCTCCCGGATGTCGATGATGTCGTACTGCGACACCCGGTAGCTCGGGATGTTCACCTTGACACCGTTGACGGTGAAGTGACCGTGGCTGACCAGCTGACGGGCCATCCGGCGGGTCCGGGCCAGGCCGGCACGGTAGACGACGTTGTCCAGGCGGCTCTCGAGGATCTGCAGCAGGTTCTCACCGGTCTTGCCGGCCGAGCGGTTCGCCTCTTCGTAGTAGCGGCGGAACTGCTTCTCCATCACGCCGTAGGTGAAGCGGGCCTTCTGCTTCTCCTGCAGCTGCTGGCGGTATTCGCTCTCCTTGATCCGGCGCGCGACCGTGCTGGCCGGGCGGGTAGGGACGCTTCTCGAACGATTGGTCACCACCGACGAGGTCGACGCCGAGGCGGCGCGACTTGCGGGTCGCGGGTCCGGTGTAACGAGCCATTGTATCTCTCTCTCCTCTAGACCCGGCGCCGCTTGGGCGGACGGCAGCCGTTGTGCGGCTGCGGGGTGACGTCGGAAATCGCGCCGACCTCGAGGCCGGCGGCCTGCAGCGAGCGGATCGCGGTCTCGCGGCCCGAACCCGGGCCCTTGACGAACACGTCGACCTTCTTGCACGCCGTGCTCCTGGGCCTTGCGGGCCGCGTTCTCGGCGGCCAGCTGCGCGGCGAACGGAGTCGACTTGCGCGAGCCCTTGAAGCCGACGTGGCCGGACGAGGCCCAGGCGATGACGTTGCCCTGCGGGTCGGTGATCGAGACGATCGTGTTGTTGAACGTGCTCTTGATGTGAGCGGCGCCGTGCGGCGACGTTCTTCTTTTCCTTGCGACGGGTCTTCTGCCCCTTCTTGGGAGCAGCGCCACCCTTCTTTGCTTGTGCCATCCGGGGTTACCTGGCCTTCTTCTTGCCGGCGATGGTGCGCTTCGGGCCCTTGCGGGTGCGCGCATTGGTCTTGGTCCGCTGACCACGAACCGGCAGGCCGCGGCGGTGCCGCAGGCCCTGGTAGCAGCCGATCTCGATCTTGCGGCGGATGTCGGCCTGCACCTCGCGGCGCAGGTCGCCCTCGACCTTGATGTCGGGGTTGCCTTCGATGAAGTCACGCAGTGCGTGACCTGATCGTCAGTCAGGTCCTTGGTGCGGAGGTCCCGGTCGATGCCGGTGCCGGCCAGAATTTCCTGGGAGCGGGTACGGCCGATGCCGTAGATGTAGGTCAGCGCGATCTCCATGCGCTTGTCGCGCGGGAGGTCGACGCCCACGTAGACGTGCCATCAGGCAGTGATTCCTTCTCGTTGCGGAGGTCTGATCCCAGTCCGTTCCCGCCGGCCTCGACGGGGTCCCGGCCTCCGTGCCGGACGTGGCTGAGCGGCGCCGCATGCCCTCAGTGGTACTGGGAGGTCTGCATTCAGTTGTCGGTACTGCTCGCCGCTGAGCGACGGCAGGGCTGGAAATCAGCCCTGCCGCTGCTTGTGGCGCGGATCAGAGCAGATCACCATGACCCGCCCATGCCGGCGGATCACCCTGCACTTGTCGCAGATCGGCTTGACGCTCGGGTTCACCTTCACGGCTCGTAGATCCTTCTAGTTCTCGTCGGTTGTCGTGATGTCGTGCTGGTTCGAAGTCTGAGGCACTGAGATAGTCGGTAGCGACTCGCTGCGCTCGTCGCTACTTGTACCGGTACACAATGCGACCCCGGGTCAGGTCGTAGGGAGACAACTCCACCACCACCCGGTCCTCGGGAAGGATGCGGATGTAGTGCTGCCGCATCTTGCCGCTGATGTGAGCGAGCACCTTGTGTCCGTTCTCCAGCTCAATGCGAAACATCGCATTGGGCAGGGGCTCGACCACGCGGCCCTCGACCTCGATGGCACCGTCTTTCTTGGCCATAACCTCTCAGATCCTGCTTTTGTTGGTCCTGCGCGCACCGGCCGCCTGTGGCGGAGTACTCGCAGTCGGGGCAGCATTCGCCCCGACTGCAGAACGTGAGCCGGTGACAGGAAATTCCAGGACAGGGCACGCAAGAGCCGGCGCGTGAACCGCACCGTTGGTCTACGATACCCGCTTCGCGGCGCTACTCCAAAACGCGGCATCTGCCCGACCTCTCACCCTAATGCGCAGGTGAACACCTCGCGACGGGAGCGGCAACGAAGCGAAGCCGACCCTAATAAACATTGGACGGTCGGCGCATAATGGACAGTGATGACTGGACCTGCCCCCCAGCCCCGTAAACCCGTGATTCTCTCCGTCGACGACGACCCGGCCGTGTCGCGCGCCGTCGCCCGGGATCTTCGCCGTCACTACGGCGAGAGATACCGGATCGTGCGTGCCGAATCCGGGCCCGACGCCCTGCAGACCCTCCACGAGCTGAAGCTGCGCGGCGAGACCGTGGCGGTGTTCGTCGCCGACTACCGGATGCCGCAGATGAGCGGCATCCAGTTCCTCGAAGAGGCGATGGACATCTATCCGATGGCCCGCCGGGTCCTGCTGACCGCCTACGCCGACACCCATGCCGCGATCGACGCCATCAACGTCGTCGACCTCGACCACTACCTGCTCAAGCCGTGGGACCCGCCGGAGGAGAAGCTGTATCCGGTGCTCGACGCGCTGCTGGAGGCCTGGCACGCCACCGGCGACCGCGCCATCCCGCACACCAAGGTGATCGGGCACCGCTGGAGTGAGCGCTCGTGGGAGGTCCGCCAGTTCCTGGCCCGCAACCAGCACTCGTTCCGCTCGTTCATGGCCGACGAGTCCAAGGGCCGCCAGCTGCTGGACGCCGCGGGGCTGGACGGCTTCCAGCTGCCGGTGGTGATCACCGAGCAGGGCCAAGTCCTGGTCGAGCCGACCGATGCCGAGCTGGCCGGCATGCTGGGCCTGTCCACCAACCCCGTCGCTGGAGATGTACGACCTCGCGGTCATCGGCGGCGGCCCGGCCGGGCCTCGCCGCCGCCGTCTACGGCGCCTCCGAGGGACTCAAGACGGTGCTGATCGAGGAGACGACCACCGGCGGCCAGGCCGGACGAAGCTCCCTGATCGAGAACTACTTCGGCTTCCCGCTGGGAATCTCCGGTGCCGAACTGACCACGTCCGCGCGCCGCCAGGCCGAGCGGTTCGGCGCCGAGGTGATCACCACCCGCAGAGCCGTCAAGCTGATCGCCGGCGACATCGGCACCGCACGCAGCATCGCCTTCGAGGACGGCGGGGAGATCGCCGCCCGGGCGGTCATCCTGGCGACCGGGGTCGAGTACCGACAGCTGCGCGAGGTCCCCGGGTGCTTCGAGAACCCCGACGACCCGGCGTGCAACTACATCGGGCGCGGGGTCTACTACGGCGCCTCGGTGTCCGACGCATCGGACTGTGTCGGCGAGGACGTCTACCTGGTCGGCGGCGCCAACTCGGCCGGGCAGGCCGCGCTGTTCATGGCGGAGAAGGCGAAGTCGGTGACGATGCTGGTGCGCGGTCCGTCGCTGGAGTCGTCGATGTCGCATTACCTGATCCAGCGCATCGAGGACCACCCGAACATCACCGTCCGCACCTGCACCGAGGTGGTCGGACACCATCGGCGAGGACGACCACCTCACCGGTCTGGTGATCGTCAACCGGCAGACCGATGAGACGGAGACCGTGAGCTGCTCGCGGATGTGCTGCTTCATCGGCGCCGAGCCCAGAACCGACTGGCTCAAGGAGGTCGTCGCCGTCGACGACCGCGGTTTCATCCTGGCCGGGCCGGACTTGCGTGACGTCGCCGGCTGGACCCTGGACCGTCCGCCGCACCACCTGGAAACAAGCGTGCCCGGTGTGTTTGTTGCAGGGGATGTCCGCGCCGAGTCGGCCAAACGAGTGGCCGCCGCGGTCGGCGAGGGTTCGATGGCAGTGATGCTGGTGCACCGCTATCTGGCCGAGGCCTGATTCACGAGCGCCGAGAGGGAGAGACCGATGGGCGAAAGATGCGTGCCCGACGAACTGCGGACGCTGTTCCTGTTCGAGGCGCTGACCGACGACCAGTTGCAGACGCTGTGCGAGAACGGCCACATCGCGGTCTTCGAGCCCGGGCCCATCGTCACCGAGGGTGACCCGGCCACCTGTTTCTACGTGCTGCTCGACGGCGAAGTGGTGATGTCCAAACGCTCCGGCGGGGTGGACATCGAAACCGGGCGCACCTCCCAGCGCGGCGTGTACTGCGGCGCCTGGTCGGCCTACGTGCCCGGCGAGGAACACCTCTACGAGGCCTCGGTGCGGGTGACCAAACCGTCGAGGTTCTTCGTGCTCGACGCCGACGCGTTCGCCCGCTTCATGCAGTCGCAGTTCCCGATGGCCGTGCACCTGCTGGAAGGCCAGAAGGTCGGCGGGCTGCGGCAGCGCCAGATCATCGGCCAGCGCGAGAAGCTGCTGGCGCTGGGCACCATCACCGCCGGGCTGACCCATCAGCTGAACAATCCGGCGGCCGCGATCTCCCGCGACGTGGCCAACCTGCGCGAGAACGTCGGCAAGATGCGCCACAAGCTGTCGATGCTGGCCGACGGGAAGTTCACCCCGGAGGCCCTGCGGGTCCTGGTGAGCATGCAGGAGGAGGTCGCCGAGCAGGTGGCCAAGTCCAAGGCGCAGCAGCTGACCGCGCTGGAGACCTCCGACCGCGAGGACCAGGTCGGCGACTGGCTCGAGGACCACGGCATCGCCGGCGGCTGGGACTACGCCCCGACCTTCGTCGAGGCCGGCCTGGACACCGATTGGCTGGAGCGGGTCGAGGCCTCCATCGACGCCGTCGACTGCTCGGCGACGCTGCAGAGCGCGATCGGGTGGCTGAAGTACACCATCGACACCGAGCTGTCGGTCAACCGGATCGCCGAGGCGAGCAAGCGCATCTCGGCCCTGTTGGCCGGGACCAAGCAGTACTCGCAGATGGACCGCGCGCCGTATCAGTCGGCCGACATCCACGAGCTGCTGTTCAGCACGCTGATGATGTTCGGCGAGAAGGTCGGCAAGGACGGGCCGGTCCGGGTGGTCAAGGAGCTCGACAAGTCGCTTCCCGAATTGCTCTGCTACCCAGGCGATCTCAACCAGGTGTGGACCAACCTCATCGAGAACGCCATCCAGGCGATGGGCGGAACCGGCACCCTGACGGTGCGCAGCATGCGTGAGGGCGATTTCGTCCGGGTCGAGATCTGCGACGACGGACCCGGCATTCCCGAGGACATCATCGACCGCATCTTCACCCCGTTCTTCACCACCAAGCCGTTCGGCGAGGGCACCGGCTTGGGGCTGGACCTGGCCTGGCGGATCGTCGTCGAGAAGCACCACGGCAACCTGCGGGTGGAGTCGCGGCCCGGGCGACACCCGCTTCATCGTGCTGCTGCCGACTGGTGGCCCCGGCACCGGAGGCGCCCACACCCACCGAACTGCCCTCGGAATAGGTTGAGATCAGAATGAGCGACGACACCAAACCTGATCTGGGCCGAGTTCGGGTCATTCGGCCGGGGAGTCACCCCGCAGCAGGCCGCCGAGATCGAAGCACTGGGCTACGGCGCGGTCTGGGTGGGCGGCTCGCCGCCGGCCGAATTGGATTGGGTGGAGCCGATTCTCGAGAAGACCACCACCCTGAAGGTGGCCACCGGCATCGTCAACATCTGGACCGCCGCGCCCGGCCCCGTCGCCGAGTCCTTCCACCGCATCGAGGCGGCCTACCCCGGCCGGTTCCTGCTCGGCATCGGCGTCGGCCACCCCGAGGCCCATCAGCAGTACCAGAAGCCGATCGACGCGCTGAACACCTACCTCGACAAGCTCGACGAGTACGGCGTGCCGAAGAACCGGCGCGTGGTCGCCGCCCTCGGCCCGCAGGTGCTCAAGCTGTCGGCCCGCCGCAGCGCCGGCGCACACCCGTACCTGACCACACCCGAGCACACCGCCGAAGCCCGCGCACTGATCGGGGCCGAGGCGTTCCTGGCCCCCGAGCACAAGGCAGTGCTGACCACCGATCCCGGACAAGGCGCGCGCGGTCGGCCGCAAGGCACTCGACATCTACCTGAACCTGCAGAACTACCTCAACAGCTGGAAGCGGCTGGGCTTCACCGATGCCGACGTCGAAGAGCCCGGGCAGCGACCGGCTGGTGGACGCCGTGGTGGCCTACGGCACGCCCGAGGCCATCGCCGCCCGGCTCAAACAACACCTCGACGCCGGGGCCGACCACGTCGCCGTCCAGGTGCTGACGTCGTCGGAGAAACTCGTTCCCGCACTGGCCGAACTCGCCGGGCCGCTAGGGCTGAAGACCGCCGGTTGATCAGGGCGAACGCCCGTTAGAGTGACACCATGCGGCTGTACGCGATCGACTCCAGCGCGCTGCGTGACGAACTCGGCTGGGTACCCGAGCACACCGACCTCGCCGACGGGCTGAGCGCCACCATCGCGTGGTACCGCGACAACGAGTGGTGGTGGGCGCCGCTGAAGGAGCGGGTCGAAGCGGGCTACGCGAAACGGGGCCAGTGATATGGCCTCCAGAGAGTTGGCGGTGCCGGGCGCCTGGGAGATCACCCCGTCGCAATACGGCGACAGCCGCGGGATGTTCTTCGAATGGTTCACCGAGACCGGCTTCGCGGAGATGACGGGCCACGGCTTCGACATGCGGCAGGCCAACTGCTCGGTGTCGGCGGCCGGGGTGCTGCGCGGACTGCACTTCGCGCACCTGCCGCCCAGCCAGGCCAAGTACGTGACGTGCGTCAAGGGATCGGTGTTCGACGTCGTCGTCGACATCCGGGTCGGCTCCCCCACCTACGGCCGCTGGGACTCGGTGCTGCTCGACGACGTCGACCGCCGGTCGATCTACCTCTCCGAAGGCCTGGCCCACGCTTTCCTTGCGCTGCAGGATGATGCGACGGTGATGTACCTGTGCTCGGCGCCCTACGCTCCGCAGCGCGAGCACACCGTCGCGGCCACCGACCCCGCGATCGGCATCGAATGGCCGCTGCCTGCCGAGCAGCTGGTGCTCTCCGAGCGGGACGCCGCCGCCCCGTCGCTGGCCGACGCGCGCGCCGCCGGGCTGCTGCCGACCTGGGCGGACAGCCAGGCGTTCGTCGAGAGCCTGCGCCGCCGCTAGTCCCGTATGGGGAGCCTCTTGCGGACCACCGTCCACCGTTACTAGGATGTCCTAGTATTTAGTCGCCAGGTCAGCCGAGGGACACTCAATGAGCACAACGATCCAGCACTTCATCGACGGCAATCGCACCAACCTCAACAGCACACGCACCGCCGACGTCTTCAACCCCAGCACCGGTGAGGTGCAGGCCAAGGTGCTGCTGGCATCGGCGGCCGACGTCGACGCCGCGGTGGCTTCCGCGGTGGAGGCACAGAAGGAATGGGCGGCGTGGAACCCGCAGCGGCGCGCTCGGGTGTTGATGAAGTTCGTCGAGTTGGTCAACTCCAACACCGACGAGTTCGCCGAGCTGCTGCTGTCGAGCCCGACTAGGATGTCCTAGTATTCAGTCGCCAGGTTCAGCCGAGGGACACTTCATGAGCACAACGATCCAGCACTTCATCGACGGCAAGCGCACCAACCTCAACAGCACGCGCACCGCGGACGTCTTCAATCCCAGCACCGGTGAGGTGCAGGCCAAGGTGCTGCTGGCATCGGCCGCCGACGTCGACACCGCTGTGGCCTCGGCGGTGGAGGCACAGAAGGAGTGGGCTGCGTGGAACCCGCAGCGGCGCGCCCGGGTGTTGATGAAGTTCGTCGAGTTGGTCAACGCCAACACCGACGAGCTCGCCGAGCTGCTGTCCATCGAGCACGGCAAGACCGTCGCCGACTCCCGCGGTGACATCCAGCGCGGCATCGAGGTCATCGAGTTCGCCATCGGCATCCCGCACCTGCTCAAGGGCGAGTTCACCGAGGGCGCCGGTGGGGGCATCGACGTGTACTCGATTCGCCAGCCGCTCGGTGTGGTCGCCGGGATCACCCCGTTCAACTTCCCGGCGATGATCCCGCTGTGGAAGGCCGGCCCGGCCCTGGCGTGCGGCAACGCGTTCATCCTCAAGCCGTCCGAGCGCGACCCCTCGGTGCCGCTGCGCCTGGCCGAGCTGTTCCTCGAGGCCGGGCTGCCGGCCGGCGTCTTCCAGGTGGTGCAGGGCGACAAGGAAGCCGTCGACGCCATCCTGACCCACCCCGACGTCAAGGCCATCGGCTTCGTCGGCAGCTCCGACATCGCGCAGTACATCTACTCCACCGCCGCGGCTCACGGCAAGCGCTCACAGTGCTTCGGCGGCGCGAAGAACCACATGATCGTCATGCCCGACGCCGACCTCGACCAGGCGGTCGACGCCCTGATCGGTGCCGGCTACGGCAGCGCCGGCGAGCGCTGCATGGCCATCAGCGTCGCCGTGCCCGTCGGCGAGGAGACCGCGAACCGGTTGCGCGCCAGGCTCGTCGAGCGGATCAACAGCCTGCGCGTCGGGCATTCCCTGGACCCCAAGGCCGACTACGGTCCGCTGGTCACCGGCGCCGCCCTCAAGCGGGTCCGCGACTACATCGACGCCGGCGTGGCCGCCGGTGCCGAGATCGTGGTCGACGGCCGCGAGAAGGCCAGTGACGAGCTGACTTTCGCCGATGCCAGCCTGGAGGGCGGCTTCTTCATCGGCCCGACCCTGTTCGACCACGTCACCACCGACATGTCGATCTACACCGACGAGATCTTCGGCCCGGTGCTGTGCATCGTCCGTGCCCACGACTACGAAGAGGCACTGCGGCTGCCGACCGAGCACGAATACGGCAACGGCGTCGCGGTGTTCACCCGCGACGGCGACACCGCCCGCGACTTCGTCTCCCGGGTGCAGGTCGGCATGGTCGGCGTCAACGTGCCGATCCCGGTGCCGGTGTCCTACCACACCTTCGGCGGCTGGAAGCGCTCCGGCTTCGGCGACCTCAACCAGCACGGGCCGCATTCGATCCTGTTCTACACCAAGACCAAGACGGTGACCGAGCGCTGGCCGTCGGGCATCAAGGATGGCGCCGAATTCGTCATCCCGACGATGAAATAGAGCTGAAGATGAACTTCCTGACCCTGGACGACGACGAACGCGTCATCGTCGAGACCGCGGCCGCCTTCGCCGCCAAACGCCTTGCGCCGCATGCCCTGGAGTGGGACCGGTCCAAGCACTTTCCGGTCGACGCACTGCGCGACGGCCGCCGAACTGGGCATGGCGACGATCTACTGCTCCGAGGACGTCGGGGGCAGCGGGCTGCGCCGCCTGGACGGGGTGCGGATCTTCGAGCAGCTGGCGATCGCCGACCCGGTGGTCGCGGCGTTCATCTCGATCCACAACATGTGCTCGTGGATGATCGACACCTACGGCACCGCGGACCAGCGCAAGACGTGGATCCCGCGGCTGGCGTCGATGGAGGCCATCGCCAGCTACTGCCTCACCGAGCCGGGTGCCGGATCGGATGCCGCGGCGTTGCGCACCAAGGCCGTTCGTGACGGCGAGCACTACGTGCTCGACGGCGTCAAGCAGTTCATCTCCGGGGCGGGCATCTCCGACGTGTACGTGGTGATGGCCCGCACCGGCGGCGAGGGTCCACGCGGCATCTCGGCGTTCATCGTCGAAAAGGGCACTCCGGGACTGAGTTTCGGCGCGAACGAGGAGAAGATGGGCTGGAACGCCCAGCCCACCGCCCAGGTCATCCTGGAAGGTGTGCGGGTGCCCGCCGACGCGATGCTCGGCGGCCCCGAAGGTGAAGGCAGCGGTTTCGGTATCGCGATGAACGGTCTCAACGGTGGCCGGCTCAACATCGCGGCGTGCTCGCTGGGTGGCGCGCAGGCCGCCTTCGAGAAGGCCGGGCGCTATCTGGCCGACCGGCAGGCCTTCGGTGGTGCGCTGCTCGACGAGCCCACCATCCGGTTCGCCCTGGCCGACATGGCCACCGCGCTGGAGAGCTCGCGGCTGATGCTGTGGCGGGCGGCCCACGCGCTGGACAACGACGACCCCGACAAGGTGGCGTTGTGCGCGATGGCGAAACTGCACGTCACCGACGTCTGTTACGACGTCGCCGACAAGGCGCTGCAACTGCTCGGCGGCTACGGCTATCTGCGGGAGTACGGGCTGGAGAAGATCGTCCGCGATCTGCGGGTGCACCGAATCCTGGAGGGCACCAACGAGATCATGCGCGTGGTCATCGGGCGGGCTGTCGCGAGCGGTGCTCGCAATCCGGCGAGGCCGCTCGAGTTCGCGCATCGGCATAGGAGGAGAGACCGGATGACGACGATCGCGTTCCTGGGGCTGGGCCACATGGGCGGTCCGATGGCGGCCAACCTGGTCAACGCCGGCTACACCGTGCGCGGCTTCGACCCGGTGCCTGCCCTGCGCGCGGCCGCCGAGCAGAAGGGCGCGACGGTGTTCGACACCGGCGCGGCCGCAGTCGACGGCGCCGACGTGGTCATCACCTCGCTGCCCAACGGGGCGATCGTGAAAGACTGCTACGCCGAAGCACTTCCGGCCGCGAAGCCGGGTGCGCTGTTCATCGACACCTCCACGATCTCCGTCGACGACGCCCGCACGGTGCACGCCCAGGCCACCGACGCCGGGATGGCTCAGCTCGACGCGCCGGTCTCCGGCGGGATCAAGGGCGCGACCGCCGGCACGCTGGCCTTCATGGTCGGCGGTGAGGGCGATGCCCTGGAGCGGGCCCGGCCGGTGCTCGACCCCATGGCCAGCAAGGTGATTCACTGCGGGTCCTCGGGTGCCGGCCAGGCCGCGAAGCTGTGCAACAACATGGTGCTCGCGGTGCAGCAGATCGCGATCGGCGAAGCGTTCGTCCTCGCCGAGAAGCTCGGCCTGTCGGCGCAGTCGCTGTTCGACGTGATCACCGGGGCCACCGGCAACTGCTGGGCCGTCCACACCAATTGCCCTGTGCCCGGCCCGGTTCCGACGTCGCCGGCCAACAACGACTTCAAGCCCGGATTCGCCACCGCACTGATGAACAAGGACCTGGGCCTGGCGATGAACGCGGTGTCCTCCACCGGAGCCTCGGCGCCGCTGGGCACGCATGCCGCCGAGATCTACGCCGCATTCGCCGCCGAACACGGCGACCTCGACTTCAGCGCGGTCATCGAAACCCTGCGCTGAGTTTCCTCTCGCGAACGTGACATCCTCTGCGACTCTGACGCGCCGAATTCTCGCTGAGGGTTCGCATTCGCGGTCAGAAATCGCCGGCGTGGTGGCGCAGCGTCTCGATCGAGGACACCAGCGCGCGGGCCTGCGACTGCGATATGCCGATGTCGGCGAACACCTTCTCGTTGAGTGTCGCGGTGGCGTCCTCCACCGTCGAGCGGCCCATCTCGGTCAGCTGCACCAGCGTGGTGCGCCCGTCGGTCGGGTGTGGCACCCGCTGCACCAGGCCGTCGGCCTCCAGCCGCCGGATCGCGTGCGTGACGCTGGTGACGTGCACCTGCAGCCGTTCGGAGGCCTTGGTGATCGGCAGCGCGCCGGTGCGGCTGAACGCCAGCAGCCGCAGCAACTCGAACCGCGAGAAGCTCAGGTCGTAGGGCCGCAGCGCGTTCTCCACCCGGGCCAGCAGGATCTGGTGCGCCCGCATCACCGAGGTCACCGCCACCATGCCGTCGGCGACGTCACCCCACCCGGCGCGCTCCCAGTTGGCCCGGGCCGCCGCGATGGGGTCCGGTTTCTCCGGCGGTGCTGAGTCGGGCGGCATCCGCCCATATTGCCCTACCGCCGGTGCGTTACAGGCTGCGCTGCAGCAGCACGTCGCCGGTGTCGGCGGACACCACCTGCACGGCGGCGATCTGCTCGACCGGCATCGATGTGCTGCCCGACGGCGAGGCGGTCGCCCCGGCGCGGGCCATCCACGTCGCCAGCTGAACCCGCGTGCCGTCGCGGCCGACGGCGTACATCGCCAGCTTGTCGCCGCTCTCGCCGGCCTCGCCGGCACCCGGCTCCTCGCGGTAGGTGCACGTCATGTCGACGTGAGTCCCCCACTCCTGGCCGGTCACCACGACCTTCGCCTCGAACGACGACGGAACCACCGGCGTCATGGTCAGCGGAGCCTCCGCCGAGATGCCCGGCACTTGCAGCGGCGTCAGTCCGAATTGCGCCGGGTTGGTGGCCAGCAGGGCCGCGACCGCGAGGACCGCCGCCGCCGCCGCGGACACGTCCAGGTGATCCACCGGGAGCGGCGACGGCTCCGCTGGACCTTCTGCAGGATCTCGTCGAGCAGCTCCGGGCGCATCGGCGGCGGCTCCAGACCGCGGTCGTCGATGGCGGCCACCTCGTCGGACGACAGCATCGCGAGCAGCGCGGGCGTCCCGCTGAGCTCGCCCACCGCCGAGCGGCACGATACACATCCGCTCAGGTGGTTCTCGTATTCGCGGCGGTCATTGCTGGACAGTGAGCCCAGGATGTAGGCGGCGTCCCACAGCGCATAGGGGTCGTTCTCGGTCATCGAGTCACCCCCATCTCCTGCAGGGTCAGCCGCAGCGCGCGCACCGCGTAGTGCAGCCTGGACTTCACCGTGCCCTCGGCGATCTGGAGGTCGGCGGCGATCTGCGCGGTCGTCCAGCCGAGGTAGTAGGAGCGGCGGATCACCGCGCGGTGGTCGGCCGACAGCTGGGCCAGGGCGTCGCCGAGCAGCAGCCGGTCCAGAGCCGAGTTGACCTCGTCGGGGCCCGGGCGGTCCGGCGCGCCGGGAGTGTCCAGCGAGTCGCTCTCCTTGCGGAACCGGGCGCTGCGGCGTTCGTCGATGATCATGTTGCGGGCGACGGTGAACAGCCACGCCCGTGCCGAGCGCTCGGCGTCGTCGGTCACCTCGGGGTGCTGCCAGGCCCGCAGCAGCGTCTCCTGGACCACGTCCTCGGCGCGGGCGGGGTCGCCGGTCAGGCGCACGGCGTAGCGCCACAGCGCGGCCGCGTGGTCGCGATAGAGCACCCGCATCAAGCCGGCCTCCGGATCATCCATGTCCAACCTCCCGGCGAAGACACGAAACCGGCGATGGTCTGGTTCAAGTGTGCGCCCGGGGTGGATCAGAGCGTGAGAATCCGCGGGCCTTCGTCGGTGACCGCGACGGTGTGCTCCCAGTGCGCGGCCCGGGAGCCGTCGGAGGTGACGACGGTCCACTCGTCGGCCAGGATGCGGGTCTTGGTGGTGCCCAGGGTCAGCATGGGTTCGATCGCCAGCACCGAGCCGGCCACCAGGAAGGGGCCGCGGCCGGGCTGGCCCTCGTTGGGCAGGAACGGGTCCATGTGCATCTGCCTGCCGATGCCGTGCCCGCCGTAGCCGGCGACGATGCCGAACCGGCGGCCGTGGGTGCGTTCGGCGGCCCGGGTGCCCTGCTCGATCGCATGCGAGACGTCGGTGAGGCGGTTTCCGGGGATCATCGCCGCGATGCCGGCCTCCATCGACTGCTTGGTCGCCGCCGACAGCGCCTCGTCCATCGGGATCAGGGTGCCCACGCCGAACGTGATCGCGGCGTCGCCGTGCCAGCCGTCGATGATCGCGCCGCAGTCGATGGACACCAGGTCGCCCGGCGCCAGCGTCTCGTCGGCCGCCGGGATGCCGTGCACCACACGGTCGTTGACCGACGAACAGATGCTCGCCGGATAGCCGTGGTAGCCGAGGAACGACGGGATTCCGCCCGCCTCCCGGATGACGGTCTCAGCGGCCTCGTCGAGCGTCTTGGTGGACACTCCGGGGGCGGCGGCCGCCCGGACCGTTCGCAGCGCCGCGGCCACCACCGCACCGGCGGCGGCCATCGCGTCGAGCTCGCCCGGCGTGCGGGCGGGAACGGTCTTGCGGTTGCGCAGTCCGGGCAGGGAGACCATCGGCGCTCAGCGGCCGAGTGCCTGCAGCGCCCGGGTGAAGACCTCGTCGAAGCTGCCGACGGCGTCGACCGTCTTGAGTTCACCGCTGTAGTAGTCCAGCAGCGGGGCAGTCTCGTCGCGATAGACCTTCATCCGGTTGCGGATGACGTCCTCGGTGTCATCGGCGCGGCCGCGGCCCTTGAGCCGCTCGACCAGCTCGTCCTCGGGGACCCGGAACTCCAGCACGGCGTCGAGCTGGAGGTTGCGGCGGGCCAGCATCTGCTTGAGGGCCTCGGCCTGCTCCACCGAGCGCGGGAAGCCGTCCAGGATGAAACCGTTCGCCGACGTCGGCGTCATTGAGCCGGTCGTCGACGAGGGCGTTGGTCAGGGTGGCCGGGACGAGGTCGCCGGCGTCGAGGTACTTCTTGGCTTCCAGGCCCAGCTCGGTGCCGGTGCTGATGTTGTGCCGGAACAGGTCACCGGTGGAGATCTGCGGGACCTCCAGCTTCTCCGCCAGCTTGATCGCCTGGGTTCCCTTACCCGCGCCGGGCGGTCCGAGCAAAACGATTCTCACTTGAGGAACCCTTCGTAGTTGCGCTGCATGAGCTGGCTCTCGATCTGTTTGACGGTATCCAAACCGACGCCAATCATGATCAGAACCGCAGTACCGCCGAAGGGCAGGTTCTGGACGCCACCGGAGTTGCCGATCTGCAGGAACATGTTCGGCAGGACGGCGATCACGCCCAGGTAGATCGACCCGGGAAGGGTGATCCTGTTCAGCACGTAACGCAGGTAGTCAGCGGTGGGCTTGCCCGGCCGGATGCCGGGGATGAAGCCACCGAACTTCTTCATCTCGTCGGCCCGCTCGTCGGGGTTGAACGTGATCGAGACGTAGAAGTAGGTGAAGAAGATGATCAGGCCGAAGTAGATGGCGATGTAGACCGGATCGGCCGGGTTCGTCAGGTAGTTCGCGACGAAGCGGTCCCACCAGTTGTTGCTCGGCGTCTTGCGGCCGCTCTGGATCAGCTGGGTGACCAGGTGCGGGATGTAGATCAGCGACGAGGCGAAGATGACCGGGATGACGCCGGCCTGGTTGACCTTCAGCGGCAGGTAGGTCGACGTGCCGCCGTACATCTTGCGGCCGACCATCCGCTTGGCGTACTGCACCGGGATACGCCGCTGGCCCTGCTCGACGAACACCACGCCGACGATGATCAGCAGCGCCGCGACGCAGACGGCGGCGAAGACCAGGCCGCCGCGGCTGTCCAGGATGCTCTTGCCCTCGGCCGGGATGCGGGCGGCGATGCCGGCGAAGATCAGCAGCGACATGCCGTTGCCGATGCCGCGCTCGGTGACCAGCTCGCCCATCCACATGACCAGGGCGGCGCCCGCGGTCATCACCAGCACGATGATGATCAGGGCGAAGATGCTCTGGTCCTGGATGATGTCCAGCGTGCAGCCCTGCAGCAGGCCGCCGTTGGCGGCCAGGGCCACGATGCTGGTGGCCTGCAGGATGGCCAGCGCGATCGCCAGATAACGCGTGTACTGCGTCATCTTGGCCTGACCGGCCTGCCCCTCCTTGCGCAGCTCCTCGAAGCGCGGGATCACCACGCCCAGCAGCTGCACGATGATGCTCGCGGTGATGTAGGGCATGACGCCCACCGCGAACACCGTCAGCTGCAGCAGCGCGCCGCCGGAGAACAGGTTGATCAGCGAGTAGATCTGTGCGCCGCTGCCACCGCTCACCTGCTCGATGCACTGGTGGACGTTCTTGTAGTTGACCCCTGGGGACGGCAGTGACGCGCCGACCCGGTAGAGGATGACGATGCCCAGCGTGAACAGGATCTTTCGCCTCAGGTCAACCGTCCTGAGTGAAGAGATGAAAGCCGAGAGCACTCTTCCTCCTGGGCAGCGCGACGGAGGAGTCGCAGCGTGCCATTGGGGCTGGCCTGGCCAGCGTATGGGTAATCCTGCCTAGCGCCGATCGCCGCCAGGTGAAGGCCGGCGGCACCGCTCGCTCAAACAGTCTACGAGAGTAACAGTTCGCCCAGGCAGGCCGGGAATCCCGCGGCGGCAGCCGGCCGTGAACGAACCGGCGGCGTACAGTCGCCGATAGCTCGTTATATTGGCTAAGTATAAGTGGCACGGCTCGGAGGCCTGACGAATGACGCGTACCGACAACGACACCTGGGACCTGGCATCCAGCGTGGGAGCCACTGCGACGCTGGTGGCCGCCGCGCGGGCGGCCGCCTCCAAGCAGGCCGACCCCCTGATCGACGATCCCTACGCCGAACCGCTGGTCCGCGCCGTCGGCGTCGACTTCTTCATCAAGATGGCCGACGGCGCCATCCCGGCGATGGACGACGAGATCTCCACCGGCATGAGCCGGATGACCGACAACATGGCGGTGCGGACGAAGTTCTTCGACGAGTTCTTCCTGACCGCAAGCGCAGGTGCGGGGTCCGTCAGGCGGTGATCCTGGCCTCGGGGCTGGACTCGCGCGGCTACCGCCTGGCGTGGCCGGCAGGGCACGGTCGTCTACGAGATCGACCAGCCCGAGGTCATCGCGTTCAAGTCCGAGACGCTCGCCGAGCTGGGCGCCACGCCGACATGCGATCGGCGGACCGTGGCGATCGACCTGCGCAACGACTGGGCCTCCGCGCTGCAGCAGGCCGGCTTCGACCCGAACGCGCCCACAGCGTGGAGCGCAGAGGGCCTTCTCGGCTATCTGCCCCCCGAGGCGCAGGACCGGCTGCTGGACACCATCACGGAGTTGTCGGCGCCGGGAAGCCGGGTGGCGATCGACTGCGCGCCGCCGTCCGACCCCGCGCAGGAGGAGCAGTCCCGGGAGCGGATGAAGGCGTTCTCGGACCACTGGCGCGAGCAGGGCTTCCATCTCGACTTCGCCGAGCTGGTCTACATCGGCGAGCGCAACGAGGCCACCGCCTACCTCAGCGGGCACGGCTGGCAGGTCGTCGGCACCCCGATCAACGATCTGCTCACCGACAACGGATGCGCTCCGTTCGACGACGACGAGCCGATGGCCAAGCTCACCTACGTCAGCGCCATCCTGGGCGGCGCCCGGTGAAGCGCACCGACGCCGACTCCTGGGACCTGGCGTCCAGCGTCGGGGCCACCGCCACCATGGTGGCCGCGGCCCGGGCGCTGGCCAGCCGGGAGGACGGCGCGATCATCGACGATCCGTTCGCCGAGCCTCTGGTGCGGGCGGTCGGGATCGACTTCTTCATCAAACTGGTCGACGGCAGCATCGATCTGGCCGCGGTTGACGCCGACGGCAGCGCGCGCCTGCTGACCGACGTGATGGCGGTCCGGACAAGGTTTTTCGACGACTTCTTCCTCGATGCCACCCAGGCCGGTGTACGGCAGGCGGTGATCCTGGCCTCCGGGCTCGACTCGCGCGCCTACCGGCTGCCCTGGCCGGCGGGCACCGTCGTCTTCGAGATCGACCAGCCCAAGGTCATCGAGTTCAAATCCCAGGCGCTGGCCGACCTCGGCGCCTCCCCCACCGCCGACCGGCGCACGGTGAGCGTCGATCTGCGCGACGACTGGCCGGCGGCCCTGCGCGCGGCCGGGTTCGACGACACCGCGCCGACGGCCTGGAGCGCCGAGGGACTCCTGGTGTATCTGCCGCCGGATGCCCAGGACCGGTTGTTGGACAACATCACTGAGCTGTCCGCGCCGGGCAGCAGGCTGGCCACCGAGTACCACCCGGACTCCGGCGCGGGCATCGCCGAGCGCGCCACCAAGATGAGCGACCAGTGGAGCGGACTGGGCCTGGACCTGAACCTGGCCGGACCTGTTCTATGCCGGCGAGCGCACTCCCGTCGTCGACTACCTCCAACAGCACGGCTGGCAGGTGAGCACGCGCACCAGGCCGGAGATGTTCGCCATGCACGGGCGCACGTTCACCGACGGCGACTCGATGGCTCCGTTGCGAAACTCGATTGTCTGTCACAGCGATTCGGACAGTAGTCGAGATGGCGAGTACGGACTCCGCCCGCCGCGACGGCGACACCTGGGATCTGGCCTCCAGCGTCGGCGCCACCGCGACCATGGTCGCCGCCGGACGGGCGATGGCGACCAGGGATCCGCGCCACCTGATCGACGATCCGTTCGCCGAGCCGCTCGTCCGGGCGGTCGGCATCGAGTTCTTCGTCAAGATGATCGACGGCGAGGTCGAGGCGTCCCCGTTCGGGGACAGCGCACCCGAGCGCGTGGAGGCCATGATCAACGGAATGGCCATGCGCACCAAGTTCTTCGACGAGTACTTCGGTGCAGGTCGACCGGCAGCGGCATCCGGCAGGCGGTCATCCTCGCGTCCGGCCTGGACTCCCGCGCCTACCGGTTGCCGTGGCCGGCGGGCACCGTGGTCTACGAGATCGACCAACCGAAGGTCGTCGAGTTCAAGACCCGGGTGCTGGCCGACCTCGGGGCCCAGCCGACAGCCGAGCGGCGCACCGTCGGCATCGACCTGCGTGAGGATTGGCCATCGGCGCTGAAAGCCGCGGGCTTCGACCCGACTGCGCCGACCGCGTGGCTGGCCGAGGGGCTGCTGATCTACCTGCCGCCCGACGCGCAGGACCGGCTCTTCGACACCATCACCGGCCTCAGCGCCCCGGGCAGCGCGGTGGCCACCGAATACGTGCCCGGCATCATGGATTTCGACGCCGACAAGGCCAGGGAGATGGCGTCGAACCTGCGCGACCGCGGCCTGGATCTGGACATGCCGTCACTGGTGTACGCCGGCCCGCGCAGCCACGTCATGGAGTACCTGGACGCCAACGGCTGGGCCGTCACCGGCGTGCCCGGCGGTGAGTTGTTCCGCCGCAACGGCCTTGTGCGGCCCGACCGCGACGGTTACGACCCACTCGGCGAGATCGTCTACGTCAGCGCGACACTGGCAGTCGCCGTCCCCCGAAGTCGGATCTCAGAACCGGCTGCTGCCCAGCCACAGCACGCTGGTGCCGGTGAGCGCACGCTCGCCGTGTTCGACGACACCGCGGACCGACTGACCGATCAGGGCGACGACAGCCTCGGGAAGCGAGGCCGCCGCGGGCTGAGATGAAGCCTTGGGCCGCAGCATGTCCCGCAGCGACGAACCCGGCAGGCCCACCAGTTCCACATCGGCGTCGACGTCCAGGCCGGCGAGCACCTTGGCGCGCCGCACCGCTGTGCGCAGTCCACCGAGCTCGTCGACCAGGCCGTGCGCATGGGCGTCGGCGCCGGTCCACACCCGGCCGCGCGCGACGGCGTCGACCGCCTCGACCGACATCGAGCGGGCCTCGGCCACCCGGTGCACGAAGTCGGTGTAGAACAGGTCGGCCTCGGCTTCGACCATGGCCTGCTGCTGCTCGGTGAACGGTGCGTTGAGCGACCACGCGTCGGCATTGTCGTTGGTGCGCACCGAATCCGATCCCACGCCCAGCCGCTCCTTGAGTTCGCGGGCGATCAGCTTTCCGGTCACCACCCCGATGGAACCGGTGATGGTCGCCGGGTTGGCGACGATGGCGTCGGCACCCATCGACACGTAGTAGCCGCCCGAGGCGGCCACCGCACCCATGGAGGCGACCACCGGCTTGCCTTTGTGCCGCAGCCGGGACACCTCACGCCAGATCGTCTCCGACCCGGTCACCGACCCGCCGGGACTGTCGACGCGCAGCACCACGGCCGCGACGTCGTCGTCGGCGCCGGCCTGGCGCAGCGCGGCGGCGATGGTGTCAGCCGCCGGCGCTGGGTCGGCCCAGCGGCGACAGCTGCGGACCGCCGCGGCCGCTGACGATCGGACCGGCGACGGTGACCACGGCGATGGTCGGCTTCTTGCGGCCCGGAAGCGACGGCATCGGCACCGGCGGCCCGCCCTTGCGGGTTTGCGCGTAGCGCGACAGGTAGAGGCGGGGCGGGGCGTTGTCGTCCGAGTCGGCGTCGCCGGTCTCAGGTGAAACATCCTCCACGCCAGCCAGTTCGGCGATGCGGCTGTAGGCCTCGTCGCGGAAGCCGATGCGGTCGACCAGATGTCCGGTGACCGCGTCGTCACGCAGCAGCGGGGCGCGGTTGGCCAGCTCGTCGACGGCGGAGGCCTCGATGCCGCGCGACTCGGCGATGGCCTGCCACACCTGGGTGTGCAGGCTTTCGATGAGCCGCGAGTCGGCCTCGCGGTGGGCGTCGGTGTAGTGGTCCTGGGTGAACAGGTTGGCCGCCGACTTGTACTCGCCGCGCGCGACGAACTGGGCTTCGATACCGGCCTTGTCGAGGGCGTCGCGCAGGAACAGCGCGTTGGTGGCGAAGCCGACCAGGCCGACGGTTCCCGACGGTTGCATCCACACCTCGCCGAACGCCGACGCCAGGTAGTACGACAGCGTGCCCGGGTAGGTCTCGGCCCACGCCAGTGACGGCTTGCGTCGGGTGAAGGCGGCGATCGCCTCGCGCAGCTCCTGCACGGGTGCGGCCGGTGCGGCCGAAACCTGGACCCGGGCAATCAGTCCCGCGACCCGGTCGTCCTCGGCGGCGCGGTGGATGGCGGCGACGGCGTCACGCAGGAGCATCGGCCGGCCACCGCCGGTGATGAACGTCAGCGGGTCGAAGCCGGCGGTCTCCGGAGGAACGGACTGCACGTCGAACTCGAGGACGACACCGTCGGGCACCCCGTGGTGCCGGGCGGTGTCGATGCGGCGCAGGCATCGCGAACGTCATCGACGCCCGGGATGCCGGGCAGAAGGGCGAACATGCCTTCGAGCCTACCGACGGTCGCGGACTCGACCGCCGGCCGCGCCCTCTATCGTGACGGGAGTGGATGTACTGGTCTCGGGGGCAAGCATCGCGGGGCCGACGGTGGCCTACTGGCTGGGCAGGGCCGGCCACCGGGTGACGGTGGTGGAACGCTCGCCCGAACTGCGCACCGGCGGACAGAACATCGATGTCCGCGGCCCGGGCCGGGAAGTGTTGCGCCGCATGAGACTCGAGGATGCGGTGCTCGCGGAGTCGACCGGCGAGGTCGGGCTCCGGTTCGTCGACGAAGATCGGGTGCTGGCAGAGTTTGCGGCCGGGACTGACGACAGCGGAGGCGCCACCGCGCAGGCAGAGATCCTGCGTGGGACGTTGTCCCGGCTGCTTGTCGATGGGTGCGGCGGTGACGTGAATTACGTCTTCGGCGACCAGATCGAGCGCCTCGAACCCGGTCACGACGCCGTGACGGCCATGCTGGCAAGGGCGCGACACTGCGGGCTGACGTCGTCATCGTCACCGAGGGCGTACGGTCACGGACCCGCGACTCCTACTTCACCGGGGTGGAACTGCGCGACGTGGGGCTCTACACGGCCTTCGGCGCACTCGAGCGCACAGCGACCGACGATCGATGGTGGAACTGGTACAACACGACGGGAGGGCGGGCGATCACCTTGCGGCCCGACAACGTCGGCAGCACCCGATTCACGGTGTCGTTCCTGTCGGGAGATCCCCGGCTGCTCGGGCTCGACGCCGCGGGGCAGCGCGCGGCGCTCAGTGCGGCGATCGGTGACGCGGGCTGGCAGGCCCCGCGGATCTGGCCGCGCTGGCCGACGAAGGCGAGGTCTACCTCGACTACCTGGCCCAGGTCCGGATGCCGGCCTGGAGTCGGGGCCGGGTGGTGCTGTGCGGCGACGCCGCGTGGTGTGCGACTCCGCTCAGCGGTATGGGCACCACGCTGGCGCTGACCGGCGGCTACGTGCTCGCCCGCGAGATCGAGCGGGCACCGGCGTTGGCGGAGGCCTTCGACTCCTACGAGCAACTGATGCGTCCGCTTGTCGACCGCGCTCAGAAGCTGCCGCCGGGCGTTCCGCGGCTGGCGCACCCACGCAGCCGAACGGGCGTCGCGGTGACGCGAAAATTGATCGGGTTCGCGGGCTCCGGCCCGGCGCGGCGGCTCGCCCGCCGACTGTCGATGCCGGACACCGACGCCGATCAGCTCCCGGCCTGACAGGGCGCGGCGGGCGCGGCCGAAACCTGCACCCGCGCAATCAAGTCCCGCGACCCGATCGTGGTCGGCGCCGCGGCGGATGACTTGCGGGCCTTCGGGACTACCGACGCTGCCCGGCAGACCGACGGTGGACCGGTGAGATTCTCGATCTCTATCCCTCAGTTCGACGTCGACGGCTTCGATGCCGAGGGGCTGCGAAGTTACCTTGCCCGTGCCGAAGTGCTCGGTTTCGAGGGCGGCTGGGCGATGGAAGAAGTCATCGGCCCCGCGCCGTTGATCGCGCCGATGGAGCTGCTGTCCTGGGCTGCGGCCTGCACCACCACCCTGCGCCTGGGCGTGGCCGTGCTGATCACCTCCATGCACGACCCCCTGCAGTTGGCGGCGACGGTGACCGCGGTGGATCGCCTCAGCCACGGCCGGCTCGAACTAGGGGTCGCGGCCGGCGGTGGAGGTCGCGAGTTCGAAGCCTTCGGCGTCGATCCGGGCACCTTCATCAGTAGCTTCACCGAAGGTCTGCAGTTGATGAAGGCGGCATGGTCGGACGCGCCCCGGGTGACGTTTCGCGGCCAGTTCCGCACCGTCGACGACCTAGCCATCGCCCCGAAGCCGGTGCAGCGGCCGCATCCGCCGATCTGGTTCGGCGGCAAGGCTCCTCGCGCACTGGCCCGCGCCGTCCGCCACGGCGACGCCTTCATGGGAGCCGGGGCGTCGACGACGGAGAGCTTCGCGACGGCGGTGCAGACGCTGCGCACCGAGCTGATGAAGCAGGACAAGGACCCGGCCCGGTTCAGGATCGGCAAGCGGGTGTATCTGATCGTCGACGACGATGCCGCGGAGGCACGCGCCCGCGCACTGGCCGGGCTGGAGCGAATCTACGGACCGGCGCCCGGGATGGCTGCGGCGCCGGTATCGGGGACGCCTGCGGACGTCGTCGGTGGTTTACGTGCCGTGATCGAAGCGGGCGCGCAGACGATTCTGCTGCACCCGCTTGGCGCGAATGTCACCGAGGACCGCGAGCAGATGGAACGCCTTGCCGCCGAGGTCATTCCGCAGCTCGACTGAATTCCTTGCCCAGCAGACGCAAAGGCTCCCGACACGCCGGGCGTGCGGGAGCCTTTGCGTCTGTTCGCGGGTGACCTACAGCTCGGTGGCCGAACCACCTGCGGCGGTGATCGCCTCGCGGGCGCTGCTGCTGAACTTGTGCGCGGTCACGTCGACCTTGGCGCTGAGCTTGCCGTCGCCGAGGACCTTGACGAGCACGTTCTTGCGAACGAGGCCGTTGGCGACGAGCTCGTCGATGCCGATGGTGCCGCCCTTGGGGAAGGCCCGGTTGATGTCACCGACGTTCACCACGCCGTACTCGGTGCGGAACCGGTTCTTGAAGCCCTTCAGCTTCGGCAGCCGCATGTGGATCGGCATCTGGCCGCCCTCGAAGCCCACCGGCACGTTCTTGCGGGCGCCGGTGCCCTTGGTGCCGCGACCGGCGGTCTTGCCCTTGGAGCCCTCACCGCGACCGACGCGGGTCTTCTTGGTCTTGGAGCCGGGGGCCGGCTTCAGGTCGTGCAGTTTGATGACGCTCATTTGACTTCCTCTACCTCGACGAGGTGGTGGACGACCTTGATCAGCCCGCGGGTCTGCGGGGTGTCCTCGCGGACCACCGACTGACGGATCTTCTTCAGGCCCAGCGTCCGCAGGCTCTCACGCTGGTTCCAGCGGGCGCCGACGGTGCCGCGCACCTGGGTGATCTTCAGCTGTGCTGATCTTCTGGGCCATGGTTATGCGCTTCCCTCACGCGCGGCCGCAGCGGCCAGCGCTTCGCTCTCCCGACGCGCGCGCAGCATGCCCGCCGGCGCGACGTCTTCGATCGGCAGCCCGCGACGAGCGGCCACCTCTTCGGGACGCTGCAGCAGCTTGAGCGCCGCAACGGTGGCATGCACCACGTTGATCGCGTTGTCGCTGCCCAGCGACTTGGCCAGCACGTCGTGCACGCCCGCGCATTCCAGCACGGCACGCACCGCACCACCGGCGATGACACCGGTACCGGGGCTGGCCGGACGCAGCATCACCACGCCCGCGGCGGCCTCACCCTGGACGGGATGGGTGATGGTGCTGCCGATCATCGGGACGCGGAAGAAGCTCTTGCGGGCTTCCTCGACACCCTTGGCGATCGCGGCGGGCACTTCCTTGGCCTTGCCGTAGCCGACACCGACCATGCCGTGGCCGTCGCCGACGATGACCAGGGCGGTGAAGCTGAACCGGCGACCACCCTTGACCACCTTGGAGACGCGGTTGATCGTGACGACGCGCTCGAGGTAGTTGCTCTTCTCGCCGCCGTCGCGGCCACCACGGCCACCACGGTCGCCGCGGTCATCACGCCGGCCGCGACCACCGCGGTCGTCACGCCCACCGCGCTGCTCGTCGGTACGGGTGCCGGCGCTCGGGGCGCCGGTGTTGGCGGCCGCCGGGGCCTCTGAAGTCTGGTCCGCCATTATGCGGTCCTTCCGTTGTACGAAGTCATAGTCATCAGAACTTGAGTCCGTTCTCGCGGGCGGCGTCGGCCAGCGCGGCGATGCGTCCGCCGTAGGTGTTGCCACCACGGTCGAACACGACGGCCTCGATGCCGGCGGCCTTGGCGCGCTCGGCGATCAGCTGACCGACCCGGACGCTGTGGGCCTTCTTGTCGCCCTCGACGGCGCGGACGTCGGCCTCGATGGACGAGGCCGCGGCCACGGTGGTGCCGTTGTCGTCGTTGACCAGCTGCACGTGGATGTGCCGCGAGGAGCGGTTGACCACGAGGCGGGGCCGCTCGGCGGTGCCGACGACCTTCTTGCGCAACCGGGCGTGCCGGCGCAGCCGCGAGACCCGGCGTGCGGCCGAGGCGCTGGTGCCGACCGGCTTGTGCTCGGTGGCTGTCTGTGCTTGAGCCATGGCTTACTTACCTGTCTTTCCGACCTTGCGGCGGATCTGCTCACCCTCGTAACGCACGCCCTTGCCCTTGTACGGGTCCGGGCGGCGCAGCCGACGGATGTTGGCCGAGATCTGGCCGACCTTCTGCTTGTCGATACCGGTGACCGAGAACTTCGTGGGGGTCTCCACCGCGAAGGTGATCCCCTCGGGAGCCTCGATGAGCACCGGATGGCTGTACCCGAGCGCGAACTCGAGGTTGCTGCCCTTGAGCTGCACGCGGTAACCGACGCCGAAGATCTCCATCTTGGTGGTGTAACCCTCGGTCACACCGGTGACGAGGTTGGCGACCAGGGTCCGGGACAGACCGTGCAGCGAACGGCTGAGCCGCTCGTCGTTCGGCCGGGTCACCAGAATGGCACCGTCGTCGTCACGCGAGACCGTGATCGGCTCGGCGATCGCCAACTCCAGGGCGCCCTTGGGGCCCTTGACCGACACCGTCTGGCCGTCGATCGTCACATCCACACCGGCGGGAACCGGCACGGGCTGCTTTCCAATACGCGACATGTCTAGACCTCCCTCACCACACGTAGGCGAGGACTTCGCCGCCCACGCCTTGTCGGGCTGCCTGGCGGTCGGTCAACAGGCCGGAGGACGTGGAGATGATCGCCACGCCCAGCCCGCCGAGCACCCGCGGCAGATTGGTCGACTTCGCGTACACCCGCAGACCGGGCTTGGACACCCGGCGCAGACCGGCGAGGCTGCGCTCGCGGTTGGGGCCGTACTTGAGCTGGACAACCAGCGACTTACCGACCCGGGCATCCTCGGTACGGAAGTCGCTGATGTAACCCTCCTTCTTGAGGATCTCGGCGATGTTCGCCTTGATCTTCGAGTGCGGCAGGGTCACCTCGTCGTGATACGCCGAATTGGCGTTGCGCAGACGTGTCAAGAAGTCTGCGATCGGGTCCGTCATGGTCATGACTGGGCCTGTCTACCTTCCTCGCAACGGTTCCCGGATGGGCCTGCTGCGCACCTGTTCTCTAAAGGGTCTGTTGGTCTTCTGTGGGAAGAGCCGATTACCAGCTGGACTTCTGCACACCGGGCAGTTCGCCGGCGTGGGCCATCTCGCGCAGGCAGATCCGGCACAGGCCGAACTTGCGGTACACGGCGTGCGGGCGGCCGCACCTGTTGCAGCGGGTGTAGGCCCGCACGGCGAACTTCGGCTTCTTGTTGGCCTTGTTGACCAGTGCCTTCTTTGCCATCTGCTCAGTTCTCCTTGAACGGGAAGCCGAGGGCCCGCAGCAGCGCCCGGCCTTCGTCGTCGTTCGTCGCCGACGTGACGACGGTGATGTCCATGCCCCGGGGCCGGTCGATGGAGTCCACGTCGATCTCGTGGAACACCGACTGCTCGGCGAGCCCGAAGGTGTAGTTGCCGTGGCCGTCGAACTGCTTGGGCGACAGGCCGCGGAAGTCGCGGATACGCGGCAGCGCGATCGACACCAGGCGGTCGAGGAACTCCCACATCCGGTCGCCGCGCAGGGTCACCCGGGCACCGATCGGCATGCCCTCGCGGAGCTTGAACTGCGCGATGGACTTGCGGGCCTTGCGGATCTCCGGCTTCTGGCCGGTGATCAGGGCCAGGTCGTTGACCGCGCCGTTGATCAGCTTGGCGTCGCGGGCGGCGTCACCGACACCCATGTTGACGACGACCTTGACCACGCCGGGGATCTGCATGACGTTGGCGTAGTTGAACTCTTTGTTGAGCGCGTCCTTGATCTCCTCGCGGTACCGCGCCTTCAGCCGGGGCTGAACCTTCTCCACAGTTGTCATCGTCAGATGTCCTTGCCATTGCGCTTGGAAATTCGAACGCGCTTGCCGGTCTCCTCGTCGACGCGGTAGCCGACGCGGGCCGGCTTGCCGTCGGAGTCGACGACCATCACGTTGGAGACGTGGATCGACGCCTCCTGGGTGACGATGCCGCCCGAGGACGCGCCACGCTCGGTGGTCGACTGCGCGGTGTGCTTCTTGATCCGGTTCACGCCCTCGACCAGGATCCGGTTGCGCTCGGGGAAGGCCTTGAGGACCTTGCCCTTGGCGCCCTTGTCCTTACCGGCGATGACCAGCACGGTGTCGCCCTTTTTGACCTTCATTTACAACACCTCCGGGGCCAGCGAGACGATCTTCATGAACTTCTTCTCGCGCAGCTCGCGCCCGACCGGGCCGAAGATGCGGGTGCCACGCGGGTCGTTGTCGGCCTTGATGATGACCGCGGCGTTCTCGTCGAACTTGATGTAGCTGCCGTCGGCGCGACGACGCTCCTTGACGGTGCGCACGATGACGGCCTTGACCACGTCACCGCGCTTGACGTTCCCACCGGGGATGGCGTCCTTGACGGTCGCCACGATGACGTCGCCGATCCCGGCATAGCGCCGCCCCGAGCCACCCAACACGCGGATGCACAAGATCTCCTTGGCGCCCGTGTTATCGGCGACCTTGAGCCGCGATTCCTGCTGAATCACTAGATCTCCTCGGATCTGGTAACTGTGTGCACGGCAAAACCCATCTGGACAGGCCAAAAGGAACTTGACGTGCGCGGTCTTTGTCGCCGAAGAGCACGCAGGGCCAACCTGATTCGATTGATACATCGAGTCCAGCCAGCCGAGGTCTGCCCTAGGCAACCCCTAAATACTAGGTGACGGGCCGCAAAGCTCCAAATCAGCGCAGTTCACGACGTCAGGCGAGGTCGACCACGCATCGGAATCCGATGTGCGTGGTGGAGCTGTCCTGTGACTGCGGCGAGCGCGCGGCGGGCCGGTAGCGGTGGCAGTACTCCGGCGCGCACAGGTGCGAACCGCCTTTGAGGGTCTGGCTGACGCTCGGGTCCGGGTCCGCCGGCGGCGGGCAGCAGGAGTTCTGCTGCTGCGGGAGGTGGTGGGCGGAGAACCGGGTGGTCGTCCACTCCCACACGTTGCCGATCATGTCGACCAGGCCCCACCCGTTCGGCGGGAAGGTGCCCACCGGCGAGGTGCCGACCCAGCCCAGCGCGCCGTCGTTGCGGTAGGGGAACCGGCCCTGCCAGGTGTTGGCCATCAGCGCGCCGTCGACGGTCGGCTCGGCGCCCCAGGCGTAGGTGGTCGTCACTTCCGGCCCGTGCCGCGTACTCGAACTCGGCCTCGGTCGGCAGCCGCCGGCCCGCCCACGCCGCATATGCCGCCGCGTCGGGGTAGGCGACCTGCACCACCGGGTGGTCCTCCCGGCCGGTGACATCGCTGCCGGCACCGAACGGCTGGCGCCAGGACGCCCCGGGCGCCCAGTCCCACCACTGCCGCCAGTCCCGCAGGTCGACGGGGCCGGCGCGTGGGCCGGAACACCAGGGCGCCGGGCAGCAGGTCCTCCTCGGCGACGCCGGGATACAGCGCCGGGTCCAGGGGCTTCTCGGCGACGGTGACGTAGCCGGTCTCGGCGACGAACTCGGCGAACTGGGCGTTGGTCACCGGATGACGCTCGATCGCGAACGCGGCCACCGTCGCGGTGTGGATCGGTGCTTCCTCGGGATAGAAGTCGACCGACCCCATCCGGAACGATCCGCCGGGCAGCTCGACGAGCTCGGTAGCCATCATCTCAGGGTAGGACGATGTTGAAATCGCTGGTCAGCGTCGAGGCGGCCGCGTCGAACCCGGCGGTTCCCGAGGGCGCCTCGACGTGGATGGCCACCAGGTAGTTCTTCGAGTTCGTCCAGATGTGGGTGACGCGGTCCTGGTATTCGGTGGACTCCTCGGGGTCGTCGGCCCAGGTCCCCATCAGCTTCTGTCCGCTGTAGCCGCACAGGTCGGCGGGCAGCAGGCTCAGCGTGCTGATCGGGTACTTGGCCATCACGTCGTCGGAGTAGCGGGTGAACGCCGCCGCGGGGTCCAGCGCGGTGGCGGTGATGGAGATCTCGGCGAGCATGTCATCCGGCCCGGCGAACCGGGCGCCGACGTCACCGGATCCCGGTGCCACCGACCATCCGTCGGGCACGGAGACGGTGATCTTGGGAGCGGCCGGGTCGGCCACCGTGGCCGTCGCCGTCTGCCCGGTCAGGTCCTGGACGCACACCGGCGCGTTCGACGGCACCGCTTGCCGGGAGGTGTCCACGACGCCGGGTTCGGAGGACTCGGGGGTGTCGGTGGCGACAGTGCGCGAGGGGCGCAGACGACGTGGCGGTAGTCGCTGTCGACACCGAGGACTCGGCCCGGACAGCCGTGCCGTCGCTGTTCCGTGCGCATCCGGCAACGCCTGGAACGGCCAGCACCACAACCGCCGCGGCGGCCAATACCAGCCGAGTCATTGCTCCAGTATGGCGTGGCGCTCAGTCCTTGGCGAAGGCCGCCGCCAGTTCGTGCTCCGCGTCGCGGTAGGGCGTCCCGGAGACGTCGACGACCACGCGCCGGATGACGCCACCGGTGAACTCGAACGGTGCCACGTAGGCCGTCGACACCGGCTGGCCCAGGTTGCGTCCGACGCTCACTCCCCCGCCGGCAAGCCCGAACGTGAACGGGTGGGCCTTCACTCCCGCCAGGGTGGCCACCGCGTCGCCGTCCACATAGAGGGTGGCCTCGCCGACCGGGGTGTGGGTGCCCTCGACCACGCCTGTACGTAGGTAGCCGACGCCCAGGATGTGCTCACCGGTCGGCAGCGGATCGGGTGCCACCACCCGCTGCTCCTCCTCGCCGAAGAAGTTGTAGACGAACTGCAGGCGGCCGTCGGCCACGAACAGCACGTAGCCGCCGTGACCGGCGCCCTGCTTGAGCAACACGCCCTGCGCGTCCGCACTGTCAATGGTCGACTTCGGCCAGGACCGAGAAGGAGCGGCCGGCGATCATGACGCAGGCGCCCATCGCCACCGGCGCGGTGTTCGGGTAGTAGATGAACCGCGACCGGTTGCCGACGAGCGAGGGACGCGAGCGCGACGACCATCTCGAAGACATTGAGGTCCGCCAGCGGAAGCCCGTTGTACTTCTCGGCTTCGGAGAACCACAACGCCTCGAGCTCGGCGAGCTTGTCGGGCTGCTCGGCCGCCAGGTCGTGGCATTGGCTTCGATCGTTCTCGATGCGGTAGAGCTCCCAGCGGTCCTGGTCGAAGTGTGACCAGCCCGACGGCGCGGCGGGGTGCACGGTGCTGGCGAACCAGCCGTCGTGCCAGATGCCGCGGGTTCCGAGCATCGTGTAGAACTGGGTGTGCTTGCCGGTGTCGGCACCCGGATCATCAAGGGCTGCTTTGAAACTCACGCCATCGAGCGGCTTCTGCTCGATTCCCTTGACGGTCCGCGGCGGCTCGATGTCCAGCAGATCGTAGATCGTCGGGGTGATGTCGCAGACGTTGACGTAGTTGTCCCGGACCTCGCCGTGCGCGGCAATTCCGTTGGGCCAGGAGATGATTGCGGTGTCGGCGATTCCTCCCTCGTGGGAGGCGTAACGCTTGTAGAGCTTGTAGGGCGTGTTGAACGCCATCGCCCACCCGATCGGGTAGTGGTTGTACGTCGTGGGTCCGCCGAGCTCGTCGAAGAACTGCATGCTCTCTTCGACCGTGTCGATGTAGCCGTTGAAGAACTTGGCCTCGTTGACCGAACCGTTGGGACCGCCCTCGCCGCTGGCGCCGTTGTCGGAGATCACCACGATGATGGTGTTGTCGAGCTGGCCGGACTCCTCGAGGTAGTCCAGCACCCGGCCGATCTGCGCGTCGGTGTAGGACAGGAATCCGGCGAATACCTCGGCCATCCGGGCGAACAACCGCTTCTCCTCGTCGGACAACGAGTCCCAGGGACGCACGGTGTCCTGTAGCGGCCACGGCTCGCCGCCGGGCCCGGTGACGCCCAGGTACGGATTCACACCGCGACAGTTCGGTGTCCGGCGGCACGATCCCGAGCTTCTTCTGGTTCCCCAGCACGATGTCGCGGTAGCGCTCATAGCCCATGTCGAACTTGCCGGCGTAGCGGTCGGCCCACTCGGCGAAGACGTGGTGCGGTGCGTGGCCGGCGCCGGGACAGAGGTAGGTGAACCACGGCTTGTCCGGGGCGACCATCGTGGAGTCGCGGATGAACTCGATGGTCTTGTCCGCCAGATCCTTCGACAGGTGATAGCCCTCCTCCGGTGTGGCGGGGGCCTCGACCGGATGGTTGTCATAGACCAGTTCCGGATACCACTGGTCGGTCTCGCCGCCCATGAAGCCGTAGAACCGCTCGAAGCCCCGGGAGAGCGGCCAGTGGCGCTTGGTGGCGGCCAGGTTGGACTCCTCGATGGGCGTCAGATGCCATTTGCCGATGCAGTAGGTGTTCCATCCGCGTTCGGCCAGCACCTCCGAAATCAGCGCGGTGTCATCGGGAATGCGTCCGTTGATGCCCGGGAAGCCCTCGGTGAACTCTTCCACCATGGCCATGCCCACGGTGGTGGCGTTCCGACCGGTCAGCAGCGACGCACGGGTGGGTGAGCACAGCGCGGTGGTGTGGAACTGCGACAACTTCACGCCCCGCTCGGCGATGCGGGTCATGGCCGGCATCTCGACGAGCCCGCCGAAGCAGTCCCATGTGGCAATCCCGATGTCGTCCCAGACGAGATAGAGGACGTTGGGTGCGTCCGGAGGCGCGGTCGGTGCGGCGAACGGGCCCCAATCCGGTTCGGAATCCCGGATGTCGAGCCCGATCTTGCCGGTGAACTCCGCTGCCATCAGCTACCCCAACCCTCGCGTCGTGGCGGACACCCTCCACACCGGGCGGCTCCGAATGCGTACCTACGAGGTCTTGCGCGCGTTGAGCAAGATCGCCAGGGCTCCGAGCGCCGCCACGGCGACCACGCCGCCTGCCGCCCACCACGCCCAGGAGTACATGCTCGCTCCGCTGCCGAGGCCGGCCTGCGGGGCCGCGAACGCGGCGGGTTCGTTCGGAACGGTCACCGGCGCCTGGCCCGGCACGGAGATGATCGCCCGGCCGTCCAGACCCGGCCAGCGTCCATTCCCGCCACCGAGCCATCCCAACAACTCGTCGAGCTGCTGAGGGGCCCCGTTCGACGTCGCGATCAACAAAGTTCGCTTGCCGTCGAACACCGACTGCAGCGAGCCGAACTGGATGGCGGGGTCGAGTGTCAGCGTCGTCGGCTTGTTGTCGGGCAGGCGCGCCTCGATATCGATGCGCCCCTTGTCGGCGGTGATCGGCAATCGGACCGACGTGTCAGACCAGCCGTCGGCGGAGATGAGGATCGCCGGATCGGGGCCGGCAAGCGCTTGCTTGACACTGGTCACCTTCGCCGTCAACGGCACCGGACTGAACCGCTGCAGGCCCACGACGATCTGAATGGCCCGCAGGGTGTCCAGGAAGGTGTCCGCGTCACCGAAACCAATTTGCGCGCGCGGCATCAGCGACTGTGGCATCGACCGGAACCCCCCCGGCAGCGGCGGATTCGCCGGAGTGACCGAAACCGTGGTGCTGCCGTCGATCCTCAGATGGATCGGCAGGTATTCGCCGCACCCGCCGTGAAACCCGGTGGTGTAGATCATGACGTTC